>NZ_BAAHBF010000003.1:0-696101 GCF_054776875.1 Spirosoma daeguense
TGGCAGAACTTCTGCCCCACCCGTCCCGAATCCAGTGGCGGGTTGAGCATCACGGGCGTCGAGTTGGTCAGCAGTGCCGGATTGATCAGGATCGTGGTCGAGACGTAGAACTGTATAAACTGTGAAGCATTAGGCGGTGGCAGGTTAATAGTCCCTTCGTTTCTGTTAGCAACCGATACCCCAATGGTATATACGCCCCCTCCGGGATAGGTGTGGATCACCCGGTAGACGTTGATGGAGGAGGTTCGGTTGTTGATATACGTTCGGGGCAACCGCCTGACTTCCTGCTGAGTGCCATCCCCAAAACAGATCGTGTAGGCTTCGGCCGCATCGGCGGCAGGCCTACCCCTTGGTGTTTCGTCGTAATAAGCCGTGAAGGTGATTTCGTAAGCCAGAGACGTGGTGGAAAGCCGTCGGGTGGTGATTTCACCCGCCCGTACGTGGGTGGCCTGGCTGACGGTGGGCCACAAGGCAGCCCCAAAAAACAGGCTCAAAAGCCCAATCGTGTACATGAACCGCATAAACGTATCGGATTTATTCTACAACGCTTTTGAGTGTAAAAGGTGTATAGAAAATAAGCCAATAAACGTTGTTTTGGGGTTTTTACTGTCAGATTCAATGGTTTTCCCCCATAAGCGTGGGTCATTGAACCTGACAGTCGAATTAGTAAATCGCGACGACTAATACAATACCCAGGTATCCTTACCGCCACCACCCTGTGAGGAGTTCACTACCAGCGAGCCTTTACGTAGTGCTACACGCGTGAGACCTCCCGGAATGACGTTGACACCATCGCCATAGAGAATGTACGGCCGGAGATCTACGTGACGCCCTTCGGCATGATCGCCAACCAGACAAGGTACCCGCGACAGGGAGATAGTTGGCTGAGCAATGTAGTTTCGTGGATTCTCCTGAATTTTCTGACGGAATAGTTCGTGTTCTTCCGGCGTAGCTTTCGGGCCAATTAACATGCCGTAGCCACCAGCTTCATTGGCTTCTTTTACAACCAGTTGCTCAATGTTTTCCAGTACGTAGCGGCAGTCTTCCTCTTCGCGGCAGATATACGTCCGTACATTCGGAATGATGGGCTCTTCATTCAGGTAATACTGAATGATACGTGGTACGTAGGCGTAAATAACTTTGTCATCGGCAACTCCTGTTCCCGGCGCATTTGCCAGTGCAACACGACCGCGTTTATAGACATCGAAAATGCCCGGAATGCCAATCATGGAATCTGGATTAAACGCGTGAGGGTCAAGGAACGTATCGTCGATACGTCGGTAAATCACATCGACAATCTGGAAGCCTTTGGTTGTTCGCATTTTCACGTAACCACCAGATACCACCAGATCACGAGCTTCAACCAGTTCAACACCCATCTGCTGAGCCAGATACGAATGTTCGAAATAAGCCGAATTGTAAATGCCGGGTGTCAGCACCACCACCGTTGGGTTAGGCCGGTCGGCAATGTATTCCAGCATCTGAAGCAGTCGGGTGGCGTAGTCCGATACAGGACGAACGCCTGTCTGAGCCAGTACTTCCGGAAATGTTTGCTTGATAAGTTCCCGGTTTTCGAGCATATACGATACCCCTGATGGACAACGGAGGTTATCTTCCAGCACCATAAACTGCCCATCGTCGCCCCGGATCAGGTCAGTACCTGTAATATGACACCAGATTCCTTTCGGCGGTCTGACGCCCAGACAAGGTGGTAAAAATGATTTACTGGATTCGATTAAATCGCGGGGTACTACGCCATCATTAAGAATGTTCTGCTCATTATAAACATCGTCCAGAAACATATTCAACGCTTTAATACGTTGGATAAGCCCTTCTTCAAGTCGATTCCATTCGGCAGATTCAATCACGCGTGGAATAATGTCGATGGGCATAATTCGCTCAGTACCTTCACCTTCCGAATATACGTTGAAGGTAATTCCCATACTCATCAGCGCCCGTTCGGCCGAATGTTGCCGACCAATAAGATCTTCGTGAGTGAGCTGTTCTACGCGTTCCTGAAAAGCGGCATAACCAGCCCTAACCTGTTTTTCTTCGGAGAACATCTCATCGAAAAAATTCTCCGTCTGATAGTCTTTAAACGAAAACTTAGGCAGAGACTGGCCCTGCGATTGGGTCATTCCATTAAGCGTTTGCGACTGTGATTGGCGGCTGTTTTGTTTTTTCATAAAATAATGTCTCGTAATATGAGAAAAGTGCCAAATAGAATCGCGCTAAAGATACCATCAAGCGAATAAAACATGGCAAAAATAACAATTTATACATACGACCCATGCTTTCGTTTCACATCGGTCGATACTTTTTTACATCATTTTGCGACAAACTGCAACGGTCTGCAATTCCTGTACGTAAGGTCAATATCGTCGGTAAACAGAGCCGATGGAAGTATACACCTTTTCCAATTTATTCAAAAATTGATCTATTAATCGTATGAAAACAGTGTTTTGGTTCAGTTGCATGATTGCATTGGTGGTGGGGTTGAATGCCTGTAACAAAACGGCGGTTGACCCGGATGACGATAGTGACGGAGCACGTGTGGCCAGCGTATCAGGCGATTCAACAAAAAAACCACGTAGCCTGACGGTTGTAGACGTAGCAAGTCTGCCTGCTACAGTTACGACGTACATCAGTACAAACTATGCTGGTGCAACCATAAAAGAAGCAGGCAAGGATAAAAATGGCGATTTTGTGGTATCGATTACGGTTGATGGTGGGGTTAAGCTACTACTCTTTAAAGCAGATGGTACGTTCGTAAAAGAAGCGGGTCGCAAATCGCGTCATGCGCCCGGTGATACAACAGGGCGGGGGAAACACGTAAAGGGCGATACGACAAAGACGCGGGGTGATTCAACCCGACATAACCGCCCCGGAACAGGTCGTGGCCCATCATCGACTACGGTAGCCACCACGAGCCTGCCTGCCGCCATTACTACGTATATTAATACAAATTATGCCGGAGCAACGATTGATAAAGCGGCTCAGGAAAAGAAAGATAGTGATTATATCGTGCTGATAATGACCGCCGATAAGAAGCGAGCCATTCTTGAATTCGCATCCGATGGTACGTTCAAACGAGCACGCACAGGAAAGTAAAAAGTAGCGATTGTTTATGGAGTAATGCAGAAAAAGACCCGTTTATGATGGGTCTTTTTTTTGATGGATAGTGAATAGTGAAAAAATAGTTTGTAAAACATTATCCATTATCCATTATCCATTATCCATTATCCATTATCCATTATCCATTATCTTACTAAAGCTTTACGCCAAAACGTTCGCCCAATTCTTCCAGACTTTTTATGACAGGCTCAACTACAGGAATGCCATTGGCGAGCCGTTCGGCTTCCATTGTTCGTTCTGGATCGCCGGGAATAAGCACTTGTTGTCCTTCAATGGCTTTTGCCTGCCGGAAACGCTGAATCCAATTGTCCATATGCGATTTGAATTCATCGGCTGGTCGGAAAGCGTCGATGCGCATAGCTCCGAAAAAGTGGCCGGTTCCAGCACCGACGCCTTCGTTGGCCTGCATAAATCCTGCCGTAGCGAATGGCGGAACCCAAGGCCCATAATTAGCTCCAGACAAAACTCCCGAAAAAATATCGACAATGGCTCCCAGTCCGTACCCTTTGTGCGAACCGTGCTCCCGGTCGGTGCCTAGTGGTACTAACGCACCGCCGTTACGTATCGCGTTGGCATCAACAGTTGGCTGGCCTTCGGAATCCTGTGCCCAACCGAGTGGAATATCCTGACCTTTCCGTTGGAGAATTTCGAGCTTACCGTAGGCCACGGCCGTTGATGCAAAATCGGCGAGAAACGTTGGCTCGGTTGCTGCCGGAATAGCTACGGCAATTGGATTGGTTCCCAGAAGTTTGTCGAGCGAAAAGGTAGGTGCAACCAGTGGAGCTGCATGGGTCATGGCCTGTCCGATCATATCGTGGTCGGCAGCCAACAACGCATGGTATCCAGCAATGCCGAAGTGATTGGAGTTACGAACGGCAACCCAGCCGGTTCCGGCAATACGTGCTTTTTCGATGGCAACCTGCATGGCCCAAGGTCCTACCACCAAACCCAAACCCCGGTCGCCATCGACAACGGCTGTTGACGGTGTTTCGTGGACAATACGCATCTGCGGTTTTGGGTTGATACGGCCGTTATCATACAGGCGAACGTAGCCTGGTAGTCGGGCAACACCATGTGAATCGACACCGCGTAAGTCGGCACTAACCAGTACGTCGGCGGCTAGGTGAGCATCGGCATCCGAACAGCCGATGGCACTAAAAATCTGCTCGGTAAACGAGCGAAGCTGGCTGGCATTAATCATAGCGCAAAGTTCAGCAAGCCGACGAATTATTCCTTGTTTTCCCGAAATAATTAAACGTTGGCGATACGTATGGAATCTATATCGCCAAATCATCCTGTTTCTATGAAAAAATTCCTGCTTATCACTTCACTATGGTTTTGGGCTCAACCTGCTTTTGCTCAGGTGATTATGCCTAATACTAGCGACGAACAACGTACTCAGGCTACGCTTCGGCAGGCTACGGTATTTCTATCCCGAGCCCAATTACTGGCTCATGCTACGGCTACGCTTGACGCTGGCACAACCCGGCTGATTATCGACAATGCTCCGGCTCAAACTGACCCGCAAAGCATTCAGATTACCGGAAAAGGAGATGCCATTATTCAGGGTGTTCAGTTTCGCACGAATTTTCTGACTAAGGCTCCAAAACCCGCTTCACTCCAGCGATTGGAAGATTCACTACGTATCAATCGGGAAACGTATGAAGGACTGATGTTACAGGAGGACGTATTGCAACAGGAAAAAAAGTTGATTCTGGCGAATCAGCAGATTGGCGGAAAAACCACCGGCACTACCGTGAAAGAAGTGGCTGAGATGGCTGCTTTCTATCGTGAACGACTCACGAAAATTGGGCAGGAGTTGCTTATTCTGAATCGGCGACTGGTAGAACAAAAAAAACGCGTAGAGCGGCTCGACGCACAGGTACAGGAGCAAAATGCAAAACGAGATCGGCCCGTGGGCGAAATTGAGGTGACCTTAACTACTAAAACAAAAACTACCGTTGAGCTGGATCTGAGCTACGTAGTGAGCAATGCAGGCTGGTCGCCTGTGTATGACGTGCGGGTGAGCAACACGAAAAATCCGGCATCGCTGGCGTGTAAAGCGCAAGTATATCAGAATACAGGTTTCGACTGGAAGAATATACACCTGACGCTCTCAACTGCTAATCCGGCATTACCCGGTTCCCAGCCACAACTGACCACCGATTATGTTGGATTTTACGAACCTCGGCCAATGCCGCGTGTCTCGTATGGGAAAAAAGTAATGGCTGAATCCACGGCCGTTCTGGAAGAAAAAATAATCACAAAAGCAGCTCCTACAGGTGGACGAGACGCTGATTTAGCGAACACAGCCAGCGTGACTGAAATCACCGAGCAGCCAACCAATATTAATTTTGAAATTGCGATCCCGTATACAATTCTGACGAATGGACGCCCGCATCTGGTAGATGTGCAAGTGGCAAGCGTGCCTGCTACGTATCGGTATGAACTGACGCCAAAGCTTGACAACGATGCGTTTCTGGTGGCGCAACTGACTGGCTGGGATAAACTGAATATGCTCAATGGCCCCGCCCGAATTTATTTCGAAGGTACGTTTGTGGGCGAATCGCAGGTGAATCTGACTGAGGTAAAAGACACGCTGATACTGTCGCTTGGCCGCGACAAACGTATCATTGCCAAACGCGAGCAGATTGAAGATCTTAACAGCCGGAAAACCATTGGCAGCAACCAGCGCGAAAATCATGCATATCGAATCAGCCTACGTAACACTCGTCAGGAGCCTGCTGAGCTGACCGTTTACGACCAGATTCCGGTCTCGACCGACAGTCGTATCGAAGTTGTTTTAACCGATGCCGGTGGCGCTGAATTAAATTCCGAAACTGGCAAACTAACGTATCGGCTAACACTCCAGCCCAACGAAAGTCGCACATTAACCTTTCGTTACGAACTCAAGTATCCTAAGGGTAAGACAATTGTGCAATAAGGTAACGTAGCGAATTTATCCCAGACAGCACGATGCTGTTTGGGATAAATTTATCCACTTTTGGTTTTCTTGTATCTGATATTTGTAACTGATTTATTGGATTTTCTTATTAATAATAAAATTTTTACAATCTATAATAATTTGTAAACCATTGTATTGTCTAAATTTAAACGCGATCTTAACTGTTAACCCCATAATTTATGAATAAACCGCTACAGAGTTCATTCGAGATAGTTTTTGTGCTACTTCTAGCCCTGTTTTCGGGTATAGTCAGGGGGCAAGCTGTATCTTTGACAACCTTGGGTAGTGCTTATACCCAGAATTTCGACACAATGTCGAATACGGATGGAAGTACCACCAATAACCTGACCATAACGGGTTGGTTCATGACTGAATCAGGCGGTGGGGCCAGAGATAATGAGCAATATGCAGTAGGTACAGGCAGTAGTAACTTTGGTGATACGTATAGCTTTGGTGCGAGTGGCAGCACAGAACGGGCGCTGGGTGGGTTACGTTCGGGTACCTTAATCCCCATATTTGGAGCGGCTTTTACGAATAACACAGGTGCTACAATCAATAGTCTACAAATTGCTTACAACGGGGAGCAGTGGCGATTAGGTACAGAAACAGCTGGCCGAATCGACCGCTTAAATTTTGAGTATAGTACAAATGCCACAGATCTAAACACAGGCACCTGGGCACCTATTGCGGATCTTGATTTTGTAGCCTCAGTAACGGCGGGAGTTGGGGCGAAAAATGGAAATGATGCTGCCAACAGAATAGCATTATCGACCACGATCAATAACCAGTCTATTGCTAACGGTGCTACGTTCTGGATTCGCTGGACTGATGTAGATGCATCAGGGGCCGATGATGGGCTAGCGGTAGATGATTTTAGCTTAACTCCTCAGGGTATTGTTTCTCCCAATCTGAGTATCAACGACGTATCGCTAAATGAAGGCAATGCGGGGACTACCAGTTTTAATTTTACCGTCAGCTTATCGGCCCCTGCCCCAGCGGGTGGTGTTACGTTCGATATTGCCACTGCTAATGGCACCGCAATAGCCCCCGGCGATTATACGGCCAAATCCTTAACCAGTCAGACCATTCCGGCTGGTTCATCTACCTATACATTTACGGTGCTTGTCAATGGTGAAACGTCTGTTGAGCCAAACGAAACATTCTTTGTAAACGTAACCAACGTAACAAATGCAGTTGTTACAGATGGGCAGGGGCAGGGTACTATTGTAAATGATGACGCAGCTCCTAATCTGACAATTAACGACGTAACGCTCATTGAAGGGAATGCAGGGACTACCAATTTTAATTTTACGGTGAGTTTATCGGCCCCCGCCCCGGCAGGTGGCGTTACATTTGATATTGCCACTGCAAATGGCACTGCAACAGCACCCGGTGATTATATAGCCAATTCGCTTACTAGTCAGACTATTCCGGCGGGAAGCTCGGTATATACTTTTTCGGTGCTTGTCAACGGCGATACGTCTGTTGAACCAGACGAGACTTTCTTTGTGAACGTAACCAACGTAACAAATGCAGTTGTTACGGATGGGCAGGGGCAGGGCACCATTTTAAATGATGACGCAGCTCCTAATCTGACGATTAATGACGTATCGCTCAATGAAGGTAATTCCGGTACTACTACGTTCAACTTTACCGCGAGTTTATCAGCACCAGCCCCGGCGGGCGGTGTTACGTTTAATATTCTTACAGCCGATGGAACGGCCATAGCACCCGGTGATTATACGTCTGCAGCGGGCACTGTGACTATCCCACAGGGTGTTTCAACTGGTAATTTTGCCGTGCTTGTCAACGGCGATACGTCTGTTGAACCAGACGAGACTTTCTTTGTGAACGTAACCAACGTAACAAATGCAGTTGTTACGGATGGGCAGGGGCAGGGTACCATTGTAAATGATGACGTTGCTCCTGTAATGTCTGCTACGTTGGCCGGAAGCAGTACCATTTGTGCAGGGCAATCGGCAACCCTGACCGCCACAATAACAAACGGGGCTAGTCCTTATGAGGTAACAATCAGTGATGGTACGTCAACGTCGGTTATTTCTGGATACGTTAGCGGAGCGGCTATTGTTGTGAGTCCCGGTGCAACCACTACGTATACCATCAGTGCGCTCATGGATGCCAATGGCAGATCGGCTAGTTCCGGCAATCTATCTGGAAATGCCGTGGTTACAATCGATGCGGTAACGGCCTCACTTAGCCCATCCGGATCAACAATCACCTGTAGTAATCCTTCGGTTTCATTAACCGCAACGGGCGGTACTAGTTATACGCTAAGCAATGGAGAAAGTAATAATACGGGTCTGTTTACGGTTAATAGCCCCGGAACATATACCGTAGTGGTTACCAATGCCAGTGGCTGTACGGCTAGCGCAACGGCATTTGTTGGCAGTAATAACTCGCCATTGCAAGCAACTCTTGAGGCTGATGGTTCACTAAGCTGTGCAAGTTCATCTGTAACCTTGTTTGCGATGCCTGCCGAGCAGTATCGTTATGAGTTTAGTGCTGGAGTTATACAGATGGGGAACGGCAACATGGCTGCGGTTACTGAAGCCGGTACTTACTCCGTAATAATTACCGCTTCCAATGGTTGTACGGCCACCGCGTCGGTAACGGTAGCGTATGAAGACTACACACCCATGATAAGCGTTACTCCGCAAAGTGCTACGTTGACTTGTAGTGAGCCCACGGTTACACTGGAAGCACTGGTTGAAGGACCAATTGTTTGGAGTACTGGCGAAACCACCCAAATGATCAGTGTTACGGCCGCAGGTGTTTACTCCGTAACTATATCGGATGGGGGCAGTTGCACAGCTAGCGCTTCAGCCGAAGTGTTTCAGGACAACTCCATTGCCACCGTTTCAATCAACCCAACCAGTGCTACGTTGAATTGTGGGAATCCATCCACTACCTTAACAGCCGTTGGTATGGGAACGTATCGGTGGAGTACGGGCGAAACCACGCAAGCCATCAGTGCTACGTCGGCGGGTACCTATTCCGTTACCTTAACTACAGGCAATGCCTGTACCGCTGTGGCATCAGCAGAGGTATTCCAGGATAATACGCCACCAGCCCTTTCGATCAATCCGCAAAGTGCTACGTTGACCTGCACGAATCCGAGTGCTACGTTAACGGCTAATGGAAATGGTACCTACGTATGGAGTACAGGGGCAATCAGCCAGACAATTAGCGTTACGTCGGCTACTATTTATTCGGTTACCTTAACCGCTGCTAATGGTTGCACGGCGACGGCAACGACAGAGATATTCCAGAATAATACGCCACCATCCATTTCAATCAATCCACAAAGTGCTACATTAAACTGCACTACAGCTTCGGTGAGTTTGAGTGCAATAGGTGCTGGAACATACTTGTGGAGTACGGGCGAAAAAACACAAACGATCAATGTTGCGTCGGGGGGGACGTATTCAGTTACGTTAACCACAGGGAATGGCTGTACGGCGGTGGCATCGGCAGGCGTGGTTCAGGATAACAGTGCGGCTACGGTGAGTATTAATCCAACCAACACTACGTTGACCTGTTCTAACCCATCTGCGACTTTAGCTGCCGTCGGTTCGGGAGCGTATCGGTGGAGTACGGGCGAAACCACGCAAACTATTTCGGTGAGTTCGGGCGGAACGTATTCGGTAACACTAACCGCTGGAAATGGCTGTACGGGTACAGCCTCGGTTACTATAACACAGAACAATTCGGCACCGTCGGTGAGCATCAGCCCATCAATCGGAACGCCGACTGGCGCTACGTTGAATTGTGGGAACTCCTCCATTACGTTAACAGCCGTCGGCACCGGAACGTATTTGTGGAATACGGGCGCCATCAGCCAAACGATTAATGTCACATCGGCCGGAACGTATTCAGTGGTTCTGACCGGAACGAACGGCTGCACAGCAACAGCTTCGTTGCAGGTCGTTCAGGACAACAGTGGCGCTACGGTCAGTATCAATCCGACCAGTGCTACGTTGAGTTGTAGTAATCCATCGGTGGTTTTATCGGCGGTTGGGCAGGGGTCGTATCTGTGGAACACCGGCGTTACGTCGTCTTCGATTTCGGTGAGTTCGGGCGGAACATATTCGGTAACGCTGACCGCAGGGAATGGCTGTAAAGCAACGGCATCCGTAGAAATAAGTCAGGATAATTCGGTACCTTCTGTCAATATTAGCGCTACGCCTTCTCTGACAATTGGCTCTGGAGAGAGCACTACTCTTACCGCATCGGGAGCTACTACGTATCTCTGGTCGACGGGAGTTACGTCTTCCTTTATTGTGGTAAATGCTGCTGGAATTTATTCAGTTACCGGCACTACAGGTAATTGTAAAGCACAGGCTTCGGCAACGGTTATTCAGGCCAATGTGCCGAGCGGTCCGTTTGCAATTACGGCGGTTACAACCAATGCCTGTACGCAGATTTCCAACAACCGCTACGTGATTAGTTTTACGCCCCAATATGGCGGACTCAATGGGCAACCCGTGAGTTTATCGGTCGTTAATGAGATGTTCCCGACTACGGCGCCGGGACCTCATACGTTGCAACTGTATAACGATAATCCGATCATTGTTCTCAAAGCGCAACAGGGCGGATCTTCACAAGAAGCTTCCTATACGTATAACTGGCTGGCCAACTGTCGGAGTCCGCAACCTAACACGCCACCGCGCGTTAATCAGCCGCTAACCGATCAGGTAGCCAAAGTGGGGCAGGAATTTGGTTACACGATTCCGCAGACAACTTTCACCGACAATGAGTCTCCACATACACTGGTGTTGAGTGTGGCGGGGCTGCCAGCCGGTTTGAGTTTCAGCCCACCAACGCAGATTGGGGGTGTGCCGAGCATGACGGGCGTGAGTACCGTGACGGTAACGGCGACTGATCCGCAGGGTTTGAGCGTGAGTGCCAGCTTTGTGCTGACTGTGGTAGAACCTTCGGCAACCAATACGCCCCCTGTTCTGGTAAACCCGATTGCGAATCAGGTAGCTATTCAGGAACAACCATTTGGACTGAACGTAGCGAATACGTTTACCGATGCTCAGACACCCAATGCACTGACTTTGACGGCTAGTGGCTTACCGACGGGGTTGAATCTGGTTGGTACGACCATAACCGGAACGCCTGCGTTGAGTGGTACATCGACCGTTACGTTAATGGCGACCGATCCGGGCGGGCTGACGGCCAGCACCCAGTTTGGACTTACGGTGCAACCGGCTTCGTCAACAATTGTTACGTCTTTCGCTATTACGGGAGTAAGCCCAGTGGCCTGTACGCAGATTTCTCACAATCGTTATGAAATCGGTTTTCAGTTGCAGTATAGTGGGCTCAACGGACAGCCCGTGAGTGTATCAGTCGTAAATGAGATGTTCCCGACTACGGCGCCGGGGCCATATTCATTGCAGCTTTATAACGATAACCCGACCATCATTGTCAAAGCCACGCAACAGGGAAGTGCAGGGGAGTCTTCATTTACCTACAACTGGCTAGCCAACTGTCAGAGTCCGCAAACCAACACGCCACCTCGTGTTAATCAGCCGCTAACCGATCAGGTAGCCAAAGTGGGGCAGGAATTTGGTTACACGATTCCGCAGACGACTTTCACCGACAATGAGTCTCCACATACACTGGTGTTAAGTGTGGCGGGTTTACCGGCTGGCTTAAGTTTCAGCCCACCAACGCAGATTGGGGGTGTGCCGAGCATGACGGGCGTGAGTACCGTAACAGTTACAGCGACTGATCCACAGGGGTTGAGTGTGAGTGCCAGTTTTGTACTCACGGTGAATCCTGCAAATGCGCCAAATCCCGGTCAGTTTAGCATAACTGGCGTGCAAACGATTAGTTGTGAGATAATTAACGCTGGCCTGAAGTTGGTTCGTTTCCAGCCTCAATACAGCAATGTGAATGGTCAGCCAATTCGTTTCTCGGTTGTAAATGAGCTTCTGCCGACTACTGCTTCCGGGCCTTACACGCTTCAGCTCTATACCGACAATCCGGTTATTACGGTAAAAGCTACGCAGGAAGGTACGCCAGGTGAGGCTAGTTTTAGTTATAACTGGCTGGCCGGTTGCAGCAATCCGGCGGGGCGTGAAGGGCTCAGCGATCAGCCTACATTAGAGGTTGTCGTACTTGGAAATCCGGTTATCGATGAGTATCTGGATCTGGAACTACGTAACGGGCAAGGGCAATCTGTGAATCTGACCGTAGTTAATGAGCAGGGACGTTCGGTTAGTCAGCTTAGCAAATTGTTACCGACCAATACCGAGCGATTACGTCTGCCACTTGGTAAGCATGTTGGGGTTTATTTATTGCAGATTACCAGTCCGGGCCATCGGCAAACGATCAAACTTCTGAAACAGTAGTGCCATAGTGTCCTACTAAAAATAAAGCCCTCCCTTAGTTCTTAGGGGAGGGCTTTATAGTGAAAAGACCAATACCGCCTTAGTGCGAATGGCCTTCTTCTTCACCGCCAGCCGCTTTCAATTGCGACAGTAGTGCGTAGGCACCTTTCACAACAACCTGCGTTTTTTTCCAGTCGATACGTTCAGGAAGGATAACCTGCGAATACCCGTTTTCGGTTATGCCCCGACGTACCGGAATCTGTTTGAACACCGTTCCATGCGTTTCAGCTTCACCGGCTTTATGATCGTGTTCGTCCTTCTCATGTCCAGCTTCCCCTTCTTCGTGTTCATGATGATCGGGCGCTTTTTCGGACGTAACAATAAAAATGTATTCTTTGCCTTCGTCCGATACAATTGCCTGTTCAGGTAAGGCCGTTACTCGACTGTCGCCCAAATCAAGACTGGCTTTCAGAAACGTATTGGGCGTCAGGCGCGCATCAGATTGATCAATCTTAGCCACTACCCGCACTGATCGGTCGGCGTCGATGGCGCGATTGATGAAACTGATACGTCCACTACGTTCCCGACCACTTTCGTTGTTGAGCAATAAACTCACGCGCTGCCCTTCTCGAAGCTTCGGTAAATCTTTCTCGAAAACAGTCAGTTCGGCGTATAATCCCTGACTGCTGGTGAGCCGAGCAATCACATCGGCAGGTTGCACGAACTGGCCAGCCGTAGCCGCTACGTCGGTAACTACACCCGATACGGGAGCCGTTACTACGTAGTGCGCGCTGTATTTCCCATCCAGCGCGGCCTGTGGCGACAATCCTACTAATTTGATACGTTGGCCCAGACCTGTTACGCGAGCCTGGATGGCCCGTAACTCAGCCGTTGTTTGCTGAAGTACTTTCAGTGCGCTAACGTTTTCGCGGCTTAGCTCCTGCTGACGTGCCAGTTCGGCCTGTAAGTATGTTAAACGGCTGTGACTTTCGGCATATTCCTGCTGCATCTGCAACAGTTCGGGGTTTTCGATACGAGCCAGTATCTGCCCTTTCTGCACCGGCTGGCCGGGCAGCAGCGGAATTGTGCGCACAAAACCGCCCTGCAAGGCCGTAATAACCACCTGACTCTGAGCCGGTACTGCCAATCGCCCGTTAACCTGCAAGACCTGACTTAAATTTCGGGATGCTACGTTACCCAGCTCTACGTCGGCAATTCGAAGCTGATCTTCAGATAGTTCAATCAGGTCAGTAGCTTCGTGCTCGTGCTCGTGTTCTGTTTCGGCTTTCTGCGCTGTCTCTTCCTTTTTACAGGCCGAGATAGCGCAGAATAATCCGAGAATGATAACCAATCGATATAAATTAAGCGTAGTAAACATCGGTTGTGCAGATTAAGGCAGACCAAGTAGTTGCTCCAGCGCAACCACCGCCTGATTGTATTGATTGATAGTGTCCAGATAATTGGTGCGGGTTTGATTGGCACGTGTCAATGCCTGACTGTATTCCAGATAATTGGCTTCGCCTGCCCGAAATGCTTTTTCGGCTCCGTCGGCCAGTCGCTGCGCTGTTGGTAAACCCGTTTGCTCGTAATACGTCAGGCTGGCCTGTTGCTTTCGAATGAGCTGAACAGCCGCCAAAAGTTCGCCCTGTAGATTTCGTTGGTTATAGGTCAGTGTTGCTTCGGCCAACTGCTGATTCATTCGCGCCGACTCGATGCGGGCGCGCTGTGCTTTCTGAAACACCGGAATACCAATGCCAAGCTGCACGCCCTGAAACCGTTTTCCGCCATTGAAATAGCGATCCTGTCCATCGATGTTTTGCGTTCCGATCAGCGACTGGTTGAAATAACCGACCGAATAATCGGGTCGAAGTTTTGCCTGTTCAACCGCAATCTGGCCTTCGGCGATGGTAATCTGTTGACGTAGTAAGGCCAGTATCGGATTCTGCGCCAAGGCCGAATCGGACAGAATCGGCAATTCCCGACGTGGCAACGTAGCGGTTGGTAAAGTAAACATAGCAGTAGTGTTCAGCAGGGTTTGTAGATTACTGACCGCAATTTCCCGATCGGCTCTCGTCTGAGCCAACTGATTTCGAACTTCTCCCAGCAGGTTATCGGCAGTAGCCACTTCCAGTGAGGTTCCTTCACCCGTACGTAATCGCACATCTGTTGCGCGTCGGAATGCACCCAAGAGACTATCCTGCGATGTTAGCAATTTCAGTCGCTCATTCAGGTAGGCCAGTTCCAGATATGCTCCTTTTACACGAGCGCGTAAGTCGTTCTGAATCAGTCGGGCTTGCAGTTCGCTTCCCTGAATATTGGCATCGGCCAGCCGTTCCAGACCACGAATCAACTTGCCGTTCGGAATACTTTGGGAGATGGTCAGGTTATTGTCCCAATTGAGGGAGTTATACTGGCCACTAATCAACGACACGTCGGTTCTGCCGATTTCGCGGGCGGTACGTCGGTTGGTCTGCTGAATGGCGATGTTCAGGCTATTGACCCGATTCGAGCCATTATTTGCCTGCGCCTGTGTCAGTGCCGATTCCAGCGTCAATGGTGTTTGCGCCGTTGCCGTCGACTTAGCAGCGATGAATAAACCAATTGGCAACAGCCAGCTTGCCAGATTACTCGTTATCGTTGGAGTGCGGCTTTCTTTTGATCGACCAAAATACGTTTCTTCCCACCAATATAGACAAGGTAAAACCAGCAACGTGAGCAACGTAGCAGAAACTAGTCCGCCAATCACAACGGTAGCCAGCGGACGCTGTACCTCGGCCCCTGCGGTTTGCGCTAATGCCATCGGCAGAAAACCCAATGAAGCCACTAACGCCGTCATCATTACCGGACGAAGGCGGGTGGCTGTACCTTCCAGAATAATTGTTCGTAAGTCCGTCTGACCGCTGGCTTTCAGGTGATTGAATTCGCCGATGAGCACAATGCCGTTGAGCACCGCTACGCCAAACAAGGCAATAAAACCAACCCCTGCCGAAATACTAAATGGCATATCGCGCAGCCAGAGCGCAAAAACGCCACCTATAGCCGCCAATGGGATAGCCGAAAAAATGAGCAGGCTTTGTCGTATCGACCCAAACGTAAAAAACAGCAGGGCAAAAATGAGCGCCAGTGCTACGGGAACTGCAATTGCCAGTCGATTCTTGGCTTCTTCCAGATTCTGGAACTGGCCGCCATACGTAACGTAGTAGCCCGGCGGTAACTTTATCTGCTCATCAAGCTTTTGCTGAAGCTCGTTCACTACGCTCTCTACGTCCCGCTCGCGCACGTTGAATGCTACGGTGATACGTCGCTGGGCATTTTCGCGCTGTATCTGATTCACACTGTTCTGAAATGAAACCTCGGCCAGTTGACTTAGCGGAATTGTTTGCCGCTCCGACGTAGTAATCAACAGATTCTGAACATCTTCGAGCCGTTGACGGCTTTGCGATTGGAGCCGCACGACCAGCTCATACCGCCGTTCGCCTTCGTAGACCATTCCCGCCGATGCGCCCGCAAACGCCGATTGCAAATAGCGATTGGCTTCTTCGACCGACAAACCAAAACGAGCCAGCGCATCGCGGTCGAACCGGACAACGATCTGTGGCAACCCTTTCACCTTCTCCACGTATAAATCCTGCGCTCCTTTTACGGAACTGACAACTTTGCCGATACGTGGTGCGTAAGTGGCCAATACGTTCAAATCTTCGCCGTAAAGCTTCACCGCTACGTCCTGTTTCACGCCGGTCATCAACTCACTGAACCGCATTTGAATGGGTTGTAGAAAACCGAACTCCACACCCGGAATCTGACTCAGTTTCGCCTGCATTTTCTCGATAAGTTCTTCCTGACTATCGGCCGATGTCCATTCGGCGCGGTCTTTCAGAATCACCATCATGTCGGTGGCTTCCAGCGGCATCGGGTCGGTCGGAATTTCACCGGCTCCGGTTTTGCTCACCACTTCGATTACTTCGGGGAAATTTTCCTTGAGCATTCGTCCGCCCTGTAAAGCCGCTTCAATCGATTCCGACAACGACGAACCGGTCATTACGCGCGTTTCAACGGCAAAATCACCTTCGTCGAGTTGCGGAATAAATTCACCACCCAATCGACTAAATACAAAAAGTGCCACGGCAAAAAGACCGACCGATACCCCAACGACTAAGCCTTTTCTAGTCAACGTCCAGCGAATAGTGGGGTCGTAGATTCGGTGGAAAAAGGCCATAATTTTATCCGAAATGGTTGGCTTGTTCACTACGTCGATTTTTTTGCTCAGAATCAATGCGGAGAGCATCGGCACATAAGTTAGCGACAGAATAAAGGCTCCGGCGATAGCAAAAACGACCGTTTGTGCCATTGGGCGAAACATCTTTCCTTCGATGCCCACCAGTGCCAGAATCGGCAGATACACAATCAGGATAATGATTTCGCCAAATGCCGCCGACGACCGAATGCGACTCGCCGATTGGTAAACCTCTTCGTCCATTTCGGACTGGGTGAATGATTGAATTGTTTTTTCATTCACTTTTTCAGCATCCACTGCGGCACTCTTTCGCTTTTGCAAATGGTGTAGTGTGGCTTCGACGATGATGACGGCTCCATCGACAATAAGGCCGAAATCAATGGCACCGAGGCTCATCAGATTGCCCGATACGCCAAACAGATTCATCATCGAAACGGCAAATAGCATCGATAGCGGAATCACCGACGCAACTACCAGCCCGGCCCGCCAGTTGCCCAGCAAAAGCACCAGCACAAAAACCACAATCAAAGCACCTTCGATCAGGTTTCGTTCAACGGTTCCGATGGCTCGGTTCACCAGTTTGGTACGGTCGAGAAAGGCGTGAATTTCGACACCTTCGGGCAGCGATTTTTTGATCTGTTCGATACGTTGCTTTACGTTACCAATCACTTCCGACGAATTGGCTCCTTTGAGCATCATCACAATAGCTCCTACTACTTCGCCTTCACCGTTCCGTGAACCTCCGTTCCGGGTCATTGCACCGTAGCGGACGGCATTTCCAAAACCAACCTCTGCTACGTCGCGAATCTGAACGGGAATACCTTCGTCGGTTTTACGAACAACAATTTTACCGATGTCGGCCAGTGAGCTTATCAGCCCTTCGGAACGGATAAAATACGCGTTTGGCCGACGGTCGATGTAGGCACCGCCCGCGTTTTGGTTGTTACGTTGGAGGGCCGTAAATAGATCGTCCATCGTTACGTTGGCGGCTCGAAGTCGCTGAGGATCAACGGCTACTTCGTATTGTTTCAGGTATCCGCCGAAACTGCTGACATCGGCCACGCCTTTCGTGCCCAGCAATTGTCTGCGTACAATCCAGTCCTGAATCGAACGTAGCTCGGTAGCCGAGTATCGTTTTTCGTAACCCGGTTTTGCCCGGATTAAATATTGATAGATCTCGCCCAGCCCCGTTGTTACCGGAGCTAGTTCGGGGTTCCCCGCTTCGGATGGAATCTGCGAGCGAACCTGTTGTAAACGTTCGAAAACCTGCTGACGAGCCACCAGCCCATCGACATCATCGTCGAACACAATGGTAATTACTGAGAGGCCAAAGCGCGAAATGGAACGAACTTCTTCCAGATCGGGCAGCGTTGCCATGGTTTGTTCAATCGGAAAACTAATCAGACGCTCTACGTCTGCTGCCGACAGAGCCGGACTTTGGGTGATAACCTGAACCTGGTTATTAGTAATATCGGGCAGGGCGTCGATGGGAAGGCGGGTCAGTGAGTAACCGCCCCAAATGATCAACGCAAGCGTAAACAACCCGATAACCAGCTTATTCTGAATAGAAAAATGGATAATGCGATCCAGCATAATCGAATCTGAACAAGTGAATGATAAATGGATGCTGCGCACGACCGAATAGCACACGCTTGTTTGAAAAAGCGCGTTGCTTCAATCATGAACATCAGAATTGTTCAGGCCCGAAGTTGGGGAGGCTGCCAGATGCCCAGCATTACGTCGAACTGGTTTGGCGAGCGATACGTAAAGATTTGCCGCTCAGGGGCTGATTCAGACGAATCGGCTGGCAGTAAATAGTTGAATGGTTGCGGAGTTGAAAAGCCCAGACACGTAGCGCAGTGGCAAAAGGGACTACAGGGGGCTTTATGACCTTGCTCATGGTCATGCTCGGCAGGCGGAGACGTTGATTCGGTGGTTGCGCTGTTTTCGTGAATATGGCAATCGGCATCCGGGCAGGGTAAGCCCGTCAGCAGCAACAGCCAAAGCGAAAACAGATAAATAAACAGTCTCATGGTTTAAAAATACAGGTAGGCCGAATGCAACAGGTAGTCAAAAAGTAAATAAGTTATCAGACGGCGTGATTTTCAGTGATTTATCCAAATTTTTACAAATAAAAGCTTGTCGTAGTTTCTTAATTTAGAGTCGCCTTTACTCATCTATTAATTGTATCACGTACCTGCTTCCTCAAACGATGAAAATACGTATCATTACTTTTCTCTTCTTGCTTTCCGCTACGTTCGCCCATGCGCAGGCTCCTGATTTTTCTGCCGAATGCAAAGCCCAGATGCAGAAACTGGCTTATCTGGCGGGTAATTGGAAAGGCGATGCTACGTATACGCGAGGGCCCGGAAAAACAGAAACGCTTGCGCAAACCGAACGTATCGAATGGCGGCTCAACGGGGTTGTTCTGGAAATTGAAGGTACAGGCCGAAATCAACAAACCAACGACGTAGCGTTCAATGCCTTTGCAATCGTGAACTATGACCCCATAGCGAAGAAGTTCAAGTTCAAATCGTACGTAAAAGAAGGGTTTACAACCGACGCTTATTTCGAGGTTTTAGCCGAAAATAAATTTGAGTGGGGTTTCGACGTACCGAACAATGGCGGCAAAACCAAGTATATCATCACGCTCGATCCAACCCAGAAAACCTGGTATGAAACCGGTGAATTCAGCCGCGATGGCAGCAAGTGGTTTAAGTTTATCGAGCTGAATCTGAAAAAACTCGATTAGTGCTACGTAGCAGTCAGGACCGTAACCGCTTTGTTAAATAGTTACGAATGGGTTTATCTAAAAGTATCAAAACCAGATAGGCGAATCCTATCAGCAGACAAACGCCTACGATTGTGATAATGGTCAGTTGGTGCGTTGTCGGTTTTTTTACTTCGATATAACTCAGCAACAGCCATAAAAACGGGTAATGCACCATATAAAGCGGATACGAAATCTCGCCAGAAAAATGGCAAATTCTCCGCAGTGCTGCTTCAGGACGAGCACCTGCTCCCACAGCAATCAGAAAAGGGAAATAGAAAATGACGACCAGCGAATCCACAAACCAGTTAACTGGTTTCGAGAATGGAATCAGGAAAGCGCCAAGCAATAATAGGCTGATTACCAGAAAGCCAAGGCGAGATTTAATGATCCACTTCGAGCGAAAAACGAGTATACCAGCCAGAAACGAATAAAAAGCCCGCAGACCACCCGCCGTCACATTATCGCCACCAAAGCCAACGCCCAGAAACGTAGATTGGCGGGCTTCGTTGACCAAAAGAATGGCAGCCAGAATGGTTAAAAGCCATACCCATTTCGTTGGTAATTTAATCAGAACGAATGCGTACAGAAGATTCGCGATATATTCCCAAAACAACGACCAGGTGGGCGGATTTAGATGAAACAGATTAAAATACCGCTCCCGCACCAAGGGGTAGGGAATCATCAGACAGGACGTAACGAACAGGAGTATAGTCTTGTCGGCATATTTTTGATGAAGCACACTGTATGGGTCAAAAATAAACGTTAACAAGCCAATCAGGGAGCCAACAATGACCAGCGGATGCAAGCGAATCAGCCTACGTTTTAAGAAACGGGCAATCCCGATTTTCTGAACTTTCTGATCATAGGCGTACGCGATGACAAATCCTGATAAACAGAAGAAAAAATCAACGGCCAGATAAGCGTGCGCAATGAAATTGTTGTGATAGTCGGGCGTAATGAACTCCATAAAATGGAAGATGACCACCGCTATGGCGGCAATTCCCCGAAGCCCGTCTAAAATTTCGAAATGGTGGTTGGTTGTCAGCGAAATCGTTACTGGTTTTACCTGACTCATTAGTATTTACCGAAACCGCAATATTACTACTTTACCGGGTGGAACGTAGCGGTATAAGCTCCGATTGACACACAAAATGAAGAACAGGAATCGGTCTGACAATTCGGGAAGAAATAAATACGGCCATTTACTTTTAAATACAAAGTACTTTTTATTATGTTTGTGTTTATTTGGACACTTATGCCACTATCGTCTACCCTCAACCGAATTCATGCTGAAGCAAAGCAGAATAAATGGCTTCGTTATTTTGCCGTTTTTAATCGGATAGCCCTAGCCGCTGGTTTTTTGCCATCGGGATACGTAAAAATTGCGGGGGAACGCTTCACCGCGTTATCGAACAATCATCCACTAGGGCATTATCTGGAAGCCCTCCACCACACCGGCTATTATTACACTTTCATTGGCGTAGCGCAGGTAACGGCGGCTATTTTGTTGTTGATACCCCAAACGGCAACGCTCGGCGCTTTACTTTACTTTCCGATTATCCTGAATATTAGCGTTCTAGTGCAGGCGACGCGCTTTGATGGCGGGATTATGGCTCCCCTGATGACACTCGCGAGTCTGTATCTTCTCTGCTGGAATTACGACCGGATCAAGTATATTTTCCCATTCAACCAGCCTCCGCTTCCTGATAATTTATACACTCAGAAAGCGTTGAACACTACGTTCCCGACGAAGTTTTTCGTGGGCGTACTGGCCACAGTCGTTACGGTAATCTTGCTGCTCCTGAATGTCTACCGAAACAGCATCATGCCCCGTAACATTTTGCCCGATTGCGAACTACAATGCCGAAACAGTCCGAACCCGGAAGCCTGCCATGAGTTCTGCGATTGTATTCACGTAAAGGGCCAGCCGCTCGACAGTTGCCTAAGTCAATATGATAAAGCGATGAAGAGTACGATTCACATAAAGTAATCTCTGCTACGTCCGTTCATAACGTAGCGCCAAGCCAATCCTGAACCAGTTTCGTTAATTTGTCTTTAGCCGTAACAATCGAATCCATATCTCTGAACGTAGCAACGGCCCGGTCGTTTGTTTTCCAGACCAGCAACCCATAATCTTCGGTCAATAGTTTTTCGTTACGTGGTTCCTGCACCTTTACGCCTTGATGAAAAATAAGCTGAATCTGTTTCGGCGGATGGATTTTCATCGTTATCCGATCGTCTGTACCTGCCGAATAGTTAGGGCCGTTCCACTTAATATTCTCGGTCAGTAAGTCATTCGCTTCGAGAATAATCAGCCGGAGTGCATCAATTTCCTTTCTGAACGGATGATTTAGTGGATCTAAAAACTGGGTAACCTGTTCGTTTTGTTTCATTTTTTGGTTTGCTTGTTCGTAAACGTAAAATCGTTGGCTGGGTAATCGATGCAAACAGGTACATTTTACGAAATTTTCGTATTATGATCGGGTCGACCTGTTTTTCTGTTTATGAAGCAACTTTTTCTCTTCTGTCTTTTTGTATATCTCTTCAGTTCATGTACGACAAAACAGCAGAAAGAGTCTACCGAATTTAAAGATATACCTGCTACGGGGCTTTCCGGGAAAGAGTTGGCGTTGGCGCATTGTAGCCGGTGCCATGCGTATGTTGCTCCCGAATTGATAGCCAAATCGAACTGGCGCGATGTGCTTCCGGCAATGGGACATCGGATGGGGATATACAGTAGCGGTTTCAGACCCGACAGTTTGTTCGATGCCGGACCAAGTGGCGCTATTGTCCGCGAAGCCAATATTTTCCCGGAAAACCCTGTGCTGGCAAAAGAAGACTGGCGTAAACTGGAACGCTTTTACCTTGAGAATGCGCCCGATACCATTTTACCTCCCATTCGCAAACGTAGCATTCCGCTTGGCCTGAAGCATTTCAAGTACAAAGAAGCATCGGTTGTGAACCGCCCGGCGTTGACGACTATGGTCAAAATTCTGCCCGATAATCAAGGTATCGTATTTGGCGATGGCAAGGCCAGACGTAATATGCTCACCTTTCTTACGCCCACACTTCAGGAGAAATACAGTATGCAACTGGCGTCGACACCGGTTCAGTTTTACGAAAAAGCGAATGAGCTATTTCTGACGACAATTGGACAAGGTGTTTTTCCGACCGATGCGCCAAACGGGAATCTGATACGTTTATCGAAAACCAACGTAGTACCTGGCTACAAACCCGAAAATATCGCTATTCCTGATTTACAAAGACCTGTTTTCATGGCTTACGGCGATTTAAATGCAGACGGTTTGGAAGACGTAGTAGCCTGTGAATTTGGCAATCAGACTGGTCAATTAGCCTGGTATGAAAACAACGGGAAAGGCGGTTATGCGAAACGGATTTTGCGGGCGAAACCGGGGGCCAGCACGGCCATTATTAAAGATGCCAACAACGATGGCTTACCCGATATTTACGTGCTCATGGCGCAGGGTGACGAAGGTGTTTTTCTCTACGAAAACAAGGGGAACGGCAAATTTCAGGAAAAACGATTACTCACTTTTCTACCCCTCAACGGCTCGCAATACATCGAACTGGCCGATTTTAACAAAGATGGTTTTGACGATATCGTCTATGTCTGTGGCGACAATGCCGACAAGACACCGATCTTAAAG
Source organism: Spirosoma daeguense (assembly GCF_054776875.1). Lineage (NCBI taxonomy): Bacteria > Pseudomonadati > Bacteroidota > Cytophagia > Cytophagales > Cytophagaceae > Spirosoma > Spirosoma daeguense. The sequence continues at coordinate 23,135 of NZ_BAAHBF010000003.1, forward strand.
AAATACCACGGTATTTATATTTTTCTGAATGATGGCAAATCCAACTTCAGACAAGCGTATTTCTATCAATTGAATGGCGCTTATAAAGCGATGATACGCGATTACGATCTGGATGGCGATCTGGATATAGCAGCTATTTCGTTTTTCCCCGATTATCTCCGCTATCCACACGAGAGCTTTATCTATCTGGAAAATAAAGGAAAATTAGAATTCGATGACTATTCATTTCCAGAAGCCGCCCGAGGAAGATGGATAGTCATGGACGCCAACGACATGGACGCCGACGGTGATATTGATCTCGTTTTAGGTTCGTTTGTTTATTTTCTACCGCAGGGCGATACGACGGGACTGGGCAAAAAGTGGCTGGAGAGCGGCCCTTCTGTCATTGTTCTGGAAAACACGATCCGCTAACTATCTAAAAATAAGGCATTATCTGGCTGGGGTTCTGAACTCGTTTAGTAGGAAACCAAAAAATCATTTTTACTACAACCGACTTTTTGGTTATAAAGGAATAGATTACTTCATAACCTCCTTTCTTAATGGGAATTATTTTTGAGGGAGTAGGGAGATAGGGCTTGTACTCTTCAACATTTCCAAGGCTCAACGTATCGGATAAAGGTTTTCCACTCAGTACAAACTTGGATGATGGGTACAAGGTAACGGTATATCGGTTCCGGGATGAGTCGACCAGTAAGGTTAATTGCTCTTCTTGAAAATGGATGAGCTTTCCAGATCTTGTAAAGGTGGGAAAGCTGGTCATAAGAGTTTGAGAAATTTTATTAATATTTTTTAGTGCATATAAACTATCCAGATTAACCGGTTGAGAGAAAAGCGAAGTAGAGCTTGTAAGAATAAAAAAGGCTCCAATAATCAGGCTAAAACGAAGCATGAAAGGATAGTACAAAATAGAAGTAAACGGCAAATACGGAATAAAATCCTGTCAAAATGGCTTACTTCAGATAGTTAGGTGGTCAGCCGTAACTTGCCAAAGGAACAACAAGCCTAACCACTGAGATGCGTAGCTTATTGATAGAAAGCTGGACTTTGAAGCTCATTTTAGGCTGTCCACTCAACAATATTAATTCCGTACAACAAAAAGTACCCCGGCAATAATTAGCATAATGCCCAATAATCGCCAGCCGTTGGCAGGGTGTAGGGTAAAACCCATCAACCCATAATGGTCGAGTATGAGGGCGGCAATTAACTGACCGGCAACACTTAAGCTGACCATATTAGCCGTACCAATTCGCTGTACACTCACAATAACCGTAATCATGTAAATCGCTCCCATCAGACCTCCCATCCACTTCCACCAGCTTACCTGCCGAATACTATCGACGGGTGGATTTGTTCCACCTGAAACCAGAAACAGAAATACCAGCACAATGAAGCCTGACCCGAACGAAATAGCCGCTGCCAGAATCGGATTTCCCATGGCCTGACGCAGATTAGCGTTTACTCCAGCCTGTACCGTAATGGCCAGACCAACCAGAAATGCAAGCAGCACATAGAGATAATTCATGGCTACAAAGGTAGACAGGGTACTCGGCTTGTCTTATACGATAAGCCGGATAAATTTGTATCCAATCTTAAAATCGTTCTGTTTATGGCAAGCCAGATTCTGGTTGTTGGAAGTTCGAATACCGATATGGTGGTGAAAGCCACCAAATTACCCGCTCCCGGCGAAACCGTATTAGGCGGTACATTTCTGATGAATCCGGGTGGAAAAGGTGCTAATCAGGCCGTAGGGGCCGCCCGATTGGGAGGTCGTGTTACGTTCGTTGCCAAGGTGGGCAATGATATTTTCGGGCAACAGGCCGTTGCTGGCTTTCGGGAAGAAGGTATCTTTACCGACTACGTAGTGGTCGACACAGAGAACCCATCGGGCGTTGCGTTGATTAACGTCGATGAAGCAGGCGAAAACAGTATTACGGTTGCCCCCGGTGCCAATGCAAATTTGCAACCTTCTGAAACAGAAGTAGCTTTATTGGCGGCTAAACCCGATACGTTGGCGTTGATTCAGCTCGAAATCCCCTTGCCAACCGTTGAATACGTAGTGAAACAAGCAGCCGAACGGGGCCTACGGGTTATTCTGAATCCGGCCCCGGCGCAGGCCCTTCCTGCCGATTTGTTGCCTCATTTATTTTTGATTACGCCGAACGAAACCGAAGCTGAATTACTCACCGGAATCCGTGTAACCGACGTAGCAACCGCCGAACAGGCCGCCAAGAAACTACAGGAATTAGGCGTTACCAACGTAGTGATTACGTTAGGGTCAAAAGGCGCTTACGTATACACCGATACGCAGCGCGAACTCGTTTCTGTTCCCCGCGTAACGGCTGTCGATTCGACGGCAGCGGGCGATTGTTTCAACGGGGCATTAGCCGTAGCACTGGCCGAAGAGAAATCGTTGGCTGAAGCCGTTTCCTTTGCCTGTAAAGCCGCTTCTATTTCCGTAACCCGTATGGGCGCACAATCATCAATGCCAAAACGGAATGAAATTCTATAATTGATTTCTTCATGACTTTCCGCTGGTTTTTATTTCTGTCTTTTATAACGCTGACGGCATCGGCGCAAAAACTTATTCCGCCCTTGATGCTACCCGACCCAGACGAAGCTCTGCAAACGTACCGGGCCAGTCTGGCGCAAATCCGGCAGGAACATACAAATCAGCACGAATTGCCTAACCTGAAATTTTTTACGTTCGGCATGGGTAATCGCCTGAAGCTCATTTACCGAAATGGTCGACTGCTCAATGCGCTGACGGGTAATATTGAAGAGCAATGGCGGGTAAAACATGAGGTTATTGTGCCTTCCGAATATGCTGTGCATTTGGAACTGGCTGATGGACAGATTATTCAGATTCGGGAAGATGAAACTGGCGTTTGGCTCTTACAACCTGATAAAAAACCGAAACTGATTCCCGGTACGCGAAGCCGGGTAGAGTTACCGCGTTTCGACGATAAACCATTTGGTCCGGTGCTACGTGTACTGCATCAGGAAATCCTGATTAACGTAGCAAATGGCCGTCCGATGCCAAATTTTCTGGTCTATTATAAACCGCATTACCGCGATGCCGCCATGATGACGATGGTACTTCGCGAAACGAATAATCTTCCACTGATTCGAGACTGGATTATGGCCATTCGCGACCCATTCGATCGGGCAAATCGCGGAGTAGCGGAAGCCGATAATCTGGGCCAGGTTTTGTTTTTAGTCGCACAAGTGTCCGATAAATCGCATCCGGCGGTGGCAATGGTACTGGATTCGGTGAAGCGCTTTCAGAAAGAGAACTATATCATTGGCAAAACCAATCAGGGAGAACATCCTGTTTTTCAGACGAAATGGTTGAAGTACGGCCTGAAACTGCTGGACATCGATGAGTCTTATGCGATTCCGAAACAATACGACAGTTATTCTTCGCTATTCTGGTGGGGATACAAAGATGAGTACGTAACCGGGAAGCCCATAGAGTCTGCCTTAATGACCAATCATCCATATTTAGCTTGGGCCGAAGACCATTTTTTCGGTCAGAAACGAGCACCATTTTCTAATCTCGATTACCCACTTAGTTGGGAACAGCAAGCCACCAATGCTCATTATCCGGGTATGACCGTGCTTGAACCTGCTCTGGTTAAAAAGAAAATCGCTCCATTGCATGCATGGCAGGCCGCCGAAATGTTTCTGCTGCTGAAAACAAAGTAATAAACAGTAGCATACAAAACTCCTACTATTTTACCTAAATCAGGAGGACTTAGAAGGGTATAAAGCCCATTATTCACACGTTTACAGTTCCGGGATCTCTCGTATCCGAACTTTCATAAGCGGTTTTTCACCTTCGGGTACAATAGCAACAAATGTATTACTGACGGTTTCGCCATTTCGAAGCATGTGCCCCGCCTGAATATAGGTAGTTGTGTTTACTTCTTTACCTTCCGAATTCTTGATACGTTGCTGATACGGCACCGTAAACGGACGCGCCATAATTTTGGCACTTTTTGAGGTTAGTCGTTTGCCCGTAGCGTTAACGCAGTCGAACGTAGCCAACTGGTTTAGATCTTCCTGACCTAATAAGGTTTGTTTGGGTAGAAATAACTTGGTGCAGTTACTCTTGTTGCTGACATAAATCGACAACTCATAACGCATAAACGTTTCGCCACTCATGTCGATACGTCGTTCATTGTTGATCTCGAAACCATAATCGAGGCCATTGAGTTGAACGGGTTGCCCTGCCTGAACATCGTGAGCCTGTTGAGCGAAAAGACGAAAAGGGATTATTGCCAGCAACAGGAAACTGGCTAACAATTGCTTCATACGAATCGATCGGTGGTTAAAACGGTAAAAATACAAATTACACCTAATGCCTAAACGGTTGCATCCAGTTTACGGTCGAAATTGTTGCTAGTAAACGATTCGTTTAAGGGTTTCGGTACGTTGGTAGGGTATTAAATGAATTTAACGACAGTTCCGAAATCAGTCGATTTCCGGAGTCAGAAGTTTACCACCCCCAACCGAGCGTCGGCCAGCCTCGATAAATGTCCTACACCACTTTCCCGAGCAAATGCGGCCGTTCGGCGGCTACTTTCAGCATCAGTTCACCGAATAACGTATTGGCCCAGGCAAACCACTTGCGCGTAAATTTCGTCGGATCATCCTTATCGAACGACTCGTGCATGAAACCGGTATCGGCATGGGTTTTCTTCAATTGACGCAACTGGGCCAGAATTTCATCGTCGCTGGTCGATGTGAGTGCCCGCATAATCAGGCTCATTGGCCAAATGTTGTTCACGAGCGTATGCGGACTGCCAATACCTTCGGCGGCTTTCCCTTTGAAAAAATACGGGTTATCGGCACTGAGGATAAATTTGCGGGTATTCCGATAAATTGGGTCGGTGAGAGAACAAGCTCCTAAATAAGGGAGAGCCAGCAAATTTGGTACGTTGGCGTCGTCCTGAAGCAGGTGATTACCGTATCCATCCACTTCCAGCGCATACATTTTTCCATGGGTCGGGTGCGTGTATACCGCGTATTTTTTCAGTGCATTTTCTACCTCATCCGACAGTGCCCGACAGTCTTTTGCAAAAGCGGTTTCCTTCGGATAGAATTGCTCGACCATAGTAGCCAGTTGCCGGAACGACACAACCGCAAACCAGTTCGACGGTACGTAGAACGGAAATATCGTAGCATCATCCGAGGGTCGAAACGTACTGACAATTAGCCCGATTGGTTTTACCGGATTGCTGTACCCATCTCCCGGAACCGTATCGGTCGACCACGACGTACTACGGCTGAATCGGTATGGCCCCCGGTTCGTTTTCCGTTGTTGTTCCCGGCAGGTTTTCAGCGACAGTTTCATGGCTTCGAGCCAATCGGCGTCGAATGGAGCTTTGTCGCCGGTCGTTTTCCAGTAATGATACGCCAGCCGGATTGGGTAGCAAACCGAATCCAGTTCCCATTTCCGCTCGTGCAGGCCGGGTTTCATATCGGTTACGTCTTTTTTCCATTCACCCTCTTTCGTGGCATCGGCGTAGAAAGCGTTGGCATAAGGATCGCGACGAATACAAAGCGCCTGCCTGCGAATGACACCTTCAATGAGCTGTCGGAGTTTCTGATCCTGCTTAATGAGTGGCAAATACGGCCAAACCTGCGCCGTGCTATCCCGAAGCCACATGGCATCGATATCACCGGTAATCACAAACGTATCGGGTTTGCCGCCGTCGGTGAACTGAACCGTAGTGTCGAGGGTATTCGGGAAACAGTTTTCGAAGAGCCATGCCAGTTCGGGATCACGAATGGTTTTGTGCATTCGTTCGATGGTCTGGTCAACGGCTGCACTAACAAAGTTACGTTTGCCAACGGGTGTACGAACAACTGGAAAACTGGAAGATGCTATCGCCCAGGAAGGCGTATTGGCGAGTAAAAGACCTGCACTGGCAGCAGTAGACTGGCGGATAAAATAACGGCGATTCATAGAGAGTCGGGTAGAACCCAGAACAACGGTGTCATGCTGGGATTCATTTTCTAATTCCTGACAGTGTTTGGTAGCGAGCGTGTTACGTTGCTAACCGCTGTCATACTGGTTAAAAATAGGTCGGAAGTACGTGAAAAAGCCCTGATTTTGCAACCACGTAACGGTCTTAGGTTATCGTTCCTGCGAAGATGTAGCGGGTAGTTTACGGCTGAAATGCGCTTATTAACTCACGGCTGAAATGCACGTAACGTAGTGCATGTGTGGGCGCTTTCTACTGACCGACAACCTCTTTATTTACGCATGTTTGACTTACCAAACTCTTTTAAGATAAACCTTCGTTCGTTGCTTGCCGTTGGGTTTGTGGCAGGTTTGTACGCCTGTGCAAGTTCGCCGAAAACCGTCACGCAGACGTCGATGGCATCAACAACCGATTTGGCTTCTACTACGTCGGTAGCAGCAACTGCTCCGTCAAAACCCGCAATGCCCGCCCGCATTCTCGTTTTTTCGAAAACGAAAGGATGGAAACACACGTCGATTCCGGCCGGGATTGCGGCCCTTCAAAAAATTGGACAGGAAAATAGCATCCGTGTCGATACGTCCAAAAATGCCGATTATTTCAACGATGATAGTTTGAAACATTATCAGGCTGTTGTGTTTTTGAGTACCACAGGCAACGTATTGAATCAGACGCAACAGGCTGCTTTTGAGCGATATATTCAGGCGGGTGGCGGTTATATGGGCATTCATGCGGCTGCCGATACCGAATACGACTGGCCCTGGTATAACAAACTTGTCGGCGGTTATTTCTCCAGTCACCCCAGCCAGCCCAACGTGCGCAAAGCAATGGTCGATGTAACAAACAAAAAACACATCTCAACCGAACACTTGCCCGACCATTGGGAACGTACCGACGAATGGTACAATTACCGCTCACTCTATTCGGGCCTGACGGTACTGGCTAATCTGGACGAGAATACATACGATGGCGGCACCAACGGCAGCAATCACCCGATTGCTTGGTATCATGAGTTCGATGGCGGTCGTTCGTTTTATACGGGTGGCGGTCATACCGACGAAAGTTTCACCGAACCGCTGTTTGTGAAGCATATGCTGGGTGGCCTGAAATGGGTGATGGGCGATGGTAAAGCGCTGGATTATACCAAATCGTATGCGGTAGTAATGCCCGAAGAAAATCGCTTTGTGAAAACGGTGCTGGTCAACGATCTGAACGAACCCATGGAGGTAGCCGTCGCCAACGATGGTCGTGTTTTCTTCACCGAACGTAGCGGTAACTTATCGGTCTACGACACACGTAGCAATAAAACCAGTCTCGTGCATCGGTTCGACGTACCGACCAAAGTAGGGCATGGCGTTCAGGGGATTACACTCGATCCCAACTTTGCTACCAACCACTGGCTCTATATTTATTACTCCCCTCAGTTCGAAAAAGACCCTTTCTATAACCTGTCGCGCTTCGTTATAAAAGACGATAACACGCTCGACGTAGCGTCTGAAAAAATCATTCTAAAAGTACCAAGTATCGACGCGCCCGGTTCGCACCACGGCGGTTCATTAGCGTTCGATAAAGAAGGAAATCTGTATCTCTCGACCGGCGATCATACGAACCCGTTTCCCTCGAACGGTTATGCGCCCATCGATGCACGTTCGGATCAATTAGCGGCCGATGCGCGCGCTACAGCCGCCAATACGAACGATTTGCGGGGGAAAATACTACGTATCCGCCCTCAGGCTGATGGTACGTATACTATTCCTGATGGTAATCTTTTCCCGAAAGGCACGGCGCAGACGCTTCCCGAAATTTACACGATGGGCTTGCGGAATCCGTATCGTATTGCGCTTAATTCGAAATCGTCGGTGTTGTATTGGGGTGAAATTGGCCCTGATGCGGGGAAAGACAGTACGTTGGGGCCGCGTGGTTATGATGAGTTTAATCAGGCGAAGAAAGCCGGAAATTTCGGCTGGCCGCTTTTCATTGGCAACAGTCAGCCGTATGCCGCTAACGACTTCGCTACCAAAGTAATTGGACAACGTTTCGATCCGAAAGATCCGGTCAATGATTCACCCAAAAGCAGTGGGCTTCAGCATTTGCCGCCAACTAATTCGGCGATGATCTGGTATCCGTATGCGGCTTCGAAAGAATTTATGGAGTTAGGTCAGGGCGGACGTAGCGCGATGGCTGGCGAATTTTACAGCTTTGACAAAAACTCCCCTTCGAAAACCAAATTTCCGGAATACTTCGACGGCGCACTGTTCATCTTCGACTGGATGCGTAACTGGGTCATGGCGGTTCGGGTCGACAAAAACGACAATTACATACGTAATGAGCCATTTATGGCCGCCAATGGCGATTTCCGGCGACCTATCGATCTGGCCTTTAGCAAAGATGGCGTGATGTATATGCTCGAATACGGTTCCGTGTATGGTGCCGATAACGACGACGCTCGGCTGGTGAAAATTGAATATAATACGGGCAATCGCGCTCCGGTGGCACGGGCGCAGGTTATCGATTCGGCAGCAACGGCGCTACGTAATTCCCGCGCTTATCTGACTTCCGACGGACGTAACGCACCCGTTATTCACGAAGCTGTTGGTCAGGCTCCGCTACGGGTTCAGTTCGGCGGTCGCGGTACGGATTTAGACGATGACGAGATAACGTATCAGTGGCTGTTCGATGGCAAAACGGTTGGTTCAACAAAACCCAATGCTACGTATACCTACACACAACCGGGTGTTTATAACGCCATTCTGAAAGTGACCGACAAAACCGGGCTGGTTGGCATGGATACCATTCAGGTGAAAGTAGGAAACGCCAAACCCGACGTAGCGATCACCTCAACAGGTAATAAATCGTTTTACTGGCCCAATAAACAATTTACGTATGCGGTAAAAGTGACCGATAAGGAAGATAAAAAAATTGACCCAAAACGGATTAAAGTCGTTTATGAATACAGCGCACAGCCGGGTGCAACGCCCACTACGTCTCCCCAGCAGGGGCACCAGGACGTAGCGATGATTGGGAATGGCTCACTGGGTAAAAATCTGATTGCCAGCAGCGACTGTAAAGCCTGTCACACCATCGACAAGCCATCTGTAGGGCCAACGTTTCTGGCCGTAGCGAATCGGTATAAAGGTCAGCCCGGCACGGTGGAGCGCCTGGCCCGGAAGATCATCGAAGGCGGGGGTGGTGTCTGGAGTAAAGACCATTTGATGAGTGCGCACCCGCAAATTCCAGTGCCAGACGCGCAGGAAATGGTGAAATACATCTTCTCGCTGACCGATGCGCGCAAGCAGAAATCGGTGCCGCTGCAAGGTTCACTGGCTCTGAACGAACACAAAGCTGAAGAAGCGCGTGGCCAGTATACACTCGTGGCATCTTATACCGATAATGGTGCTAAAAATGCGGGGCCATTGACAGGAATGGACGTAGTAACACTACGTAACGCTACAATAAAAACCATCAATGCCGACGCCTACGTAGGTTTTCCCCGTTTCGGCCCTCGCCTGAACGCGGGTAGTCACAAAGCCTACGTATTGATTAAAGACGTTGACCTAACTAACATCAAATCGCTGACGTATGACTATTCATCGATGAGCAAAGACGGCGAAATTGAAGTCCGGCTTGATTCCTATGCCGCTCCCGTTGTCAGCCGAATAGCCTATAAAGCCACTGGTGACTGGAAAACGACGAACGAAGTAACGGGCCAGTTCGACAAACCCATTACCGGCAAGCACGATGTATACGTAGTGGTTATCAAACGCAATAAACCCAACGACGGCATCATCCAGTTGAATAGTATCCGGTTTAATGAATAAGGAAGGCTCCGACAGGCTCCGGCTGTCGGATATGTTTCTCAAAACCGAATGAAGACCATTCGGTTTTGAGAAACCTCATTACGTCAGATGAAAGCATCTGACGCCACAGGGACAAAATAGATAGTAGACGAGAGCTTTACTCATACTGAAACGGATTGCCCGACGGAATATACGCTACGTTGATGCCCGGCAATTGAGGTTTCAGCCACGAAACCAGCCACTCCATTCCACCGGCTTCGCTCATAATGTGCCCCAACACCACCAGCGATAACTTCTGACCCTGCTTACGCGCATCACGAACGTATTCGGGGGTTTCCCATTCGCTGATTTCACCACACAAAACCACATCGGGTTTAATACGCTCGATAGCCATAATCTGATTTCGCCCGCCCGGTGCACCCGGCAATAGTAATACTCGTTGACAGCTCTGTTTCATATCGCCAACGATACGTACCTGTGTGATACCCAGTTTGGCTTTGAGGTGTGAAACAAGCTGCGCCAACGTAGTGGTAGGCACGGTGAGGATATGTGCATCCTTCTCATCCGCATATTTTTCCCAGCCCAACGTTGTTAGCATTCCTTTCTGAATCCCATCGGGTCGGTGGGAGTGCCAGTAATCATGAAAGCGCCAGACCGCAATGTTGTGTTTCGCCAGTAATTCCTGCTTTTTCTGGAAAACTGAATCTTTGGCCAGCCACTCCGTTTCGTCGAGGTGATTGTAGAACGTTGGCTCATGAACAATAATAAAGTTTGCTCCGGCAGCAATGGTTTTTTCGATCACTTCCACTGTGGCAAACATACTCGATACGATACCCGTAACCTGCTGCGACTCCGTTCCCGATTTCAACGTATCGACCGTTTTCGGAAAAGGCGCATTTGGTATCGATTTCAGAATCAGACCCATTACCTGCCCGACAGTCATAGGTGGTTGACTGGCTGCAAATAAGGTTGCCTGATTCAGAAACGGAACATTGAGAAGCATCGACGTACCAACCGCCTTTGTAGCGGTGGTTAAGAACTTTCGTCTTCCGGGGAGGGTAGTCATGGTTATTTTGGGATTTACCGGACTATACTACGTAAATTTTACGAGTTACTATAGTCCGGTAAACAAACGTTATTGATCGACGGCGAACACTACTTCATGGGCTTCCCAAAGGGCTGGTACATCCAGTTTTTCGAGCATTCGACTAACAGCCGGTTCGGGAACGGGGTATTTCCGGTTGGCATTCCGTTCGGCGCGAATACCGTTTGGAACCTCCACATAAACCACCTTTACCCACGCCCGATACGTCACGAATAAGTCGATCAGTTGAGCGCGCAGATTTTGCGTGATGTTGGTCGCATTCCAGACAAACGGCTGCTGACTGCGCAAATACGACCGTGCCTGTTCTTTCGCCATCTGCACCACCCGACTGGTACCTCTTCTGTCTGTTGGGTCAATACCGAGTTGGCGCCGGAAGCCGTCCAGACTGACAACCGGCCAGTCGCGGTAGTTCGCCAGAATATGAAAATCCTTGCCTACACCCGGTAAACCACTCAGCAAGACTACGGTTGTTTTCGTGTCATCGAATAAGGGGAAATCGGGTGCTACGTCGTCGCGCCGGAAATACTGAAAACGGGTCAGATTCGATGCACATGGATACGGTTTGCCGAAACAGTCCTGCTCGCGACACAACTCCTCGAACAAATCGATCCGGTATAGTAACTCAGCCTGATCGGCGCAGATACGGCCCAAAACGTCGGCGCGGGCCAACAACGCCAGCCAGGCCGTATTTACGTCGAGACTGGTCTTCAGCAAGGTTTGACGAGGATTTTCTTTTTCAAAAATCCAAAGCGGCAACCCGTGGTGACGCACGAGTTTAGCCACCGCTTCACGCTCGAAAAACGGTGTCGGTATGGTGTCGTATAACAGCAGCCGGGCGGTACGTTCTCCCTTCTTGGCATGCCCTTTCGATGTAATACGTCCGTCATCTTCCAGTACAGTAGTCGAGCGTTTTTCAACATCGTGCAAAAGCGCAGCCGCCCATAGAATAGACTGTTCACTGGCCGACAAAGCCTGAAAACCCGGTAAAGAAATGAGCGACTCCAGCACCATGCGGGTGTGCGTTGCTACGTCGCCTTCGGCATGGTGAACAGGGTCTTGCGGAACGCCAACCATATCGCGGACAAAATCGAACTGACGTAGTAGGCTAGGCCAGTCTGTGCGGTCGGTTAGTTGCCAGTTCATACGGCCCTCCTTTCCCGCGCCAACGGAGCGCGTTTCCATGTACGTGTCCAATGCTCATTTGTCTGGACGTGCCCTTTGCGTACATATTTAAAAACCCGGTGCGTAAACTCATCCACCGTATATGAATCCGCATCGCGCGAAACCACGCCTTCCATCGTGCAGGGTGCGCCTGTGACCGCATCGACCGAGCCAAATCGACCGGGTTGATCGACAAACGAACAGACCGCAGCTTCAATAGCGGTTGCTGACAACGTAGTGGTTGTCTTTCCCAATTCGGGTACGGTTGGGAAGTCGAGCAGGTGGGCATAAAACTGTGTTTCCTCCCACGATAACCAGACGTCATGCTCCCGTATGGCAAAGACAAAGAAATGATCTTCGAGTCGTTCGTAACGGATGGAATGAATGGCAAAAAGATTTTCGCCGAAGATTTCCAGATTGCCCAGATCATGCCGAATTTGCTCCCACCGTTGCCGAATGGTGCTGGTCCAGGGCGACGTAGTGGGTGCTACGTGTGAGCGAGCAAAAACGCCATTGCGACTCAGGCAGTTGTTTTCGCCGTCTAGTTTTTCGGTATGAATCAGTACGTTGATACGTAGTAAATCCGATGCAAAGTCATGATTGATCCGGTCGTCGCTGGTCGTTCCGGGCGAAAACGGGTAATGGTACGTTCGCCCATATTTGGTTGATAAAGCCATTTTTCAGAAATAATAGGTAATACTATAGACACAAGGACTTCGGGGAGAAGTCTCTTCAGAAATGAGCGGTGTCGATACGTATTACATGGCTTTTCAAACGAATTTGCGTGCGGTTTGTGAATTTGCACGGTGGCAAAATTAGTAAAACGACTGGTGTTCAGCTAATTTTAAATCAGGGAATTTCTCAGCCCTTTATTAACCCGCCCAGTTTTCGCGGTCGAGGCTACGGTATTGAATAGCTTCGGCTATATGTTCGATTTTAATCTCGTCGCTGGCGGCTAAATCGGCGATGGTTCGGGCCACTTTCAGAATCCGGTCGTAGGCCCTTGCCGACAGTCCAAGCCGTACCATTGCCGTTTTGAGCAGGGCTTTTCCGGCATCATTGATAGCACAAACTTCTTTCACCATCTGTGAGGGCATCATGGCGTTGCTATAAATACCCGGCTGATCGGCGAAGCGTGCGGTTTGGACTTCCCGCGCTCGAATAACCCGTTCGCGAATCACTTCGCTTGATTCCGAAGGCCGATTCGAGGTCATTTGATCGAATGAAACGGGTGTTACTTCTACGTGTAAATCAATACGATCGAGTAACGGGCCACTGATTTTGGCGAGGTATTTCTGAACAACCCCCGGTCCGCAGACGCATTCTTTTTCAGGATGATTGTAGTAACCACAGGGGCAAGGATTCATGCTGGCGATGAGCATAAAACTGGCTGGAAATTCGACCGCCCATTTGGCACGCGAAATGCTTACTTTCCGATCTTCGAGCGGTTGCCGCATCACCTCCAGCGCCGACCGTTTAAATTCGGGCAACTCATCCAGAAACAATACGCCATTGTGTGCTAATGAAATCTCGCCCGGTTGCGGAAAACTGCCTCCACCAACCAGAGCCGCATCGGAAATGGTGTGGTGTGGTGCGCGATACGGTCGGGTTGCCATCAGATTGGCTTTGGTGCCCAGTTTCCCCGCTACCGAATGAATTTTTGTGGTTTCGAGCGCTTCCTGCAAAGTGAGTGGCGGCAAAATGCTCGGTAATCGCTTGGCGAGCATCGTTTTACCTGCTCCCGGCGGTCCAATCATGATTACGTTGTGACCACCAGCCGCTGCAATTTCCATTGCTCGTTTAATGTTTTCCTGCCCCTGCACATGCGAAAAATCGGCCTCGTAAGCGTTGATCTGCGTCATAAACAAATCGCGCGTGTCGCTCACCAACGGTACGATCTCTTTTTTGCCTTCGAAAAACTCAATGGCATCCTGCATGTTGGTCACACCAATTACATCCAGATTATTCACAATGGCTGCTTCCTGTGCATTTTCGGTTGGCAGAACAAAGCCTTTGTAGCCTTGTTTACGTGCTTCAATAGCAATAGGCAACACCCCTTTTATGGGACGTAACGTACCGTCGAGGGCCAGCTCGCCCATGATAACGTAGTCACCCAGATTGCGTTGCGTCGAGATTTGTTCGGAAGCCTGTAATACACAGAGTGCAATCGGTAAATCATAGGCCGAACCTTCTTTCCGAATATCGGCTGGAGCCAGATTGACAACCACTTTCTGACGGGGCATTCGGTAGCCAAAGAATTTGAGCGATGCTTCTACCCGTTGTTCACTTTCTTTCACGGCACTATCGGGCAAACCAACCATATGAAAATGAAGTCCTTGTGCCACAGCAACTTCAATGGTAATAATACTGGCATTTACGCCATATACGGCAGCCCCAAAGGTTTTGGCTAACATAAACTAGGTACGAATAATAGAAATCAGGAGTAAAACTATGTAAGAAGAACGAGGTTATATCAAGAGGGCAATTATTAGTAGCTATTTGTCAAATATACAAGTTGTAATTCTTTTTGTCGTCTTATTGATTGATATAGTCCACTTGTGGGCTATACGCTAATTAAACTTGATTATGCTATAGGTTCTGTTTCTATTTTAGGCGGAAAATAAAACGTTGCTCTACAATGACCTCTTTTCTGAATCGACAGCCTGTATTTGAGTGCATTAGCGGTCCCGACGAAGGTCGAACGGCTATCCTGCTTCCTGACACGCGGCTGATTCTCGGCCGAAATCCGCAAGCCAACGTACCACTGGCGGATGCGCAAACCGCCGACCAGCATCTGTCCATTTTATTCGACGGACGTAGTGTTTATTTTCAGACAATCGACGGTCAAACCGTTACGTTAAACGGACGAGACGTAACAACGGGCGAGCTGAACCCAGCGGCTGATTTACGTATCGGTACTTCGCACTGGCGCGTTATTGCCAGAGATAATTCGTCGGGGCCAAGCCCATTTGCCAACATCGATTTTTCGAATCATGTCAACCGGATTTCAACGCTCACCGGTGTCGATACGTTAGACAGTGATTTTAGTCTGAAAACCATTTTCGGTAAAGCCGGCGAAAAACGTACGGACGAAGACATCGAAAATGCGTTTACGGTGGGTACTCGGCAGACTACACCCGTTGTGGGTACTATTGCGTCGAACTGGCCGCAACCCTGGCTCTTTTTACGCTTTGGCGGCAGCGCATTATTGCTCTTTGTTGCTCTGTTTGTTGCTGTTGTGCAGTTCGATAACAAACTGCTGATTCCGGGGCTTCTCTTTGTCGGTTCGTTTGCAGTGCCGTTTGCCAGTCTGATTTTTTTCTGGGAAATGAATGCACCGCAGAACGTATCGTTATACCAGACAATAAAACTGCTGTTTTTGGGTGGCATGGTCTCGCTGTTTATTTCGCTGTTTTTCTTCAGCAACACGGCCTTTTTGAGTACGTTTCTGGGTGCATCGAGCGCAGGTATTGTCGAAGAGTCGGGTAAACTGCTGGCAGTGCTGGCCCTGATGCGAAATAAAAATCAATACCACTGGATTCTTAACGGGCTCCTGTTTGGAGCCGCCGTCGGAACAGGTTTTGCCGCGTTTGAGTCGTCGGGGTATGCGTTTATGGTGTTGTTGCAGGGCGGATTCGGACAGGCGGTCAGCAATATTTTCTTACGGGGAGTTCTGGCTCCGTTCAGTCACGTTGCCTGGACGGCTATTACGGCAGCTGCCATCTGGCGCGTAAAAGGCGAGAAACCATTCGACTGGGATATGCTCAAAGACCAGCGTTTTCTACGGACGTTTATCGCCGTTGTGTTGCTTCACATGATTTGGAATGCGCCATTTGCTTTCCCAATTATCCCTTACATTCTGTTCATTCCGACGAAGCAACTGGTATTGGGCATCATTGTCTGGATTATGGCCTTGGGTACCATTCAAAGCGGCCTGAAACAGATAAAAAATGCACAGCAAGCCGTTCTGCAACCCGCGCCGACTGAGTAAAACGTTTAAAGCCGAAGACGCGAAGATGCTGAAAACTAATTTTTTGCAGCTTAAAAACCCCTAAATCCCCTGAAGGGGACTTTGCTCGCACTCAAACAAAGTCCCCTTCAGGGGATTTAGGGGTTTTTAGGCTTACCCTGTAGAGGTAAACAACTATATTTTCTCGGCGATACGTAGCTTGGCGCTTCGGGCGCGTGGATTTCGGGCAATTTCGTCGGGCGTAGCTTCAATCGGTTTGCGCGTAACGGAACGTAGCGGTTTCAGATCGTTACCAAACAAATCTTTCTCGACCTCGCCCTGAAATTTGCCTTTGTTGATGAAATTTTTCACCAGCCGATCTTCGAGCGAATGATACGACATGACCACCAGTCGGCCGCCGGGTTTCAGGATGTCGGGAACCTGCTCCAGAAATTCTTCCAGCACCTGCAATTCTTCGTTTACTTCGATACGTAGTGCCTGAAAAACCTGCGCGAAGTATTTGTTTTCCTTGCCACGCGGTGCCTGTCGTTGCAAAGCTGCTTTTAACTCGTTAACGGTTTTAATTGGCCGATTCGAACGAGCCGACACAAGCGCAGCGGCTGCGGTTCGAGCGTTGGTAATTTCGCCATACATGCCCAGAATCCGGTGGAGTTCGCTTTCAGGATATTCATTGACAATCTGTCGTGCGGTTCGATCGGCGTTCTGGTTCATGCGCATATCGAGATCGGCGTCGAAGCGGGTCGAAAATCCACGTTCGGGCGTATCGATCTGGTGCGATGAAATGCCCAGATCGGCCAGAATTCCGTCGACCTGCTCGGCTTTGTACAAACGCAGATACCGTTTAATGTTTCGGAAGTTAGCCGCCACAAATGTCAGCCGCGAATCACCGATAGCCTGTGCATTGGCTTTGGCATCGGCATCCTGATCGAAGCCAAACACGCGCCCGTCTTCTAACTGGTTGAGAATGGTGCGAGTATGTCCGCCACCACCAAACGTAACGTCGACGTAAATACCGCCGGGTTGTAGATTTAGCCCATCGATACAGGCTTGTAATAAAACGGGTTCGTGGTAATCGCTCATTCAGAAACTAACCAGCTTTTATGGTCGTTAAATTGAACAGAATATGAATGGATAATGAATAATGCAAAATGCCGGACAATCCTGCATCAAGTTTGCTATTAACTAGTTCACTCTTCATTTTTCATTATCCATTAAAAATACAGCCTGCATTGTGAATCGAACTATGAAAAAACTCCTTCCTCTGATTGCCTTTCCGTTGCTGATATGGCCAACGGTTTCGTCCTGCCAGTCAACATCGGCTACAGTCAAGCCCGGTACGTATCGGGCCGTTCTGAAAACACCGGGTGGTGACCTTCCTTTCGGCCTTGACATTCAACCCGCCACGGGCGATGCAAAATCCTATACCGTGTTTGTTTTGAACGGAAAAGAACGCCTTCCGATGGACGTAGCTACCATTCAGGGCGACTCGCTTCGGATTCCAATGGCATTGTTTGAGTCGGAGTTGGTTGCAAAGATAGAGGGTAATACGCTCCGGGGTGTATTTCGGAGAAAACGAGTTGCGCAATCGTCGCAAACGCTGCCGTTTGAAGCAAAATTTGGTCAGACATATCGGTTCACTGACGACCAGAAACCAACAGCTATCAACGTAACAGGCAAGTGGGCCACCGATTTTGGAAGCAAAACCGGAAAAGTGGATACCGTAAATGCGGTTGGCGTTTTCGAACAGAAAGGCAATCTGTTATCCGGTACGTTCCTGACACCAACCGGCGACTATCGATACCTCGACGGGAACGTAGTGGGCGACAGCCTGTTTCTGTCCTGCTTCGATGGTTCGCACATTTATTTGTTCAAAGCGAAACATAACGCTGCCACAAAAACGCTGGTTGGTGGGCTGTGGGCCGGTATTGCTGGTTATGAACCGTGGGCGGCTCGTTTTGAGCCAACCGCCGAACTGCCCGATCCGGCAAAACTGACCTATCTGAAACCCGGCTCCAAAACGTTGACGGCCTCATTTCCAGAGCCGAATGGTAACGTAGTGGCGCTTACAGATTCGCGATTTAAAGGAAAGGTAACGATTGTGCAGATTCTGGGAAGCTGGTGCCCGAACTGTATGGACGAAACTAATTTCCTGAGTCCATGGTACAAAAAGAATAAGCCGCGAGGGGTTGAAATTCTAGGACTAGCTTTTGAGCGGTCGGCTGATATGGCGGTGTCGGGACCAAAAATTGACCGGATGAAACAGCGCTTTAAAATCGACTACCCTGTTACGTTGGCGGGTACAAACGACAAAGTGCAAGCGTCAAAAGCATTACCCGATCTGAATGCGGTCGTGGCCTTCCCCACGACAATTTTCATTGATAAAAAAGGTCTGGTTCGCCATATACACACAGGCTTCTCCGGCCCCGGCACGGGTAAATATTACGAGCAGTACGTCGATGAATTTAACCGACTGGTTGATAAGATGCTGGCAGAGAAATAATGTTAATGAAAAATGGATAATGTAGAATGAATAATGGAGCTACAATTCGTCATTATTCATTCTACATTATCCATTTTTCATTAATTACTCCAGCCACATTACTTTCTCGTAGGCCAATTCATAATCCATTTCTTCGAGCGGGATCAGCTCGGTGAGTTGGCCGTTTTCGTCGGTTCGGATAGCATTCCAGCGACCCGATGCGTCACGTAGCAGAATTCGATAGCCGTACATCGGGTGCAACGTAGCGCCGTCGGTCCGATGATCCCAGCCCGTTTGTAGTTCGATGGCAAAACCGATTCTGTTCAATACTTCCGGCAGTTGATCCGCCAGATTGTCAATGCCATCTAATTCCTCAATCCACAGTACCAGACCGTCGGTGCCCCAGTCAAAATGAAGGGGAGTGGGGGTGAGGGTGATAATTGAAGCGTTCATAACATTGTTGTTTTAAAAGTTAAGCAAAGGGCAGAGGGCGCGGGGTAAACTCTACCCTTTGCCCAAAACGCTCAGCCCTTTGCTGTCATTACGCACTCATACTCCACGCAGGTGCCGTATTAAGGGCATTTTCCTGCTCTTCACGCCATTTACGGAGCCAGAAACGATACTTCTTCCGTCCGTAGTCAATAAAGCCCGGAATCGACGTAGCATCGACGGCAAACAGCCGATGCGGTCGTTGTTTCATAATGCCAATAAACACAAACCGAAACTGACGGGTCGATTCCCATTCCTGATTGTCGGCATTCTGCAAACTGTCGATATAAAAAGCGGCCTGACGATCATAGTCGTAGGTATAACACGACTCCAGAAACTGAGCCTGGGTTCGGGCCGATGTTGTTTTTACGTCAATGATCAGCGCGTTCCGACGTTTCGGGCTGGTATAGACCATATCAAGGCGCGCTTTGCAGGGAACACCCGTAGCAGAATCGGTTGACAAAACGATACGTTCCCGCTCCGACAACCGAAGATAACGCTTGCAGAAGGCATCCTGCCGAATGGTGCGCATTAACGTCTGAAGCTTCTCAGCCTGTTCCGGAGCCAGCCCATCAGGGCCAATCTGGTCTGAGGTATCGATCATATCGGGCAGAAGTTGCTGAATTACAGCACCTACCGACTCAGGCTCAAGCAGATGCTGGTGAAAAGCACGGCCAAACACTTTTGTTTTTTCGGCAATAAACCGTGCTGATGGCACTGACCAGTAACCCAGATGTTCTTCTTTTAGGCGGGTCAGGTCAGAATTCGATACACGCGGTAAAGCCCGGTATTCATCGCCAAGGGTGAGCAGTGGCTGAATTGATTTTGTATAGACGGGTGCAGTTAGCATAACAAAACGATTTTTTTATATGAAACAACGTAACGCATCGCCAACGTAGCAGCGATGCGTTACGTACCTATCTGAAATTCAGTGTTTAGCCTGCTGGTAACAGTTCAGGATCTTCTATGGCATGAGCAAACGGATTGTAGTAGTTCATGGCCGTTTTGATGTTGGCAATATCGGTGAGCGTTTCCTGCCGAAATATTTTTACATCCTGCGCAAACTGCTTAAGCTCTACGGTTTTCTCCACATCTCCAATTTTATACGAGAACGTAGCAATGTAATACACACCTTTGGGCTGCACCTTCGTGTTTTCTTTTTTCTCCGCAACAGCCGTCATCACTACGTCAGATAGCGTCTGATCGTCGTAATAAAGCGGTTCGATGAGCCGGAAAATATTATCGACCGAATAGCCGTGGAACAGAATTGCCGACACACAGTTTTTGTCATCGATAAAAAAGATTTCCGCCCAGTTTTTGGTGCCCATGTTCAGTATGTTATCCGTGAAGATGCGCCAGGCAATTGGCTGAAAGGTGAGGGTGCGACCAAGCTTCTCGGTTCCGTTGATGTTGAACACGCCTTCTTTCGCATCGAACCGGTATTGACGGGGGTGACCTTCCAAATATTTGTACTTATTGACGACTTCTCCGGTCAATTCGTGAATCTTTTGATAAGGTTTAAGCGCATCATCGCTTTGAATTGTCGAAAGTTGGTTTTTGTTTTGTGTGTTCATTAGTATTTGTTGTTTACTGTTCAAGCAGGGGGCCCATGTTGCGGTCCCTTTTGCCTTTTTACAGGGTTGTGTTTACTGACTTAAAATTACACAAATTCGTGTAAAAAACAAGCCCATTTTCTAAGTTTGTAGCTCTATTTTTACTCATATTTGTGTAATTTAGGTGTGATCAAGGTGTAAAGCCTGTATAACAGCTAGTTTTGGCACCCGTCAGACAGCCTTCCACTATTTTTGCAATTCCTGCAAATTTTTGCAGCAACCTTTGCAAATTTTTTTTCGCCATGACCATTCATCATCGACTTCAGGAATTAATTGACGCGCTTGACGTTAGTGTGCTTGAATTTGCCCGGAAATTGGGCGAGCATAGGGGCGAAAAAGTGTATCATATTCTACACGGACGGCTGAAGCCAAGGTACGATACCATCGAAAAAATTCTGATCGCTTATCCGCAGGTGAATGCCGACTGGCTGCTACGTGGCGAAGGGTTAATGTTCAAGATTCTGGACTCTCCGTCGGCCGCCATCACGTCGGAAGAGCGGCTACGAAATGTTGAATACCTGCTCTTTCAGCTTAACGAGCGGATGGCTGTGCTTCAGGCTACAAACGACCAGCTACTGGCCGAATTAAAGGATTGGCAAAACGGTAGGGAAGAAAAACGTAGCAAATGAATCGCAATTGCTGAGATTTATTCAGTGAAGACCGCTGGTTGTTTCTGAATGTGAGGCCTTTTTCTAAAAACAACCCATATCCGTTTTGAGTTATAGACTGAAAAACTCCAAACGTTATGGCAACTACATCACCATTCGATCCAGATAAAGTAGATCCTGAATTTTATTCAAAAGACCCTAACCAGCACGGTGATACCGACTTTGGTCGTGAATCAGGCGGAGTTGGTAACAATTCATTCGCTGGTGGCACTTCAGGTATGGACATGGAAACCGAAAATCGGGACATGACCTACGAATCGCGCGAGGCAAATAAAGACAAAGGACGTGTCGGCGAACCACACGGTGCAAGTTTAGGCGGAACCCAGCAGTGGGATGTTGACGCTGATGCAATTTCTGACGTGCCGAAAGGGCAACTGATGAGCGATGAAGCGGCTTCCAAGCTAAAAGAAGTAGCGGAAAATCCTTCAGATGATGCACTTCTGCACCGCGCCGACGCTACGTATCTTGAAGAAGGTGATAACCCCAATGAGGGCTATGACCCGCACAACGTGGGTTATGAAGGCAAAGACAAGGAAAGCCCTAAGTAAGTGCAGGCATGTTTTATAGAATCGGAAAAGCGGTCGGGCAAATAACCCGACCGCTTTTTATTTGCCCGGAGAATAATCTTCCGTATTTCTTCCTGCTATTTCTTTTGTAAACTTGCCTTTTATTTCAGTTAATCCGGCAGATTATCACTGCCTATGTATTGTGCTCATCGAAACTCGTGCCTATGCTCGGGCGGGCCTGCTCGGTAACCCGTCTGACGGATTTTTTGGTAAAACCATTGCTATCTCTGTCCGCAACTTTGGGGCGTCCATTACGTTGTATCCATCGCCAGAGCTGAATGTCGAACCTCAGGCGCAGGATACAAACATGTTCCGGAGTTTGTACCACCTGCGCGACTCTGTTAGTACTCTCGGCTATCATGGCGGGGTGCCGCTTCTGAAAGCTGCTATTAAGAAGTTTGCCGAATACTGTGAAGCCGAGCATATTCGGTTACCTAATCAAAACTTTTCGATACGTTACCGAACCTCGATTCCGCGTCAGGTCGGCTTGTCTGGCTCTAGTGCCATCATTGTTGCTACGTTCCGGGCGTTAATGCAGTTTTATAACGTTGAGATACCGCAAGCCATTTTACCTAATCTGGTACTGGCAACCGAAACCGAAGAGTTGGGTATCACGGCTGGCTTGCAGGATCGGGTAATTCAGTGTTACGAAGGCTGTGTGTACATGAATTTCGACCGAGCCATTATGGACAAACAGGGGCATGGCGATTATGAACCTATTGACCCGCGTTTGTTGCCAAAACTTTATATCGCTTACAATACCGAACTTGGAAAGCAGTCGGGGCGGGTGCATAGCGATGTTCGGGCGCGCTGGCTTCAGGGCGAACCACTGGTTGTTGACACGATGAGCGCCATTGCCGACGTAGCACGACAGGGTCAGGAAGCCATTCAGCAGCAGGATATTTCTCTTTTAAACGAACTCGTAAATCGCAATTTCGATTTGCGGTCTCAGATATTTACTATCAGCGAACGTAACCGCAGCCTTATCGAAGCGGCCCGCGCCTGTGGAGCATCAGCTTCATTCACCGGCTCAGGTGGCTCTATTATCGGCATCTACCGCGATGACGCCATGCTGAACCGACTCTTCGTCGAACTTCGAAAAATAAACGCCCGCGTTATAAAGCCATACGTAGTATAAATTAGCGAAAGAGTGAATGAGCGAATGAGTGAATAGCTGACGCATTCAGTAAAACCAGCCGGTAGGCTTCGCTCGTTCATTCTTTCGCTCTTTCGCTCTTTAATCATGATTAAAAAAGCCATCATCCCTGCCGCCGGACTTGGAACCCGGTTTTTGCCCGCCACAAAGGCCCAACCTAAAGAAATGCTGCCGATTATTGATCGGCCAACGATTCAATACGTAGTACAGGAAGCTGTTGATTCGGGTATCGAAGATATTTTAATTATCACGGGTAAAGGAAAGCGTGCCATCGAAGATCACTTCGACCGGAACTACGAGCTTGAAACCCGTCTGGAGGAGAAAGAAGACCAGCTTTTACTGGACGAAATGCGTCGGCTGTCTGATATGGCCAATCTGCACTACGTTCGTCAGCGCGAACTGAACGGGTTGGGTGATGCTATTCGCTACGCTCGCCATCACGTTGGCAATGAGCCGTTTGCTGTTCTTCTAGGCGATACCATTATGGACGCCGTAATTCCGGTAACCCAGCAACTGATTGATACGCACGATCAGTACGGCTGTTCAGTCATTGCGGTAGAAGAGGTGCCTCACGATAAAGTAAATCGCTACGGTATTGTTGGCGGCCAATCGCTGAGCGACCGTATTTTATTACTGGATACGCTGGTTGAGAAACCGTCTATCAGTGAAGCCCCGTCGAATCTGGCTATTGCCGGGCGTTATATACTAACTCCCGACATCTTCTCGATGCTTGAACAAACGCCCGTTGGCAAAAACAATGAGATTCAGCTTACCGATGCGATGCTGTTGCTGCTCAAGCGCGAAAACCTGTACGCACACCGCATCGAAGGAAAGCGCCACGACATCGGCAACAAGCTGGATTTCCTGAAAACAACCGTCGAATTCGCGCTCAAACGCCCTGAGTTTGCTGACAAATTCCGGGTATTTCTGGAAGAAATTCTGAAGGAAGGCAAATAAGATTCGACGTATAAAAGAAAGGCCGAAGAATGCAGGGGAGACTGCTTCTTCGGCCTTTCTGCGGTTTATGGGTAGTAGACTGTAGACTAGGGAACTCTCACCAGAATAGCCGCTTCATCATCTTCGCCGTTCTGGTACCCATTGCCGGGTGTTGAATCTGAATCTGCTACGTCACTATCAAGGATTTGTGCCTGAATCGTTCCGCTTCCAGCAAGTTGCCATTTTAGCGAAACTGTAGTGGATTTTCTGGCTTCGAGCGCGTTGATGTACATTTTGTAGGTCTGGCTATTAACCTGAATCCATCCTGATTGACTTTGCGGACTGAACGTACCGTTGGGCAACACAACCTGCACTACTATCGAAGCGGCTGATGCTCCACCTCGGTTCATAACTGTGATCGACGTAGTAACTAATTCGGCAGTTGTGGCGGTAAGCTTGTCGGCTTTCATCGATAAACTTAGATCGGCCGTGTTGATGTCAGTTAGGGGTTGATTGCCGGACACAACGGGTAAAGGAACCTGATTTTGGTTTGCAGAAGCTATCAGTCCGCCATCCAACGTAGTACGTACTTCCAGAGTTGCGGCATCATCCTGTCCATCGCCCGTACCCGAATTTGGCTGGCTATCAGGGTCAGGTGTTTGGCTCGACGTGACTTGCGCCGACGTAGCAAAGGTGCCCGGCTGCGTAGGACTTGCGTTAAAGCTGATGGCCGATTTTGCATTGGCGTTGATGGTTCCCAGATTGGCACTGACCGTTCCGTTGGCAAAACTTACGCCCGGTGAGCTGGAACCCACGTACGATAACCCGGCGGGTAAAATACTGGTAAGTTGGACTCCCTGCGCATTGGTAGGCCCTGCATTTGTTGCGGCCAGCGTGTAGGTAATAACATCGCCAACGTTAGAAATTTTACTGCTTACTGCCATACCAAGCGATACGTCGGCACTTCCCGAACCTACCGTTACGTTGGCCTGACCCGACGTAGCACCCAGACCGCAGGAATTTGCTACGTTAGCGAGCTGATACGTAGTAGTGGCGGTTGGCGATACCGAAATCAGATGCGGGTTCTGATACGTAGCGGTCACCGATTGTCCGTTAGTCAGCGTAAACGCCCACGGAGCTGGCCCCGTAAACGCAACCGGCAACTGCGCCGACTGCCCCGCGCTCACCAACGCATTTCCACTCAACGTAGCCGTAGTAGGCTCCCCAATTTTCACTTCAACCGGATCAGACTCTGCCTGACAGGAGCCTTCCTGCGAAACGACTGAATATAGACCTGATTGGGTTGCGTAAAATATGTAACTGGTTACGTTTGGGATAACAATACCGTTACGTTTCCATTGTATAGTTCCACTATAACCGGAGACGTTTAACTGGGCACTATTATTAGTGCACAGTTGGGCAAATTGTTTTGGTGCTGATAGTACAGGTTTCGCTATTTTGTTGCCAAAATTTACGTACACTTCTTTTGAAAGCCCTGTACAACTGCCATTTGTAACACGTACAGAATAAGCACCTGATTGATTGGCATAATAATAACTATTACTGTTGGTGATTGCTGCTCCATTTCTATACCACTGATATTGGTAATTACTCAAATAGACATCAGAAGCATCCAGATAAAGTGATGAACAGGCGTCGGCTGTTGATCTATTAAACTTTATTTTTGCCTGAAGAGCATTGCTGAATGTGAATGAAACCGGCTGAGATATTGCTGAGCAAGAACCTGTTATTAATCTTACCGTGTAACTTCCTGATTCAGTAGCTCCAT
The DNA here is from genome assembly GCF_054776875.1 of Spirosoma daeguense. Classification (NCBI taxonomy): domain Bacteria; kingdom Pseudomonadati; phylum Bacteroidota; class Cytophagia; order Cytophagales; family Cytophagaceae; genus Spirosoma; species Spirosoma daeguense. Next base: position 48,851 of record NZ_BAAHBF010000003.1, read on the forward strand.
AGCTACCATTTGTTGCGCCAGGAATATCTACCCCGTCTTTCTGCCATTGAATGCTTCCGCCCCTATAATTAGCATTTAATACCCGGACTTCACCGGGACAAGCAGATGTGCTATTATAAGAATGGTAAATACTAGCCTTTATTGGTTCTTCTCTCAATACAACTGAATTGCTGAATGTCTGGCAATTACCCTGCTTTAGTAAAAAGTAGTAAGTGCCCGCTTGATAGGCATAATAGGATTGGTTTGATGGACTAAGTGTAGTAAGAGCAGTTCCATTACGATACCACTGGATTGAGTACCGGCCATTTGAATTATCAATACCCATAGAAATAGAAATACCATAGCCCGAATTAGCACAGATTAGGGAATCACTGGCAATGGCACGTGCATAGAGAGACTGACCAAACTGAATATTCACGGAGGAGGATGTTGTACTACACGTCCCATCGACCACACGAAATGAATAATTACCTGTCTGGCTGGTTGTATAGGTATAGTTCGTAGCTGCACTAATATCTATATTATCTCGCTTCCATTGAAAACTGGCTGTCTCTCCAATATATCCGCTATTTAATGTTATAGGGCTATCCGAACATTGGGGTGTTGACGGGCCTGATAAAAAGGTACTTATGTAAGAATGTATAGCCAAGTTGTAGGGTTGACTGGATGCAATTGTACAACCGGCTTGTTTAACTGTAACCGAATAATTTCCGGCTTGAGAGGCTATATAAGTTGAAGATACTATTCCGCTTATTGGGCTTCCATTCAAAGACCATTGATACGAATCGGCACCCGAAGTTGATGAATTATTGTAGGTCAGTAAGGAAGTGGTTAATCGAGCCGAACTGCCTGTGCAAATAGAGTTACCAGAGCTACCGATACGATCATAAATTCGAACGGTTGTTAAGTTTCCAATCGACAGTGCATCACTTACCAAACTCTCAACTTCCGGATTTGTAGAAATGATTTTTACTCGATAGTTCGTGCCGTGAGGCAGCGCGTTATAGGTACTCGGTAACGTAGCAGAAACAGGACTGGTTGTGCCACTGCCAATTTTTAGCGCATTGGTGAAATTGCCGTTGGCATCCGAAAGCCAGACATCGAATTTATTACCGTTTCCGAAACCCGGCCCCGACGTAGTGAACGATACATTGAATGTATTTCCTGCACAAAGCGTAGCGTTTGATACGCCCGTTAACGCAACGCTTGGCAGGGTGTAAGGAATAGCAAACGCATCGCTTGTGAACAGACCACGGCCAAACGTAGCAGCCGCTATACGCCCATCGCTACGTCGGTATTTGAGCATATTCACCCGGAAGTTTCCTAAACCGCTGCTTGTCGGTTCCCAGCCAGGGTTCGAAGCGGTAATGTTGGTTGTTGACCATACGCCGAGTTCGGTTGCCAGCAATACCTGTAGTCGATTCTGCGGATTGAAAAGAGCGTAGCGTACAGGAATATCAGGAAGCCCATACCCAGTCTCGTCTTTGCTAATCCAGAGGTTGCCGTTTGTAGCCGTATACCAGACCGATTTAACGCCGTAGTTAGAATACGTAACAAGCAACTCGTTATCATCTACACCCACATCGATGCATGACACCGAGCCATTTTGCAGATACGTATTATTACTGAGTGATGTTACGGTAGGCGTTGGCTGGTTGAGGTTAGTTACCTTGTAGATCAGGCCATTAAACGTACCGATAAACAGTGATTGCTTATCAGGGCTGAGTTTGAAAACAGAAGCAGTACCAATGCCCGGAATCGATAAATCGGTTGTGGTTACGGTGCCGCCGATGCCACTAAATTTGCGGATTTGAGATCCATTATTGTACCGATATGCATAAAGCGTTTTGGATTGGCTATCATAATCAGCAGGGTTGTTAGACGTACCACCCCCTGACCAACCAATATAAGTTGAGCCACTTCCATTATAACGATAATAATCACCGAAATAAGAAGATATAATCTGAATAGTGGGGTCTTCTTCATCAATAAAAACGACCCCCGCATCAAAGTTACTGTTAGCAATAACGCTACCTGCCGACAGATTAGGGTTGGGTACTTTTACTGTTCCGGCGCTTGCTGTACCGCCTATCAGGTAAGCATTACCCGCTGTTGCCTTCATCGCTACTGAATAAAAACTACTGGTCCGGTAGCCCGTATTTCGGTCGATAACCGTTGGAGCTGTTGTGTTATTATCGCCCCAGTTTGCCGACCAGTTAACTCCCTGATTGCTACTAAAAATAGCACCCATTCCATTGGGCTGCATCAGGAGAAGGTGCTGATAAGGCGTATAGTTTGAGGCTAATAGTGTCGAACTCCAGGTACTTCCGCCATTGGTAGAGCGATACCAGTTCGTACCGCCCGCGTAAACGGCATTCGGGTTTGTCGGATTTACGGCCAATGCCAGACCGTAGCTCCCATTGCCATTCGTGAAAAAAGTGGTTGAGGTATACATCGGTACGGCCATGTCAGTCCACGTAGCGCCACCGTTTACGCTTTTCTTGAACCAGCGCAAATCCTGCCCATAATTGGTGGAGTTATAAGCGTATGATGCTCCGTAAAGCACCTGACTGGCTCCTGCGGTTGAAAGAGCTAGTGCTAATTCAGTACGTCCACCACCAGACGCTCCCGGTGGTGTAATTTCTGTCCAGGTTGTGCCAGTAGCATCGTTTGATTTGAAAACGCGGCTCGGGTTGAATCCTGCGTACAGAATACCATCAGCCCCAATTTCCAGATCCGTTACGTTGTCGTTGGAATAATTACCGGAAATGCCACCCACGCCAATCAACTGCCCCGGAGCCAGTGCATAACTCCAGCTCGTGCCGCCATCGGCTGATTGTGCTACGCCATATCTTGTGGCAACAAACACTTTTCCGGTACTACTAACGACAATCCGTTGGATGTATGCTAATGCCTGAGCCACACCCGGAAACGTACCGCCCGGAATCGTGCTGCTTAGGCGAGTCCACGTAGTGCCGCCGTTGGTCGTTTTCCAGATACCACCACCTTGTATACCATCATACGTATCGCCCGTACCGGCATACATCACCTGTGGATTTGATGGGTCGGCGGCAAGGGCTGTGATTACTATGTTCTCCCAGCCATCACTAACGGGCGTCCACGTAGCATTGGCATCGGTGATGTCGTTGGTATACCATAACCCGCCAATTATACTTCCCGCCCAGACTTTCTTACGAGCCGGATCATTCAAATCGAACAGCAGCGCACGAGTTTTGCCACCGATGTTGCTGGGACCACGTTCCTGCCACGTTACGTTCGGGATGACACTGTTCGTTTGCGCAGCAGGGCGTTTTTGCAATTGCTTGCGGGCGGCTTCGAGCCGTTCATAGGGAATTGTATCGAGTGCGGGATCAATTAACCGCCGACGCTCATCTTCGGCAATTCGTTGGAGAGTGTCAATGGGTTGATTTTGAGCGGAAATCAGGGAGGTATGGATACACAAAAGAAAGCCGACTATCAGCCGACAGCAGGTAGAAAAGGGCATAGAAGATAAGCTACGGATAGTACTTTATTTACTTCGCAAGGTACAAAATCCGGCTTACTTTTTAACCGTTTATTAATGATTGATGAAACATAATTAATGCACACGTATCGTTGCGCTCGTTTCGTCATCTTCGCCGTTCTGATAACCGTTGCCGGGCGTTGAGTCAGTATCGGATGGTGTTGCTCCTGCTATTTGGGCACGTAGCGTACCTGTGCTTGCTGGTTGAATCGATAAGGCCAGTGCAATACGTTGTCCGGCTGGTACAGAGCCAATTGTTCCGGTCACTGTTTGTCCGTTTACCGTTAAACCCGTCGAATTGGTGAGTTGCCATCCCGTTGGCAGCAACGCCTGCACTGTTACGTTACTGGCGTTGGCTCCGCCCCGATTGGTAACCAGCATATAAACCAGAACCGGGTTGTTGTTACTTGTTGTGATCCGGTCGGTAACGCAGCTTAAACTAAGGTCGGCCTTAGCTGGGTCGGTAGGTGGTTGATTCGTCTGGACGGGGGGGAGGGGTGTTTGACTGGGGTTAGGCGAAGCTGCAAAATAACCACCAGATCTGAGTGTGCGCATATCGATTGCAACGGCATCGTCCTGCCCATCGCCCGTACCAGAGTTGGGTTGGCTGTCGGGGTCAAGCTGGTTGCTGGCGGTGACCTGCGCTGCTGTCGAAAAAGTACCTTCTTGGGTAGCTTTAATCCGAAACAGGAAAGGAACCTGTGTGTTGGCAGCTATAGTGCCCGCATTAATAGTAATTGTACCACCCGCCGACGTAACGCTGGAGGAGGGTGTATCGACAAACTCTACGCCATTGGGGAGCACACTCTGAATCGCTACGTTGCCAGCCGCTAATGGACCTCTGTTTGCCAGGGTAAGGACAACAACAACAGGCTGTTGTGGGTATGGTGCGCGTGTATACAACGACATAGCCAGTGATAAATCGGCGCCAGTACAACTAGAAAGCGATTGACTGGGGGCACTCGCTACCGATGGATTTGAGGCTACTATCCTAATTCGGTAATTTGTTCCTGGCGAGAGTGAAGTTGGGAGTGTCGCTGTTATTGGGCTAGCCGTACCCGAACCAATTGTCGTTTCGTTGGTAAATGAACCATTTCCATCCGAAAGTCGAACCGAGAACGTATTACCAGAATTAACCGTACCTTCTGTTACGTCGAAGGAGACACTAACTGGCCCACTGATACAACTTATTGGTAAATTCGTAATTGTGAGCACGGGTGGAATTGGCCCAATGGGTTCCATAGCATAATACAGGATATTTCGTCGCCCCAAAAAAACAAGGTCATACCATAAACCTGGCCCTGAGTCGCCCTGCCGACGTACCGAAAAGCGATACCGGCCATTGGGTTCTACTCCGCCAACACCTCCCGCTATGGGCGGATAATTTCGGATGTATTTGAAATCAGCGAATTCAATATAATCGGGCGATTGTGAACTGTCAGGTGCTACGTTCCAGCCTGAATCGCTGAAACCACCGCCGTCGATACGTTGGATGCGAACCTCAACAGGGGCAGTGGCCTGTACCATGGCATAAAAACCATGACTTTCTGTCTCATAACGATACCCAAACCGACGAATAGCCGGGTCGGCAGTACCACCGCTAACAGGTAATTGCAAAACAGGCGGTAATGGGCTAGGATTGGCCGATTGTTGTACCGTAAACGGTTCGCTAAGGGTGCCTACTGTAACGGGATTGGTCGAAACGGTTCGGAATCGGTACTGGCCGTCGGGGAGATTGGATGGTAACGTAACCAGAATCGGGTTAGCGGTTGTTGGAGCCGATTCGTGGACCATCTGCCCATCGGTGGCCCGAAGAATTTGCGCAATGAATTGATTATTAGCTTCCTGAGGAACGCTACGTAGCGAAGCCGCCGTAATAACTTCCCCCGGTCTACGAACTAAAGGAAGCGTATACCCGCTGGTAATCAGCGATGATTCTTCGTTTGGCGTATAAGGAGGAACCGACTGAAAAAACGTATTCGCCAGTTTCTGATCCCAGCGATTGATAAATTCAGTCAGCCCGCTGCCTGACATGTGTATATCATCAGGGCGACTTTGCTGACCAACAATATCGTCGGTAGATGGCCCCTCATAGACATTCGGCAAATTTGCAATGAGCTGCTCCTGTGCCGAAATAATACCCGGGCTGGTTTGCCCAAGAATATAGCTGGCCCGCGACATTACCCACGGTAACACATTGCCATTGAGTTGTTGGCGACTTTTCTGAATAACGTAGGCCAGATTGTAATAATAGGCCGCATTGGATGTAGACGAATAGGTATCGGTTTCTCCCTGATGCCACAGAACCGCCCGCGCTCCCGTGCGTGCTACGTAGTGAAGGAGAACCGTACCAAGCCGCCGATAGACCGACGAACCCGGTGTGGTGCCAATAGTACCCGCTGCTGATTGCTGCCATTGAACACTCGACGTACTGCCCAGCGATGCCCCCAAAAACATGACCGGTACGTTCAGGCGTTGCACTAGTTTGTCGCCCAGCATACCCCACAAGTGCGGAGGCTGGCTAGGCCCGACGGCACTTCCGTAACTGACATTACTAAAACGTAGGGGAAGTAATTGGTCGCTGATGCTATCCAGTTGAATATCAATCGCCGATACCCGATCCTCAGTTGCACCTTGAACCCGCTGAAATCCACCGTAATGATTTGATTGACCGGCTACCACGAAAACTTCGCCCACACCCACCCGGTTTACGGACGTATTACCAACTACAGCCGAACCTGCTTTGGCACGTACATCCAGACGGTAAGAACCGGCTGTGGCTACGATAGTGCCGCGAAAAGCTGACGAGTTTGGCGAAATAGATAGAGAAGTCCAGGCTGTTACGTCTCCCTGTCCGGATGCCATCGGAACCACACGTGCTTCTACCAACGTAGTGCCTGCTGGAGCCATTCCGGTTACCAGAATACTCGCCCGATTGGACAGATTTCGCTGAAAAACCATCCGGGCAACAGGACTACTAACCACGAGCTGAGCTTCGGAGACGAAAGGATAAAGCCAGAAAAAAAACGACAGGAATCGTAAATAGTTAGTCATTGGCACGAACGGTATTGGCAGAAACCTAGCTTATCAAAAACCTGACTGATCAGGTAGTGAAAATTCTTTACAAATGTACTTATGGTAATCACTCTTCATTATCAATATCAGCTTTAAACAGGCTTAATGCAACTGACAATACCTGCTTTTCTACATAATGGTAAATTACTGGCTGATTAAAACTGCTCATTTTTTTAGTGAATGGTATTTGCGTTTTAGTCTGTAATAGCTGAATTTTGTTACTAAATTGAAACAGGGGCATCCTTATAAAGGTATGCCCCTGTTATTTTTAATACGAAACTGAGCCGAAAATCTACCGAGCTTCAACCGTTGTTTTGATTTTCAATTCGTCCATCTGCGCCTGACTGATAACCGACGGCGAATCGATCATTACGTCGCGACCTGAGTTGTTTTTCGGGAATGCGATGAAATCGCGAATCGAATCAACACCGCCGAAGATGGAGCATAACCGGTCGAAGCCGAAAGCAATACCACCATGTGGCGGAGCACCGTATTCAAAGGCATCCATCAGGAAGCCGAACTGAGCCTTCGCTTCTTCGTCGGAGAAACCCAGAATACTGAACATACGGGCCTGTAGCTCACGGTTGAAAATCCGGATTGATCCGCCACCAACTTCCGTACCGTTGATAACCATATCGTAGGCGTTGGCCCGTACGGCACCAAGGTCGGTTTCGAGCAGCGGAATATCTTCAGGTTTGGGCGACGTAAACGGATGGTGCATGGCAAACCAGCGTTGTTCGTCTTCGCCATATTCGAGCAGTGGGAAATCGAGTACCCACAACGAACTGAATACGTTCGGGTCGCGAAGACCAAGACGGCTACCCATTTCCAGACGTAATTCGTTCAATTGCTTGCGCGCTTTAGCAGCATCTCCCGAAATAATGAGCATCAGATCGCCGGGTTTCGCGCCAAACTGAACCGCCCACTTCTGTAAATCTTCTTCCGAATAGAACTTATCGACTGATGATTTTAAGGTGCCGTCTTCGTTATACCGAACGTAGATCAGCCCTTTCGCGCCAATCTGCGGACGTTTCACCCAGTCGGTTAATTCATCGAGTTGTTTGCGTGTGTAATGTGCGCAGCCCGGTGCGTTGATGCCAACCACTAGCTCTGCCGAATCGAATACGCCGAAGCCTTTGCCCGACGTCATATCGATGGTATCGAACGTACCTTTCAGTTCCGCAAACTTCATTTCGAAGCGCGTATCAGGCTTATCGGAACCGTAGAACCGCATCGCATCGGCATACGTCATACGCGGTACTTCGGCCAGATCGATACCTTTCACCGCTTTGAACAGGTGACGTATCAAACCTTCGAACATGTTCAGGATGTCTTCCTGCTCCACAAACGACATTTCACAGTCGATCTGGGTAAACTCAGGTTGACGGTCGGCGCGTAAATCTTCATCACGGAAACACTTGACAATCTGATAGTATCGGTCAAAACCCGACACCATTAGCAATTGCTTAAACGTCTGTGGCGATTGGGGGAGGGCGTAAAATTCACCCGGATTCATGCGGCTTGGTACGACAAAATCACGCGCACCTTCGGGTGTCGATTTAATCAGAACCGGCGTTTCAACCTCAATAAAATCCTGCCCGTCCATATAGAGCCGTGTTTGCTGCGCCATCCGGTGACGTAGCTCCAGATTCCGCCGAACGGGATTCCGGCGTAGGTCGAGATAACGGTACTTTAGGCGCAGGTCGTCGCCCCCATCAGTGTCGTCGTCGATCAGAAAAGGAGGGAGTTTTGCCGCATTTAAAATTTCCAGTGCTGTGACTTTCAATTCAATATCACCCGTTGGCAGGTTCGGATTTTTCGACTTCCGTTCGATAACCGTACCTGTTGCTTTCAGGACAAACTCACGGCCCAGCGAGCGGGCGATGGCGAATAATTCAGGGGCTGTCTGTCCGTCTTCAAGCAAAAGCTGGGTAATGCCATAACGGTCGCGCAGGTCGATCCAGAGTACTCCACCTTTATCGCGAATGGTTTGTACCCAACCCGTCAACGTAGCAGTTGTGTTGGCATTAGTAAGGCGGAGTTCTCCGCAAGTGTGCGTACGAAGCATGTGTTAAGAGTGAAAGATTGCGTGATTGGCCGACTGCGTGATTGAATAGCTAATTCCAATTCAATCACGCAGTCAGTCAATCACGCAATCATTAAGATTTGCCGCAAAGGTAGGTACTTTATGGGAACTGGGCATTCGCTCTTTCACTCTTTCATGCTTTCGCTCTTTACTTTCTATAGTCCAGCGCTGGTTTTCGGTTGCCGAGCAGGGCTTCGTATTTAAAATCGGCTCCGCGTTTTTGATTCCATTCGGCGGTAGCTTTTTCGATGAGCGACGGGGTTTTGTATAGATCAAGAGCCGTTAGCGCGAGTGCTTTGGCCGCGACAAGCATCCCTTTCTGCCCGATGCTCATGCCACTGGCGGCCGTCGATTGCCAGCTATGTGCCGATGAACCCGGTACCCACGTAGCGGTCGACAAACCGACGGTCGGTACTACCCAGCTCACATCGCCTACGTCGGTCGAGGCACTGCTGGTGGTTGTTTCGGAAGCCGTGCGGAAATCTTTGATTTCGGCCGCACTTTCAATCGGTACTTTTGGCCCGTTGAACGTAGTACTGATTTTCTGAGCAAATGCAGTCTCTTCGGGTGTGTAATTGATGCCGCCTACCGTTTGCAGATTCTGGTGCATCACTTCAGCAAGCGTTACGTTGGGCAGGAGATTGTAAACACCCCCAAGCACTTCCCATTCAACCTGAGTGCCCGTTCCTTTGGCGGCACCTTCGGCCGCATTTTCAATCCGTTTCCAGACACTTTGCAGGATTTCGCGGTCTTTATGCCGAGCGTAGTAATACACTTCGGCAAAGGCTGGTACTACGTTAGGAGCCTCACCGCCTTTGGTGATTACGTAGTGAATCCGCGTATCGGACGGAATGTGTTCACGCATCATATTCACCATGTAATTCATAGCCTCAACGCCGTCGAGTGCCGACCGACCGCGTTCGGGTGAAGCCGCTGCGTGGGCCGCAATCCCCTTAAACCGGAACTTGGCGTTTTTATTCGCCAGCGACGTACTGGCATCGGCGGCATTCGTGGCTCCGGGATGCCAGTGCAACACTACGTCGACATCCTTGAACAAGCCTTCCCTAACCATATACACTTTTCCTGAACCACCTTCTTCAGCCGGGCAACCGTAGATGCGTACCGTACCCGAATGTCCTGACTTCTTCAGCCAGTCTTTCACCTCAACCGCAGCCGCTACCGATGCCGTCCCAAACAGATTATGACCGCAACCATGTCCGCCTTTCTGTCCTTGAATGGGTGTAAACACAGGCTTTGCTTCAGTAGCCAGACCGGGCAGTGCGTCATACTCGCCCAGAATGCCGATGACGGGTTTACCGGAACCATAGGTAGCAACAAAAGCCGTTGGAATACCCGCTACGCCTGTCTGAACGTCGAAACCTTCTTTTTTGAGTTGTTCTACCAGCAGGGCTGCGCTTTTCTCTTCCATATAGCCCAGCTCGGCAAAATCCCAGATTTGCTTCGAAATACCCGCGTATTCCGGAAAGCGCTTATCCAGATCAACAATGATGGTTTTCTTGTCTGAGTCTACGGCTGGTGCCGCCGACTTTTTCGCTTTTGGCTGGGCAAACGTAAGTAAAGGCAGTAAAAGTGCTGCGGTCAGGAATTGTGTTCTCATAGGTAGGCTTTCAGACTGGTTGTATTTGGAGAAATAGCTTGTAAGCCGATAAAAATACGGCAAAAAGCTAATAAGGCCAATTATGTTGGCAGAGTGATATCTTTGTTGCTAATAATATAATCTGTCATGCTTCCTCACTTTGAAGAAAATTTATTGTCTGTTTACACAAAGAAATTAATCAAACTAAAACAGGGAGGAACGCCATTCGGCAAAGCCCCACACAAGCCAGTTCTGTTGATTACATTTCTCGAATTAATAGACAAACAAATCATCACCGAAAATCGGGTAACTATTACACCTGAGCTGGTTGCTACGTTCAAGGAAAATTTTTCACTGCTGGTTAAAACGGCGCACAAAGACGATTTTACACAACCCTTTTACTACCTGCAAAGTGAAGGATTCTGGTTTCTAAAAAGCAAAACAGGCAGCTTTATTGATACGTACATACGTAGCGTTCAAATCCTTAGTGAACGATTAGAATATGGCTATTTTGCTGATGATTTTTATAGGCTGATTGCTAATGTATCTGCCCGGTTATCACTACGCAATACGTTGCTAGGCCGCTATTTTGCAGACACAAAAACCGATTTTCTACGGGTGAAAAGTGGTGGAGCGAGCTATTTGAATAGTCTGGAATCGTATTTACTGAATGAGAAAGAAGTACCTTATGCAACAACTCTTCCTGTCGAAGATGAAGAAATACGGTTTGTGCGTGGCGGTTTATTCAAGAAATTAATTCCCAAAGTCTATGACTTTACCTGCGCCATCTCAGGCATGAAAGTCATCTCTGTTGATGGCGCATCGCTTGTAGAGGCCTGTCATATCGTGCCCATCAGTGTTTCGGGAGACGATAAAGTCACAAATGGAATCGCGCTTTGCCCGAACCTGCATACCGCTTTTGATCGGGGCATGATTGGCGTAGATGAACAGTTGAATGTAGTTGTATCCCCTCTATTGGCCGATAACGTAGCAAGTCCCTACAATCTGAAACAGTTTCACGGAAAACCATTACGTTTACCCTTCGGTGAAATACATTATCCGAAAATGGAAAGCTTCAGATGGCACATGCGAGAGCGATTTAAGCAATAAAATTTACTTGATACACAAATAAGTATCGCTTTAATTTTCAATAATCATACACGTGCTCAATGGTTACGTGTTCCGCTTCTACGTAGCGGATGGTCTCGTCTAACTGACCGACGGTAGTTACCAATGCTACCCGCTTCTGACCGGGTTTTGTAACAATAGGCTGGGTGAATACGACTCGAAAACCGGGTAAATTCGGTTGCCAGTTTTCGGGTGATAAGATGGTCATGAGTAGGGCGGAGTTGTTACCCGCAATTTCGCGGAACGTAACGCCTTGCCGAACCAGAGCCGATGCGGCCGGATGAAAAGCTTCGTAACGGGGGAGAAGCAGCAGTGCAGAACTGTCGGGGTACGTCTGTAGAAGTTTGGTTTTTTCGGGTAGAACGGCAGGTGCTTTGTCGACGATAACGGCGGTCGTGAGCAGGGCTTCGTCGTAAGCGGCTTTGGTGCCGAGTTTGATCAGATAACCGTAGCCCGCTTTTACCAGCAATTCAGTCAGTAGCATGTACTTACGCTCGCACTTGCGGATGAAGTGTGGCCCCCAGAACGTTGTTTCGCTGAAAAGCCGGGGAATGCGGGACATAAAATCGAACTCATACCAGGGCAATTCCCGAATAAAATCGACGTAATCCTGCGTAAACTGCGCGTTGAACTTGTCTTCGTCGGTCACTACGTTGCCATTAGGCGGATCGGTCAATCGGCCGACAACCGTTTCGTAAAGAGCTTTTAAAGCGTACTCGACTGTTGTGCTCACGCCAATTACCCAAATCATGACGTGATACCCCGTATTGAACGGAAACGCTTCCCGAATTTGTGCGTACATGATCCGGTAACTCTGCCAGAGCTGCCGCACGTGACCCATATAAGGAAACGTAGTGGTTGTATGTCGATGTGCGTAATCGGCAATTTCGGCAGGGCTGTGCACCAGAAACCATTCGGGATACGTCAGAAACGTCTGGTCGGCGGGGCGAATATGCTCGGCTGGCGTCACTGGTTTGGCATTACTCACCAGCCAGTCTTTCGGCACCACACAACCGTCTCCGGCGGCAATGGTCAGGTTATTCCGTTTTCCCCGGAAAAACAGAACGATGGCGAGCACGACCATAATAACCGTCAGAATCGGAAGTCGGAGCATGGTGAGTATCGGTTAATAAGTCCAGTTTAGATTGGCTGTTTGAAACACAATCTGACGAGTGCCCTGCCCCGCAAATTCAGCATCAACAACCATTGTTCGAGCCATTTTTAGTTGCTTGATCAGCGATTTTTCCGAGTCGAAAAAGATAACGTTGGCACTCCCGTTTTCGGCCGCTGAAAAACCATACGTAACAGCCGGTTTTTTATCGAAACGTATACGCGCTTTGCCGCCCTGAAAACTTCGGTTAAACTGCCCTTTCGATACCTGTATGTATACGTGGATATCGTTTTCGCGTTTCCGAATCGTTAGCGTAGCGACAGAACCGCCTTCGTAGGGAAATTCAAATTCAAGTAGTTTCGGCGACGTAATCGACGCTTTATAAACGTTACGTCCTTCGTTATCCTTTGTTTCTGAGTATTGCCACGTAGTATTTCCCGCTACGTTACCTTTGGAGGAAACCTGTGTTTTTGCTACGTTACGAAGAGGCTGAACGGCACTAGTATCCGACGAAACATTCATCGATTTGGTAATGGCTGATTGCTCTTTCGTCTTTTTATCAGAACAAGCAAAAATGATGAATATGCCTGTTAGAAAAATCAGATACCTCATGGACGATGAACGGATAATTTGATTTGTTTTTTGGCTCGTCCGCGATTGTATCGCGGACGAGCATTAGAGCATTGGGTTGTTCATTTCTTCGTAAACAAAACCATTGTATTATCCGACGGATCGTTGGTCTGTAGAAGCCGTTTGCCGCCATCAGTAAATCCGGCTTTGGTGATATGGTTGCTCCAATCGTCGATAGGCTTAAAATCCTTGTAATCTTTCTGGTCGGTTTCCCAGTCGATGTTCAGACCCAGATTGAAAACGGTATGCACCAGCGAAACGAACGTAGCCATGTCGGAGGTTTTTACGTCGTGATCGCGCAGGATAAACCAGCCGCCGGGACGTAGTATCCGATGAATGGAGGCCAGAAAACCCGGAAGCTTTTCGGGGCGGGTGTGGTGCAGGCCAATCAGGCAGGTGACCAGATCGACACTGGCATCGGGAATCTCGCTGGGGCTAATCGGGTCAAAATCGTGCGATTCAATAAACGTACCAAATTTGGTCAACTGACCGCGTTCCATGATATCGGCAGGGCCGTAGGTCGGTGCTACGTCGTTGATCAGGTAAATAGGTCCGCTTACCGTCAGGTGTTTGCGTAAATCGCTGATATACCGTCCGGTTGAGCCAATTTCGACGTAGCCATTGACCTGTGCGCCAACGGGTAACAACTCCAGCATCTGCCGGGTCATTTCTTTCTTCTGAACCTTGAGCGCCGGTAGTGCGTACGTCAGCTCCGACAGAAATGGCTTGATGCTTGATAACCGATTCTGAATGGTTTTATAAATCCGTTCGTCCGATGTTTCGGTTTTTGTAACCTCGCCAATCAGATGGTGGAATTTATCTTCCGGATACAAATGGAAAACAACCTGCAAAAAGCGATAAAACGCATCGCGGGGCTTCGTTTTGTCGAAAACAGCGTGAAATTCAGAAGTTGCCATGTGGTTGTGGGGTTATTGTTATACGTAGAGACAAGGCATGCCTTGTCTCTACAATTAGAATGATGATGATTACGATGACAAATAATACGTGTCCCAGAATACGTTGTGAAACCGGAAATTCGGGTCCAGTTTTCGCTTCAGGGCAAACAGTTTCGTCGCGTTTGGGTAAGCCTGATGAAACTGCTCTACTGTAGCATGGGCCTGATAAGGCAGATAATACGCTCCACCTACCGAAATAACCGCATCGATCAGTTCACGGGTCCATATAGCAACCTCGTTTTTAGCGACGTTGTTTGTGCGCTGCTTGTAATACACCACAAACGCAAAGACTTCTTCGCGCGCCCAGGCCAGATATGAACCTGAGTCGGCATGGGCGTGCCGGACCGATACGTTGATCACATTAACCCGATAGCGGTTGAAAATCTCGCTCATTTTTTGGGCAAATTCTTCGAAATGGCGGACGGGTACAAAATACTCTTGCAATACGTAAGTGCGGTTTGTGCGCGAGCGAGGTTCAAGTTCCGCTACGTCGTAACCCGCTTCGTAATTACGCCAGTGAATGGGTTTCGCTCGATACAGAATCGGGTCGACTATGTGTTCGCGACGCCATTTGCCGAGAATGGTTTCCGTGAAAGCCCACATGAAATAACGCTCCAGCGGATACGATTCGCGAAGCGGCATCAGGCGGGTTTTTACAGTTGGTTCTTTATCTGTCTTCACCCACGTAACAGCCCGCATGTTTTTGAATGCTGGCGGATACATATCGCCATTATGAAAAACGGCTCCGGTATTATCGCGAATGGTGTCGAAGAAATAGGGGCGATAATCGGAATAGTGCAGCTTGTGATACTGACGTTCAACAGCTACGTTATCTTCAAGGTCAAGTTCCGCCGATACGATGATTCCCAGACCGTTATAGCCACCGATGGCACCAAAGAAAATGTCCGGATTTTCGGTACGGCTGGCTTTTACCAACGAGCCATCAGCCAGAATAAGTTCTATCGACCGAACGGCCAGAATCAGCGGCCCGTGACCCATGTAACGCCCGTGCACATTCACGCTCAACGAACCGCCAACGGTGAAGTTAGCGTAGGTTTGCATGATTTTGATACTCAGGTCGTTTGGGTCAACATAGCGTTGAATATCGCACCAGCGAATACCTGTTTGTACGGTAATGGTTTTGGCCTCTTTCGAGAAGTTGAGCACCTGATTCAGCCCGCGCATGTCGATATGCAGACTATCGGCACTTGCCGTTTGTCCGCCCATACTGAAACGCCCACCACCAACCGAAACAGGCCCAGTTGTAGTACGAATTTTCTCCTGTAACTCAGCTACTGACGCAGGGCGAAATACGTTAGCAACAACCACAGGATTGAGGTGTGTTACGTCGTTGATGATACGTTCTGCTGTGCTACGTCCCGGCGCGGGCTGTCCGTTATCGTTTTTGAGGTAATCGGCGGCTTCGTTCGGAACAGGGCCAAACAGATTTTTCTGCTTATCGCCCCGCCGGAAACCTAGCAGATAAATGAGCCAGATTGCGCCCAGCACCGGAATCAGAACGATCAGTAGCCAATAGCCCGAGTGATTGGAATCGTGTAGCCGTTTGGTCGACGTAGCGGTGAGCGACCCCAGCAGGAGCGGATACAGAACATACGTAGCACCTTCGCCAAGGCCATCGTACAGGAGCGTGTGAAGCACATAGAACGTACTCCAGATAAATACCGAAACCAGCCAGTACGTCGACCGTTGAATACGACCGTGGATGGTGAATAGCAGGTAACTAAGTGGCAGTTTGTCTTTCAGACGCATAGGTCTGGCAAATATAGATGGAAACCCGTCAGTTGCTTGATTTACAAGAATTCACCTTACTGAAAGGCAACGTAGCAGGCCCTGACAGACTCCGGCTGTTAGAGTTATATAGCTACAACCGACAGCCAGAGCCTGTCGGGGCCTTTATGGAATTAAGGTATTGCCAACATCAACTGGTAAAACCGCCAAGATGTTATGAAGAGACGCCCGACTTACATACCGCTACGTATCGATTTTACGCCCTTTGTGTCAATCGCGTTATTGCTGATTGTGTTTTTTATGTGGCTAAAATTAGTGACTAAGCCGAACATGATGTTCATGAATGCTCCCGAAAGATATGGCTGCTTTGAGGAGGAACGTCCGTTTATTGATGCCAGTATTTTGCTGTTGAAAAATAACCGTATTGGCTTCCTAACGCCGGATATAATTGATGCAACCTTTATAGAAACCGATTTTTCAGCGAATGGAATCAGAAAGCATTTAATGGCTACAACATTAAATCACAAGCATGGAGCTTTTGTTGTGATTACGCCTACTAACTGGTCTACGTATAAAAATCTGGTCGATATTCTCGATGAACTACGGATTGTCGGTCACATGCGGTATGTGCTTAATACGTCGTTATCGGATAAAGAACTGGAACTATCCAGCGGGCAATATGAACACTAGAAAGCCAACAACAACACGTATCCTGATTCGTCAATGAACGTAGTGTTCAACGACTCTTACTACGATCAAGCACGCGCTTGAGTCGGCCGCCAATAAAACTGCCAACGAAGGCCAGAATCATAGAGCCGTAAAGACTGAAAATCTCGATTTCACCGTCAACGTTATTGGTCGGGTGTTCGAGAAAAAAGGTGTAGACAATCCAGATAGTTGCGGCCTGAACTACCGCCAGAAACCAGCCTTTGTGTGGTTCCAGAATACCCACCGCTGTTGCCAGCAACGTAGCAACCAGAAAGGGTAGGTGGGCGGCTATCGCGATTTTGATGCAGTATAACAAAAGCGCACATCCCAGAAGGGTAAGCGCTACGTTCAGAATTAATCGACGGTCGAAAAACATTTGATAATGTAGAATGAAAAATGTAGAATGAATAATGGATAATGTAGTTGGTCAGTTCAGCCAATCATTATCCATTATTCATTCTACATTTTTCATTCACTACTGGTTCACGTAGACGCTGCCGCTGCTAGCCGATAGCGTAACGGGAATACCGCCACCATTCAATGTGCCTTTGATGCGGTTTTTGTCGGTGTCGCCACTGAAGTTATTCAGCGGAATTTTAATGCTGTTACCACTCAGGTTAAGCGTAAGTCCTTGATCGAGAGGCATTCTTACGCGGATGCTGCCCGCGCTGGTGCTCAACCGAACGTATTGACCTAACTTGGTTAACGTAACGTCGACACCACCCGCACTGGTGCTGGCATCGATGCTACCTGCTACGTTCGCCAGTCGAACCGAACCGCCCGACGTACCCGCTTTAATATCGCCAGCGATGTCTTCGCCATGTACACTTCCGCCACTGGTTTGTGCATCGACATTGCCTTTGAGTTCGGTGAGCCGAATGCTTCCGCCCGATGTGTGGAAACGCATCGAACCTGACGATGATTTGGCTTCAATTGAACCGCCTGAGGTTTGTAGATCAAGGTGACCCGAAGCGCCAGCAACACAGCGGTCAAGATGGATGCTTCCGCCCGATGTCTGTCCGTTTACATCGCCTTTGATATCGCTCATGTGCAGGCTGCCGCCACTCGTACGGAACTTCTGATTGCCGGTCAGTGTGCTCAGGTGAATGCTGCCGCCCGATGTGCGGAGGTCGGTTGTTACGTTGCGTGGGGTGTAGAATTTGAAACCAATGCTCAGCGATTTCTTCCAGTTGTCGTTGCCTTTACGTTTGGCAATGGCCACAATCGTTCCGCCTTCCTGTGTAATCGAAATGTCATAATCTCTAAGCCGTTCTTCAATTTCTTCCTTGTCGAGTCGGTCGTTCCAATTGTTGGCCCGCACATACATTTCCACTTTGGCATTCATATCAGTACCGCCTTCGATGGTCAGGCTACCGCCCGATGTTTCGGCCCGTACGGCGTTGATGTTTCCCGAAAAGGTTTTGACCTGGTACGGTTTATCACGGTCGTCGTTGTTATTGGCAAGAGCTGTAAAGGAAAAAGTTGCTGCTCCTAATAGTGTTAGAAAGAATTGGTTCCGTTTCATACGATTGTCTTTGATAGATGGCTGAAAGATGCAGTTCGCCTACTGAAGGTTGCACGAGGTTTAATGGTTTCTGTCTTTACCGGATCGTTAATTACCTTCTGCTTTACTACTACAAGTGCCATGCTAGAAGATAAATAGCTTAATAATCAATAAGTTATTAAGTTTGTAGGAGAGGGCCTTGTCCGCCAGCGGACAGAAAACGTTCGCTAACGGACAGGAATTCTGAACGAATTACTACTGGTTGTGACGGGGGTGAAGAGAAGACATTACAAGTTGCGAGACTGTTCAGCTATACCAGCGGATCAATGCCCACAGACCGAGATTTCGTTTGATTACGAATATTAGAAGACGTAGCATCTATTCTTTCCTAAACACATGACACGTAACAGACTATACTCACAACGACGGATCGGTTGGATGCTGATCGTGTCAGGGATAATGACGGCTTGCCAGCCTCAACAGAAAGCCACTGATAATTTGCTGACGTCTCAGGTTATCTGTAGGACTGCACCAACGGATAAAGCCTGGTATAGCTCAGGTCAGAAAGCGGCCCTATTCGATAGTCTGGGGAATATCCATTTTCCCGTCACCACCAGAAGCAAGGAAGCTCAACGCTATTTCGATCAGGGACTCATGCTGTCCGTTGGTTTCAATCATGCCGAAGCTGCCCGTTCGTTTTATGAAGCGACCCGTTTAGATTCGACTTGCGCGATGGCGTATTGGGGTTTCAGCTACGTACTGGGGCCAAATTACAACGCAGGTATGGAACCCGATAATTACGAACGGGCGTATGCCGCCATTCAGCGGGCAACACAACTGCTGGCAAACTGCACCGATAAAGAAAAAGCTTTAATTAACGCCTTAGCAACGCGATATTCTGCCAAACCCGTCGATGACCGCAAGTTGTATGACGTAGCGTATTCAAACGCGATGAAGAACGTTTATGAACGATTCCCCAATGATGCGAATATTGCGGCCCTCTACGCCGAGTCGATCATGGATTTGCACCCCTGGGATTTATGGGAAAAAGATGGACGACCGAAGGCCTGGACCCCCGAAATCGTTGCTACGTTGGAAAAACTTCTGGTTCAATATCCGGAACACATCGCCCTGCATCATCTTTATATTCACGCGGTTGAAGCGTCTCAGACACCGGAGCGTGGACTGAAGAGCGCGGCTATCTTGGGTAAGGTTGCTCCAAACGCCAGCCATCTGGTACATATGCCTTCGCATATTTACATCCGCACGGGCAATTATCACGAAGGCTCATTGAGCAATCAGCAGGCTGTGAAAATAGATAGCCTGTATCTGATGGGCACTAATGCGCAGGGGGCCTTTCCGTTGAGTTACTTCCCTCATAATTACCACCTGTTAATAGCGACGGCCACGCTCGAAGGTAATTACAAGTGGGCAATGACTTCGGCCCGGAAAATGGCCGACAATACCCATAAAAAATTGATGGCTGACCCTGCCTGGAGCGTACTTCAACATTATTACACCATTCCTTACCACGTAGCGATTAAGTTTGCCCGGTGGGATGAGCTTCTTCGTATGGCTGAGGCCGATACTATTCAGTTGAAGTACCCAACGGCGATTCGCCACTACGCTCGTGGTATGGCGTTAGTCGGCAAAAATCAGTTGACGCAGGCTAAACAGGAACTACGGAAGCTCGAAACGCTGGCGAATGATCCCGATATTTTGAAATTGACCATTTGGGGTATAAATCCGATGCACGCAATTCTGGAAATAGCCCGCCGTGTACTGAAAGCTGAAATCCTGGCAGGTGAAGGTAAGTTTGATTCCAGCGCTCAACTGTTGCGGGAAACGGTGGCTTTAGAAGATGCCCTGAACTATAACGAGCCGCCCGATTGGTTTTTTTCAGTACGTCATAACTTAGGTGCCGTATTGCTGAAATCGAAACGATACGCTGAGGCAGAAGCTGTATTTAGTAAAGACTTAAATGTATTTCCGCGTAATGGCTGGGCGTTGTCTGGCCTGCATAGGGCACAGGTTTTTCAGGGATATACCGAAAAGGCAAAGCAAACGCAGACCTCATTGGCGGAAGCCCGAAAGTGGGCCGATGAAGACGTGAAAACGACCCTGATGAGTGGCTTGTAAGGCGACCGAAAAAAGGATGGATAAAAGCTGTGTTACTTACTTGTAATCTCAACGCGCCGATTTTTGCTACGTTCGCCCTCCGTCGAATTGCCTGTAATTGGCTGCTTTCTGCCGAAACGTTCCGTCGTGAACTGAAGATAATTTCCTTTTTAAAGGGTATTTGTATTGATTGATGAGGCAGTCCCAGACAGCAGGATTCTGTCTGGGACTGCCTCATCGATCAGTTCAGGTATTACGTAGCAAACAGCCTGCACGTATGTAGGGTACGTGAGTCGTTTGCTACGTTTTTTCGTTTATTCGGCGCGAATACTTTTGGCTGGATTGGCTAAAGCGGCCCGAACCGACACGCGCCCAACGGTCAGCAACGTAATGCCCGAAACCAGTGCGAGCGTCAGGGCGAAGACCCACCAGCCGAAATCAATCCGGTAGGCATATCCACGGAGCCAGCCATTCATCAGAAACCAGCCTGCCGGAGCCGCCAGTACGAAACCAATACCAAGCAGCCACGTAAATTCACGTCCGAAGAGCCAGAGAAGTTGCTGAATACTAGCGCCAAGCACTTTCCGGACGCCAATTTCTTTCTGCCGGGCTTCTGCCATAAACAGAACCAGCCCGTACAGGCCCAAACAGCCAATCAGAATCGCGACCAGCGAGAAAACCTGTGCGAGTGACAATAGAATACGTTCGGTAACGTAGAAACTGTTCAGTAATTCGTCGACGAACGTAGTGTTGAAAACGTGTTCTGGGAAAAGCTCCGTCCAGACTTGTTCAATCGAACGTAGCGTGGACGACGTATTAGCTGGATTGATACGTAGTGCGGCTATGTCGTTCTCTTTGTGCAGGTTGAGTAAGGCCAGCGGCTGGAGTCCGGTACGTAGTTCGCCCATGTAAAAATCGTTGACGACGCCCACAATGATTTTGTCGGAACCCCAGATATTGAGTCGTTTCCCCAGCACACTATTGGCCGATGGTACACCCAGCTGCTTCACCATCGTTTCGTTTACCAGTACTTCGTTATTCGTTGTGTCGTTATTGCGGAAATTCCGTCCGGCAAGCAGGTTGATATTAAAAACCGACAGGTAATTCGCATCGCCAACTTTCACTCTGGCCTGAAATTTTTCGGGTTGGGTATGCGTATCGAACGTAAACGGAAAGGGTGGACGATGGCGAGCGGCTGGTGGTTCAACACCTAATGCTACTTGCTCAACATCAGGAAGTTGCAGGAGCCGGGAACGTAACGTTTGTTGTTTGATCGGGTTGTCGGTCGGGACAGGAATTATCAGGATGGAAGCCGTTTGGAAACCGAGGTTTGCTTGTCGCATGTGCCGTATCTGCGCCATCATCACAATCACCCCGATACAGAAGAATTGTGTGATAAAAAATTGCGTAATAACCAGCCCACGACGTACGCGAATGCCACCGACCTGTTGCGTAGTCATGCGTCCGTGAAGAGCGGCTACGGGTTTGAAACGGGCCAATACCAGCGACGGATAAAAGCCAGCCAGAAAAATAACTCCCACTATCAATCCACCAAACCAGACGAGCGACCGGGGTAAAAACAGGTCGAGAATCGACAGATCGGCGTTGAGCATGTGCAGGGCGTTGTTGAGCGCAGGCAAGCCAAGCTGGGCAAGTAACATGGCTATGAACACAGCCGTTAACGTAAGGAGAGCCGTTTCGGTCATAAACTGAAGCACAAGTTGCCAGTGCGTACTGCCAATGGCTTTCCGAACACCAACTTCTTTAGCGCGCTTCAAGGCATGTGCCGTTGCTACGTTGATAAAATTGATGCAGGCACCCACAACCAGAAACAATCCTACGCCAATGAGCACGTAAAGAATCATGTAAGGCGATTCGCCACCGTATTGCGAATTATGGCTGAGATCGCTCAGAGGCAATACGTGAAAGTCGAGGGCTTTGGCTTTCTCCGTCCGCAGGTATTTCTGGCGAATGCCGGGTAGTACGTTGGTCAGTTGCGAAAGGGGCGTGCCCTCGCGCAACGTAACGAATGACACCGTTGTTACGTTCTCCCAAGATTGCATAGCCTGCTGTCCATTTTCGCCCGATAATGTGGGTATGGTGCTGTACGAAATCAAAAACTCGTAACGAAGCTTGGTATTAGAAGGTGGGTTTTTTATAACTCCTGCTACAGTCAGATCAGCCTGATTATCATAACGTAGCACTCGTCCAACGGCATCGGACGTACCAAAATATTTCTGGGCATATCGTTCCGAAAGTACTACAGTGTTGGGCGCTGAAAGGGCTGTTTTCGGATTTCCATCAATCCACGCTACGTCGAAAACGTCGAAAAACTGGGGTTCGGTAAAGCAGAGCGTGCGCGATTCGTCAAACTTTTTGCTAAAACCACCTTTTCCATTCGGTACGGCGACCACTCGTCCGAAAATATTCTCCAGCCGAACCGCACTTTCGACAAACGGATATGTACTACGTAGCACATCGGCTAATGGGCGTGGCGTAGCGTCGGTTGGCATAACATTCTCATGCCTAATATCGGTTACGAGCCAGTATGTACGTTTCGCTTTTTCATGGTATTGATCGAAACTGAATAAATAGCTGACCAGCAGAAAAATTACGATACCACAGGCCAAACCTATCGCTAGTCCGGCCGCACTAATAGCGTTTACCCGGCGATATCGCCAGAGGTTTCGTAGCGCAATTTTGACGTAATTCTGAAACATGATAGTAAGGTAGGATATGAATTTATGTCAAATATATAAATTTCTTATATATAAGAAATGATTTAGCTCTCTGATAAAATAGGTGGCACTCAGCCGCGAAAAATTCGCAGACCTAGAATCAATTAATAAGCTTAGTAAAATACGTAGGACTTACCACCCCTAGCCCCTGCTAAAACAGGAGGAGAACGTGCAGAAGTGACCCATTGATGGAACCCCCTCCTGTTTTAGCAGGGGCTAGGGGTGGTAAATCGCTATGTGAATTTCCCTATTTCAATAAACCATAAAAGGCTCCCACACCAGGTGCAGGAGCCTCTCAAAATTGTTGTAAATGAGTTCGTTAATGCGACATCAACAATTTGCGTTGTTTGGCTAGATCTTCCTTTTTGACAAACGTGATAGGCACAAATTCATCGGTTGGGGAGCCGATGTAATACAGTGTCCAGTCCTGATCATAACTGGCAAGCATATGCCGAATGCACTCGACCCGGTCGAAAGTGGGTACTATGCAATCGCTCCAGTAGAATAACTCAACGCGGTAATGAAGCGCCTGCTTCTGGCCGTTGATGGTTACGTCGACTTCGATTTCCTGCTTACCCGGCATCGAAGGAATGGGAATGGCGATGTATGACATAGGAGTTAAAAAGTTGTAGAGTTATACGGTTATAAAGTTTTAGGGTAGTTGTACGGTTATAAAGTTTAAGAGTTGTAGAGTTATTTATTGATGCGCCAGCCAACCCTACAACTTTATAACTCTACAACTTCACAACACATTTATCCCTCCGCTCGCAGGCTTTCCGTTGGGTTGGTCTGTGCCGTTCGATACGTTCGCCAGCCGATGGTAAGTCCGCCAAGTAGCAACATCGTTCCGAAACAAAGAAGCAACATACCGACACCCACTGAAATGTGATAAGCGAATGTCATCAGAAAGAAGCTCGTAGCCAGATAACCTAACGGAAGTGCAATGGCGCCGGAAATTAGCAGTAACTTCAGGAAATCCCATGATAACAGCCAGACAATCTGGTTGATGCGTGCTCCCATCACTTTACGTACACCAACCTCCTTAGTACGTAGTTGGGTGGTGTATGTAACCATACCGAGTAAACCCAGACAGGCAATGGAAACGGCCAGACCGAGCAGAAGACCCATAAACGAAATGTCATCGGTGTGACCGTGCCGGTTGCTGAGAAAATCGTCGTACCACACACCCGCGAACGGTTCGTATGGATTGAGTTGTTTCCAGATCTGAGCAATGTCGGCTTTAATGGCTTCGGGATTGCCGGTGGCTACTTTTACGTTCAGATACCGAAAATGATCGGGCTGATAACGTAGCATAAGCGGACGTAATTTCCAGACCAACGTAGTGAATCGGAAGTCTTTCACCACACCCGCTACCTGTACGTCGGTACTGTCGTTTAGCCAGAGCGTTTGTCCGACGGCGGCACTCGGTTCGCCCAGATGAAACGCCCGAACGGCCTCCTCGTTGATCAATACCTGACGCGATGCAGAGTCGGAAACCGACGCTGGCATATTCTGACCAGCCAGCAATGTAAGGCCAACGGTTGATAATAAATTTGCATCAGTGGCAAAGACATCCGTAACGGTCGAATCACCACCAGTTCGTTGCCGATGAACCATTTGCCAGTCGCCACCGTGATCGCCGAAAAGTGCCGCAGTTGCTGACACGCGTTCCACACCCGCCAACTGATTCAGCTTAGCCGTAAGTCGATTGGATGGAAATCCATTCAGAGGAATCGTCAGAATGTTTTCCCGCTGGAAACCATAATCGGCTGTTCCCATATAATGCTGCTGACGAGCCATGCCGAGCAGGGCAATCATAGCAAATAACGAAATGGAAAACTGGATCACAATGAGTGATTTACGTAGCGTAATGCCCCGAAAGACACGAATCCCTGTCTGACTACGTAGCACCTGCGCTGGTTGAAAACCCGACAGAACACGCGCGGGTAACAGCCCTGCCAACAGGCCCGTTGCAATACTGAACGTAATGAAAACAAGCCATACCCGAATATCCTGCTCCCACTCCACTCCACCAATCAGCCACTGCTGCACAAATGGCATAGGTTTCACTAATTGAAGCATGCCATACGCCAACAAAAGTCCCAGTATCGACAGGAAAGCCGATTCGGCCATAAACTGCCCCATCAACTGCCAACGTAGCGCGCCCGAAACTTTCCGGATTCCCACTTCACGTGCACGGCTTAACGACCGGGCCAGTGTCAGATTGATGTAGTTGAACGTAGCGAGCAACAGCGTTAGCAGACCAACACACATTTCGGTAATAAGCTTGCCGATAGTGGGTTCATACGTACCAAACATTAATTCCTCACGTGCAGGAGCGAGTTGTGACAGTGATTGACTACGTAACGTATAGCCTTTCTCGTTCGCAAACCGGATGCCTTTTGTGACACGTGCCACCAGCGACGGTAAAATGCCATCCAGCGTTTCGGCGGGAGTGCCCGGTTTAAGCAGTACGTAGGTGTATCCCTGTGTGTATTGTTTCCAGTTGGTTTGTGAGCGTTCCCAATCAGCGCCAGAAAGCGTTGCTATCGACACCAGCATATCGAAACTGAGGTGCGTTTTAGCTGAAGGTTCTGCCAGAACACCGGAAACGGTCAACGCGCCAAGCTGTGCATGGTCGATACGTTTGCCAACGGGATTAGCGGTGCCAAAAAAACGTTCGGCAGTTTCTTGCGTCAGCACTACGTTCTGTGGAGCAATAGCCGCTTGTCCTTTAGCTAGTTTAAACCCGAAAATCTGGAAAAAACCGGGATCGACCGTGCTGAAAATCATCGGCAACTGCTTCCGGTTGGCTGTAAATTCGCCATTGTTTCGAATAATTCGGGTGGCCTCCTGCACAAAAGGGTATTGCTTTTTCAATACGTCTGTCAACGGCATTGGCGACGTAGCGTAACTGATTTCATCGTTTGCTTTGGTCGTTACGTCGGTCAGGATACGGTACGTTCGGTCGGGATGCGGATGAAAGGAATCGTACTCGAACGCGCCTTTTATACCAATCATAGCCAGCAGGCATACCAACATGCCCGAAGCCAACCCAAATACGTTGATGAACGAAAACAGCTTGTGTTTCCAGAGGTTGCGGAGGGCCGTATTGATAAAGTTGCGCAGCATAAAAATTGAAGCAAGGGTTTAGGATAAATTTACCCCGCTCAAATACTATACCAGTGCTTGTATAATTCTGATATACAGACATTTATAAACGAAATCTGAACGTAATACGTCCGAAACCGGACGTATTACGTTCAGATGCGGACAAGGTTAATAGCCAAGTATTTGTGACAAAATAAAGTGTGAAAATTCAGCCAATTCTCATTCTGTTTTAACTGATCAGCAAAAAGGTATATCTTGTCGCTGAGCGATTTTTGAAATACCTTAGAAAAATTATGAAGAACCATTTTTCAAAAAATCAAAAATATTCACGACAGCAGATGATTCATCAAGCTATTGGAAAGCAAGTAATGGCTGAGCACGAATTAGAGCGTGCACAAGCTGTAGGCTGGCGGAAGTACTGGATCCAATGGAAAATCAGTATGATTACTAAGATTAGATACAGAGGAATATTCTTTCTAGGAGCAGCAACTGAAGCACCCTGATTAACATCAGATTAGACAAGACAGGATAGTGTAAAGCCCCTTTTCTTTCCATAAGCCTACAACAGAAGAAATCCAGAATTGGGAGAAATTAATTAGTATTCAATTACCTGACTAAACCAGTATTATATAGCGTAAATCGAAAACACATTCAAATAGATAGTTCTCTTATGTTTCTTTGTGGTTATCCTATTTTACTGCAACGGTACACTCGTCCAAGGCTACTATGTGTGATTGAAAAATTCAGTACGGTAAATACTGGTAGTCTTTATAGATGATTGGAAAATAATATTTTGCTACTTATTCGCAAGAAACTATGCTTCAGTATATTATTTGGAATGTTGACCCCGAAATCTTTTGCATTGGGTCTTGGCCAGTGAGATGGTATGGCCTGCTGTTCGCTGGCGGCTTTCTGATTGGCGTTCAGATTATGACGTACATGTTCAAGGTTGAAAAGAAGCCTCTTTCTGACATTGACTCATTGCTGATCACGATGGTGGTTTCAACTATTCTGGGGGCGAGAATAGGGCATTTTCTGTTTTATGAGCCATACATGTTCATCCAGAATCCGTTGCGAATCATCACACCTCCTTTCGATGGGCTGGCCAGTCATGGAGGCATAGTAGGGATTTGTATTGGTTTGTGGATATACTCGCGACGTGCATCAAGCAAGACAACCGGTCAAACGTTTTTGTGGGTAACCGACCGCATCTGTATCATAGCCGCCCTTGCCGGAGCTTTCATCCGGTTTGGTAACTTGATGAACTCGGAAATCTTCGGAAAGCCGACAGATGTACCTTGGGCTTTTGTTTTTCTTCGCGACCATGAGTTTAGTCAAGTACCCCGACATCCAACTCAGTTGTATGAATCCTTATCCTGTCTGCTATTATTCGCTTTGCTATTCTGGTACTGGATAACGTACCGAAAGCAATCAGCACCGGGTACGATCTTGGGTATATC
Source organism: Spirosoma daeguense (assembly GCF_054776875.1). Lineage (NCBI taxonomy): Bacteria > Pseudomonadati > Bacteroidota > Cytophagia > Cytophagales > Cytophagaceae > Spirosoma > Spirosoma daeguense. The sequence goes on from NZ_BAAHBF010000003.1 coordinate 76,345, forward strand.
TTTAGTTTGGGTATTTACCCTACGCTTCGTCTGGGAATTTTTTAAAGAAAATCAGGTTGGTTTTGAAGATAGTATGAGCCTTAATATGGGCCAATTATTGAGCATCCCGGCCATTTTGCTGGGGTTGATTTTGCTGTTAAGAAACTTCATCAGACCCGCTTCCCTGATTCCCGTAGCTCTGGTTATTCAATCGTCAAGTCTTTGTTATCAATGTGATCATCAGTCTGCCTTGCCCACTTCCAGCAAGCCCAATTCTGATCAATGTGAAGAGTTAATTTCGGATAAGCGACCTCTCGAAATAAGACATGTTCAAGACCGCATAGTTGAGGGAAAAAAGCAGCTTTCGATATGGAGTTGTATAGTCTAATGTCTCTTATACAATAGTTTATTGTGGAAAAATAAACTCTAGCTCATCAATGCTAAAGTGTGAACAACTAAATATTGTAAGAGTAATGTGTAGAATAAAATCAATGATTAATTTATTGATAGTTCTGTTAATATTATCTTGTACAAATCCAGTTGAAAAACCAAAGCACTACAAAACCACCCTAGTTAAGTGGACAAAGGCTGGTAAGGTCAGAGCAAAAGGGATTTTGACGAATGAAAAAAAACAGGGTTTATGGAACGAGTTCACAAATGATGGGGGCTTAGCAACTCAATGTGAATATCTGAATGATACTCTAAATGGTAAGTGCTTAGGATACTGGAAGAGTGGTAAGCTTATGATTGATGGGTTTTATAAAAACGGTCTAAAAGAAGGTGATTGGCTTATATATTACGAGAATGGTAAAGTCATGCAAAAGGGAACATATAAGGAAAATAGACAAGTAGGTTCTTGGGCGTACTTCTATGAAAGTGGAAGTCTAGAAAAGAAGAAAATCTATCCACCGAAATAGTATTTAAGTCATAAAAGGATTCAAAATATAAACATTTACTTTTTTAGAAATTTCACATAAATTATCTGTCAAGCCTGAACTAGAAAAGCGCAAGTTGATGACTATCTGCTAGTTAGGTAGTAGCACAGCTCGTTCATCTAATACTCTGGCGATCTGGTTGCTCAGTGACGTAACACGGGAAGCAGTCTTACGGTCGCATTCATTGGTGAGTATCACAAGGCCCAGATTGAGTTCGGGGTAATTGACGCATAAGCTGCTGAAACCGGGAATGTTGCCATCCTGCCAGATTACTCGGTTGTTATTTGATTGAAGCATTTGCCAGTTCAGTCCGGCCGAATACGTAGTACCGTTGCTCCAGGTGGGTTGATGGGTAAGCTTTACCGATTGACTTTGTTCTGCTACGTTCCATTGCACGTATTTCAGCATATCATCGACTGTCGATTTCAGCGCACCGGCGGCCTGTAAATCGTCAGGGTTTGTGAGCGTCTCTGCACCGCAAGAGTTGTAGCCTTTAGCGTAGCGTTTCTGGGTGATGGGTGTCAAGGAAATCGAAGTATTATTCATGTCCAGTGGCTGCGTAATCTTCTGGTGAACAAGATCTTCGAAGGATAGATTATACACGTTTTCCAGAATATAACCCAGTAGTTGCGCGCCGGTATTTGAATAGCGGAAGCGATGGCCCGGTATGGTATCCAGCTTAATCTGGCGTAAATCAGAATAGAAATCGTTGCGGGCGTTAAATGGTACGTGCTGCATTGATACCGCCGATGCTGATGTGTTGGCGTTTGTGAACCTTTCTGAATGACTGGGCATTAGAAACGGCAGGCCAGACCGGTGATTGAGCAGTTGAAATAGTCGAATCGGTTGACCGGCATATTCCAGATTTGGATAATCGCCCGGCAGGTATTTCCGAATATCGTCGTCCAGCTTCATCCGTTTTTCAACAACAGCCTGTGCCAGCAACGCTCCCGTAAAGGTTTTTGTGATCGACGCAATCGGATAAAGTGTCTGGCTGGTAGGTAGTTGAGCCTTTTCTTTTTCAACAGTGCCGTAGTTGTATACCCACGTCTGGCCGTTTCGAACGATGCCAAGCGAAAGTCCAACGGCCTGCGGTTTTGCCATGAACTGCTGAATAGCCTGATCGACCAGCGAGTCGACCAGAGTGTTCAGCGGATTGTCGGTCAGAAACCGTTCTGGGCGTGGAGGAAGTTTGGTGAGCGGTTTCGGATGAGCCGGCTCAAGCAACGTAGTGATAAAAAGCAGCGCAATTGTTAGCCAGGCATTCATAGGTAGTCATTGGTTGAGGTTGTATCAAACAGGAACTTCAATTTGCCGGTGATCATTGTACTGATGAACCCCACGGCAGCGGCCGACCGTCCTAAATCCCTCCCCCGTAGGGAGACGGTCGGCCGCTGCCGTGGCGTATAACACTCAGATGCAGTTTTGCACCATTACGTTGCTTACTTCGCTTTGCGGACGTAAATATTGCCGTTCATGTTCTTCATCATGATTTCGCGGCCACCTCCGTTCACTTTTCCCTGCACCCATTCATCGATAGAGACGCGATACATACCGTTCTGATTGCTCTTGTTAACCTTCGACGCGCTTTTATCAACGTCCATGTCAAAATCGGTAAACATATCGCCCCGGTCCGATTTGAGTTTCAGGTTCATTTTGGCCGACGCCGGAAACGTTACATCCACATTCCCGTTGAGGGTTGAGAACGCCATTGGCGTATCTGTATTTACACTTTTGAACGTAGCAATAACACCACCGTTTACCGTATTGGCCACCGCCGATCCGCCGATGTTGGTCAGCTCAATCGATCCGTTTACGTTGTTTACCTCAATCTCACCCGTTACGTTATCGACCACAATCTGGCCGTGGTTAATCGTGCCGATACGTAGCGAAAATTGTTGGGGAACCTTGATATTCAGATCGATGGATTGATGCACCGAGTTGGTTTCGATATTAATGGTATTGCTTTTCTCGCGGGCGCTGATGTCGAGTGGATTGCCGGGCGAAATGCGCTTCATCCCATTCGAATTTTTGTCGTCGTTTTCTTCGCGTTTGCTACGTCGGTTGCTGGGCGTTGATGCTACGTCGATGATAACATCTTTGCCACTATAGCCCGTAACACGGATTGAGCCGTTGATCAGATTTGCCCGTAACGTACCGGGTTTGCCCGGATCACTGAGCGGAACCACTAACTGCTCTTTCACTTCGTTCTGGGCAAATAATGAACCCGTAGTGAGCAGGCTTATAACCAGTATTTTAGCTGTCAGATTATACATTTTCATCAGGATTGTTTTTTAATGTAAATACTACCGTTGAAGGTTTCGAATTTGAACGTTTTGCCGCCTTTACCGATGCGAACGGCGGTGTTTTTATTGAGTTTGTACACAGTACCATTTTCCGTTTTTTTCTCCGTTTTGGTAGGCGCCTGTGGCAATGGTTCGGCGTCAGGAAAGTCGGTATAGAAACTTCCCTGAAAGGTCTTGAATTGCAGATCGGCCGATAAATTGTTCGGATACGTGACCCGAATATTGCCGTTGAGCGTATAATAAGACGAATTTTCGGGCGGATTTGCTACGTAGTCGATATCAACATTGCCGTTTATGGTGTGTGCGTCGGTCGTACCTTTAATGTTGTTGAGGGCAATGGCTCCGTTCACGTTACGTGCCTTCAGATTCCCGTCCATATTTTTCACCGTTACGTCGCCCCGGTTCACGGTCGACACGATCAGGTTCATCCAGCTTGGCACTTTCACCGTATAATTGAGCGTAAAATCATACTCAACCTCCCGGTTCCGGTTCCAGTTGTTACGTTTGTAAATGTTAGGGCGCGTGTCGAAAGGTTCTTCAAGGTAGGCTACAACGCTGTCGCCTTTCTGTTCTAGCTGAAGCACGAGTTCCTTTTTGCCGAATTCAAGATCCTGCTCACTTTTTGCCGTCATCGATTTGTCAATTTCGAACAGCACTTTATCGCCGGAATAACCTTCTACCTTAACAAAGCCGTTAAGGTTATAAATGGCTACTACGCTGTTAGTTGCCGATTTTTTGACGGTAAATTCCTTCCGAATTTGCTCTTTAAATTGTTGAGCAGTCACTGGCGATTGGGCACAAGACAAGGCCATCCCCGCCAGAAGGGAGATTAGTAATAGTCGCATAGGTGATTGGGGTTTTACGTGTTGTTTACTGAAAATCAGGATAATTCCCGAATGGTTTGTTCAAGTTTACCTTTCACAAGGTGGTTGGTATTGTTGTCGTGGAGCAATTGCCGGAGGGGTTTGATGGAGCGTTTTTCCTGCAATTTCACCATTACGTCGGCCAGTGCCGATTGCATCAGTGGCGATTCCTGTTTCGCAATCGACTGCACCAATCCTTCGCGCACATTCGGGTTGTCGGCCAGTTTGGCCAGTGCTTCCAGCGTTACCAGCCGGACGTTTACATTAGCATCGTTGTTTAATGTTGTCAGCAGGGCGTCAACAACTTTATCGTCGACCTGATTGATTTCTTCGGTATAACTCACTGCCCGAAGCCGCTCCGAAGCCGCCGGATTTTCGAGCCCCGACAGGAGCATCATCTGCCGCATTTCCTGAACCTGCGTCGACAACGTATCAATCTGCTGTTGCTGAAACGCTACGTTTGTGCTGGAGTGCTGGAGCCAGTAACCGGCCATAATCCCCACACCCACAAGAGCAACGCTATAAGCCAATCGTACCGCATATTTTGGTGTCAGAAACTCCTGTAATTTCGCCCATAACGTATCGGCAAACGATTCTGATGACTTCTCCGAAATCGTTTCTTTATACGTATCGAGCATCGCCTGAAAACGTACCTGCGCCATCGGACTCGGTTCAGGCGTAGAAACCTGCCCCATCATCTGCCAAAGCTGCCGAACCGAAGCGGCTTCCGCCTGACAGACCAGACATTGGGCAAGGTGCGCGTCCATGATGGCTCGCTCGGCATCAGGTAACTGATTGCTGAGCCATTCGGTCAATTGCTCTTGCGTCTGGTCACAGTTTATAGGCAGTTTTTCCATTTTCGATAGTCAGGTATATTTTCTTCAGTTCATTCATGGCCCGGTGCACCCGCACTTTTATCGCTCCTTCGGTCGTGTTTAGCACACGGGCAATCTCTTCGTACTTCAACTCCTGATAGCGGCTCAGTACCAGCACTTCACGGTTGTCGGCGCTTAGTTTGGCCATTGCCCGTTGCAACGTATCGAGTTCCTGACTTTTCTGGAGTTGTTCATCGGCAGTGGGCCCTCCGCCAATTTTCTCTGCTACGTCGGCCAGATCGTATTGTTGCGACGAACGTTTGTTTTGCTTGCTGTGATCGACCAGTACGTTGCGGGCCAGGTGATACATCCAGCTTCTGAACTCACCTTCGCCGGTAAACGTATGCCGATATTTCAACATGCGGTAAAAAACCGTCTGCACCATATCTTCGCTGGCTTCGCGCTGGTTGGTCATGTGAAACAGGAAGCCGAACAGCGGTCGGTTATAACGCTCGAATAGCAAGCCCATCGTATCGATACGACCAGCTTTTACCTGCAACATAAGTGCGTTGTCTGTCAGAGCGTTCAAGCGAAAAAGAGAATAGGTTTGGTGGTTTTTGGACTGGAAACTGCGCAACCTGAACAAGGTTACAGAAAAAAGTGAAATATTTTTTGCCACAGAGACACACCAAGGGTTTCTCTGTGGCAAAAAACAAAAAGCCGCCCGAATTGAGCAGCTTTTGTAGGGTATTAGGAAATTACAGTGTAAACCTACTACTTAATTTATAGTCGTTTGGAGGCTATTGATTGCCTACTTTAATGCCAAAACTACGTTCCGTTTCCTTGATGATGGCCTGCTTTTCGCGCTCACTTTTACCCGTTACGTTGGCTGTACGCTCAATAACCAGTTCTTCGCCATCTTTCTCGAATGTATACTGCATCCAGAGACGACCGTTTTCCTTATCCTCCTGAACACGTACCGACAACGGTGCTACCTCGCTTGGAGCCAGCGTAGACGTAGTGGTTGCGTTACTGTTGAAATCGTAGGCGCGTGTGCTGTAGCTGGCGGGTTCTGGAGATGTTTTCTTCTTTGCCCAGTTTTCGGCTGTGTTATCCGTACAGGCCACCATTGCCTGCGTAGCTGTAGCTTGTTCCAGCGAATCGATAATGCGATACTCAAGTGCTTTAACGGCACTGGCTTCCATATTCGCTACGTTGAACGAGCCATTAAAATGAACCGAACGATCAGCGTCTTCAATATCGACACGAATACGTAGCTGCCGACCATCGGTCGAAACATGCTTGCTTGACGACCGTTGGGCTATTGCACCAAAGCTAACTGCGATGAGTAATACGGTAAATAGCGTTTTCATGAATCGGCGGAAAAGGTAAGACTAAGTTAAGTAGAATTACTCCTATCTATCTTCGTGCCAATCATGCAAATTTCTGTATATGAGTTTGTTGTGTATATATGAAGAAATCGGATGTCCGAAAACGGACAAATTCTGTACGGCAGTGGACAAACGATTCTCCGCTACATGATTCAGGATTTTTGCCTGATTCGGATAACCGTTAACTAGATAGAAAGCTCAACTGGCCTTGCAACAACGGAAATAGCTTTATCTTGATAAATAAAGAGTACGAAATCAGTTGAATAAAGTATAGTACCGTTGTGTAAATATTGTTGAATTTAATACATAATTGTTTAATATAATCGTAATCTGTAAAGTAAAGTGACCTTGGCTGAAATCAATAGTTTTGTTCGTTCTGTTTTATCCCAAACTATTCTAATCGTATGCTTAAATTCAGTAATTCGAACGTAGTGTATGTTGCCTGCCTGATCGCCAGTCTGGTCGTGGGCTGTAATTCGGTTGATAATTTATCGCCCGACGTAAACGATTTCTCGGCTCGTGGCTCGGCTAAACTTCAGGCCATCTCGTTGACGGAAGGTTTTGAGGTAGGTTCAACTAGCCCTAAAACCGCTTATGACGTAGCACCGACGGGTTCTTCGAGTGGCGACAACGTAACGTTACAGGCAAAATCCTGGAATATATTCGATGGCCTGATCGGGAATCTGAGCGCCGATAAGCGGGCTGGTTCGTGGTCGGCGCGGCTTCGGAATACGGGTAAACTAACGATGCTGTTCGACGCTACGTCGGGAGCCAGCACCGTAACGGTGAAACATGCTACGTATGGTACCGACCCGGCCAGCACCTGGGGGTTGTGGTATTCAGGAAACGGTGGCACTAGCTGGACGCAATCGGGTTCGACCATTACAACAACCGCAACGCTTCAGACGCAGACGTTCACGCTGAACGTAACAGGCAACGTTCGGCTGGAAATTCGCAAACTGTCGGGCGGTTCGAACCGGATCAACATCGACGATATAGTTATTAACGACAACGGCGGTACGAATCCTCCGGTAACGGGTAAAAAATTCCTGTTCGATGCGACCAAACGCGAAAATGCGGGTAGCGCCGACTGGCAAATCGACGCCGACGGAACCGAGAGTGTTCCTACATACACAGGTGGTACGACCACCGAACTGAAAGCACAGCGTTTTCCTACGCCAGCCGCTTCCGGCATTACGGCCAGTACACCTGAAACGTACTGGAGAGGGGGAATTTCGGCGTGGGCGGTTGAACTAGTGAAGCGTGGAAATCAGGTTGAAACCCTGCCAAACGGAACGGCCATTACGTATGGAAATAGTTCTAATGTGCAGGATTTGAGCAACTACGATGTTTTTGTTGTGGTTGAGCCAAACCGGTTGTTTTCGGCTACAGAAAAAACGGCTATTATGAATTTTGTATCGAATGGGGGTGGTCTGATGATGATTGCTGACCATACAGCTCCATCACTTACGGGTACTGATCCAAATGGGTACACGCCTTCTGACCGGGATGGCGATGGCTACGATTCGCCCCGCGTCTGGAATGACCTGATGTCGAACAATGGTATCAACAACAACAAGCCATTCGGATTTATGGTCGATTTAATTGATATCGATGAGCAGCCAACCACTAAAGTCTATACGGGTTCGAACACGAATGCGCAGAAAGTGCTAAACGGCGTGGCGGGTACGGCTTCGAAACTGGCGTTCTATGCGGGGGCATCTGCTACGTTGTATCCGACCAATAACGCCAACGTGCAGGGTCTGTTCTGGCGCATGAGCAGCAGCGTAGGCAATACGACGGGCGTTATGGCCTTGCTATCGACTTATGGTAACGGACGTATCGTTTTCATTGGCGATAGCTCTCCCGCCGATGATGGAACGGGCGATCCGAACGATAATCTGTTTAACGGATGGTCTGGCGATGCGCCTTCGGGTTATACGTCGCACCCCGCGTTGCACATGAACGCGTCGCTCTGGCTGGCGAAGATTCAGTAAGCGTTTTTTAGGTTGTAGGATTGTTGTATTTGTAGAGACAAGGCATGCCTTGTCTCTACGTGTATTATTCAGAACGTAGCGATTTCACCGGATTTGTCAGCGCGGCTCTGGCACTCTGGAAACTGATGGTGAGAAGGGCAATACCAATGGCGAATAGTCCTGCCAATGCGAAGAGCCACCACGCCATGTCAATTCTGTAGGCGTATTCCTGAAGCCAGAGGTTCATACAGTAATAGCCAATAGGAATGGCGATCAGCATGGCCGCCAGAATCAGCTTCATGAAGTCTTTCGATAATAAGGCCAGTAGACTGAGTACTGACGCTCCCAGCACTTTACGGATTCCGATTTCCTTGATACGCATTTCGGCGGTGAACGTAGCGAGTCCAAACAAACCAAGGCACGAAATCAGGACGGCAATAACGGCAAACGAATTGAACAACGTAGCAGTCCGGGCTTCCGTTTTGTAAAGCCGATCAAAGGTTTCATCCAGAAATTTGTAGTTGACTGGGCGACTCGGAATCATGTCGGCCCATACAGCCTGAACCGCATTCAGTGCTTCGGATTCTTTGCCGGGTACAATTTTCAGATAAATGCCACTGTGCCAGCCCGGTTGGCTAAACATTACCAGCGGACCAATTTTTTCGTGCAGACTTTTGTAATGAAAATCCCGCACAACGCCCATAACGACGCCTTTATTCCCCTGAAAATGAAACCGCTGACCAATTACAGGCTTACGCAGGTTGAATTTCCGGACGGCGGCTTCGTTGAGCACTACGTTTTGCTCATCGGCAGTATTGTTCTTTTGGAACCAACGTCCCTGCGCCATTTTGAGCTTGAATACGTTCAGATAATCCGACTCTACCGAAATCTGTGCAACCGTAGGCTGGAAATCCGCCGGGCGGCCATCCCAATCGAGGCTACCACTGTGCGCACTATTGATTTCGACAATATTCTGGCCGGCAACGGTGGCATCAGCAATGCTGGACTGTTCTAACAGTCTACTTTTCAACACCATCGGATCAACCTTCGGCTGAACACCCCACGGAATGGTCAGTGCCACGATATGGTCGCGATCATAGCCAAGTTTGGTTGTTCGGATAAAGCGGATCTGCTGATAAACCACCAACGTAGCAATCAGGAAAATAATCGAAATCGTAAACTGAACGACGACCAGACTTTTCCGAAAAAAGCTATTACCTGAACCTAATACGTTGAACCCACGAATGGCGCGAATGGGCTGGAATGAGGACAGTAATAATGCCGGATAAATCCCGGTCAGGATGATTGCCAAAAGCGTAGTTCCTCCTAACACGAGCCAGAGCGATGAATTGCTCAGACCTAGCGTAAACGTCTTATTAGTCAGGTTGTTGAAAATCGGCATAAGTCCATAAACCAGCAAAATAGCTACACCCAGCGCCGTCAGACACATCAACGACGATTCGAGCATAAACTGCCCAAATAGTTGCGATGTACCCGCGCCAATTAACTTCTTCACGCCAACTTCTTTGGCCCGGATACTGGCACGCGCCGTTGTCAGATTCACGTAGTTGATGCAGGCCATCAGCAGAATGGCGAGCGCCATCCCCAGAAAAATGTAAACGGTACGTCGGTCGCCCTGTTCGTTGTCCTGCCGACCAAGCGTGTCGAAATGAACCTCCGCTAATGGTTCCAGTTCGAGCGTAACGCCGGTGTCGGCTTTGCCCGTTTCTTCATCCCGTTTGGATTGCTGGATAATGTGGGTGATTTTCTTCTGTAGCTGCTGGATATTAGCATCAGGACGTAGCACCACATAGGTTTCGCAGTTGAAATTACCCCATTTGTTGTCGTTTTTGGCCGTTTGCGGATTGGCCAGATGAGCCGACATTGGCAGCAGACAATCGAATTGAAAGCTAGAATTGACAGGATTGTCTTTCAAAACGGCGCGTACTACGTAGTCGAGCGTATCAATACGTACCAATTGACCCACTGCTTTGGCTGATCCAAATAATTGAGCTGCCCGCGATTCAGTTAAGGCCAGACTGCGCATGTTGCGGTTAAAACCAGTCAGACTACCGTCGACAAGCGTATAATCGAAAATCGTAAACCAGTTGTCGTCGACGCTGGCGGCTTTGGGCAAGGTGACTAACTGTTCCCCGATTTTCATTGTCAAACCGTTCCAGAATGGTTTTGCAACCCGCGCTATCTGTTCGATTTCGGGGAGCTGCTGAATTTGCTCCATGAGCGGAAGCGGTGTGGTAGACCAGTGCCAGGTTTCTTCTTTACTGACCTGAAAATGAGTAATAATGGCTCGGGTACGTTCTGATTTTGCATGATACGTATCGAAACTCAGTTCGTTCTGAACCCACAACAGAATGAATACGGCTGCGGCCATGCCAACCGCCAGACCTGTTACGTTCAGTAGGCCAAATAGTTTGGTTTTCAGTAGATTACGTATAGCAAATCGAAGCATGATAGGAGAGGGTTTATGGTAACGGATATAGGGCTTGGGGCATAGGGCTTGGGAAATGTTTTTTACCCCATGCGCCTAGCCCTAAGCTCCCTGCCATTTATTCACTACGTAGCGATTTCACCGGATTCGCCAGTGCGGCTTTTATGCTCTGGAAGCTTAACGTTACAAACGCAATGACGATGGAAACCAGCCCCGCCAATCCGAACATCCACCATTCCAGCTTGACTCGATAGGCAAAGTCCTGAAGCCAGCGATTAGCAGCCCAGTAGATTAATGGACTGGCAATCAGGATGGCCAATAAAACCAGTTTCAGAAAATCTTTCGACAGCAACGTAACGATACTGCTCACCGACGCACCCAGCACTTTCCGCACGCCAATCTCTTTGGTTCGCCGTTCGGTTGTGAACGTAACAAGACCGAATAAACCCAGGCAGGAAACGAGGATAGTTAATCCGGCAAATCCATTGAATACCGAAATCATCAATCGGTCTTTCCGATACTGATCGGCAAATGAATCGTCCAGAAAGGTGTACTCAAACGGGTAAGCCGGATAGTGTCGTTGCCAGATCGTTTTTACAACATCCAGATCTGCCGGTTTGATACGTAGCATCACATTGTTGATGGGCGACGTATTGTAAATCATCACCACCGGCTCTACCGGATTGTGCAACGATCTGTAATTGAAGTTCTTTACTACGCCCACCACTACGCCCTTGTGCTCGAAACCATCGATGGCCTGACCAACGCCTTCTTTCCAGCCCGCGAGTTTCATAAACGCTTCGTTGACCAGAAAGCCACCTTTCAAATCCGCTTTTGTGTGGGACGATAAATTCCGGCCAGCTTTCAGTTTAATATTCAGCAATGGCAGGAACGTATCATCGATGAACATGTAATTGCTCATTACCTCCCGGTTTTTACCACGCGATTGAATCTTTGTAGAAGCCATTACCATTGGCCCATTTGCCAGACCAGACCCAAGCGTAACCGCACCCACTTCGCTACGTTCCCGCAGGCTGTTGGCCATGGCTGTTGCTCCAGCTCGTGCCGTAGAATCGTCGGGTAAGTAAATGCTAAGAATCTGCTCTCGCGTAAACCCAAGGTCGTAGGTCTGCATGTAATCCATCTGCCGGTGAATGACCAGTACGCCAGCAATCATCGCAACAGACAGAGCAAACTGAAAAACGATGATCGATTTTCGGAGCCAGGGCGTCTGACCATAGCCGCTCAACCGACCTTTTAGCACCGCAATCGGTTGATAGCCTGATAGAACGAAAGCCGGGTATAAGCCACCTAGCAACGTAACGATCAGCCAGAAACCAATGGCTAGCGTCACTGATTCCTGCCACGATAGCTGGATCTGAATCGTAAGTAATTCATTGAAAAACGGAATGGCTAGTTGGGTTATCGTAACAGCGAACAGCAATGCCAGACCACTTACCAGAAGCGATTCGAACAGAAACTGGCGAACTAATTGTATTCGTTGTGCCCCATTTGCTTTGCGAATACCCACTTCTTTGGCGCGTTCGGTGGCTTTGGCGGTTAGCAGATTGATGTAGTTGAGCAAGGCAATGACCAGAACAAAAGCGGCCAGAAACGCAAATAAGTAGCTGTATTGCTTATTTCCCTTCGGCGTGTCTTCGATCTTGCCCTGACTGTAATGAACATCACGTAGTAACTCCGTTGGAAAGGTTATGGAATACCCGTCTGCCCCCATTTTCTTTAGTTCAGGATCGGCATATTTAGCAGCAAGCATATTCAGTTTTTTCTCGAAAGCCGGCAGGTTAGGCTCATTTTTAAAGAGAACAAACGTATAAGCCGGAAAATCATCGGCGAGCCAGTCCTTACTCGGCGATATTTTTTGGGAGAGCAATGCTTTAATGGGCAAATCCGAATTGCTGGGAGGATTTGCAATAACGCCCGTAATCTGATACGTTTCCTTGTTGATTTCAATAGACTTGCCCAGTATGTCGGTTCGGCTGAAATAGGCATTCGCAAATCGCTCGGTAACGACCGCACTGTTAGGATTGAGTAGTGCTTTAGCCGGATTTCCTGCCAGAAATTTGAAGGAGAAAACCGAAAAAACGTCGTTGTCCGCGTAATACACGTCGGGTTCACTAATCAGTTTGGTAGGCGTACGAACGGTTGCAGCGGTAATCCGAAAGCGAACAGCGTTTTCTACTTCCGGATAATCCCGTTTCAGTACTTCGGCCAGCAGCATTGGGACCGAAGCAATAGCAATTGGTGCCTCTGGGGTTTTCAGGTTGGTCGATACCCGAACGATTCGGTCGGCGTTGGGATGATACGTATCAAACGTAAACTCGTGATTTACATACAGTACCATAATCAGACAAGCGGCCAGCCCAATAGCCAGTCCGCCTACATTCAATCCGGTGTAAAGTTTGTTTCGCCAGAGATTTCTGACGGCAATTTTGAGATAGTTGAGCAACATAAGGGTAGAGGTTTAGGGTAAGGGGCACAGGGCTTAGGGCTTAGGGATGGGAACTGCTTTTCACCCTATGCTCCAAGCACTCTGCCCTTTGCTATTCACTACGTAACGATTTTACGGGATTGGTTAAGGCTGCTTTTACGCTTTGGAAACTGACTGTTAGAAGGGCGATGGCAACGGCAATGAAACCAGCCAGGGCAAATAACCACCAGTCGAGGGATACTTTATATTCAAAATTCTGCAACCACTGATTCATGAACCACCACGCAACCGGCAATGCAATGACAATGGCAACCAGAACCAGTTTGAGGAAATCTTTGGAGAGCAACGTAACGATACTTCCCACCGATGCGCCCAACACTTTCCGAACTCCGATTTCTTTGGTACGTTGTTCTGTTGTGAAAGCCGCCAGCCCGAACAGACCCAGACAGGCAATGAAAATCGCCAGGCCCGAAGCCGCCACAAAGACCTTTCCGTATTGCTGTTCGCTCTGATATTGTTTGTTGTAGTTTTCGTCGGCAAAATAAAACTCGAACGGATTGCCGGGATAACTGGCTTTGTAGATACGTTCTAGTTCGGCAATCTTGTCTTGAACCTGTTCCGGGCCTGTAGTTCGTGTAACAAGCTGTACGGTCAGATCACTAACCGACCGGCGGGGCATAAATATGACCGGCTCAATGGCTTGTTTCAGACCCTGATGGTGGTAATTTTTTACAACACCAACGATTTCATACGGTTTGCCCCAGTTGATAAATTGACCGACCGCTTTCTCAGCTGAAGAAAAGCCCAATTGTTGAGCACCCTTTTCATTGACCATCAGTTTGCCACTTTTCTCCCAGCCCAGCTCCGCTTCATTGACCGTGAAGTTTCTTCCGGCAGCTAGTCCGATTTCATAGGTTTTCAGAAACCGGTCGTCAATGATGCCCATCGAATAATTTTTCTTATCATCGCCAGAACGTGGGTTTTGTTTGGTAATACCATCGGCCGAGAAGTTGTAAAAATTGCCCGGTACAATACCTGTCTGGCAGAAGCTTTTTACGTATGGCAATCGATTAAGTTCATCCTCAAGGGCAGCCGTTCCCAGCTTGAACGAGTCATTCTGATTTACCTGTGGGCCTTTAATGACCATCCGTTGCGTTAACTGAACCCCCAAGTCTTTATTCTGCATATACTGCAACTGGCGGTAGAGTACCAACGTAGCAACAATCAACGCCACAGACGTACTAAACTGGGCTACCACCAGCGTCTTACGCAACCAGCCTCCTTTTCCCGCTCCTGACGAAGAGCCATACCCTTTTAGCGTCTGTATAGGTTGAAAGGAGCTTAGCGCAAACGCTACGTAGCCGCCCGAAGCCAGTGCGCCAATAAGCAATAAACACAGGCCTAACAACCAGAAACCATTGACATTCAGCACGTCCAATGATAAATTTTTCTGAACGAACGTATTAAAAACATCCTGAAGCGAAGCAACCAATAGTAGCCCCAAACCAAAACCAACAACATTCAGTAGGAGCGACTCGCCCAGAAACTGGCTGATGAGCTGGCCCTGTCCGGCACCAATCACTTTTCTGACTCCCACTTCTTTGGCGCGTTTCAAAGCCCCCGCTGTTGAAAGGTTGATATAATTGAACCACGCAATCAGCAAAACCAGCGCGGCTATTCCACTGAGCAGATAAACAAACCCCAAACTTCCGCTGGTCCGATAGACATCGCTCAGCGAAGTTGCCAGATGGAGCGTAGAGGCTGGCTGTAATAGATACCGATTTTCCTCGTTCGGGTTACGCTGTTTAGCCAGGGTATTGATTTTTGTTTCAAGACTCTTGTAATCAGCCTGAATGCCGGACGTCTTACCGAGTTGCAAAAACGTTGTGAGGTACGTGCCGTAAAAACTGTCAAGGCGAGCCCAGTCGTTGCCGTTAAGGTTGGCTGAATTGGCTAGTGTTTGCAGGGAAAAAATGGCATCGAACAACAAATCCGAATTCTGAGGCATGTCGGCATATACCGCCGTAACAGTATATAGTGTTTTGCCGAATTGATTGTCGAGCGTTAATACGTTACCGATGGGGTTCTGGCTACCAAAGTACTTACGAGCCTGCGATTGTGACAAGGCTACGGTATTGGGCTGCCTAAGTGCTGTTGCGGCCGACCCCCACACAACCGGAAAACTGAAGAGCGTAAAGAAACTGGCGTCGGCATAAGCCAACCGACTTTCTCGGAATGACTGTTTCGAAGCCAAGGCCTTACTGTCCTTAAAACTGACGATTCCATTGGCCGAGTGTTCGGCAATCCGGCAATAGTTGCGTACTTCCGAAAACGTTTCTTTAACAAGAGGGCCTACCGGTGGAGACATATCGACCCAGATATCGTCATTGCGCGATTGCGTGAGCAGTCGATATAGCGTAGGCAGGTTTTTATGAAACGTATTGACACTACGTTCGTAAGCAACGTATTCCAGAATGAGAACAAAGGCCGCAATGCCTAACGCCAGTCCTATAATATTAATCAGCGAGAATACCCGGTTTTTTCGGAGATTCCGGATGGCGATTTTGATGTAGTTGATCAGCATGGGGTAGAGGGGAAAGGGGCATAGGGCAGGGGGCAGGGGGGAACAGCATTTTACCCCCTGCCCCCTGCCCTATGCTATTCACTACGTAGTGATTTTACGGGATTGGCCAGGGCGGCTTTTACACTTTGGAAACTGACGGTCAGCAGAGCAATGACAATGGCAATCAACCCCGCCACTGCGAACAGCCACCACGTAACAGGTAGTTTGTAGGCGAAATCCTGCAACCACTGGTTCATAGCGTACCAGGCGAGGGGTGTAGCGATAACGATGGCGATGAGCACCAGCTTGAGGAAATCTTTGGAGAGCAACGTAACAATACTGCCCACCGACGCGCCCAGCACTTTCCGCACGCCAATCTCTTTGGTACGTTGTTCGGCAGCAAACGCAGCTAGTCCGAACAGACCCAGACAGGCAATCAAGACGGCCAGAATGGTGAAAGTCAGCAGAACTTCGCCCTGTTTTTGCTCGGCCTTGTATTGCTTCGAAAAGTTTTCGTCCAGAAAATGAAAGTCAAGGGTACTGCCGGGGTCGAAGGTGCGATAAACCGATTGAATATAAGCCAGTGCTTCGGTTGTTTTACCCGGCTGAATCCGAACGTACAGGTTGTCTTTATCGGCTGGAGCTGGAATTTGCAGCACCAGAGGCTCAATTTTATGCTGAAGTGAATACGTATGAAAATCCTTCACTACGCCCACTACACGCGCTTCGGCGGTGTTTTTTTCGTTGTCGATGTAGTAGCGGACCCGTTTGCCAACAGCATCTTTCCAGCCAAGTTGCTGCATCAGTGTTTCGTTGATTAGCACCGCGTTTTGCTGATCACTTTTGAACGATTCGGAGAAATTTCGACCACTTGCTAGCTTGATTTGCATGGTGTTGAGGAAATCTGAATCAACCGAAAACTTCTGCACCACCTGCGTGCTGGACGAAATGGCACCATTCTGTTCGAAAAACATGCCATTACCGCCAATATTATTATTTCCGATTGGATTACTGGCTCCTGATACGCCCTCAATTATCGGATTACGACGTAGCGCTTCTTTGAGCGCATCGACCCGCTGACGGACATCTTCGTTGTTGATATGGAACGTAAGAACCTGGTCTTTGTTGAAGCCTAAGTCCTTGTTCATCACGAACTTCATTTGCCGATACACCATCACCGAACAGGCAATTAGCGCCACAGTAGCCACAAACTGAAACACCACCAGTCCCTGTTTGAATACAACACTGCCCAACTGATTACCTAACTGACCACGTAGTGCGGTCACCGGGCGGAACCCAGACATCCGAAGAGCGGGATAAAGTCCGCTTAACGTACCAATCGATACGGAAAGAACCGCAACGATCAGCAACGTATTGGCAAAGCCGCCCATTGTCAATGACTTATCGGCCATCTGATTGAAGTAAGGCAAGGCCATTGCAGCAAGTACAGCACTAGCCAAACCGGCCAGCAACGTCATCAGTATCGACTCGGTCAGAAATTGCCCAATAAGCTGTTTCCGGAAGGAACCGATAGCTTTCCGAACGCCCACTTCGCGGGTGCGTTTGAGCGAGCGGACGGTGTATAAATTCACATAATTGATGCAGGCAATCAATAGAATCAGCGCAGCCACTGCCGCAAAAATAGACACTGTACTGGCATTGCCGTTTGCGCTAAGTTCGTAATCGAGATGGGAGTGGAGATGAATCGATGTAAGTGGCTGGAGTTCCATCCGGTAGTCGACATTACCCATCTCTCTTTTGATGTATTTCGGGAAAAAACCGGGCAGTTTAGCTTCCAGATTTTTATAGTTACTGCCTTCTGTTAGAAGTAAATACGTAAACAGTTCGAAATTCTGCCAGCCGTTTGTATAATTTTCCGGCAAGGAACGTAGCGCCCTGAATTGCAGGTGCGAATTGGTCGGTACGTCTTCAATAACACCTGTTACGGTATTCGGAAAGTGATTGCTGAATTCCACCACTTTACCCAACGCTTTGCGGGCGTCGCCAAACAGATTCTCGGCTACGCTTTTGGTAAGCACAATGCTTTGAGGTTTACGTAGGGCCGATGACGGATCGCCGTATAAAAACGGGAATGTAAAAACATCAAACACCGATGGGTCGGAGAAAAAGATGTCGTTCACTTCCATTTTTTTCTCGCCAAACGTAATGACGCCACCACCTTCTGGATTAAGCCGAACCGTTTTCTCCACTTCAGGATAATCGGCTTTCAGGGCCGCAGCATACGGGGCGGAGGTGGGAGCGAGTTTGAGATTACCGCCCGGCCACTGTGCGTAATGAACAACTCGAACAATGCGGTCGGCGTTGGCGTGGAAACGGTCGTAACTGGTTTCATCGAGCACGTAGAGCACCATGAGCCAGACGGCGGCCATGCCAATACCTAACCCAATTACATTAAGACCACTAAAAAGCTTATTCTTCCAGAATGTCCGAACGGTAATTTTTATGTGATTACGTAGCATAGCCGACAACGGGTTGAGGTTAAGAAAGGAAAGCGTGTACCCAAGGTACGTAGCGTTTCTGCTGAAGTACTGCCCAAATGCTATACCAAATAAATAACGTATTGATTATCAATGAGAAATGATATTGTTAGTGAAAAACATGTCCGCAAACGGACGTACCAGCCGACCATTTGCGGACAATGTCTGAACCGAAGCGTCGGGCCGACGCTTCGGTTCAGATTACTCACTACGTAGCGATTTCACCGGATTGACCAGTGCGGCTTTTACGCTTTGATAAACAACTGTGCTCCAGCAGATAAAGAGCGTGAGCAGGCAGGCCGCTACGAAGACCCAGATGCCGATGTCGGTTTTGTACGGAAAGTTTTCCAGCCATTTATACATCGAATACCAGGCAATCGGAATGGCGATGGGGAATGAAAATAAAACCAGTTTGGTGAAATCTTTCGACAGCAACAGCACTACACTCGATACCGACGCGCCCAACACTTTCCGAACACCAATTTCCTTCACTCGTTGCTCGGTAGTGAATGTAGCGAGTCCGAATAAACCCAGACAGGCAATCAGAATTGTTAAGGCAGAGAAGGCCGTAAAAATACCACCCCGACGCTCGTCGTCCTGGTACGCCGATTCAAAATCCTGATCTAAAAATTTGTATTCAAACAGGCGATCCGGATACGTTTCTCGCCATTTCTGACCGATAAATGCCACCGTTTTGTCGACATCTTTTGGCTGTACTTTGATGTGAATAACCTGATTGAAAGGTCGATACAACATAATCATCGGCTCAATTGGGCTATACAGCGACTGTTGGTGGAAATCTTTGACCACACCCACTACTTTTGCGGTTGGCGGCCCCTGTTGATTTCCCTGCGGCAGACTTCCTAAAATAACCTTTTTGCCCAACGGTTCTTTCCAGCCCATTCGCTCAACAACGGCCCGATTGATGAGTACGCTGTTATTGGTATCAGCAGGAATTTCGTCCGAAAAATCACGACCACTCATCAGCTTCATTCCCATCGTTTTGAGGTAATCGTGATCGATTCCCATCGGTTTGAAACCCATTTCCTTCATACCATCGTTGGCTTCAACCGTGAAAATGATCCGTCCGCCGATATTACTGGTGGGCGAAGAAGCCGTTGATACACTTCGGATGTTGGCATTCGATAAGAGTGCCGTTCGCAACGAATTATACTGCGCCCGTGGCTGTCGGTTCTGATAGTTGATCGTTAGCACCTGCTCCTGATTGTAGCCCAGGTCATGATTTCGCATGAAATTGAGCTGTTTATACACAATCCAGGTGCAGATAAGCATCGTTAGCGAAATGGTAAATTGCGATACGACCAGTGCTTTGCGGAAAAAACTACCCCCTTTCACATTAAACGAGCCTTTAAGCACAGCCGCCGGTTCGAATGAGGATAGATAAAGCGCCGGGTAACTGCCGCTGATGAATCCCGTAAAGACAATAATGCCTAAAACAATCAGTAAAAACTCTGGTCGAAACAATTCTACGTACCGAATTTCTTTCCCCGAAACTGTATTGAAGAACGGTAATAGGGCAAGCACCAGTACAAGGCTTGCACCCAGGGCGAGTACGGTCATTAGTACGGATTCGGTCAGAAACTGAGCCATTAATCTGCTACGTAGCGAACCCATTACTTTTCGAAGGCCGACTTCCTTGGCTCGTTTGGCCGATCGGGCCGTGGCCAGATTCATGTAATTTATACTGGCCAGCAGCAACATAAAAAAGGCTACGGCACTGAAGGTATACACATAACCAATATTTCCATTCGATTCACCTTCGAGGTTTGAGTAAAGATGAATTCGGGTTAAAGGCTGTATTTCATACGTTATTTTGATGCCCATTTTCTTGAAAATTGGGCCAATATATTTGTCGTAAACCTCCGGAAATTTGCTTTCCAGAATCTTGGTGTCGAAGTTTTCCGGAAGAACTAAATAGCTGTAGATATAAAAACCGCCCCACCCATTAGCCTGTCGTTCATTACTACCCATCGACAGTAGGGCATTGAACGTAAAATGAGAGTTTTTCGGTACGTCTTCCATGACGCCCGTTACTTTATAAAAAGTTGTATCGTTGGTTTGTAACGACTTCCCAAGCGCGCTGCCCGAACCGAAAAATTTCTGTGCAATCTTCTGGGTCAGAACAACGTTGCCGGGCTGATTTAAGGCTGTTTTTGGGTCGCCTTCGATGAATTTATAGCTAAATACGTCGAACACCGTCGAATCAGCTGAGTATATATCTTCTTCATAAAATCGATTCTCACCCTGCCGAAACATCATCCGACCATAGGGGAAAAAGCGAACGTAGTTTTTTACGAAAGGGTAATCCTGTTTTAGCTGTTTAACCAGTGGAGGTTGTGTGCTACTCCAGCGGTTCACTTTATCAGGCTCGGTAATGTGCGAAACAATCCGGTAAATCTGGCTGGCATTTTTATGATACTGGTCATAACGTAGCTCATCTGTTACGTAGAGCAGCAACAGCAAACCGCAGGTTACGCCTATAGTTAGGCCAAGGATGTTAATAAGGCTATAAAACCTGTCTTTCAGTAGGTTTCGCCAGGCAATTTTAAGGTAGTTTAGGAGCATAAGGGGTAGGGTAAGGGTAAAGGGGGATAGAACATAGGGCTAGGGGCATAGGGCATGGAGATTTGATATTTCTCAA
Organism: Spirosoma daeguense; assembly: GCF_054776875.1. Lineage (NCBI taxonomy): Bacteria > Pseudomonadati > Bacteroidota > Cytophagia > Cytophagales > Cytophagaceae > Spirosoma > Spirosoma daeguense. The sequence goes on from NZ_BAAHBF010000003.1 coordinate 97,231, forward strand.
CTCCACGCCCTATGCCCCTAGCCCCAGTCCGTTACTTCGAACGTTTTGGCACGCCAATCGACTTTTCAATATCGTCGATCATGCGCTGCCGTTCTTCCTGCGATTTATCTTTAGCGTCGAGCGTTCGCTCGTACGTTACATTATCACCATCTTTTTCGAACCGATAACGTAGGTAGAGTTTGCCCGATTCTGAATTGTATTTTACTTCTTTTGTGTATGGAGTTTTACCTCCAACCGCAGTTGTTTCTACATTACTATCGTTGTTGGTGGCAACTACAATTGGCCCATCACCATCAATAGTTATCGTTTCGCTATGCATACGGGGAGCGCGCGGGGCACGTGGCGCTCTTGGCGCACGAGGAGCATGAGGCATTGCTACGTTGACATTAAGCGAATCCAGAATTCGTTCACGTAGTGCTGTTCGTTCTTCCTTCGATAAATCGGCTACGTCGAATGTGCGGTCATAATCAACGTCTTTTCCATTAACCGTGCCATTGACCCGAATCGACAGTGTTTTACCATCGTCGTTGATGTTACGGCTGATTGAACTCTGGGCAACGGCAACGGTGCTGGCTAGTACAAAGGAGATCAGAATAAGTGATTTCATGTTGTGAATTGTGTTTACTGAGTTGAAGAAAGGAGACGTAGCAAAACGAGTTATCTATTCGTTAATCATCAGCCAACGTCCGATTTCTTTACTTGTTTTTACGTACTGGATAAAGATTATATCGAATGTAAAACGTTGCATCGAACTTTCGAAAATATTGCTATCTGTCTGATTTTGATATTGCTTAAACGGTATGTATTAACTAAAAAACCCACTGACTGGCATAAATGCTCATCAGTGGGTTTCACTACGTAGTGAAAATAGGATTGCGCTTAGTTCGGAATCATACCGTGTGGGTCAATCACAAATTTCTTGGCGGCTCCTTTATCGAAATCCTGATAGCCTTTTGGCGCGTTTGCCAGACTGATTACTTCAACGTTTACTGCTTTGGCAATCTGAATTTTGTCGTACAAAATAGCATTCATCAACTGCCGATGGTATTTCATGACTGGGCATTGGCCCGTATAAAACGAATGCGATTTTGCCCAGCCTAGCCCAATCCGAATGTTCAGACTGCCTTCCTTGGCTGCGTCGGTTCGCGCACCCGGATCGCCTGTTACGTATAGGCCGGGAATACCAATGGCACCACCTGCGCGGGTAATACTCATGGCTGCATTCAGAACCGTAGCAGGATGTTCGGTGCCTGCTTCCGAACCGTGTCCGCGTGCTTCAAAACCAACGCAGTCAACCGCCGAATCAACTTCAGGTTCGCCGATAATAGCCGCAATCTGATCGGCGAGGGGAGTATCACTTCGAAGGTCAATTACTTCACAACCGAAACTTTTGGCCTGTTCAAGCCTCTCCGGAATCATGTCGCCAACAATAACCACGGCTGCGCCCAGCAAGTGACAGGATGCCGCACTGGCCAGACCAACAGGCCCAGCTCCTGCAATGTAAACAATCGAACCGGGACCAACACCGGCCGAAACAGCTCCATGATAGCCAGTCGGAAATATGTCGGACAGTAGCGTCAGGTCGCGGATTTTGGCCATCGCCTGATCTTTATCCGGAAATTTCAACAGATTGAAATCCGCATAAGGAACCATTACGTATTCGGCCTGACCGCCAACCCATCCGCCCATATCAACGTATCCATACGCAGCGCCGGGTCTGGATGGGTTGACATTCAGGCAGATACCCGTTTGCCCAACTTTGCAGTTTCGGCAACGTCCGCAGGCAATATTAAACGGTACAGATACCAGATCACCTACTTTAATAAATTCAACATCGCGCCCGGCTTCAATAACCAGCCCTGTAATTTCGTGCCCCAGCACCAATCCTGCCGGTGCCGTTGTCCGACCACGTACCATGTGTTGATCGCTTCCGCAAATGTTCGTTGACACGATTTGCAGAATAACGCCATGATGACACTGACGGTCGCCCAGTGCCAGTTTGGGATACTCAATGGATTGTACTTCAACTACACCGGGTTCGATGTAGGCTACGCCATGATTATGACACATACGATTTAGAGGTTATAAGAGTAAGGATATCAATTTACTACGTATCAATTCAACGCATCAACGCCCGCCTGCGCTACGGTGTGGTCATTCTCGACCGTGCTACCCGATACGCCAATAGCGCCAATGATCTCGCCATCAGCACCTTTTATCGGAATACCACCCGGAAACGTAATTAGGCCGCCGTTGGAGTGTTCAATATTATAAAGTGAGCCACCCGGTTGCGAGAGCTTTCCGATTTCGCCGGTTGGCATATCGAAAAAGCGGGCTGTTCGGGCTTTTTTCTGGGCAATATCCAGCGAACCCAGCCAGGCGCCATCCATACGGGCAAACGCTGTAAGGTTAGCCCCTGCATCAACTACCGCAATGTTCATCAATGTTCCAATCTCACTCGCTTTCGATTTGGCAGCCTGCACCGCTTTTTCAGCCTGTTCTAGGGTGATATTCATAACACGATTTGATATAAGTATGACTAGTAAGAATAAATGTTTGTTGAGCGGAGAGAATGGAAGAGCTTTACTTTGTTATATACTACCAATAAATACTACAATTGTTTGTAGCTTTTTATGGATGTACCCGTTTTACGCTGATTTTTGATAGAATTATAGATCTAGTAAATTGTAAAAGGGATGTCAGCCTAAGTCTAACATCCCTTTTACGTTTAGGCAACTGCTAGGTCGGCCTATTCACTCCGTAGTGATTTAACCGGGTTCATCAGCGCGGCTTTGATGCTCTGAAAGCTCACTGTGAGCAGCGCAATACCGACCGCCAGCAAACCCGATAGTCCGAACATCCACCAGTCTAGTTCAATTTTGTAGGCAAATCCCTGTAGCCATCTCGACGTAGTATACCAGGCCACGGGCGTAGCCAGTACAATAGCAATAGCGACCAGCTTGAGAAAATCTTTGGAAAGTAACGTAACGATGCTACTTACCGACGCGCCCAACACTTTCCGGATACCGATTTCTTTGGTACGTTGCTCAGCGGTGAAAGCCGCTAAACCAAACAAACCCAGACAGGCAATGAAAATGGCGAGCCCGGCAAACGCATTTGTCAGCGTACCAACGATGCTTTCACTTCGGTAAATTGCTTGGTAATCAGTATCAAGAAAAGAATATGTAAACGGATATTTGGGGTTAAACTTCCGATAAAGAGTTTCCACACTGGCTAATGCCTCCTTTGTTTGGCCGGGTTGGGTTCGAATCAGAATATGGTCGTAATTCCAGTTTTCGGCCAGCCGAATAACAAGTGGCCGTACGGCTACGTGCAGCGAATTGAAATGATAATCGTCAAGAAGACCAACAATTTTACCGGCTGTGTTTCCAAATTTCAGTGGTTGCCCAATAGGATCTTTATAACCGATTCGTTTTGCAGCTGCCTGATTGATGAGATAATTCGCCGAATCAGTACCGAAACTTCTTGAAAAATCGCGCCCGCGCAGAAGCTTGATTTTCATCGTTTTAACGAAGTCATACCCCACCCATGTATTGTTGAACTGAATAGCCGATGTAGGATCTTTACCAACCCAATGTACGCCGTCGGTGGTGTTGCCGTTCTGGAGTGGATTGGTCTGGATGTGGGTTATCGACTGAATGCCGGGCTGTTGAAGCAATTCCTGCTTGAAAGTTTGGAAGTTCTGAGCGATGGCTCCCTCACCTTGAATCCTAATCAGGTTTTCGCGGTCGTAACCCAGATTTTTGGTCTGGATGTATTGAAGTTGACGATATACGACGATAGTGCCTACTAACAATAACATAGTCAACACGAACTGAAAAACGACCAGTCCACGCCGAAACATTTGCGTGCCACTGCTGAAACGTAGCGTACCTTTCAGAACACGTATCGGACTGAGTGACGACAGAAACAGGGCTGGGTAACTACCGGCCAAACCACTCGTTATTAATAGTAAGTTAACGAGTAATACCCAGAATAAGGGTTCATTCAGTGGTAAAAGCAAATTCTTGCCGGTCAACTGATTGAAGACTGGCAATAGCGTCTGAACCAGCAAAACGGCCGCACAAAGCCCGAGTAACGTAACAAAAAAAGCTTCGCCCATAAACTGCCCAATCAACGACGACCGATTGGCACCCACCACTTTCCGAACCCCAACTTCCCGCGCTCGTTTGAACGACCGGGCTGTTGCCAGATTCATGAAATTAATCGTCGCAATCAGTAAAAGAAAGGCGGCTACTATGGCAAACAATCGAACGTAGTCGATACGTCCACCGTCGCGATGACCGTCTTTAAAAGTAGAATATAGATACGCTTCGGTTTCGGGTTGCAGAAACAACTGAATGTTGAAATGCGGGCTAATGTCCTTGTTACGTCCCTTCAGAAACGTCAGCAGTTTGGCGTTGACCGTAGCTGGATTAGCGTCGGGGCGAAGTTGAATTCGGGTGCCAGGACCGCCGTTTTCCCACTTCTGGAGCCAGGGTTCCCGTTTCAAATACGTAGCCCAGTTGAGCAGAAATTCGTATTTGTCGGGCGCATTTTCGGGAAAATCTTCGAATACAGCCGTTACCTGATAATCAACGTAATTATCCATCCGAACTGATTTGCCTAAAGCTTTTTGATACGTACCAAAGAGCGTATTGGCCAGTTTTCTGGACAATGCCACACTAGTCGGCCCGTTGAGCGCTGTTTTCTGCCCCGCCAGCAACGGCATATCATACATGGCAAACCAGTCGCTGCCAACAAAATTGCCGAACTGTTTCACTACGTTGTTACCGACTGTAAATAAATGTTGTTCTTGAGATGAAAAGCCAGCCGCGTATACCACTTCTGGAATCACCCGTTTGAGTTCATCGGCCAGAATACCGGGCGTATCTTCGTCAGTAACGATACGTCCGTCGGCAATTTCGTGTTCCATCACCCGGTAGAGGTAAGGTGCCTGAACGTACTGTTTTCCGATAGCTAACTCATCCTGAATCCAAAGCGTAATGAGCAGACTCGACGCAAGGCCAAGTGCCAGCCCCAGTACGTTGATGGCAGAAAATGTTTTGTTATGAATGAAATTCCGCCAGGCGATTTTGAGATGATTCGTTAGCATTGGGGCAAAGGGTTTAGGGCTTGGGGTTTAGGGTGAAGGATTTAGTAACCTCCCTATGCCCCAAGCCCTTTGCCAAAAGCAATTTACATTGTAGTCACATCGCGTAGAAACTGTGCATTCACAGTCGGAAACACAAGCTGGTCGGTCAATAAAATCGGATTGACCGGGATACAGTGCCGAATAATCCGAAGCCGCTTGTTAATATCCCGTAGCTCTCTTCGGTATTTTTCGTAGCTGGTCGGGTCGTTTGTTTTAAGCGATAAATCGGCCAGATAATGTTGGTTGATAGCGTCGCGTCTGACGCACATCTGCTGGTAAATCTGTTGAAGGGTTTCAGGTTTCATGTGAGTATTTGTGTTTGATAAGATGGTAAGGGGCACAGGGCAAGGGGTATAGGGCTCAAGAATTTATTATCCCATCGCCCCGAACCCTTTGTTCTACGCTATTCACTACGTAACGACTTTATTGGGTTTACTAGGGCCGCTTTTATCGACTGGAAGCTGACGGTCAATAGGGCCACAACAATTGTTAACAGGCCAGCCAGAGAGAACATCCACCACGTAATATCGATTTTGTACGCAAACTTATCGAGCCATCCGCTCATAACGTACCAGGCAATGGGTGAGGCAAAAACCAGCGCAATTAGAACCAGTTTGATAAAATCCACGGAGAATAAACTGAATATGCTGCCGACCGATGCGCCCAGTACTTTTCGGATACCAATCTCCTTTGTGCGGGCTTCGGCCATGTATGCCACTACACCAAACAAGCCCAAACAGCCAATAGCAATGGCAATGCCTGCCAATAATTGGAATAACTTGAACATCCGCTCTTCACTGGCGTAAAACTTGGCAACAGTATCATCAACAAACGTGTATTTAAACAGATGATTGGGGAATGTAGCCGTCCAGGCACGTTCTACCTCGCTCATCAATGGCCGAACATTCGACAATGTGGCGGCCTGTTTGGTCAGTTTAATACTCGCTATATGATAAGCGTCGCTATGGCTGGTCAGAATACAAGGGGCCGTTTTGCGGTGCAGCGAATACGTATGAAAATCTTTCACCACGCCCACAATCGGTACGCGAACTTTGTTACCACCAATAGCAATAAGCTGACCGATAATATGTTGCGGATGTTGAAAGTTGAATCGTTTTATAAACGCTTCATTAACAATTACTTCTCGAGTAGTGTCGGCCGGATAATACATACGTCCTGCCAATAGTTTAAGGCCATAAGTATCCACATAAGCCGTATCTGCCGGACGCATCACCGCACTAAAGTCGGCATCTTTATCGGAGTTGCCGAACTGAAAACTCGTGCTCCAGTTGCCATTCGCCGAAGGCGACGACATGCTGTAGCTGATGGATTCAATTTCGGGGAGGCTGCTCAGTTTTGCTTTCAGGTTGTCGAGCTGGCCGGGTTTCTTTTCGGGGATGGGTACTGTAAAGATGGCGTCTTTCGTAAAACCCAAATCAGCCGCACGAAAATGCTCCATCTGATTATAAGCGATGATCGTTCCGATAATCAGTACCTGCGAAATGGCAAACTGTAAGATAATCAAGCCCTGACGTAGCGAAAACTGCCGGTTTTTGGAAAAACGAAGCTTACCTTTCAACGCAAGGGCGGGCTGATAACCCGAGAGAATCAGGGCAGGATAAAAACCCGCCAACAACGTAGTGAGCAAGGCCAGTATTACCAGAAAGCCTAGCACCATTGGGTCGCCGAGAAACAGCGTTTGCAGTTTTACGTTCAATAGATCAGCAACATAAGGCAATGAGGTTTGTGCCAGCAACAGCGCCAGAATCACCGAAACCGTGGTCAGTAAAGCGGTTTCGCCCAGAAACTGACGTACTAACTGCCCTCGTGAACTACCCAATACTTTCCGAACGCCCACTTCCTTAGCGCGACGTAGTGCCTGCGCTGTTGCCAGATTAACAAAATTTACACAGGCCGTGATAAGCAGAAAAAGCCCGATGAGCGACATGGCCCAGATCATTTCTTTACCAACCGTCCGGTGGCTGTAATTCATCATGCGAGCGGCAAAATGAACGTTTTCCAGCGGCTGCAACTCATACGTTTCCTGGCTGGCTTCTTCTGCCGATTTGTATTTTTTTGTGAAGGGTATAAGCTGCGCTACGAGTTCGGTGGCCGTCTGTTTTGGCAGAAGTTTGATATATAATTGCGTACCACTATAGGTCGAATGCCAGTCGTCCCAGTTTGTGTTTGGGCCGTATTCTTTGAGCGATGCGAACGAAATCAGCATACCAAACGGAAAATCGGTGGTGAGTGGTGGGTCGGCAACCAAGCCCGTTATAACGCAATTCATGCGATTGTCGAAACGTAGCGTTTTGCCCATCGGATTCGAATTACCGAAATACTTTTTGGCCATAGTTTCGGTCAGTACAACGGAATTCGGATTCTGAACCGACGTAGCAGGACTGCCTTTAATCCACTGATAGTTAAACAGGTTGAAATAAGCCGGTTCAACAAAAGCAATGGCTCCATCATCTTCCTGAAACTTACGGATTTCACCCGTCGACGTAGTAACTACGGCGTGGCTAATATCCTGAATCAGTGTTACGTTGTTCTTCAACTCCGGAAAATCGGTACGTAGCGCCGTAATGGTCGGCATCGGCATTCCCGTATCGTACCCGTCAATCTGTGGAGTTTTTACATGATTAACCAGCCGAAATAAACGGTCTGCGTCACGGTGATGCCGGTCGAAACTCAGTTCATAGCGAATCGCCAGAAAGAGTAACAGGCAGCATGCCAGACTCAATGTTAAACCAATGATGTTGAGCGAAGAATAGCTCCAGTTTCGTCGGAGGTTTCGGAGGGCTGTTTTGAGGAGATTAGTTATCATTCGTAGAGGAGTTCATTAGCAATAGCTAATGGGCGCAACTACTATGCCACGTCAGGAAAACGGCCTTTTGAGCTAGTTATGGCCTATTTTTTGGGTATGAGTGTCCGAAACCGTACAGCTATTGTCCGCTTGTGTAGAAGGGTTATGGGCGGGGGGGCATAGGGGTTGGGGCGGGGATGGCATGGCTTGCAAGCAAATCCCACCGTATCTTCAATTCCTTGCCATCCCCGCTATTCTCCACTCCCCCTGCCATACCCCTTAGCCCCAAGCTATTCACTACGTAGTGATTTTACCGGATTGACCAATGATGCTTTAATACTCTGAAAACTGACCGTGAACAAAGCAATCAGTATCGCTAAAAATCCTGCCAGGGCAAACATCCACCATGCCAAATCAATCTTGTAAGCGAACTCCTGCAACCATTTTTTCATAGCGTACCAGGAGATGGGAATAGCGACGACAATGGCGATCAGTACCAGCTTGAGAAAATCTTTGGAAAGCAACGTAATTATGCTCGCGACCGAAGCACCCAGCACTTTCCGTACGCCAATTTCTTTGGTACGTTGCTCGGCGGTGAACGTAGCAAGACCAAACAGACCCAGACAGGCAATGAAGATAGCCAATCCCGAAAAAGCCAGAAACAGATTTCCTTTACGTTCATCGGAACGGTATTGTTCGGCAAACGTCTGATCCAGAAACGTGTACTCAAACGGCTGAGTCGGATTCACCTGTTTATACACACTGCCTACGTAAGCGAGCGCATCCGGTACGTGCCGGGCAGCTATTCGAACGAGAAGCTTATCGCCCCGATCTTTATGGAAAACTAACAGCAACGGTTCAATTTTGTTTCGGAGCGAACGCAGGTGGAAATCGTGGATGACGCCTGCAATGGGTATACGCTTCGTGTCGAACTCAACCAGACCTGCCGTGCGATTTTTCCAGCCTAATCGCTTGAGCATGGCTTCGTTGACAAGCACTGCCCCGGTCGAATCGCTGGCGAGATCTGCCGAGAAGTTTCGCCCGTCTTTTACGTCAATCTGTAAGACATTGAGGAAATCCTGATCGACCGAGAAATTTTCGGTGTTAATCGGCTGCTCTTTGCCACCTGCGTAAAAGCTGAATGTAGACTTATCGTTCAGTTCACCACCAATTGACCCATCGGTCAGGCTGGCTCCTTTTATGATGGCGTTTTGTAAAAGTTTCTCTTTAAGCGTCTTAACGGATTGTTGAGCTGCCGGAGCTTTAAGCGAGAGCACAAGTACCTGTTCCTGATTGAATCCAAGTTGGGTTTTTCGCATGTACTGCAATTGCCAGTAAACAACAACAGTGCCTACAATCATTACAATAGAAATAGTGAACTGTAAGACCACCAAAGATTTACGTAGCAATACGCCTTTGCTGCTGGCTGAGAATCGCCCTTTTAAAACGGTTACCGGATCGAAACGCGAAAGTACGAATGCCGGATAAAGCCCGCCAGCCAGACCCACCAGCAAGCTAAAACCCATTAGTAGGCCGAGTGTCTGAGTGCTCCAGAGGTCAATCGTCAGTGTTTTGGCCGATATGTAATTAAATAGTGGAAGTAGGGCAGGCAACAGAAGTAGACTGACAACCAAAGCCAGTAATGCCAACAGAATTGACTCAGATAAAAATTGCCCAACCAACTGACTACGTAGCGAACCAACGGCTTTGCGAACCCCAACTTCACGACCTCGCCCGATAGAGCGCGCTGTGGCCAGATTGATATAATTAACAATAGCAATTAGTAAAATAAAGAGACCGATAGCTGAAAATGTGTATATATAGGCCATGCTACCTACATTTTCCTCGCCTAGCAAGTGGCTTGAGTAGAGGTGCATAGCCGACAGTGGCTGCAATGTAATATCGAACGTAACGCCCTTCCCAACCTCATCGCCAATAGCCCGGGCAACGTACTTTTTGTAGAAATCGGGCATTTTATGAGCTAGCTTCTGAGAATCACTATTGGGGTGAAGCAGCAGGTATGTAACTGAACCAAAATTGTCCCATTTATCGAGTTGGATGCCATTGAGTTGAGTATTACTGTAAGGCAGAATGGCGTCGAATTTGAGATGATGATTAGCTGGGGAATTCTGAATTACGCCCGCCACAGTAATCGCGTGTTCATCTTTTATTTTGATTACTTTACCCACCAACCCATCTGTATGGCCAAACAACGTCATAGCCAGTTTCTGAGTCAGAATAATGCTGTTCGGTTTCAACAACGCTGGGCTTGGTTTCCCATCAATGAACGAATAGTCGAAAAACGAAAACAGCGTTGAATCGGCGTAGATGACGTTCTTAACGTAGTGTGCTTTCTCGCCAATCCGAAACAGAATCTCATGGCCGGGCTTGATCCGTAACACATTACCAACTTCGGGATATTCCTGTTTGAGCGCCGGTCCCATCGGTGCCGAGCCAACGCCCATATTCAGTTCATTATCACCCCATTTAATATGCAGATTCAGCCGATAAATGTTGGATGCATTTTTATGGTATCGGTCGAACATCAGCTCGTCATACACATAAAGCCCCAGCAGAATAGCTCCAATCATGCCACTGACCAACCCCAACAATGTAAGGGCGCTATACACTTTGTTGCGAATCAGGTTTCGCCAGGCTATTTTAAGGTAGTTGAGTAGCATAGAGGTGATAATTATTACGTTACGTAGAGACAAGGTAGGCCTTGTCTCTACAATCTACATTTATTCCGAACGTAGCGATTTTACCGGGTTCATCATTGCGGCTTTGATACTTTGGAAACTGACAGTCAACAAGGCGATACTCATTGCCAGCAGACCGGCCAAGGCAAACATCCACCATTCTATGTCAATCTTGTAGGCAAATTTCAGGAGCCATTGATGCATAACATACCACGCAATTGGCGAACTGATTATCAGGGCGATCAGCACCAGTTTGACAAAATCCATCGAAAACAGGCCGAAAATGTGTGCCGTTGTTGCACCCAATACTTTCCGAACGCCCACTTCTTTGGTCCGGGTTTCGGCCATAAACGCTACTACGCCATAGAGTCCCAAACAACCAATAAACAGGGCAATAGCGGCCAGTAAGCGGAAAAGTGCATAGCTCTTTTCTTCGCTTTTATAAAAATTAGCCAGCGTATCGTCCATAAACTCGTAGCTGAAAACAAACTCAGGGAAGGTTTCTGTCCAGGCGGTTTCCACCTGTTTAAGTATGTTGCCAATGGCCTCGGTACCACCTTTTTGTGTAGATAATTTAAGTCCCATACTGTGGTAATTAGAACGCATGGTTGTCAGAACACTCGGCTCTACATGGTCGCGCAACGAGAATAGATTGAAATCTTTTACGACCCCCACAATTGGTCTTTTCACCTCGGAACCCGCTATGGCCATCAGTTTGCCAATAACCTGTTCTGGCTTTTGAAAGCCCAGCCGTTTCATGAACGTTTCGTTGATGACCAGCTCGCGTGCCGTATCGGCTGGTTGATACATCCGTCCCGCTAGTAGTTTTAAACCGTAGGTATGAGCATAGGACGTATCACCCGGTCGCATTAAAATGCCAAAGTCGTAGGCATTTTCGTCTGTTCCGAATTGAAAACCGGTTGTCCAGTTAAGCGTCGACGATGGCGTTGTCATGGCAAAGCTAACGGACTGAATGCCCGGTACGTTACGAAGTTTGGCCCGTAAGTTTTCGAGCTGGCCCGGTTCGTTTCCGGGAATTTTAACGGTTAAAACGGCATCGCTCGTAAATCCAAGATCGACAGAACGGAAATAATCCATCTGGTAATAAGCAATGATGGTACCGATAATCAGGAGCTGCGATATAGCAAACTGCCCGATAATCAGCCCTCTACGTAGCGTCAGATAACGTCCCGACTGGCTGGCTTGAATTTTTGCTTTCAGAGCCACAATGGGCTGATATCCCGACAACACCAGCGCCGGATAAAAGCCAGCCAATAAGGTCGTTACCACCCCCAACAAAATCAAAAAAGTCAGCATAATCGGACTGAAGAGTGTTACGGCACCCGGTATGATGTTCAGTAAATCGCTCACGTAAGGCAATGATCCTTGCGCCACTAGCAATGCTAGCACAACGGCGATGGCCGTTAAAAAGCCCGTTTCGCCCATGAACTGACGTAGCAACTGGCCCCTCGAACTGCCCAGCACTTTCCGAACGCCCACCTCTCTAGCCCGACGAATGGCCTGTGCCGTAGCCAGATTGACAAAATTGATGCAGGCCGTTCCTAGAATAAACAGCCCGATCAGTACCATAGCCCAAATCATTTCGACACTGATGCTACGTTGCGAAAAATTGGACGTATTAGTTGCGAAATGAATATCAGTTAGGGGTTGCAGTACGTAACGTAGCGTTTTGGCAGTTTCGGGCGTATGGTATTTTTTGACAAAATCGTCCAGTCGACGTTCCATCAGCAACGCTGACGTTTCAGCACCCGCTGTAGTTGGAGGCAGTAACATATAAATTTGCGCACCGCCATAACTCGACCCCCAATCATCTACAGGCGACGTATTGCCGAATTCCACCACCGAAGCGTGGGTCAGAAAAACATCGAAAGGCAGGCTACTGGTGGCAGGAGGAGCCTGCACTACGCCCGTTACCACAAAATCCATCTGATTATCAATCCGAATCGTTTGCCCCATCGGGTTTGCATCGCCGAAGTATTTACGCGCCATTCGGTCGGTAAGTACTACTGTATTCGGATTCACTAACGCCGTTTGTGCACTGCCTTTTTGCCAGCCATAATCGAACAGGTTGAAATACTCAGGTTCGGCAAACGTAATGACGCCATCGGGCTCCTGAAACCGTTTCTTTTCCGTATTTCCTTTTCCACCCACAGCCACCACCGCCGACCGCATCCGACTCACCATTGTAAGCTTATGTTTTAGATCAGGGAAATCGTTCCGAAGAGCAGCCAATGCCGGAAAGGTAATGCCGGTATTCGGTTTGCTGTCCGGACTGGTTCTGTCCGCTCCAAGCATACGGTAAATACGTGCGGCATTAGCGTTGTGCCGATCAAAACTCAGCTCATACCGAATGGCAACGAACAAAAACAAACAACAGGCAAGCCCCAACGTTAGTCCCAGTATGTTAATGATCGAGTAACTCCAGTTGCGCTTCAGCGCCCGGATGGCGGTAGTGATGTAGTTTGTGAGCATAGAGGTGATGATTGTTACGTTACGTATAGACAAGGCATGCCTTGTCTATACAATCATTCCGAACGTAGTGATTTTATTGGATTCATTAAGGCTGTAGCAATCGTTTTGCTTCCGATTGATATCAGTACCAGCAGCAAGACTAACAGGGCCGGCGCTGCGAAAAGCCACCAACTTAATTCGATACGGGTCGCGTAATTGGCCAGCCAGTTTTTGACGACTACGTACGTAATCGGAAGGCCAATTAGGATGGATATTAATACTGTTCGAATAAAATCTTTCGAGAGCAAAACCATCAGGTTTGTGGTGCTGGCACCAATAACTTTTCGGATTCCGATTTCCTTCGTTCGTTTGGAAACGGTAAACGTAGCGAGGCCGAATAACCCCAGGCAGGAGATCAGAATAGCGAAACCAGTTAAGGCACCGAATACCTGCTGAAACCGATCATCGGCTTTGTATTGTTTGTCGTACTCACTATCCATGAAAAAATAGCTAAACGGTGAATGGGGGAAATTAGCCTCATAAACTTTCTTCAACGTAGCGAGCTGCTCGCTTGCATTTCCTTCCGAAAACTTCACACTGGCGAACGATTCGAATGAGGGCGAATACATGTGAATAATAGGTATGTGAGCCGCCTTTGGGGATTCGTAGTGGTAATTTTTGACAACACCTCTAATGGTCGCCTGATGTCCCCAGAGGTCGACCCGCTTGCCGATAGCTTCTTCGGGTGTCGGAATTCCCCAAAGTCGGATAGTTTCTTCGTTAACAATAAGTTGTCTATTCGTCGTATCTGAAAAACCCGGCCGGGTGGTAGCGTCGAAGTTTTTTCCTGCCAATAATTGGAGGCCCATCAGGTCGATGAATGACGTGTCTATTCTGGTCAGGTAATAGTTGTAGTTTGTTTTCTTGGCAGCATCTGACAAATTAATGCCTGTTGTTGTTGCCATTTGATCAGATCCCAGCCCCGGTACTGTACCGGAAAGCGATACCGCTTTTATCTGAGCCTGATCAAGTAGCATTTGGCGAAACGCACCGTAGTCCTTTCGGGCGTTGTTCCCTGCTGGAGCTTTCACTACTAGCGTATGGTCGATATTTACTCCCAATTTTTGCTCACGAAGAAAGCCCACTTGTCGGTAAACGACGAACGTTTGCACGAGCAGAATAAGGGTAATCGCGAATTGGAAAACGACGAGTGATTTACGTAGAACAGTGCCTTTGGTTGAGCGCGAGAAATTACCTTTGAGTACCTTAACCGGATCAAATGAAGATAGTACGAAAGCTGGATAAAATCCTGATAGGCAAACGCTTATTAGTAAAAATACCCCAACGCTTTCCCAGAAAAATGCATCCTCGAATACGGTAAAACCTTCGGGAAGACCCGCCACCTGAACAAATACAGAACGCATGACCGCTACCATCCCCACCGCAAACAACCCGGAAACACTATTGATCAGCAAGGTTTCTATGAAAATCTGCGTTCTTATCTGCCCCTGCGTGGAGCCAACGACCTTTCTCATGCCAATTTCACGCGCTCGGTCGAGAGCTTTGGAAGTGGTTAGATTAACATAATTGACAAAGGCGCTAACAAGTACCAGAAACGCTACTGCCAGCAGAAAATACACCGATTGAGCTTCGCCATTGGGCTCGGTTTCAAAGGTTTTATGAGAATAGAGGTGAATGTCAGCGATTTTCTGGCCGATTACCCGTTCGTTGGTTATTTTCTTTTCCTTGAGCAATCGGTTGCTAAAGGAAACCAGCGATTTGGTAAACCCTTCGTAGCTGGTATTTTCGGCCAGTTGAATATAGGTGTATGTATTATTGCTATTCCAACTTTCTTCCTGTTCGCCAAAATCCGACATCATTGTCGGGTAGGAGAGAAGCATATCAAATTTTAGGTGTGTATTGACCGGGCTATCCGGCACTACGCCCACGATCTCCAATAGTATGCTGTCTTCTGGTCGGGAAATTTTCAGATTTTTACCCAGTACATCTAACGTCTTAAAATAGGTCAAGGCCATCGTCTTAGTCAGAACAACCTGCCGTGGTTTGGTAAAAATATCTTTCCGGCTACCCCGGATGAGTGGGTAGCTGAATAGCGAGAAAAAGGATGAGTCTACGGCCAGCGGTTTATTTACTGTATGATACGTATCACCAAGTTGAATGGTCAGTTTTTTGCCGAAAGGTCTGGCACGGGTGTAATTGGCGACTTCATTCATTTCCCGTTTGGCTTTGGGACCAATCGGATGATACGTTTCTGCATCCTGTGCGTCTACCGTTCCACCGTTCATATAGTCCATAGTAAGCCGCACAAGACGATCAGCCTGTGGATATGCGTTTTCGTAACTTAACTCGAACCGCACGTACTGGATAATGAGCAGTGCTACAGCCAAACCCGAAGCTAGACCCACTACGTTGATGAGCGAAAACGTAGTGTCTTTCCTGATCGTTCGCAGTGCGATTTTGAGATAGTTCGTCAGCATAGAGCAAAGAGGTTAGGGCATAGGGGAATGGCGGGGATTGCAGGGATGGTTTTCTACGTCCCAGCTATCCCTGCTGTTTTATTCCGAACGTAGTGATTTTACGGGGTCTGTCAGTGCGGCTTTGATACTTTGGAAACTCACCGTGAGCAGGGCGATACCAACGGCCAATACACCTGCCAGTACGAGCATCCACCACGAAATGTCGATCTTGTAGGCAAACTCCTGAAGCCATTTATCCATCGTCCACCACGCTATTGGTGTTGCCAGCACAATAGAAACCGCCACCAGTTTAAGGAAATCTTTCGACAGCAACGTAACGATGCTAGTGACCGACGCACCCAGCACTTTCCGAACGCCGATCTCTTTGGTACGTTGCTCGGCGGTGAACGTAGCAAGGCCAAACAAACCCAGACAGGCCACAAAAATGGTTAATCCGGCAAAGAGTCCCAGAATACGTCCGGTTTTCTGCTCGGCCAGATACGTATCGTTAAACCGCTGATCGAGAAACGAATAAGTGAACGGAGCATCGGTGGTTAGTTTCTTCCATTCTTTTTCCAGCGAAGCCAGCAATCCGGTCATGTCGGTGGTTTTGGCCTTCAAAATCACCGTACTACTACTCCGACCCAGAACCATCATCAATGGCGAAATTGACTCGTGCATCGACCGGAAATGGAAATCTTTCACCACGCCAACGACCCGATACATTTTTTTCGTGCCGTCGTTATCGGAATGACCGATAGTGTGCCCAATCGCTTTGTTGCCCCAGCCCAGAGTTTTGGCAGCCGTTTCATTTAAAATCACCCCCGACGAATCGGTGCCGTAGGCTTTAGAGAAATTGCGGCCAGCCGCCAGTTGCATTCCTAGTGTCGGAATGTATTCATAATCAACGTCGTATCGGATTCCCTTCACAAACTTGGTCGGGTTGTTTTCCGGGAATACCATGAAGTTATTGTTATAGCTTGGCCCCGCTGGCAGGTAGCCCGACGTACTAACGCTCACCACGCGAGGGTTCTGCATGATCTGATTGCGGAAAACATCTTCTTTCTGAGCGAGCTGCCACGTATCGGGCAAGATCAGCACCTGCTCTTTCGAATAGCCTAATTTCTTGTTCTGGATGTAGCTCAATTGCCGATAAACAACCGTAGTGCCAATCATCAGGATGATGGAAATCGAAAACTGAACCACCACTAATCCGCTACGTAGTCCGATGCTTTTGCGATCGCCCGTGAATTTGTTGCCTTTCAATACAGAAATGGGCTTGAACGACGACAGGAAAAAAGCAGGGTAACTTCCGGCCAGAATACCGACCAGCAAGCCCAGCAATAGGAGTGCCGGAACCAGCCAGGCCGTGTCAACAATATTCAGTGTCAAGGTTTTACCTGCCAGTTCATTGAAGGATGGCAAGGCCAGAAAAACGATGCCCAGTGCCAACACAAGAGCAATGGTGGTCAGTAATAACGATTCGATCAGAAACTGATAAGTCAGGCTTTGACGTACCGAACCCAGCACTTTCCGAATACCTACTTCTTTGGCCCGTTTCGAGGCTCCTGCGGTGCTCAGGTTCATGAAATTGATGCAGGCAATCAGCAACATAAACAGGGCAATAGCCCCAAAAATGTAGACGTACTGAACATCACCGTTTGGAGCCAATTCGGCTGTTATATTCGAGTGTAAGTGAATATCGGTTAAGGGTTGCAGCCGGAAGCCAACATCGTTTCCTTTCTGGCGGAACGTAGTCATGTTCATCCCAAACGCCTGCTGAATTTGCGGCCCCATGTATTTGGTTGTCATCTGCGGCAGTTTGGCTTCCAGTTGTTTTGGGTCGTAGCCCTTAGCCAACACCAGATACGTAAAGAAACCCGACTGCATCCACGACGGCGATTTGGCCTCAGAAACGCCCGCCATCGACATAAACATATCGAAGTGGAAATGCGAATTTGTAGGTACTTTCTCAATAACACCGGTTACCCGAAACGGAGCATTCCAGCTTTTTATGAGTAAGGATTTGCCAATCGGATTTTCAGAACCGAAGAATTTTTTGGCCATTTCCTGCGTAATAACGGCTGTATTAGGCTGTATCAACGCCGTTTTAGCATCACCCTGAATAAGTGGCAGAGTGAACATCTGGAAGAAATTAGAATCGACATAAGCCAGTTGATCGTCCCGAAACGTTTTAGTGCCTACCGTAATCGTAGGTGTTCCAACGGGTTGTAGCCGCGTAGCTGCTTCAACTTCAGGATAATCTGTTTTCAGTGTTTGCGCAACAGGTGGCATTATGTGGGCTTCATTGATTTCGCCACCGTCCATAACAGCGTGAAAAACAACCCGCACCATCCGGCTAGCTTTATCATTGTAGCGGTCGTAGCTGAGTTCGTCGAGCAGAAAAAGACTGATCAGCAAGCACGTAGCAATACCGAGAGCAAGCCCAACAATGTTAATGGCCGAAAAGGCTTTGTTACGTAGCAGATTCCGCCAGGCGATTTTGATGTAGTTTGTAAACATGGGATTACATTTATGTAGAGACCGCACCGGCGGACCGGCGATACCTCGCGTCTCCTACGCGTCAGCAAAAACCATCCGGCCATGAGACAAGGCATGACTTGTCTCTACGAGGTTATTCACTACGTAGTGATTTTACGGGATTGACCAGCGCGGCTTTGATGCTTTGAAAACTTACGGTTAGTAGAGCAATGGCGATTGCTAACGTACCGGCCAGCGCAAAAACCCACCATTCAATAGAAATCCTGAACTGAAAATCCTGCAACCACGACCGCATCAGATACCACGCAATAGGCGATGCGATGGCAATGGCCACGATTACCAGTTTCAGAAAATCTTTAGAGAGTAGCGATATGATACTGAATACCGACGCGCCCAATACCTTCCGAACACCGATTTCTTTTGTGCGTGCTTCGGCCGTGAATGCCGCCAAGCCAAACAGCCCCAGACACGCAATGAAGATGGCTAACCCCGCAAAAACTCTGGAAAGTAAACCCATCTGATGCTCCGCTTTATAATAATTGTTGAGACTTTCATCGTAGAACTGGCCGTCAAACGCTACTTCCGGGAAGATTTTTTCGTAAGCAGCCTTGATACGGTCTACCGTTTGTGGCAAATTCTTTGATTCAATTTTTACTCCTCCGCTCCAGTAATATTTGTCCGAAATGGTCATCAGTGAGGGGTTGATGGCTTCCCGAGCCGAACTGGTATGGAAATCTTTAACCACACCCACAATAGGAGCTGGCTCCCAGCCGCCCACGCGTATTTTTTTCCCGATAACGGATTCGGGATTTTTGATGCCCAGTTTTTTTAGTAGTGTTTCATTTACCACAAACTTGGTGAGCGTATCATTGATAGCGTATGTTCCACCGGCCAAAAATTTCAGATCATACGTAGCGAAATAATTACCGTCTGCCATCTTCATCGATATCTGAAAATCCTCTTCTTTCGACAGATTGGTAAAGCTGAAATTGCTTTGCCAGTTATTATCGGACGATGGGTGATCGGATGAAAATGAGACGGCTTTCACGTCGGGAAATTGCATTAGCTCGTTTCGAAACGTAGCGTAGCGACTACGGTATTCGGTGTCCATATTCATTGTCAGGACGCCCTCTTTCGTGAAGCCCATGTCCAGCTTGCTCAGATAATCCATCTGTCGAAGATTGATAACCGTACTGATAATAAGTACCAGCGCCGTAGCGAACTGAAAAACAATGAGACCCTGACGTAGCGATACGCCCTGCATCCAGCTTTTCGACAGGTTTTTGCGGAACACTTCCAACGGAGAAAACGAAGATAGAATCAGCGATGGATACAGCCCGGAAAGCATTGTTAGCGCAACCAATAACCCAAGCAGCATTAGCCCCAGATCAGGGTTCAGATACGTTGATGGATCGGCTGGTACGTCAAATACTTTTTCAATGAGTGGAAGAGCCAGATAGGCTAAGCCTGCGCCCATGATTAACGATGTCAGCACAACCAGAAACGTTTCGGTCAGAAACTGGAATACTAATTGCGATTTCTGACTACCCAACACTTTCCGAACGCCAACTTCTTTGGCACGTCGGGTAGCCAACGCCGAATAAATGTTGATGAAATTAATGCATGCCATCAGCAAAATCAGAATGCCGACCGTCGCAATGTTCTGAATCCGCTCTTTGGGCACCGTTTTACTTTTAAAATTGCTGAGCCGATCATCGTAATGCATATCGGCCAGCGGACTCAGGAAGTGCGTTTTTTTATGGTTTGCTTTTCGTCCATCATAATGCTTATGTGAGAATTTGTCGAGCAGCGAATTCGCCGTAGCTACCGAAAGCTTCTCGGGCATAAGCACAAAAATCTGGTCGTTGCTGCTAGTACTGTTCCAGTTATCGAATGTACCAAAACCAAACAAATCTGGTTTTACCCGCTTCGACGCGTATGAAATAACAAGATTCGTCGGAAAATCGGTGGTTTTCGGGGCATCTTCCAACACGCCCACCACCTGCATGGTTGTCTGGTTGTTGATACGTAGATATTTGCCGATGGCCTGCTGATAATCGCTGAAGTATTTCGTGGCGTATGTCTTCGACAAAACCACTACGTTCGGCCGATCCAGCAGTTCAGGATGGCCAAGAATCCAGCGAAAATTGAACAGCTTGAAGAAGTCGGGCTCAACCAGCAATCCTTCGTTTTTCTCGATGAATTTCGTTTTCGAATTGGTTGCCTTTGCATCAGCCCCCAGCACTGTTACCTGTGGGTCGAGCGTACCGAAAACCGGGACAATTTTTTCGAATTGAGGAATGTCGGCTTTGAGCGCTGCCGCCACGGGCAAGGCGTTTCCCGGCGTAAATTCATCACTTCCGTTTGGGTAAACCTCGTGGCGGGCCACCCGATAGATTCGATCATACTGCGTGTGAAACTTATCGAAACTTAGCTCGTAACGTACCACCAGAAACAGCAATAAAGCTGCCGCTACGCCCACGCTCAGACCAAGCGTATTGAGCAACGTAAAGGCCCGTTTACGAACCAGATTTCGCCAGGCGATTTTGAAGTAGTTTGTTAACATAGAGGTGTTAATTGTGATTGTAGAGACAAGGCATCATGCCTTGTCTCCTGACCGGATGGTTTTGCTGACGCGTAAATAAGAGACAAGGCATGCCTTGTCACTACGTATAAATCATTCAGAACGTAGTGACTTTACCGGGTTCATCAACGCGGCTTTGATACTCTGGAAACTGACCGTGATAAAGGCAATTGTCAGCGCCATTCCACCGGCTACCAGAAACACCCACCACGGAATGTCGATCTTGTAGGCGAAATTCTGTAACCATTTAGTCATGGCCCAACCGGCAAGTGGCGAAGCAATCAGAATGGCAATAACCACCAGCGTCAGAAAATCTTTGGAAAGCAGCAAAACGATGTTTGTGGTCGATGCGCCCAGTACTTTCCTGACGCCGATTTCTTTAGTACGTTGCTGGGCCGCAAAAGCCGCCAGACCAAATAAACCCAGACACGAAATCAGAATAGAAATAGCCGTAAAATAGCTGACAATGCGCGACGTACGCGCTTCTGCTACATAGTTCTTCTGAAAATCTTCGTTCAGAAACGTATACGAAAATGGTTCTTCAGGACGTAATGTTTTCCACTTTTGCTCCAGAAAAGTCAATACGTTTGCCATATTGTCTGTATTCACGTGAGCAATAATGTAGTTATAATCAGGTTGGCCGTTCAGCAGAAAAGCGTATGGCTGAATCGTTTGATGCAGGTTTTCGAAATGGAAATCTTTCAGCACACCTACAATTTCGTACTGGTTTGTTTTGCCCTGCCAATCCATATTTAGTTTCTGACCAACCGCTTTCGCCAGCGGTATCTGAAATTTACGTAGCGTGGCTTCATTAACAACAAGCCGGTTGCTGGTATCGCCGGGAAACTGTCTCGAAAACATACGTCCGGTTATTAGCCTGAACCCCATATTTTGCATATAGTCATAATCGACCCAGTTTGTTTCAACCTGATTGCTGGTTAACGGCCCTCGCTCAGGACGATACAGCAGAAAGTCGGAAGCGTTGCTGATGCCCGGATAATACTGTGTTCCGGCGGCTCCTTCGATCTGATTGTTCCGTAGAATTTCGCTGCGATAGGAGGTATAAATGGCGCGGGCTTCCTTACTACTTAGTGGAATGGCAATCTGCTGATCTTTGGTGAAGCCAAGCGACGTATTACGTAAGAAGTGCATTTGCTCCTGAATGACGAATGTGGCAAGAACCAGCCCAACCGAAATCACAAACTGGAACACAACCAGTCCGCGACGTAGCGTTACGGCTGATAACGTATTCGCAAATTTGCCTTTCAACACCTGTGCCGGATTGAACAACGACAGGTAAAACGCCGGGTAACTTCCCGCCAGCAAACCAGTGAGCAGCGCCAACGTAATAAATGCCACTAGAATACGTGGCTCAAATAATTCTGATAGCTGTAAAGATTTAGCTGTTAATTGGTTGAATACGGTCAAAAATACCGAAACCATACCAATGGCTATTGCCAGTGCCAGCAACGATAACACCATCGACTCGCCCAGAAACTGCCCAATAAGCGAACCTCGTTCGGCACCCATCACTTTCCGAATGCCAACTTCGGCCGCACGTTTTGCCGAGCGAGCCGTACTCAGATTCATGAAATTGATACAGGCAATCAATAGTGTAAACAGCGCAATCGACGCCAGAATGTACAGGTACGTTTTGGTATTGGTGGGCGTAACGATTGTATTGAGTTGATCGAAAAGGTGGAGTTCTGGTATCGGAATTAGAAACAATTGTTTATCGAAACCCACCGCTTTTAGATCCTTACTGGCGTATTTCTCCATAAAAGCGGGGAACTTCTGCTGGAGCTGTGCCGGATTTGCATCGGTGCGTAGCTTTAGGTACGTAACAAACATGTTGTTACAGCAGAAATCCAGTTTGGATTCGCGCAGAAAACCGCCTACCCAGCCCGACGACATAGGTAGAAAGAAACGGGCGTCGATATGCGAACGGGCACTTTCGTCGCGATAAACACCCGTCACTTTAAATTCTTCACCACTCCCCGTGGTACCGCTGATACGTATCAGTTTGTTGATTGCCGACGTAGTACCAAACAGTTTGCGCGCAATTTCTTCCGATAATACAACCGAATTTCGGTCGGCCAGCGCGGTCCGTGGATTGCCTTCTAAAAACTGGTACGAAAACAGATCGAAAAAGGTAGAATCGACCTGATAGCCACGTGTTTCGTAGAACGATTTGACGGCTTTGCCTCCTTCCCGAACCTGAAGTAACGCTTTATCGTCGATCAGGTTCATCCATAAGCGTGCTACCTGTTCAATTTCCGGAAATTCGGCCTTCAGCGCAAACGCATAGGGAGCCGATACGGTTTCATTCTTGTCGCTACCGGCTCCTTTGTTACCCTTGCCAATAATGGTTTCCTGCGCCATCAGATACAGCCTGTCGGCATACTGATGATGTTTATCGAACGACAATTCGCTACGTATATACAGCAGCAAAAGCATACAGCAGGTCATACCGACCGATAAACCAAAGATATTAATGGCCGAAAAGGACTTGCTACGTAGCAGATTCCGAACCGCGATTTTAAGATAGTTTGTTAGCATGATGTTGATTCTGTAGAGACAAGGCATGCCTTGTCTCATGACCGGATGGTTGCCGATAGAAAAATTGCTGACGCATAGGAGACAAGGCATGCCTTGTCTCTACGACCTACGTATTTATTCGCTACGTAAACTCTTTATCGGATTCGTAAGCGCGGCTTTCACACTCTGAAAACTGACCGTCAGTAGCGCAATCAATACAGTTAATCCACCCGCCAACACAAAGGTCCACCAATGAATGTCGGTGCGGTAGGCAAAACCCTCTAACCAATTGTGCATGGCGTACCAGGCAATGGGTGACGCAATGAACAGAGAAATGAGAACAAGTTTCAGGAAGTCTTTCGAAAACAAGGCTACCAGACTTACCTCCGATGCGCCCAGTACTTTCCGTATGCCAATTTCTTTGGTACGTTGCTCGGCCATGAACATCGACAGACCAAACAGACCCAGACACGAAATCAGGATGGCGATTCCGGCAAAAACGGTAAACAATGTTTGCTGAGTTTGTTCGCGGGCGTAGAGCCGACCAAAACGAGCGTCAAGAAACTGATAATCGAATGGCTGAGCCGGAAAAAACTGCTTCCAGACTGTTTCAACCTGTTGTATGGCTGCTGTTACGTCTCCTTTCAATGGTACCGAGATCCAGTTCAGATCATCGACGGTCATCACCATGGCCAGTGCTGCCATTTGCTGATGCAATGATTCGAAATGAAAATCTTTCGTTACACCAATAATTTGTCCTTTGGCTGAACCATACTGAAAAGGTTTGCCAATGGCTTGTTCGGGTGTCCAGCCCAACTGACGTACCGCCGTTTCGTTCAGAATCACCATCGACGTATCAGTAGAGAAATCACGGGAAAAATTACGTCCGGCAGCCATTTGTATCTGATAGGCCGGAATAAAATCCTGGTCGATACGTAACCCGCGCAGGTTAATTTTTACCGGAGCCATTGTGCCGCCTTTCATTGCCTTCGCTTCCTGCGAATCGAGCAGACGTCCCGACGGAATCCGCGACGAACGACCCATATCGCGTACCGCTCCAGTCTGAACAAGTTGCTGTTTTAGTGTTTCATAATTCGTTGCCGAATCGCCCACATCCGAAAGAAGTAACATCTGGTCTTTGGCATAGCCCAACCGATAATTCTGGATGTATTTCATCTGGTTGTAAACAATGGCCGTGCTGATGATGAGTGCAATAGCAATTGAAAACTGAGTAATCACGAGCACCTGCCGAAGTTTTCCGCTACGCATGGTCGAAGCAATCTGGCCTTTCAGGACGCCCAGTGGCCGAAACGAGGTAAGGAAAAATGCCGGATAGCTGCCCGCTACCAGCCCTGTCAGCAACGTAATACTGAGCAGGATGGAAAGAAAAACCGGGTCGAGGAGTTGCTGAAACGAGAGTTGTTTGTGGGTAAAATCGTTGAGGGCAGGTAAGCCAAGCATCACCAGAAATACGGCAATGACCAGTGCGAACAAGACCAGCAAAAAGGATTCGCTCAGAAACTGGCTAATGAGTTGAGCGCGCAAAGCCCCTACAACCTTGCGCATCCCAACTTCTTTGGCGCGGCCCGCCGAACGGGCTGTAGCCAGATTCATGTAATTGATGCAGGCAATCAGTAAAATGAACAGACCAATTGCCGAAAAAAGATAGATATAGGTGATGTCGCCGGTTGGTTCAATCTCCGAATCTGTGTGCGAATACAAGTGAATATCAGCCACATTTTGCAGATTCAGCACCGACCAGGTCGATGGTTTCGAACCTTCCTGAGACGGTACGTGCTTATCCTGAAAAGCTGGGAAAGCCGCTTCGATACGTTTGGGATCTGCACTTGGCTTTAGCAGCATATACGTATTAAAGGAGTTATTGCCCCAGTTGGTACGTAACTGTTCGGCACCGTAAATACGGTTGTCGTTGAACGTACTGAATGAAACCAGAAAGTTAGGATGGTAATGTGACTGCGTGGGTAGCGGTTCAAAAACGCCCGTCACTGTCATATCGGCCTGATTATTTACCCGAACGGTTTTGCCAATTGGATTTTCCTTTCCAAAGTATTTTTCGGCCATCGGGCGCGAAAACATAATCGAAAACGGATTGACCAGTGCCTGCTTCGGATTACCGCTAGTGACGTTAAAATCAAATACGTTGAACAGATTGGCTTCAGCAAAGAATACATCATCCTCGTTAAAGGAGTGTTCGCCGTACTTGATGAGTGCTCCAGTTTCTATAGTTCGAAGAACCTCTTCCGCTTCGGGAAAATCCTGTTTGATTAGTGGCCCAAACGGCGGTGCTGCCTGTGCCAATTTAAGCGAAGGTGTTCCTTCCGAAGAAAGGAATGTACGTGTAATCCGGTAAATGCGGTCGGCTTTGGTATTGTAGCGATCGTAACTGAGTTCGTCTTTCACGTAGAGCGCAATCAGCAGAAAACACGCAAGGCCCACGGCTACACCCACAATGTTGATGAAGCTGAACGTTTTGTGTTTTGTGAGGTTGCGAAAAGCGATAAGCAAATAATTACGTAGCATAACAACATCTGGTTTTATAGCGTGGAGCAAAGGGGGGAGGGTATAGGGTACATCTATTCGTTTTGGTCCTCTGCCCGAACGCTCTGCCCTACGCTATTTTGCCCAAATGCCGTACCAGAAATTTAAATTGCTGATTATCAGTGTATACTTTTGGGTGAGGTGACACAGCCTGTCCGCAAACGGACGTGAAACGGTCAGTTACGGACAGGCAGAAAGTTACTTGTCTGGAAGTAAAGCAACGTCCATAACACGTCGGTAAAAATCGGCGAATTGCTCTTTATTATACGTAGCGCGCATAGCACACAGTACGTCGAAAGCACCCAGATGAACCCATTCCCAAAGCATCGTGCTGAAGTTGTATTTATACATCTGTGCGCCAACTTCATCCCGAATCGACGCTATTAATTCTTCTGTTAAGCTATACGTAGCCAGCCAGCGTACAATTCGCTCATGCGTTTCGTCTGAGTATTCGGTATCCAGAAAAGGCTCGAGCAAACCATCCCAGATATCGTCGCGCTTCACAACCGGAATCTGGTGTAATTCGGCAAATTGCAGCAGCTCATCTTTATGTTTCGCCGAAACAAAAATCAATTCATTGTTAACCCGTAACGTGGGTGGAGCCGCCGATACGTCGATGTTGGTAATATCAGTCGCAAAAAACGTGTTTTGCCGGCAAGCAATAGACGGCCTGAACGGATACTCAGGAATGTGCAGATAACCAGAGTCGATTTGTATGTCAGGAACAGGAATGAGCATTCTGAACCGGGATTTACAGGATTATAAAGATTCATTCACGTATCAAAAAGTAATATAGAAAACAAAATCCTGCTAATCCTTGCAATCCTGTAGATCCAGGTTCAGACAATCAGATCAATCCCGGTTCAGGCTCTTTATCGGATTGACCAACGCGGCTTTCACACTCTGGAAACTGATGGTTGTCAGGGCAATAATCACCGCCAGCGTACCGGCCAGCGCAAAAACCCACCAACTGATCTGAATGCGATACGCGAAATCCTGCAACCATTGATTCATGACCCACCACGCCAGCGGACTGGCGAGCAAAATAGCAACACCTACTAATTTTAGAAAATCTCTGGACAGTAACGTAACGATACTCGTAACCGACGCGCCCAGCACTTTCCTGACGCCAATCTCTTTGGTACGTTGCACCACAATTACCGAAACGAGTCCGTACAATCCCAGACAGCAAATCAGAATGGCAATGCCGGTGAACGTATTGATGAGCCGGAAGAGCAGGTTTTCGGTTTCGTAAAATTCGGCCAATTGCTCATCCAGATACGTATATTCAAACACTTCGCTTGGGTAAAACTTTTGCCAGATTTGTCGGATATGCTGAAGCGTTTGCGTCGGATTTTGCCCTGCTATCCGAATACCGGCCTGTTGAAACATCGGCGCATGGCTGGCAATGAAACAGGGTTCGATTTTTTCACGTAACGAACGCTGGTGAAAATCTTTAACTACACCAACAATGGGCAATGGAATCGGCGAAAGGTAGTACTGCATTTTTAGCCCCAAAACCTGTTGTGGGTCGCGAATGTTACGCTTTTTCAAGAATGCTTCGTTGACGAGATATTCCCGAATTGTATCGCTCGGTACAATGTTACGTCCGGCAACTAGTTGTAAACCATACGTTTGCACGTAATCCTGATCGGCACTACGTTCGCGGATGGGAAATTTCTCCCAGTCGCCTTGGCCTTCTATTTTGAAGGAGCCGCCATTCATCACCTGCGACGACGGTGGCCGATAGCTTGCACTCACCGATTTAATGTCGGGGTATTGAAGCAACTCATTTTTGAAAGCGTTACGTTGGCTTTTGTCTGACGTTGGTAACGTAACAATCAATACGTTGTCTTTCTTGAAACCCAGATCAGCCTCCCGCAAGTAACGAACCTGCGATGCTACGATCAAGGCCCCCACAATCAACACCTGACAAACCACAAACTGCACCACAATCAGCGTATGACGTAGCGAAAACGCACTGCGGCTACCTACCGACAGCTTGCCTTTCAAAGCTGCCCACGGGCTGAATCCCGATAATATAAAGGCCGGATAGCCACCTGCTAGTAGAATAACAAGGCCATCGAGCAACAAGAAAAAACCAAGCGTGAGCCAGTCCAGACGTAGCGACAAATGGGTCGACAGCCAGCGATTGAACAACGGCAATGTAACAACCGCCAGCAGAAAAGCCAGTAGCGTTGCGGTCAGCACGATAAACGATGTTTCCAACAAAAACTGACGTATCAGTTGCCCACGACTGCTTCCCAATGTTTTCCGAATGCCAATTTCCTTGCTTCGACGTAACGCCTGCGCCGTTGCCAGATTAACAAAATTGATACAGGCCGTAAGCATCAGAAATAAGCCGATCAACCCCAGCGACCAGAGCAAAGATCGCCGAATGGTGCCACCACCGATACGTTGCGTATCAAAGTGAACATCGGCAAGTGGTTGAATGTGAAACTGAAACACATGAGCCATGTTGCCAAATTGTTGTTTCTGCAAGGCAGGCATCGCTGCTTCCAGGCTGGTTACAGACTCAGGATTTTTCAACGTTACGTAGAGTCGGTCAGTCGACATCAGATTGCCCCAATCCTGTTGATCGTAATCGGGAATAAGCGCCTTAAGCGTTGATATAGAAATAAAGAGTTGAATGTCTGTATTCGTCGTTTTGGGCGGATCGGCTATTAAGCCCGTTACGCTGGCATTCACTACGTGGTTGAGTTTTAGTGTTTTGCCGATTGGGTCTGCGTCGCCAAAATATTTTTTCGCCCACGACTCGGTAAGCACTACGCTATTCGGCGAACGTAGCGCCGTTTTAGGATTGCCCCGAAGCCATTTATAATCAAAAATCTGAAAGAGTTCAGGCTCTACAAGGGCGGTGCCTGTATGCTCCAGAAACCGTACAGACTGTTTTGCAGAAGACGTAGTACGTTGCGGAATCGACGTTCCAACAGGTTCGACGGTTAACTCCCGATTGAATTTCAGGTAAGCGGCCTGTTCCACCTGCGGGTAAACGCTACGTAGCGTTTTTGCCATCGGCAGCGGTGCTTCGGGGTAATATTCTACCGAGCCATCATCGAGGTGTAAATCGACCACAGCGCGAAAAGTCCGGTCGAATTTTGCGTGATGTCGATCGGTGCTGAGATGGTATCGGATGAATATGAAAATGAGCAGCCCGCCCGCTATGCCGATGGTGAGACCCGTTACGTTCAGCAGAGAGTAGGCACGTTGCACACGCAGGTTTCGGAAAGCTGTTTTAGCGTAATTGCAGAGCATGAACGTTTTGGTTAGATTTGTTAAAACAATAGAATACTTATGTATTTTCCTGCTGCTACTGAGCCGTCACTGGTCGCTGAAGATTTAGGCGTATGGGCCCCTATCAATCATCAACGTGTTATATCCTTGCTAAATATTGGGCTAGGTGTATTGTATCACCGGGAAAAAGCAATTGCGTTGGAGCCGTTACCCGAAACCATGTTAGACGAGGGAAAAGTAAGTCCAGTGCCTGATATTTCGTTGCGGGATAATGAGATGGCTCAAACTCCCATCATTATTGAAATTTGTCATACCAACGGTTTACGTGCTGATTTGCGAAAAGTCATTCAGTTGATAGATGATGATAATTATGGCATTCGGGAAGGGTTTGTCTATGATTATCATACCAAAAAATGGCTTCGTTATTGTTTTGGCGACGGTGGTCTAACTATAGAATCGTCCTTCTCCGAAATCCTTCAACTCGATCTGAACCATTTCCTGGCCGCGATTTAGCTGATGTCTGAACCCAGATTTAGTGGATTATAAAGATTTATTAATGCATTGAGAGTAAAGTAGGACAGAAAACGAAATCCTGCTAATCCTTTCAATCCTGTAAATCCCGGTTCAGACAATCAACAAATCCCGCCGGGCCGACGCTTCGGCTTCACTCGCTCCGCAGGCTTTTCACCGGATTCATTAGAGCGGCCCGGATGGCTTGTGTGCTGACAATGATACCCGTTAAGGTTGCTAATGCAAGCGCCACTAACGCAAAAGGCCACCACGATAAATCGGTGCGATAGGCAAAATGAGTTAGCCAGTTCTGGAGAAAATAATAAGCTAATGGCCATGCCAGTACGTTGGCGATGATCAGAATGACGATGAACTCTTTCATAAACAGGTGAATGATACCGACCGTTGACGCGCCCAGCGTTTTCCGAATGCCAATTTCTTTGGTACGGCGCGTTACGTTCAACGACACTAGACCTAATACGCCGAGGAATACAATCACTAATGCTAGTATCGTAGCAAGTCGGGCGGCTTTCTGAAGCTGAATTTCGGTCTGATACAGTTTTTGAAGCGTATCGTCCATGAACGAATACTCGAAAGGCGCATCTGGAAACAACCTTGCCCATTCTTTCCCGATGGTTGCTACGGTTTCGGGTAAATTGTTGGAAGGTGCTAACTTGAACGTGAAGTAACGATAACGTGGATTAGATCGAACGTGAACGAAGACTAGCGGACTGATAGACTCATGCAGCGAACCAAAGTGGAAATCCTTTAATACGCCACCAACTCGATTGGCTGGGCCACCTCCCTGAAATCGAATGAGTTGTCCTACTGCTTTGCTGGGGTCATTCCAACCCAGTGCTTTGGCCGCCGATTCATTGATCACTATCTGTGTAGAATCATAACCACCGCCATTAGCATTGAAAAACTGCCCTCCCTGTACCTTGAGACCATACGTCTGCACAAAACGCTCGTCGGTGCTCATCACCATCGCAACGGCCGCGCTGCTACTGTCGCGCCCTTGCTGAAAGATACTAACACTACCACTACTTCGACCATCAGGAATTTCGAACGAAAAACTGACGTCACGCACACCGGGAATACGTGCCAGTTGTCCGCGCACTCCTTCCATGCGTTGCACACCCGCTGGCGTCCAATCGCGTGGCACAGATGCTACGGTCATGATCTGCTCTTTCTGATAGCCTAGATCTTTACTGAAAAAATAAGAAACCTGCCGACTAATAACCATGGCGCCCACAAAGACGAAAATGGCAACTGTGAACTGAAACACAATTAACGCCCTGCGGAAACCAAGCCCTTTCTGCACAGACGCGGTAAGTTTACCTTTCAGCGATTCGACCGACGGTAAGCGCGATAGAATAAACGCCGGATAACCACCCGCCAGTAGCCCAATAACCAAAACCAAGCCTAGTAACCCTGCATACGCCAACGGCGACCAGGTGATAAGTGAAGGAATCGGACGTTCCAGAATGTCGGCAAACGTAAAGCGAAAAGCTTCGTGACAGATAAGCGCCAATAACGTAGCACCAAACGTCAACAGCAGGCTTTCGGCCAGAAACTGCCCAATAAGTTGCTTTTTCAGGCCACCAAGTACTTTTCTGACGCCAATTTCCCGCAAGCGCGTAGCTGACATGCCGATGGTAATATTGACGAAGTTTACAACCGCCATCAACAGAATAAACAAGCCAATTATGGTCAGCGTTAAGATCAGTTTTTCGACCAGACCATTGCTGGCTTTAAGATAATACGTTGCCAGCGGACTGAGGTAAGGGTGCAAATTTTCCTTAAAACCGGGTGGAGCATACGTAGCAAGAACCTGCTCAAGCGGCTTTTTGAGCTGGTCGGCGGTGACGCCCGGCTGGAGTTCTATATAGTTTGGAATGTACTGATTCTGCCAGGAATCGACCCCATCCTTTGGCGTAAAATAGCCAACGTCGCGCATAGACATGAAAATCTGGTCGCGAGTGGGTAGTAGGTCGATTACACTATTCCTGGGCGGGTTCTCCAGTACACCGGTGATCGTGAAGAGCTGTTTGCCGCCAAGCGGTGTCTGAACGTCTAGCTGTTCACGGAGTACGTTGGTTCTTCCAAAAAACTTCTGCGCAATTTCCGACGTAATGACAAGGGAATTTGGGGCCAGCATCGCTGTTTTAGGGTCGCCGTAGAGCATCGGAAATCCGAACATCGACAGCAGTGTTGAATCCCCAATTTCAATTCCTTCACGAAAATGATTTTCGCCTTTCGATATAATCGCCGTTACGCCGTAGAATCGGTAGTAATTCGCTACCAAATTCGGATATAGCTGCTTAAGCGTTGGGCCAATGCGTCCCAACGTAGTAATATCCATGCCCATCGTTTCCTCCTTCCATCGACTCTGGATTAGGTACTGCCGATCTGCATGGCGGAGAGATTTATTGACGGCTAATTCGCCCTGAATATAGTTGGCAATGAGCAGCAAAAAGGTAATGCCAACTGTCAGGCCGAGCAATGTAACAAACGCATAGAATTTCCGCCGAAGCAGATTGCGAATGGCGATTTTGAGGTAATTCTGTAGCATAATTTCACGGGCTGGATTTGCTGGAAAAAGCAGGAGATTGCTGCTATTATTTAAGCACGGAATATCTCATGCCATACCTCGCAATCCTTGCTATTTTATTATGCCGTGAAGGTATTTATGTTTGCGCTATAGATTGATTTGTAGGCTGTTAAAAGATGTTAAGTAGAGAAAAGGCATGCCTTGTCTCCTGACTGGATGGTATTGCTGACGCATACTGGACAAGGCATGCCTTGTCTCTACAAATTCGTTATAAATTTATTCGGAACGTAGCGATTTTACGGGATTCGCCAGCGCGGCTTTCACGCTCTGAAAGCTGATGGTAACGAACGCAATCAGAACAGCCAGAACTCCCGCCAGTGCAAAAATCCACCAGTCGATATTGATTTTATTGGCATAGGCCGAGAGCCAGTTAGTCATAGCATACCAGGCAATAGGCGAGGCAATAACGATAGCAATGATAACCAGTTTTAGAAAATCTTTCGACAGCAACGTAACGACACTGGCAACCGAAGCGCCTAACACTTTTCGAACACCAATTTCTTTGATACGTTGCTGCGCACTGAACGTAGCAAGACCAAACAAACCCAGACAGGCAATGAAAATGGCAAGCCCGGCAAACAACGTAAAGAGCAGACCATACTGCTGGTCAGACTGGTATTGCTTTGCGTAAAACGAATCCAGAAAGAAATAATCAAGCGATGATTCGGGGAACGTAGTATCCCAGATAGTTGCTACGTTAGCGAGCAGTTTTTGTGGATCATCGGTGCGAAATTTAATGGAATAATATTCAGTTGGAATCCAGCTAAATTTTGGGTCCATAAACAAAATAATGGGCGTAAACGACTGATGGAGCGACTGTTGGTGATAATCCTGAATAACACCAATAATTTCATTAGCGCGGGTTGGCGTTGTTTCCAGCGCTATTTTCTGACCAATGGCCTGTTCGGGCGACGTAAAACCAAACTGCTTAATCGCCGATTCATTAAGAACCAACGCTAGTGAGTCGGCTGGCCGATTTTTATCAAAAGCGCGACCTGCCAGCAGATGCAGCCCATAGGTAGGCATAAAATCGAAATCAACTTTCAGCATCTCGAAAAGTCGATTGCTGGCGTCCGGTGCTTCAAACCGCCGATTGGCCAGAAACTGCCCAACTTCTTCGCCCGGCACAGCTCCCGAACCTGTTACGTTCGATACGTTCGCCAATGCGTTGACCTGCTTTTTGAACAACTCAACCCGGTTGGCGTGATCGGGCGTATTGACAGGAGCTTTCAAAACAACCACCTGATCGGTCAATACGCCCGGACGTTGATGCATCATGTAATACGTCTGCCGGTAAACAACCAGCGTACTGATCATAAGCACTACCGAAATCACAAACTGAACCACCACCAGCGATTGGCGCATGGTTCCCTCTGCTCCTGAAAATCGGAATCGTCCTTTCAATACCGAAACCGGCGACACACGTAGTAATGTAAAGGCTGGATATAAGCCTGTTATGACAATGCCTGCCAACCATAAACCACTTAGCCCTAGCCAAACTACTGGGTCGGTCCAGATGTCCTGTGCGGCATGAAGGTGAAGCGAATCAGGCAAAAAACGTATGGCTACCAGAAGCGTAGGTATAGCCACCAGCAAGGCAATAGTATGGAGTAACAGCGATTCGACAATAAACTGATACAGCAGCATCTGTCCGGATGAGCCAATCATGCGTCGAACGCCCGCTTCTTTGGCCCGATAAAGCACACGAGCCGTAGTTAAATTGCTGTAGTTGACCCAACTAATCAGCAAAATGACGAGCGCAATAATCGACAAAAAACGCACAACTGTACGATTTCCTTTAACCTCAATTTCGTTAGGCGTTGCGGGGTTCAGATGCATATCCTGAAGCGGCACTAATTTAATGCCCCACGTAACGTCTTTCATCGTCTGCTCGGTCTTGTAATTCTCGGCCAGCGCTGGAAACTTCGCTTCAACGCGGGTAGGGTCGCTGTTTGGCTTGAGTTGCACAAACGTATAGCTTGCGTGCTGATACCAGAAATTCCAGAATTTGGGCGTAGCACTTTTTCCGGAAATGAGCATGTCGAACTGCATGGTCGAGTTAACGGGCAAATTGGCAAAAACGCCCGTCACCTGATACGCCTGAGTTTTGGCCAGCGTGCTGATTTCGAGCGTTTTGCCGAGCGGATTCTGCGAGCCAAAATATTTCCGCGCTGCCGATTCTGATAGAACCACGGTGTTAGGCTCATTCAGGAACGAACGGCGGTCGCCTAACCGAACCGGATAATCGAAGAACGTAAAGAAATTAGAATCGGCCAGACAAACGTGCGGCTCGCGAAACTTCTGATTTTCATACCGGACAATCCGTTCAGAATTGCGCCAGAAAATCCGGGTGAAACTTTCAACTTCCGGGAAGTTCGCTTTCATGGCTGGGGCGAAACCATTGGTGCTCGTGGCCCAGTGTTCGGATTTGTGACCTCCCCCATAAAATAGCGTTTCGACCCGGTAAACAGGCTTATCGTCAGTCTCAACTTGTTTGCTAACGATCTGGTCGTAACTCTGTTCGAATCTGACGTACTGAATTAGCAGGGCGCAGGTAGCCATACCAAGGGCCAGGCCGCCAATGTTGAGTAGGCTGTACAACCGTTGCTGACGTATCGTGCGCCAGGCGATTTTAAAATAGTTTTTGAGCATAGGGGTAATTCTTATGTAGAGCCAAGGCATGCCTTGGCTCTACAATCATTCGCTACGTAGTGATTTCACCGGATTGGTCAGGGCGGCTTTCACGCTCTGGAAACTAACAGTCAGTAACGCAATACCGACGGCCAGCAATCCGGCTAATGCAAATATCCACCATTCAATATCAATTTTATAGGCAAAGTCATTGAGCCACTGATTCATAACGTACCAGGCAATGGGCGAAGCAATAACGATGGCGATAAACACCAGTTTCAGAAAATCTTTGGAGAGCAACGTAACGATACTGCCCACCGACGCGCCTAATACTTTACGGACTCCAATTTCTTTGGTACGTTGCTCGGCCATAAATGCCGCTAAACCAAATAATCCCAGACAGGCAATCAGAATGGCTAGGGCCGCAAACGTCAGTGCAATAGTGCTGATACGTTGCTCAGCCCGGTACATCTCATCGAAACTGTCGTCCATAAATTGATAACTAAAGGGCTGTCCGGGTGCAATCTGTTGCCATTTTGTCTTTATTTGATCAACCAAAGCCGGTACGTTGTTGCTGCTCAACCGAAACGTAATGGCTCTCGAATTAGGCCGAAGAATCATTGCCAATGCCCCAATATTCCGCCGAAGCGATTCGAAATGGAAGTTTTTGACAACACCGACGATTGTGTAGGTTCTTCGAATTTTAAGCTGCGCATCGTCAAAACGCCAGATTCGTTTGCCAATCGGGTTCTGAAATCCTAAAATACGCACGGCTGTTTCGTTGAGAATAATACCCGCCGAATCGGCGCCAAAATCGCGTGAAAGATTCCGTCCTTGTATTACCTGCATTCCCAGCGTTTTTATATAATCGTAATCAATACCCCAGGCTTGCATTTGAACGCTCTGATTCAAATTGGATTGGCCTTCGGTAAAAAATGAGCCGTCGGTTCGGTCAGATGGTGTTGGCAGAAAACCAGAAATACTTCCATTCACTACTCCGGGTAAACGTAGCACTTCCTGTTTGAACGTTTCAGTCTGTTTTCCAATGGCATTCACATCGTTGATGGTAATCAGTTGCTCCCGATTAAAACCCAGATTTTTGGTTTGGATGTAGGAGATTTGCCGATAAACAATGATGGTTCCGGTAATGAGCACAACCGACATCATGAACTGAAATACAACCAGACCGCTACGTAGTCCGGCGTTTCGAAAACTAACGTTAATTCGGCCTTTCAGTACTTTGATTGGCCGGAAAGACGATAAGAAGAAGGCTGGATAAATTCCCGCCAGTAATCCGACCACCACCGGTAATGCAATAAGAAAGGGCAAGTAAGACGGCGAAATCAACTGACTAATATCGAGTTCTTTAGCCGCTACTATATTGAATCCCGGCAACGTAAATACAACGAGCAACACGGCTAGTAGCATCGCCAGAATCGTTGTCAGCACCGATTCAGTCATGAACTGTCCAATGAGCTGTTGCCGTTCCGAACCCATTACTTTTCGAATACCCACTTCTTTAGCCCGATTTGCTGAGCGAGCCGTTGCCAGATTCGTGAAATTGATGCCAGCAATCAACAGAATAAATAGAGCTACTGCCGAGAAAATATAAACGTACTGAATATCGCTGTTAGGGGCGAGTTCGATTTGCTGTTTCGAATGCAGGTGAATATCGGTTAGCGGTATGAACCAGTAGCCTAACCGGTTGCCAGCACTGCGAAATTTAGCCATTGATGACCCGGTGAACTGGAGAATTTTCGGGCCGACGTATTTCTCAATAATTGTCGTGAAGTTTTTAGAAAAAGCCTGTACATCGGTTCCGGGCCTGAACAGAATATACGTATGGTGATTATGGCTGAGCCACTGGCCCCACTCATAATCATCGTTAAGCATGCTTAAAAAGAAATTGCTCTGAAAATGAGCGTTCTTCGGCATGTCGCGCATAACACCCGATACGTTAAATGTCCGATTATTGTCAAATACGAGCGTCTTTCCCATCGGATTTTGAGAACCAAAGTGACGTTTGGCCGCCGATTCGCTGATAACAACCGAATTAGGTTCACGAAGCGCCGTTTTAGGATCGCCAGAAAGTAGCGGAAGCGTGAATACGTCGAACAGAGTTGAATCGGCAAACGTAATGTTGTCTTCGCGCAAGTTCGTTGGCTCACCCGTTCGTCTGACTAACCACGTACCACGCTGATGCAATCGGACAAACTGTTCAACTTGAGGATAGTCTTTTTTTAGCGTCGGCCCCATTGGGTCGGGTGAAATAGCAAAATGCATATCGTTTCCTCCAAACCGAATTTCGGAGTGTATCCGGTAAATGCGGTCGGCTTTATCGTTATAACGATCATAGCTCAGCTCGTCGAGCACATACAGCATGATGAGCATACAGCAGGCAAGCCCAACCGCCAGTCCGAAAATATTGATAAACGTAAAACCCTGTTGTTTACGTAGCGTCCGCCAGGCGATTTTAAGATAATTTGTGAGCATAAGGGTATTAATTGTTACGTTACGTAGAGACAAGGCATGCCTTGTCTCTACAATCTACAATCATTCGCTACGTAGCGATTTAACGGGATTTGTCAACGCGGCTTTTAGGCTTTGGAAACTAACGGTTAACAACGCGATAACTAGCACAAGCATAAAGGGTACTATAAAAATCCACCAGTCGAGCGTAGATCGAAAAGCATAGCTTTTGAGCCACTGATGCACCGCATACCACGCCAGCGGAGTAGCTATCACAAAGGCAACCAAAATCAATACGGCAAATTCCCGGTATAGCATCTGCACAATTTCGCCGACCGATGCGCCGAGTACCTTCCGAATGCCAATTTCCTTGGTACGTTGGGCGGTAGTGAATGACGCTAATCCAAACAAACCCAGACAGGCTACCAGAATCGCTAGTCCCGTAAACAGGCCAAATACCTGCCCAAATCGCTGGTCGGCGCGGTATTGCTCGTTGAAACGCTCATCCAGAAACGCATACTCGAATGGATTTCCGGGGAAAAAGCGGTTCCAATCCGCACGGATGTCAGAAACAGACTGGTTGAGTTCGCCAGACGCAAGTTTGATTGAGAAAAAGCCACGTACATCGGGTATCAGTCGAAGAATAAGCGGCTCGTAAGCATCTCGCAGCGACTGCTGGTGAAAGTTATCGGTAACGCCTACAAGTGTAAACGTTTCACCCCAAAAATCGACCTGCTTGCCAATAGCCTGCTCTGGCTTATCGAAGCCGAGTTGTTTGGCGGCCATTTTGTTGAAAATTAGTGCTTTAGGATCACTGCCGAACTCTTTGGCGAAGTTGCGACCGGCAATTAATTTCAAGTCGAATGTTTTTAGGAAATCGTAATCGACACCGATAACGCGATACTGCTCGCTTTTACTTTCATCCATTCCTTTCAGCCGAATGCCCCCCGCATTCCAATCCGAAGCCTGACCGGGCACGACCGTAGAGGCCGAAACCGACCGGATGCCCGACCGACGTAGCAACTCTTCTTTAAACGCCAGCATCTTCCGCATATACGTAGAATCGGTACCGATGATTGGTGGATTTATCACCAGCGTTTGTTCAATATTCAGCCCCAGACTTTGCGAGCGCATATACTGAATCTGGTGATAGACCGCCAACGTGCCCACCAGTAGAAAAAGCGAAGCCGCAAACTGAAACACAACCAGAGACTTGCGCAAAACGATGCCCTGCCGCGACGATCTTACTTTACCTTTCAGTACCGATACGGGTTGAAACCCTGACAAGACAAATGCCGGATACAAGCCGGAAAGAAACGAACCGACTAGAAATAACCCGATCAGTGGTAACCAGAACATACGGCTGCCTAGTAGCGTAAAGGATAATGACTGGCCCGACAATTGATTGAACATCGGTAAAGTTGCAACAACCACGAGGAGCGCCAGCCCAACGGCCAGCCCGTTTAGCAAAACGGCCTCGGTCATAAACTGCCGAATGAGTTGACCACGTAACGAACCAACAGCTTTACGAACGCCCACCTCCTTAGCGCGATTAACGGCCCGCGCTGTGGCCAGGTTGATGTAGTTTACCCAGGCAATTACAACGATAAAGAACGCAATAGCCAAGAGCAGGTAAACGGTTTTTCCGTCGCCATTGGGTTCCGCTTCTTCCATAAGATGCGAATTCAGATGAATGTCGTGGAGTGGCTGAAGTTTGTAAACCGCGTCGGCATTATATTTTTTCAGTTCGGCACCAATCGTTTTCTGAATATATGGAACAAACTTGGCTTCAAGCGCTTGCGGATTGGCATCGGAACGTAGCAACAGATAGGCTAACGCACCATCCCACATCCAGGCATTATCTGGATTGTTATCCTTGCCTACTTCACTAATAAACGTTACATGGGGAATTAGCAAATCGGCGTGTAAGTGCGAGTTTGCAGGCATATCCTGATACACGCCCGTAATTTTTACTGCCTTCCCTTGATTTATTTTAATGGTTTTACCCATTGGATTTTCGTTTCCGAACAATCGCTTAGCCACTGATTCCGAGAGAGCTACGGTGTTTGGCTCGGCTAGTACCGTAGCCGCATCGCCTGCCAGTAATGGATAGGAGAAAATTTTAAAAAATGATTCACTGGCAATAAACACGCGCTCGACCTTCATGCTTTTGTCGCCATAATCAGCGATGACTGCTCGACGCTTCAGCACTTTTACATAATCTTCTACCTCACCGAAAGCGGCTTTAAATGAATTACCGGCGGCCTGTGCGCCACCAGCCCATTGTGTGCTGAGTTTGCCTTTATCGTATCTGTCCTGAATAACACGATAAATTCGATCGCCTTTGGCATGGAAGTTATCGTAGCTTAACTCAAACGTAACGTATTGCAGAATGAGCAAACAGGCTGCAACACCAATAGCCAATCCCAGAATATTGATAGCCGAAAAGGCTTTGTTGCGGATCAGATTCCGCCAGGCGATTTTGAAATAATTTTGTAGCATAGGATTTGTTGTGTAGAGAAGAGACGTAAGGTGTTACGTTTCTTTTGGCTGCGTCAGCAACGTATTGGTATTAATTTTTACATAGAGCCAAGGCATGCCTTGGCTCTACAAGGTCATTCAGAACGTAGTGATTTGACTGGATTTACCGTGGCCGCTTTAATACTTTGATAGCTTACGGTTAAAAAGGCAATGACAATTGCCAGCAATCCTGCAAGCGCAAATACCCACCATTCGATGTCAATTTTGTAGGCAAAATCGGCCAGCCATTTCTCCATAACGTACCAGGCTATTGGACTGGCAATCAGGATGGCGATAAATACCAGCTTTAGAAAATCTTTGGAAAGCAACGTAACGATACTGCCCACCGATGCGCCTAACACTTTCCGAACGCCAATCTCTTTGGTACGTTGTTGAATCGTGAGCAGTGCAATCGCCAGCAAACCCATGCACGAGAGCGCAATGGCAATTCCTGCGGCCGATGAGAAAATCGTTGCCAGTCGTTGTTCCTGCTTATACCATCGCTCGGTATTTTCGTCGAGAAACGAGCCGATAAATTCCTGTTTAGGTGCTACGTTCTTCCAGGCCGTTTTTATCGTTTCCATAGCAGTAGTCAGATTATGGGATTCAACCCGAACTAAAATATAGCTGATAGGCGATTTAGCTTCCATGTGGAGGGTAATCGGTCGAGCTTCCTGATGCAGCGAATACAGGTTGAAGTCGGAAATAACTCCCACAATCTGGTACGATTTTTTGTCGGGTTTGATAAACTTTCCCACCGGATTCTTCTCGCCAAGTGCCTTCGCCATGCTTTGCGTAATCAGGATTGACGAACTCGAATCTGTGCTAAACGCTTTGCTGAAATCACGGCCTTGCAGGAGTTTGATACCCATAGTTTTCAGGTAATCCGTATCGATACGTAGCCAGTCGCACGTAATATCTCGTTTGCCGTATTGAAAACCATACATCATGCGGGACGAGCTGCCATCCAGCCCCGCACCAATATTGACCGCCGTTCCCGAAACCGATACGATATTGGGCTGATTCGCCAGCCGGTCGCGCATGGTGTTGAGGGCGTCGGTACCATTCAGTTCATTGCCAATCGGAATACTAACTACTTGCTCTTTATCCAACCCCATCGGGCGTTCCTGCAAATACGTAATCTGCTGACGAATAATCAGCGTACAAACAATGAGCAGACAAGCAATAGTAAACTGGCTTATAATGAGTGAATTACGTAGTAAACCCGGTCGGCTGGCTTTGATTCGTCCTTTCAATACTGTTACCACATTGAATCGGGTGATGAACCAGGAGGGGTAACCGCCAGCAATCAACGTAATGAGAACAAAGCCAACAAGTGTAGTTAAGAGTACGGTTGGTGTCAGAAAATCGTCCAGTGTTAACTGACTTTTAAACAGGCGATTAAAGGTAGGTAATACGTAGTAAGCCAGACTCAGCCCAATTGCCAGTGCACCAAAACAAAGAAGCAGAGTTTCGCCCCAGATTTGCCGGAACAGTTGTCCACGCTGAGCGCCGAGCGATTTGCGAACTCCCACTTCGCGAGCCCGCGAGAAAGATTGGGCAATGGTCAGATTAATGAAATTGATACAGGCAATGGCAAGTATGAAGAAACCTATCAGTAGTAACGTAACGACGTATGTTCGGCTGATACCTAACCCTTGTGTGGTTTCAGTATCGAAATGAATATCGGTCAGTGGTTGAAATAATAAACTGCGCTGAAAACCCAGCTCATTTTTCGGATAACCTGTTTCCTTACGCTCCTTGATGTCGGAAGCGAAGTACTTATCCATGAACGCCTGCGTCCGGCGTTGGAGCATTTGTGGATCGACACCTGCCTTTACTTTTATGTATACGTCATGATTGCCATGATCCCAACGATTTTTATACTCCTGATAATCGGCTGTATTGTCGCTACGTATAAACGCATCATATTGGAACGACGAATTCTTAGGGAAATCGGTAACGACGCCTGTTACGTTGAAGGTTTGCCAATTGTCATTAAATCGAAGCTGAAGCGGTTTTCCTACGGGCTCTTCTTTGCCGAAAATATCCTTCGCCATGCTGGCACTGATAACAATATCGCTCAGACCGTTGAGGGCTGTTTTCGAGTTGCCTTTTTGAAGCGGAAACGTAAACATTTGCAGAAAATCAGGATCTGCCAGACGTACATCTTTGGTATACGTCTGGTTGTTTCGCCGGATACTGGCATTGCGGTCGAACCAACGCGTAACGCCTTCGATTTCCGGAAATTCAGCTTTTAAATTAGGCGAAATCGGATAGGGCATGGTTGAGCTCTTATTGGGCGTTCCATCCCGATTCGACGATAGAAAGTAGAGCCGAAAAATGCGGTCTGAGTCTGTGTGAAACTTGTCGTACGAAAATTCGGATGTAGCCGTCAGAAATAGGAGCACACACGTACCAAACGCAATTGACAAGCCTACTACGTTGATGAGCGTATGCGTGCGGTTTTTCCAGAGTGTCCGAAGAGCAACTTTCAGGTAATTGCGAAACATACTATTTTGGTTAAATTTGATAAGTCATTTATTGATTCACGATGGACTATTCAACGCCTACTTCCGGTAATTTTTTGGTTATGGACGATGGAGCTAATGCTCCTGTTATCCATCAGCGGGTTATTGCACGATTGACGGCAAGGCTTTATCCACTGTATGAATCGGGAGTGATTGGCTACGAACCACTTCCTGAAATGATGGTCGGTGAATACAGCAGCCCTACACCTGATGTTACACTATATGATAATACAACCGATTCAACACCTGTTGTTATCGAGATTTGCCAGACTCGAGGTGTTAAATCGGATGTAGAAAAAATTATCCGAATGGTTGATGGAGAGCTATATGGCATAGAGGAAGGTTTCGTCTATGATTATCGCAGGCATCAATGGCTTCGGTACCGAAAAGGCGATGGTGGGCTTCCAACCGAATCGTCTTTCTCCGATATTCTCAATCTCGATCTGAATTCCTTCCTGACCGGGATTTAACGGATTAAACAGATTTTGTTGATTTTACTTTTCTGGAAAGCGCTTCATAAGAAGCTAAAAACAAAATCTTTATAATCGGCTAAATCCCGCCGGGCCGCCGATGCGGTTCAGAATCACTCGCTTCGTAAACTCTTCACCGGATTGACCAACGCGGCTTTTATACTTTGATAACCGACGGTCAGGCAGGCAATCAGAACGGCCAATCCGCCGGCTAATGCCAGAAACCACCATTCAAGCTGTACCCGATAGGCAAACGAGTTGAGGACTTTTTGGCCTAACCACCAGCCAATTGGTGCAGCAATCAGAATAGCCAGCATCACTAATTTCAGGAAGTCTTTCGAGAGCAGGAACGTAATGCTGGCGACCGATGCGCCCAATACTTTCCGAACACCAATCTCTTTGGTACGTTGACGAGCGACAAGCGTAACCAACCCGAAAATGCCAGCACAGGCGATCAAAATCGAGATAACTGTTACGAAGCTGATCATTTGCCAGATGTTTTCCATAGAGCGATAGGAGCGCACTACGTCGTCAGACAGATACGAATACGTCAGCGTACGTCGCGACGGAATTTTCTTAAACGCCTTTTCTAATTCAGCAATAACGGCTGGTGCTTTTGCGGCATCGGCGATACGTACCGTCAGAAAACTGCTCAGACTTTCAGAGCCGCCATAGCCTTGAAGCATTGGCTCAATTCGGTCTTTCAGATTGCGATAATGGTAGTCTTTCGTTACGCCAATCACGGTGTAAACCGCTGGATTATTAAGCTGCCGGAGTTTCTTGCCAACGCCCGTTTGCCAGCCAAATGCGTGCATGGCAGACTCGTTGATAATGACGGCATTGTTGGCTGAGTCGGCCGAGGTAATGTCGGAAAAATCACGTCCTTCGAGCATCGGAATTTTGTACGTTTCATTGAAACGTACAGCCCCACCCATATGCCGTATATTAATCGCTTTATTTTCGTTGCCTTCGGGATAATAGCTATTGAAGTTATTCTGGTAGGCTACCGGCGTATAATACGTACTGGTAAACGACACTACGTTCGGGTTCTGACGAAGCTCGTTTAAAATGCTTTTTCCCTGCGTTAAAGCTACATTTTCGTTCCGATAAGCCAGATCGGTTTTAAAAACCAGCACATTCTCTTTGTCGTAGCCGAGGTCGGCTTCTTTCATAAACTGAATTTGCTGACGCATGCCAATCGTTCCCAAAATCAGTACGATAGCCAGTGTG
Organism: Spirosoma daeguense; assembly: GCF_054776875.1. NCBI lineage: Bacteria > Pseudomonadati > Bacteroidota > Cytophagia > Cytophagales > Cytophagaceae > Spirosoma > Spirosoma daeguense. The sequence goes on from NZ_BAAHBF010000003.1 coordinate 141,253, forward strand.
AACTGTAATGTGATCAGGCCATTCTGCCGAAGACGTCCACTTTTTGGATTCGCGTTGAGTTTGCCTTTTACGGCATCGGTTGTTTTCAGCCCAAGCAGATACAACGCAGGATACGTACCGGCAATGAGCGCAACCGTGAGTGCTACGCCCAAAACGGCCAGAATAGTTGGATAATCAGTAGCCAGATTAATGGACAACTGCATGTTCTCACTACGTAGCTGATTGAAATTGGGTATCAGGAAATAAACGGCGAATGCTACCGACAAAATCAGCGACAATAGCACAACTATACCCGACTCTATCCAGAATTGACGTAGCACCGCTTGGCGCGTTCCGCCAACTACTTGTCTCACTGCCACTTCCTTAGCCCGTGGCATAGCAGAAGCGGTATTGAGATTGATGAGATTGACGCTGATGATAAACAGCAAAAAGAGCGCGATAGCAATTGCCCCCTGAATCAGCCCGGAAAACGAAGGATTTTCGGTGTAGATAAAGTTTTTATAGGCACTCACCAGCAACGTACGCTTTTTACCATCATCTTTAAAATGACTTTTAACGAGCTGGGGTAATTTTGCTTCTAGTTGCGATGGATTCGCGCCTTCTTTCAGCAGAATGAATGTGCTGGCAAAGTTGTTATACCAATCGGCGTTCTCCCGGAAATTAGGATTATCGAGGAGATTCGATGCTGGTAAAAGTACCTCAAACTGTTGAGATGAATTGGCGGGTATTTTCTCCAGCACTCCAGTAACCGCATATTGTAACGTATCATCCACCGTTACGTATTTCCCAACCGGGTTGGCCGAACCAAACAGGGTCTGAGCCACTTTTTCACTAAGGATAACCGAACGTTTGTTACGTAGCGCAGTGGCCGGATTACCGTATTTGAGCGGGAATGTGAATATCTGGAAAAAGGTTGAATCAACGTAGTACGTTCGTTCCTGCGAACTTTTGTTTCCGTATTCAAGCCACGGATAATTCCAGCTCTGAATATGCGTTCCCGTTTCAATTTCCGGGTAATCACGCAACATCTGATCGAGCAATGGATAAACCGTTTCGTTGTAGCTATCGCCGTTGGCGCTTTTGGTCTGGACGTAGTAAAGTCGATCAAGTTTTTTATGGGCTGTATCCCAGCTAAGACATTTCTGGGCGAAAAGAATCAATACCACAACGCACGCCAGCCCAACCGATAGGCCCACTACGTTAATCGTCGAAAACAGACGGTTACGCCACAGGTTACGAATCGCGATTTTGAGATAGTTTCTGAGCATAGGGGTAGGGGATTGAGGCTTAGGGCATGGGGCAAAGGGTTTTATGAACGTTTTACCCTTTACCCGATGCCCTAAGCCCTTTGCTATTCACTACGTAGTGATTTCATCGGGTTCATCAGGGCAGCTTTTACACTTTGATAACTGACCGTCAGGAAGGCAATGATTACGGCCAGTATACCTGCTACACCAAAAATCCACCAACTTAAGTCTGTCTTGTAAGCAAATGAATCGAGCCAGGTACGTAACGCCCACCACGCCAGTGGCGATGCCAGAATAATGGCCATAAACACCAGGCCCAGAAAATCTTTCGATAGTAAGCCTACGATGTTCGATACGCTTGCGCCGAGTACTTTACGGACTCCAATTTCTTTGGTACGTTGCTCGGCCATAAAAGCCGCTAACCCAAATAAGCCCAGGCAAGAGATCAAAATGGCTATTATACCGAAGTAGTTAACAAGCGTATCGATTTGCTGCTCAGCCCGATACATACTCTCGTATTCCTCGTCCAGAAAATGATAATTGAAGGGATAGTTCGGATTAAATTCTTTCGCTAATTGCTCCAGATCGGTAATTACCTGCTTTGTTTGTCCGGGCTGAGTTTTAACCAGTAGATATTGCGTATTGCGCGCATCGAAACATAAAATCAATGGCGTAATAGCCTGATGGAGCGACTGCAAATGGAAATCTTTCATCAAGCCAATAACTCGTCCTTTACCGGGCCAGAATTGAATTTCCTTACCTACTGGCTTGGCCATGCCCATCAATTTCGCTGCCGCTTCGTTGATCAAATAATTTGTCGAATCAGCGGGGCTGTCTACTCGGAAATCGCGGCCTTCGAGCAGTTTAATGTTCATGGTACGAATAAAATCTCCACCAACGAACATGCATGAAACACTTGTTTGAAGCTTTGGATCTTTACCCGACCAGTTTAAATCGCCCGACGAGCTTTGTACGTTAACCGGCAATAACATCGACGTAGTGGCCGAGGCTACCGATGGCTTGCGCATTACCTCACGGCGAAAAGCTTCTACTTTTTTCGGTTGCGCAATTTCACCTTCTAATGGTATGTAAACTACACTTTCCCGGTCAATACCAAGGTTTTTACTACGTAAGTAATCCATCTGACGACCAACCGCCAGCATGCCGACGATCAGAAAGATGGATAATGAAAATTGAAATACTACCAGCGTCCGGCGAAACAAGGCTGGGCCCGAACCGAACTGCAAACGCCCTTTCAGAATTTTGATAGGCTGTAATGACGACAGGAATAAGGCTGGGTAGCTGCCTGATACAAAACCCGTTATTAAAACGAGTGCGCCAATGATAAACCATAGCTCCGAATCGGCAAGATTTAAGCTTAATTGCTTATTAAATAACGTATTGAATGTTGGTAGTATTGACCATACCAGTGCCAGCGCAAGTACAACGGCCAATGCACTTGTCAGAACAGCCTCACTCAGAAACTGGCCAATCAACGAAGAACGCATCGCTCCAACCACTTTCCGAACACCCACTTCTTTAGCCCGCATGGCCGAACGAGCTGTGGCTAAATTCATGAAGTTGATACAGGCGATAACCAGAATAAAGAGGGCAACAATCGAGAAAATACGAACGTATTCAATTTGCCCACCCATGGCTTTTCCTTCTTTGTATTCGGAATATAGATGAAGGTCCGTAATTGATTGTAAGGTTGGGCGTCCAGACTCGAAGTTTTTTCCGGCATAACGCGGATAGATTACCTGCATTGCCTTTTCTGCCTGTGCAATCGTAGTGTTTGGCTTCAGACGGGCGTATGTCTGGAACGAGTTATTGCCCCAGGTTTTCATCCAATCCTGCTCATGATTTTTCCAGTTGACCATCCAGTCGAACTGGAGTGTAGAATTATGCGGCAGGTTTTCAATGACGGCGCCTACTACGTAAAACTTATTGTTATCGAGTTGTAAGGTTTTGCCTAGAGCAGCCCCGTTTGGGAAGAATTTGTCGGCTATTTTTCGGGTAACAACAATCTGATTTGTTTGCGCCATTGCTGTTTTTGGGTTTCCCTGCAAAACGGGTAAATCAAAAACACCGAAAAAATCTTTGGTGGCATAATGACCTTTCTCTTTGGCTGTTTTTTCGCCAACTTTAATTAAGGTCTCAAAGCCCCAATTGATTTTCGCAGCAGCCGCCACTTCAGGTATATGCTGCGAAATGGCTTCCTGCAGCGGACCCGGTGTCGCAGAATTTGTTACGATTTCATTATTGAACGGAAAATTGGTTCGAACGTAGCAAACGTTCTCCGCATCAGGCAGAAAACGGTCGTAACCAAGCTCATCCTTCACCCAAAGTCCAATCAGCAAGCTACAGGCCATGCCCAAGGCCAATCCGAAAACGTTAATAGATGAGTAAAGTTTGTGCTTTAACAGACTCCGAATAGCGATTTTGACGTAGTTGCGAATCATGACAGTTGAGTTAAAATGAGAACCGGGATTTAGCTGATTAAAGGATTAAACAAAATCAGTTTAATCCTTTAATCAGCTAAATCCCGGTTCTGGATTATACGTGGAAGTTTTCGGTAACTACTTTACCATCGAACAGGTTGACAATTCGGTGGGCGAAACCTGCATCATAAGGCGAGTGCGTTACCATGATGATGGTTGTACCTTCGTCGTTCAGTTCACCCAGCAATTTCATTACTTCCTCGCCATTCTTCGAATCGAGGTTACCCGTCGGCTCATCGGCCAGAATTAGCTTGGGTTTAGCAACAACCGCCCGAGCAATAGCCGTACGTTGCTGCTGACCACCTGATAATTGTTGGGGGAAGTGGTTGCGCCGGTGCATAATGCTCATCCGCTCCAGTGTTTCTTCAACGCGCTTTTTGCGCTCATCGGCTGGGGTTTTCAGATAAAGCAATGGCAGTTCAACGTTTTCATATACGGTCAGTTCGTCGATCAGGTTAAAGCTCTGAAACACGAAACCGATAGAGCCTTTGCGAAGCTGCGCCCGCTGCCGCTCGGTCATTTTGGCGACTTCTGTACCGTAGAAATTATACTGACCTTCGCTGGGATTATCCAACAAGCCCAGGATGTTAAGTAATGTGGATTTGCCGCAGCCCGAAGGACCCATGATTGCGACAAATTCGCCGTCTTTCACATCCATATTGATGCCATTGAGGGCGGTTGTTTCTACTTCTTCGGTAGCGAAGAGTTTCTGAAGTTCAACTGTTTGAATCATTGTTTGGTAGGGGTTGTCAGAACCTAGATTTCTACAAGATTGAAAAGATTTTCAGGATAATTTTATTGTCATTTATCTTGTTTAATCCTGTTGGTCTTGATAAAATCTAGGTTCAGATTTTAGAATTCAAGTACTTCGTTATCGCCAAAATTTTCGTAAGAACTCGTAATCACTTGCTCACCAGGCTCTAAGCCGGTTAACACTTCATAATATTCCGGGTTTTTACGGCCTAACGTAATAGGACGTTTTACCGCACGTTTGCCCGATTTATCGACTACGTATACCCAGTTGCCGCCGGTGTCGGAGAAGAAGCCACCAACGGGCAGTAACGTAGCTTTAGCTGCTTTGCCAAGTTCCAATTGAATTGGCGACGATTGCCCCCTTTTTATGCCTTCAGGAGCACCTTTGGGATAAATCATATCGACTTCAAAACGGCCACTTTTTACTTCCGGGTAAACCCGGCTAATTTCAAGAGCGTGCATCTTTCCATTAAATTCGAAAGATCCTTTCAAACCCGAAAAAACCCGGCTGATGTAATGCTCATCTATACCAACCCGCATTTTGAAGCCGTTCAGATCATCAATCTGACCGATGTTCTGACCCCGGTTAATGTTCGAGCCAACTTCTACATCAATGCTCGACAATTGGCCTGAAACGGGCGCTTTCACAACCAGATTATCCAGCGTCTGTTGCCAAAGAGCAACATTTTTCTGGGTACGTTGCAGCGTTTGTTCTAATTGTTTGATCTGGAATTTAGCGTTCTCTTCCTGATATTTCTGCGTTTCGATTTCGATAGTACGTTGACTGGTGAGCCGCTCGTAAGCACGCTTGGCTTTCAAATAATCTTCTTCCGAAACAACTTTATCCTTAAATAGCTTTTCCTGCCGCTCGTAGGTGTCTTTTGCCTGCGAAATCTGGGCATCTACATCGGCCAGTGTTTTACGTAACGTAAACCGTTCGATCTGTATCCGCTGACGCGTATTCTGTAAGTCGTTAACGAGTCGGTTGGCTTCCGTTTCAGATTGCAGGAAGCTGAGTTTCAGGCTTTGATTTTCCAGTTTAAGAAGAACCTCACCTTTCTGTACCATATTACCGCCTTCTACCAGTTTCTGCGTTACGTATCCACCTTCAATGGCGTCGAGACGTATCGTTTTTAGGGGTTGTACAACACCCGTTACCGCAATGAAATCTTCAAAAGGTCCTGTTGTTACGTTAGATACGGTGATTTTATCTTTTTCAACATTAAGCTTAGACCGTCGATCTGCAAAGAGTAGGGTGTAAGCCAATAAGCCAGTGATGAGCGCACCGCCACCGAAAATAGCGATACGTTGTGTTGTCCAAAATCGTTTAGGTAAGACGCGATCCATTGGTATTAAAGTTAAGACGCAAAAGAGAAAACTGCTGAAACGGAGCGATGCAAATCGCCAGCCTCTTCCGCTGATTATTCTGTGCCAATAGTCATGCCAGTTACATTGGATTGTTGATTATCAAGAAGTTAATAGCTGGGTATTTTTGTCTCTTGTCCGCTTTCGGACGAGATTTGTCCGCTTTTAACGGCGCATTTTAACGTAGTAAATTAGCCTATCTATTTTCTAGAACTAATCTCTGTCAGAACGTATGATTCTAAGGTTTGGGCACGGGTTGCCGGATTTAGAAAAGCGTAAGTTAATCGGCTTACGTGGTAATACGGAAACGTAGCCAGATGGCGGACTTCGTACCCACGTTTCATCAGCGAATCGGCCTGTTCACTGGTAGTAAATACCTTTTGCGAACCCTTCTGAACGTAGCGTTGTAATGTCGAATCGGTGCGGGCGTAATACGTTGGCGCATCGGTATAGAACTCATACGACCAGAAACTACCCCCACCAACGCCCGTGCCGGGTTCATATAAAATGGTTGGCCGACGTGCGAGTGTGGGCTGCTCATTGGTATAATTGGCCGCTGTCATGCCCGCCTGATAGTGCAGAAAAGTTGGATACAACGTAACGTTCAGCGTAGTTGCCAGAATCAACATACTGCCCAGCATCCGACCCATTAACGAGGTCAGACTATTTTTCCTGAAAATTGTATACGTAGCAAACGTAATAACAGCAATCCAGCTTACGGCGATAACGTATTGGCTTGGCCGAACAATCTGAAGCAAACCGACTGTCAGAATAATGATCAGTACGCCAATAACAGTCTGTCCGATTGTCCAGCGACGTAGCAAAGTCGGGTTTAAACTCGTTAAGAAATGAGCCGTCAGGATGGCGTAAAAGGGAAATACAATGTTAAGGTAATGAGGGAGCTGAAAGCCTGAAAATGAAAACAGCAGGAACGTAGCAAGCCCGGTGCCGAGCGATACGTATTCGGGCGCATTACGTTTGCCTTTCGTCAGGTTGATCAGGATTTTGCCAATACCGATGTAAAGTGGTAACGACCACGGCAAAAACGCCCAAAGCAACGTATGAACAAAGAAAAATTTGTCGCCGGAGCCTTTAATCGGCCCCGTATTAAAAAAACGCCCAAACTGACTATCCCAGAAAAAAAAGCGGATTCCTGATACGTTGGTTTTCCCGAAAATCAGTTTTTCGGGATGCAAATCGAATTGCTGGTAGAGGCAATAAATTTCGGGAAGGGTAAACAAAAATGACAACGTAACAGCAACATACCAGCGCCAATTGACGAGTTCGCGCCAGTGCCCGGTCAATAACCAGTGAACAATTAGTCCGGCACCAATTGGAATGAGCACGAATACGCCTTTGGTCATCAGCGCACAACCCGTTAAAAACGAGCCGATTAGCAGATGCTGAAACCGACCACCCAAAAACAGACGATAGAAATGATAGATTGGCCCAATGATAAGGGGCATTAGGTACGGCTCCGCTCGAACGTCGCTGTTAGATAGCACGCCATGAAAAGCGGTTAAAAGTACGAGTGTGGAAATCTGGGCCGTTAGTTTATCGTATGTTAATCGGGCAAAGTGATACGTGTAAACAACGCTTCCCAGAAAAAACAGCAACGCGGGAAATTTGTAGGCAAACGTATTGATGCCAAAAATTTTGAAACTTATGGCCGCTACCCAGAACGGAAAATGGGGTTTATCGAGCCAATCGGCCCCAACAGCGTACAGGTTTAAAAAATCACCCGACTGGGCCATGGATTTGGCAATGCAGGCATACAAAGCTCCATCGAGCTCCATGATAGGAGGGAACAAGCCCGTGGTATTCAATAAAATACCTACGGCGGCAAGTCCATAAAACAAACGATTGTTGAAGGGGGGATTTACACTAGTCATTCCCATTCTTTGTTGTTAAATTAGGGCAGTTATTAACAACATGGAGGGGCCTTGATGGCGACAAACATTTACCAACCATGACGACCATCTACTGATAATAAATAACCACTTAACACTATTTAACGCCCAAAATACGGAAGAAACCCGTAATTCGTTGCTGAATAAGACCCCCATGCAACCTATTCCTCCGGTCTTTCATCTTTGAGTATATGCAAGATGCTAAACTTCTGCTCGTCGACGACGACCCTGATGTACTGCTAGCAGCCCGTCTGTTGCTTAAGCGCCACGTAGCCTCGGTAGAGATTGAAAAAAATCCTGAAAAGCTACCGTTCTTACTCAATAACAATCGCTACGATGCCATTGTGCTCGATATGAATTTTCAGCGCGACGTTAGTAGCGGACGTGAAGGATTTGCCTGGCTCGACCGAATTCTGGACATCGCTCCTGATTCGCGTGTAATTCTCTTTACGGCTTATGGCGATGTTGAAATGGCGGTTCGGGCAATAAAAGCAGGAGCTGTTGATTTTGTGCTCAAACCCTGGCAGAACGATAAGTTTCTGGAAACCATTCGGAAAGCGGTTGAGGCTAAAAGTGAAGATCGGGAGGAAGTTGGGCAGGTCAATGGAAAAAAGAACGGCAAGGAGCAGTCTGATAAAAAATCAACAAAGCAAACAAATATCATAGGTTCGGCCATGCGTCCGATTCTGGATACGGTTGAACAGGTAGCACCTACTGATGCCAACGTATTGATTTTGGGGGAAAACGGAACCGGTAAAGATTTGATTGCGCGAGCTATTCACGAACATTCGGACCGTCGCGACAAGCCATTTGTTAGTGTGGATGTAGGCGCATTAACCGAAAGTTTATTCGAAAGTGAATTGTTTGGGCACGTAAAAGGTGCTTTTACCGATGCCCGTGACGACCGTGCCGGGCGTTTTGAAGAAGCCAATGGTGGAACAATTTTTCTGGATGAAATTGGTAATCTAAGTCCCGCTCAGCAAGCTCGGCTATTAACTGTACTTCAACAGCGTCAGGTAACAAGGGTTGGCTCAAACAAAGCACGCCAGATTGATGTCCGGTTGATCTGTGCTACTAATGCTGATTTGAATGAGCGAGTTGCAGACCGTTCGTTCCGTCAGGATTTGCTGTACCGAATTAATACCATTGAGCTGCATTTACCGTCTCTGCGTGAGCGTCCGGGCGATATTGGTCAATTGGCCGAATTTTTTCTTAAGAAATATGCGAAGCAGTACAATCGCTCGGTATCTGGGATAAGTCCGGCTTTACTAATTGAGATGAAGCAGTATCATTGGCCGGGTAACGTTCGCGAATTACAACACGCCGTTGAACGGGCGGTGATTCTGGCACGACCAGAACTCACACCGGGAACCATGCTGGAACCTACCAATTTTGTCTTCAAAAACGGAACTGCAACGCCATCGCTCGCCAGCGAGACACTTCAGCTCGAAGATATGGAGCGTCAATTGATTAAACAGGCCATGCAAAAACATCGGGGTAGCATTACCGACGTAGCTCGTGAACTTGGTCTATCGCGGCAGGCCCTGTATCGGCGATTGGAAAAATTTGGACTCTAATTTTCTCGATTTACGAGCTGGGACGTAACGCGTTTAGTCAATCTAACGGATTATGTCCCAGAGCTTCTGCAATGGCTTCTTGGGCCTGTTTAACCACTTCATCGGGTGTTTTGCCTTTGGGTTCAATGCCCGGCAAGGCCGTCCAGGACATGCGCGAAAAAGACGTTAGCGGAAAAATACCTTTAGGATTGAAACGACCGGTTCCCTGAATCGCAACAGGCACAACAAGCGCACTTGGAGCCCGTTTCAATAATGTACTGACACCGCCTGTTACGAAAGGCTTCATTCGACCTTCCGGATCGCGTGAGCGGGTGCCTTCTGGAAAAATAACCGCCGACCGATTGGTTTCCTGAATTAGTTTACCCAGTCGGGCAATTTCAACGATAGCCTGTTTGGGGTCTTTACGGTCAATAAGAGCAGCACCACTCTTCCGTAGATTGTACGATACACCGGGAATTCCCTTCGCCAACTCAATTTTTGAGACAAAAATTGGGCCGTGCTGACGGAAGAACCAGATAATGGGCGAAATATCGAACATGCTCTGGTGGTTGGCAATAAAAATGATCGGTCGGTCGGTAGGGAGGCCAGGCTGTTCCTTATATCGAATTGTGCTACCAGTCAAATACCAGCCATAGGCAATAGAGGCATTCATCCAGTCGACAGTTTTTTTGTGCGCCTGTTTCCCCAAAATATGGAACGAGATCACCTGTAAGGCATGGAAAATAACTAATACTAATCCGAAGTAAAGCAGATAGATACAACTCAATAAATAATCCAGGATTTTTTTCATAGCAGGTCTCAAGAGCCATTCTGGGCCAAAATTAGCAACCAACTGATTCTTGTCATGCAGAAAAATGTCGATGAACATAAATCATCGCGGATTTTAACGGAACTTTGTGCCTTAATTGGATTAATTATTCATTTTCTTCGTTGTTAAACTATGAGCTTATCAGGTACACGTATTGAGGTTATGCAGTTCGTCGGTGAAAAAGTCGATAACTCTATTGATGAATTTCTAAAACCGATAGAAACGTACTGGCAACCGTCTGACCTGTTGCCTGATACGACCAAAGAATCGTTTCTTGACGAAGTAAAACTGCTCCGTGAAAGTACCCGTGAGTTATCCTACGATTATATAGCCGTATTAGTCGGTGATACAATTACCGAAGAAGCCCTACCTACTTATGAATCTTGGTTGATGGACATGGAAGGTGTCGATCAGGAAAATCCGCATAGCTGGACACGCTGGATACGTAGCTGGACTGCCGAAGAAAACCGTCATGGCGATTTGTTGAATAAATTTCTGTATTTATCAGGTCGGGTAAATATGCGCGCTATGGAAGTATCGACTCAATACCTGATAGCCGATGGATTTGATATTGGTACGGGCCGTGATCCTTATCGGAACTTTGTTTATACATCATTTCAGGAACTGGCCACCAATTTGTCGCACCGCCGAACCGCTACGTTGGCAAAACAGGCAGGCTGCACGCAGTTGTCGAAAATTTGTGGAGTAATTGCTTCCGACGAAATGCGACATGCCAAGGCCTATAAATCGTTTGTGAGCCAGATTTTTGAAGTAGATGCCTCAGAAATGATGCTGGCTTTTGACGATATGATGCGCAAAAAAATCGTGATGCCTGCCCACTTCCTGCGCGAAACCGGCGTGAAACTGGGCGAAACATTCAGCCACTTCTCCGACGCTGCCCAACGGCTGGGTGTTTATACAACCCAGGATTATATCGACATTGCCGAATCGTTGCTGGACGAATGGAACATTGCGTCAGTTACAGATCTGAACGATAAAGCGCAACGTGCCCGTGATTATCTGATGGCACTGCCTGCCCGGTTACGTCGTGTTGCCGAACGGACTAAAATTCCGACGCTTGAGTATCCTTTTAGCTGGATAGCTGCTTAACCCTATGAATCGATTCGCTATTGGCATTGGCTGGCGTATCGTTGGGGTAATTGTGCTCACCAGCGCCATTACGTATGGTTATTTACAGGATTCGAACGGATTGGTACTCTTTCCGCTGTTCGTTCTCCAGATTGTTCTGACCGTAAACCTGTACCAATACGTAACGAGTCTGAACAGGAAGCTGACGCGCTTTCTGGAATCAGTACGTTATTCCGATTTTGCCGTAGCGTTTCGGGCCGATAGTAATCTGGGGCCGTCGTTTTATGAACTCAACGATCAGTTTAACGAAGTACTCGATGCCTTTCGGCAGGCGCGGGCCGAAAAAGAAGCCAACCTACACTACGTCAATACAATTGTTCAGCATGTAAATGTGGGGTTGCTTACTTTCGATGCTGCTGGTCAGGTAGAACTGGTGAATCAGACAGCCCTTCGATTGCTGGGAATTTATCGCCTACGTACCCTTGCCGATCTGAAAAGCACACATGCCGAACTCGCTACGTTACTTCAGGCTGCAACAGCATCGCCAACACCCGTATCGTATCAGACCGGTGCCGATGGCGAACTATCGATACGTTGCACAGCCGTTCGATTACGGGGGCGTCTGGTTACGGTGGTGTCGATGCAGAATATACGTTCTGAATTGCAACAGCGTGAGCTTGATGCATGGCAGAACCTGACTAAAGTGCTACGTCATGAAATCATGAATTCGATTACGCCGATTGTGTCATTAGCGGGTACAATGCGCGATATTGTCGAAACGGATTTGGTGCCGTTTACGTCGGGCGATATGCAACAGCCAGCACCGTCTTACGTGGGCGAATCGGTAAATGACTTGCGCGATGCACTGACAACCATTGAGCAGCGAGGTTCGGGAGTTATGCAGTTTGTGGATGCATATCGAAATTTTACGACAATTCCGCAACCTATCTTTACCGACGTATCGGTAGAGCCTTTGCTACGTAACGTAGTGCAACTGGCCGAAACGAACGTTCGGAAACCTGTTATTACGTTCAGCGTTTCGTCGCCAAATTTAGCGATTCGTGCCGATGCCGCCCAGATTGAAATGGTGCTGATAAATCTGATTAAAAATGCTGCTGAAAGCCTAGAGAAATCGCAGACGCCCGTTATTGACATTCTGGCCGAAGCCGTTGGGCCACGCGTTTTGATACACGTAAAAGATAACGGTCCGGGTATTGAGCCGGAAGCGCTGGAACAGATTTTTATTCCATTCTACACTACAAAAAAAACAGGCTCAGGCATTGGCCTCAGCCTGTCGCGTCAGATGATGCAACTCCACAACGGCCAGCTCACTGCAGAATCGACACCCGGTCAGGGAAGTACGTTCAGTCTGGCATTTTAAAGCCTTGCTATCTGGCGAAAAAAAAGCCTTGCTATCTGGCGAAAAAGCTGAAGTTTCTTAGGTAGATTATTAATGAATATTCCGGTACGCGTCAAAACTCTACGTGAATTCACAAGTAACGTAGCAGACAACTTTATGTAAAATCTTCCTGAAAAGGCGTGAATAGAAGGCGGCTATTATCAGACTACATTGCCGTAGATACCTGTGTAAATATGCTCAATCCTTTAGCCAATTGTTTCTGAACTTCACCAATCCCGTTATTTTCTTTACGAATAGGTATTTTTACACAACCAATAGCTCTTATAACCAAAACATGTTACCTCTCGGCATCTCGTGGGCATTAAGTCAACGAAGTGGTTTTATACTACGTTAGGGAGTCGTAACTTGATTTTTTAATACATCGGTGGTATGAATCCTGCGGGCAGTTATTTACTGAAACTCCTCTGTTTGATGGCAGCCATATGTATGAAAATAAGTGTGAGCATTGCGCAAAAGCCGCTTATTCTTCCCCTACAGCCGCATAAGCTTCTTTATGCCGATACCGTTCATCGGGCTGCTGTGGCTACCAACGATTCATTATTATTGGCTGAAGCGTACTATTTGTACGGAAAAACGTATGAAGCTGCGGGTGATTTGTTAACATCACAACGCTGGTTTCTTAAGTCGCAGGCAATTCTTGAGCCACGGGGCGATTCATATAACCTAAGTCGTCTGTATGGCAGGCTAAGTGATAATGAAGCTCGACAGGGGCATTATTCCGAGACAATACGGTATGCTCGCCTGGCGCTTGGTGTAGCGCAACGTATAAGATCAGAAAAAGCACTTGACTTAAGTTACGCGAAAGTGATTGGCTTCTACGAGAGAGATTGGTCGAACAAAGGTAAACAGCCCCAACGTCCGAAGCCGAATCTTGATAGTGTTCGCCATTATATCCACCTCAGGGAATCAATTATGCAACCAGTTACCGACTCGCTGGCAATACTTAACCGGACTTATCATGTAGGTAAGCAATTATGGGACGATAAAAAAGACCCTGTGAGCCTGACTCATTTAAAGCAAGCATTGGCAATGTCCGTTCGTCTGAAAGAACCCGTTTTGGAGATTGCCATAACCAATGAAATTGGGCGAATCTATCTGGAGATGAGCAAGATGACAGAGGCTAGACAATGGCTCGATAAGTCGGAGCAATTTCTGAAGCAAAGTCCATTTCGACATTCGTATAATGAGCAATATGGGCTGGCGGTTATAAATCGAGAGTATTATCTCAAATTTGGTGATTGGCGTCAGGCGTACGAATATAGTGAGAAAGCCTATGCGCTGGAACGTACTAATTACATCTCAGATCGCGACGGGGCCGTAACGAGGCTCGAAATGGAGTATGAAACTGAGAAAAAAGAAGCGTTGCTGAAAAGCCAGCAAAAAGAACTGGCATTGCACTCGGAGAGTATATCGAATCAACAGCGGTTTATCTGGACTATGCTGGCATTGCTGATGCTTACTATAGGAATGAGCTTTGTTTTCTTTCGACTTTACCGTCGGAACCAACGGATTAGCACCCAGAATGCTCAACTTGTGATGGAGCAAAATCATCGGGTTAAGAATAATTTACAGGTTGTATCCAGTTTGCTCAACCTACAGGTAAATCGCCTTGCCGACGATTCGGCCCGAAAAGCAGTTGAAGAAAGCCAGTTACGGGTGCAGGCAATGGCTACGTTACATCGTCGGCTTTATGATGGCGATGAGTTGGTTAAGGTGCAGCTACCTGAATTTATGGCTGAATTGGTGCAGGATGCACTGGCTGGATTTGGTTACGGATACCTCCAACCCGACTATGTTATTGCACCAGTTTCATTACTCGCCGATCAGGCCTTGCCGTTAGGATTGATACTTAACGAACTAACCACCAACGCCTGCAAGTATGCTTTTCCAAATCAGGATGAGCCCGCTTTCCGGGTATCTTGCCAGCAGCAACAAAATAGTATTATTTTTCAGGTTTCCGATAATGGGCCGGGATACGCACATAGTACCGAACTGATGGCGAAAAGACCGAAAACATTTGGCATGCGACTCATTCAGATGCAGGTTGAGCAACTTCGGGGCACGTATAAATTTGTATCGGAGCAGGGTGCCGTATTTACGTTAGTTTTTACCATTTAGCTTATGCAACCACTTAATATCCTGATTGTAGAAGATGACGCTATCGTAGCTGCCGATATTCAGGAAACGCTTGAAAAATTCGGGCATAACGTAACAGATAACGCACGAACGTTTCAGGAAGCAATCACATCGGCACGGCGGTTGCCCCCCGATCTGGCTATTATCGATATACGGCTGAAAGATTCGTCGGCCGATGGAATTCAGACGGCTCGCGAATTGCAGAATCAACGCTGGATTCCAATCATTTATTTAACCGGACACTCAGAGCCAACCACAGTTGAACGGGCGAAAGAAACATCGCCAGCGGCATATTTGCTGAAACCATTTCGGCAGCAGGAATTGGGTATTCAGGTTGAGCTGGCCTATTATAACTTTCGTATGAATGAAGAACAGCCCAGTGACCCGACGGTTACCGACAGTGTATTTCTGCCTTATAATAAAGGGTACGAAAAAATAGCCAAAAACGACGTAGTATACCTGCGGGCGTCAGGAGCCTATACCCACATTTGTCTGGTTGGTGAAGAAAAACCCCGCCTGTTTACGCTGAATCTGGGTTATCTGGCTCAGTATTTCCCCAATCCCAATTTTTACCGTATTTCCCGGTCATTACTCATTAATCTAAATCATATTGTTCGGCTGGAAAGCACCCAGCTATTACTTTCTAATCAGGTCGTTATACCCATTCCAGAAGGAAGTAGAGCCGATTTATTAAAGAAACTGTCGGTTATTCGAACACGGTAAAACGGCATTATTTCGATCTCGCCCAGATGATAAAATCTGTTACGGGAGCTTCCTGAACCATAGGACGAATAAGCTGAACAACCTGCCCACGGTGATAGGCTGCATGATGGCTTGTATGCGTCAGAATATCAAGCAATCGGTTTTCAAATGGCTCCCCTCTGGAGGTTCTATAGGCAACCGGATTTCCCAACGTATCATCAGCAAGACCTGCTACGTAGCTCACGAGCTGCCGATGTTGTCGTTCGGCTGTTTCGCCCATCCAGCTAACCGGAATATCTTCCCAGATAGCCACAAACGTCGGTTCATTCAGAATACGGCCAAGCCAGACATGCTGCGCCGATAAAATATGGCCCATTATGGCAACAGCACGGGCTGGTGGATTCTGAATAGTTTCGAGTGCGTCGATAACACGCCGATTGGCCCAAAGCTCATAATCGAGCAACTGAATCAACTGATTTTTCATTGGATTCCGCGTTTGGTGGCTCTGTAGAGTGCTTCCACTACGTTAGTACGTGTGTTTAACGTACTGATTTTGTTGTTGTTGCGGGTCGGATATACGCGATTCGACAGGAATACGTACGTTAAATTATAAGCAGGGTCTGGCTCAACCCACACGAACGTACCGGTAAATCCGGAGTGCCCATAACTTGCTTTTGTAGCCGAACGTGGACCATTTCCTGAATACGTAAACGAAGGTTTATCAAAGCCCAATCCACGTCGATTGCCCAGTTCGGGGAATTGGTAACGCGTAAATTCAGCTATGGTTTTCTGCGAAATAAATCGCTCTCCGCCATAACTGCCCTGCTGCCGATACATTTCATAAACTTTCATCAGGTCGTTGGCTGTACCGAATAAACCAGCATGTCCCGACAAACCATCGAGCATGGCAGCACCTTCGTCATGAACACGCCCCCAGATTAGTGTTCTCCGGAATAACGAATCGTATTCTGTTGGAACAATCCGACTTAGCGAATAAAACCGGCGGGGGTTAAAGGTCAGTGTAGACGCGCCCAATGGACGGAAAAACGTTGTTTTAACATAGTCTTCAAAAGCGGTGTCCGTAATACGCTTCACAATTTGCGGATAAAGAATGAACGACAGATCGGAGTAAACGTACTCTTTCTTCGCATTGAGTGGAGAGTCTTTTATCTGTTCGAAAATAGTTTGCGGATACCGCCGAAACTCATATAAACTATCCGTTACTTCAATTGGATACCGGCCAGACTTTTCGTCCTTAAACGTTCTTGGTTTCCAGCTGCCGTCTGGTTCTTTGGTATCCATCCAGAACGGAATCCAGGCTTTCAGACGAGCCTGATGGGTTAATACGTCGCGCCAGACCAGATCAGCTTTGTTTGATTTTTTGAAATCCGGCAAGTAATCCGCCATTTTTCCGTTCAGGTTGAACTTACCTTCATCAACTAAACGCATCAGCGCGGGAGTCGACGTACTGACTTTCGTTACTGACGCCATGTCGTACAAATCATCTAGCTGCGTTGGTTTAGGCTCGGCACCGAGCGAAGCGTCGTAGGTATGATTCCCGTAAGCTTTTCTGAAAATAACTTTACCATCTCTTGCCATCTGCACTACGCAACCCGGAAACGCTCGCTCTGTCAGACCGACGTTAACCAATGAATCGACTTGCTGAGCTAGATAGCGGCTGTCGATACCCACTTCTTCAGGAATGGTATATTTCAGGCGTCCAATGGAACGAACAGGCAAGCCATCGCCCACCCGGAACCGTTGATTTACAGTAACAGGCAGTTTTCCTGAAGCACCAATGGCACCAAAAATTAATTGTGCGGCTAGTTCTTCGGTGTAATTAGTTAATTGATAAGGCATTACGATAGCCCTTGCCTGTTCAATATTATGCTTCGGCTGAGCCGTATCCATCGGAAACGAAAGTTTATCCAATACGTATGCATTTCCGAATACAGTTACCACCGCTTTTCCGGTGGCTACCAATTCACTGACCATTACGGCTGTCTTAGTCTGCATACCATAGTTGGCGGCAGGACGGATGTTATTCAGGTGAACATCGACCAGAATCAGGTTATAATTTTTGAGCGAATCACGTATTGCTGCCAGCGTAGAATCGGGCGTACGGGAGGTTAGGTTGAAATGCTCGACCTGCGTATAATTGGAGGCCATCTGCTGAAAGGCCGTGATTTTATCGCTTTCTACAGCCACCGAAGCAATACGTAGCGTATCGAGCTGCTGCAAAGGCAGAATATTTTTATCGTTTTTCAGAACGGTCAGGCTGGCTTCGGTGAGTTTTCGATTCAGAAGATCGTCTTTTACCGGATTAAGGTCGTTAACCAGATTTTCGATAGCAACCGGTTTGTATTGATCGAGGCCAACCCACGCTTTGGCACGTAGCACTTTCAGGCAGCGAGCGTCCAGTGATTCCTGCGTGATACGTCCCTGAGCTACAGCCTGTTTAATCTGAGCAAGTGCAGCCGGTACATCTTCCGTAAATTCGAGCACATCCATCCCCGCTTCGATGCCCAGCCGGTCGGCTTGCCCCGACGGAAAATACTTCGTTAAGCCCTTCATATTCATGGCGTCAGAAAAAACCAGCCCCTGAAACCCAAGCTCGTTTTTGAGCAGATTCGTCACAATGTTTGGCGATAACGTAGATGGGCGATTCCGGGTAGTATCGAGCGCCGGAATGCTCAAATGGGCCACCATAACCCCCGCAGCACCTGCGTTGATCAGTTGCCGGAACGGATATAGTTCCAGCGAATCGAGTTGCGCTCTGCTTTTCGCAATCAAGGGCAAATCGTAATGCGAATCGGTACCCGTATCGCCATGGCCGGGGAAATGTTTAATGCTGGTAAGCAGTTGATTATCCTGCATACCGCGCATGTAGGCAAGTGCTTTGCGTGCTACGTCGTATTTATTTTCTCCAAATGAGCGGAAGTTAATAACCGGATTATTAGGGTTGTTATTGATGTCGACCGTTGGAGCAAAATTGACATGCACGCCCAACCGACGTGCCTGCCGGGCCAGATTGGCTCCCATTTGATAAAGCAACGTGTCATTGCCCTGAATGGCACCTAATGTCATCTGATACGGATAACGTACCGTACTGTCGAGCCGCATCGCCAATCCCCATTCAGCGTCCATTGCCATCAGTAGTGGCACACGCGAAGCTGCCTGTAGGCGGTTTGTGAGTAAAGCCTGACGTACTGGCCCACCCTGAAACATAACTACACCACCCAGCTTATGCGTTTGCACCAGCCGGATCAATGAATCCTCGTAAGCCGGTTTACGATTCGAGTAACCGGCTACCATAATTAACTGAGCAATTCTATCGTCGGGACTCATATTGGTAAATACCGAATCGGCCCAGCACGCCTGTCGTTTATTAAGCTGGAGAAAAGCAGGCGATTTTGTTTGAGCGAATGTTGTGAGTGATAACAACAGGCAGCAGAAACCAAAGAGAGCAGACCGGCAATAGGGCATAATGACGATGAATTGTGTAAGGAATCGCAAAAATACAAAACTATTCTACAGGGTATGAAAAAGCCACTCCAGCGTTAGATAAGCTGGAGTGGCTTTTACTCTTTTTTAATGTTGGTAATACCGAACGTAGCGTTTTTATCCTACCGACGATAGCGGCTGGGGTGCTCACGACCAACGCCGAAGCTATAGCCAAGTGCCAACGTGAAGGTTGAATTTTGTAACGCGCTACGAGTTCCCCAAATGTTTGGCAGATTGCTCTGTACGTTGCTCAAACCGAGGGTATAACGAGCATCGATTAAGAAGTGCTGCCGGTTGCCGGTACCCCAGTTGAGCTGAAAACCACCCGATGCGCCTAAGTCTAAATCGTTGAAATCGCTGCTATTGTCCACATTTATAGCAGGGCCAGATCCTGACAGATATTCGCCGTTGGTACGTTTGGCATTGAGTTTAATACCGAGCGATGGGCCAATAAATACGTTAGGGCGGAAATTGCCTTCCAATGTCAGGAAATAACGGGCCAGAATCGGAATCTCCAGATAATTTACTCGTTGTTTAAATTTAATCCGTCCATCGTTGTATTCGGTGCCTCGTTGTGAATACAGAATATCGCCCGACATACCAAAATGGTTGAGCGAGCTATACATTAGAAATACACCTGCCGATACGCCCGGCGTAAATTTCATGTTATCTGCATTTCCCCAATAATTAGACAAATTTAAGCCAACGCGTGGTCCGGCACTAAAGCGTTGTTGGGCCGAACTGATTGAAATACAGGCTAAAACAAGTAGTGAAGATAAGAAAATTGAACGTAGTGAATTTGCGCGAAACATGGAGTATTCAATGTGATGGTATGCCCCGTTAACGTTAGAGCTTCGCGAATTGTTTTACGTAATCTGCAATCCAGCCGCATTTTTTATACTCGAATAATCAGGCTATGTTCATACGAAGTGGTCTTTTCACCATCGAATGGCACAGTAATCTGGGTAGTCTGGGGAACCTGAACCGGTTTTGGTTTGGGGATTCGCTTTGTTGCAAAAAAGATAAAATAAATAGCCATTACCAGCATAAACAAAATGGCTGCGGTGGTTGTGGCAATCCAGAGAGGCCATAGCCTTTTCTTATTGGCTGATTCATGAATGCGCTGATGCAGAGCCGTTCGCAAATCCGTCAGTTGGTTGGGCAACGTATCGGCGGCCGTTTGCTGCATTGCTTCCAGACCTGCCAATGCATCGGCATACAATGGATTTTCGAGCAGTAGCCGTTCAACCCGATAGCGTGCCGGCCCGTTCAGTTGACCTGCCCGGTATGCGCGTAAATCGTCGAAAGTCAGTTTGTCGTTCATAGCCGCTATTTACTCATACAAATTTTCAAATTTCGACGCCCATTTTGCAAATAACTTTTTACCTGCTTTAAATCATAGCCCGTCAAATCAGCTACTTCGGTGTATGTTTTTCGGTCCAGATAAAACAGCCGCAGGCAGGTTTGTTGTTCCGTAGGCAATGTTTGTAAGCACACTTCCATACGGCTTAAATCTTCTTCACGCTCGGCTAACGTATCGTCGTCGCTGATTAAATTCAGAAGTGGATCGTCGATATCGCTACCAGAGTCGGTGATAAGTGTTACGTTCGGATGTGCCTGATATTTACGTAGTTGCATCAGGCAATAATTCCGTGCTACGCTATGTAGCCAAGGTCCAAATTGCTGTATATCATGTCGACGCAGGTCGGTTATTAATTGCTCAAACAAGTTCATGACTGCGTCTTTTGCATCATCCTCGTTGCGCAGATAATTATAGCAAACCGCGTAAATCATTTCCATGTGTTGTTCGTAAAGTTCGCCCAGAATCGTCAGATCACCCGTAGCGCGGTAACGTGCTACGTAATCGGCCGTATTGCGGAGAGTGCGGTCGGGAGATGGCTTAGCTTTTCGGAAAAACTTTAGGAACATAACACGTTTCAATGAGGAATGTACAATGAAAAATGAATAATTAGTGGCGTGCCTTTTAAGATTTAGCGTTCCTTAGTTTACATTTTATATAATTCGTCTGCTATTCATTCAGTAGATGCATTGTCTGGAAAAATTCCATAAAACAACGTGAATAAGGGTCTACGTATGAACACTATCTATACGTAAGGATATGTTTGTAGTTTCATGAGCATAAATTAGTAACCGAACCCCAGTTCCATTCGTTACTACGTAGTACTAACGCACTCAACATTATGAAACGATACATGCTTTTAATAGGCTTATTAATCGGCGGTTTAGCAACTGCCAGTTTTGGACAGATTAATACGTTGCCGCAGTCGGCTTCTACCACAGAATCCTTGCAGGAGAGACCTATTCCGCCAACCATGAACAAGAGCGATGAGCAAAGACGGTTACAGCAGAAAGTAGCACAGGATACGACCAGACCAAAAAAAAGGGACCCCAAACGGCTTCGTCCTGATTCACTACGTAGGGGAGGGGCTACACGAATCGATACGATACGTTAAGTTGTGCTACGTTATTTTGCCTTTTCACGCTTACGAGCTTCGCGTTTCTCTTTTCGTTCGGCTTTCTTTTTTGCACGTTCCTTTTTTCGTTCGGCTTTCCGTTCGAGTCGTTTAGATTTTAAATCGGCCCGTACATCTTTAAGCGCGTCGGCAAGGGTAACATTATTGTCGAATTCGCCCTTAAACGCTTCGATATAGGCATTACGTAGCACGCCAAAAATGGTAGGCCATACCAGTGTTTCAATATTGTCGACTGTGCCGCTGAGCGGAATGCGAGTGGCTACCTGATCGTGTCGCTGGTTTTTGAGAATGGCCGTACCCGCCTGAGCTGCCAGTTCGGTAAAAAACTTGCCGGGTGTACGATTTTCATGCTCGTTGAGTTTGAAAATCAGCATGTCTTTGGTCAGCGGTTTTACATACCCATTAAGCTTGCTGTTGAGCATGGCCATTTCGCTGTAAACACTCACTTTGCCTCGTTCAAAATCGAGATTACCATATTCTCGAGCAAGTGGATTTAGTTTAACTAGTTGAAGATCAGTAAATTGTAAGTTGTAGTCGAAGTCCGGTGTCAATTTCAGCAGGTTCATATTTGCCGAAAACTTCATTGTTCCTCCATACCCGGGTACATCGCCCGATGCCACAACTGGCGACGGAAGCTGATTGGATTTGGCTTCTACATTACGAATGTTACGTATCTCACCCTGAAAACGTTTTAGTGATAAATCGGCGCGGGGTTGTGTAATCAGGCTGGTTAGATTGACCGTACCATCAATCACCGCAAAACGGTTGATGCTAATTGGTAGCAGTTTCTTAAGATATTCAGTCCAGTCTACTTCGGCGCCTGTTTGCCGGGTAGCTTCATTCTGACTAAAGGCAAAGTTGATTTCGGGTTTATAGCACTCCACTTCACTCACCAGACGGCCTTTGAACAGCGATTTCCACTCAACAGACAAATCGGTTTTCGGTATAGACAGAAACGGCTCTTTAATTTTGCCGTTTACTTTGCGAATACGCAGACTATCAAGTTGATACGCGCCACGGATAAGCTGAATCTCGATGTCTTCAACATGGCCCGTATACGCTCCCATATCGGCCAATGTTTTGTTTACGTAACGTAGTACGAAATACGGCAACAGCAATCGGGCAATGACGAGTAAAACAATAAGAGCAAGCAGAATTTTGGCTGTACGTTTCAAAACGTTAAGTGATTGGTGTAACGTTCTGATAAACCCGTATTTAACAAAATGGTTAGGCTTATTATAACGCAGACATCCTGTTCGCATGTTCCGTGGTCTCAGATTCTCAATTCTGAGCTGGTAGAACATGCAGACAGGATGCCCGCGTTACAATAGCTCTAATTTCGGTTTGGCATAAATTTCTGCCCGTCGAGCGTAGTGTATTTGAAATCCGTCGAACCCGTAAATTTGGTATTTTCGAACTTGGTGCCACGCGGAAACTTGGTGTATTTAAAGTCCGCATTTCCGGTAAAACTAGCCTGCCGAAAATCGACGCCTTCGTCAAATTTGGTGTATTTGAAATCGGCCGAACGTGTGAATGTTGCTTTTTGAAATGAAGAGGATTCGTCAAACTTGGTGTATTTGAAGTCGGCATATCCCCGAAATGTCGAATTGCTGAAATCGGCTGCGTTGTTGAATTTGGTGTATTTGAAAAGCGCTTCGTCCTGAAACGTATTTCCGGTGAAAATGGCCCGTTGACTGAAGTTAGAATACTTGAAGGTAGCATCATCTTCAAACTTGCAATTCTCGACCGTAACCGCTTCCGGGAAATCAGCGTTATAGACAATATTGCTATTTTTTAAAACTTTCCGAACGCCATCTTCTTCGGTACGATACGCCAGAAATTTACCCTGAAACGTACAATTGCGGAACGTAATAGGTGCTTCAACTACACTTAAGTAGTGTTGAGAATCGCCCCAATTACCGTCCCGGACTTCTTTTCGGTTGGCAAGGCTGGTCAGGTCGAGATCGCCCGTAATAGTAGCGTCCTGATACGTGACCGCTTCTTTTCGGTTAAGCTTTTCGATAATTTCTTTTGCCGAAACCGTTGTTTGGGCAAGCGTAGGTGTCAGGGCAGTAGCAATAAAGAGTAGCGTTGTCAGCAGTTTCATGAGCGAATATTTTTTGTTATTTTCTCCAAAGATGCAGGTCTACGTTTGGTGGTTGCATGCCCTGCCGAAATTGCCATCCAAGGGGTACGTAAAAAAATAGTATGCTTGCATAATAATTCGGGGAAATCTGGTAGATTTACGTGTCTAACCAAGACGAAGGGCACGACTATGAAGAAGGAAAAGACAGTTGATTTTCATATAAAATGGGCCTGGCATTCTATTTCGCGGATGTATAATGCCTACGCAGCCCGATTCGATATAACGATGGCCATTGGCTATGTGTTGTTGAATATTGATCTTGACGAAGGTACGCCAGCTACTAAAATTGGTCCGTTGTTGGGCATGGAGCCGCGTTCGCTGGTACGTATGCTGAAGAATCTGGAAGAACGTGGATTGATACGTCGGGAAGTGGATGGCAACGACAAACGTTTTGTACGTATCTACCTGACCGAAGCCGGAAAAACCAAGCGTGAAATGGCCCGCGACGGTGTGCTTCAGTTTAACCACGCTATTCGTGAACGTATTCCGCTCGATAAACTGGTTGTTTTTCTGGATGTTATCAAGGAAATCAATCGGATGGTTGAAGAAGAAAACGCCAAAATCAAATCGACAGAAACCGAAGAACTATCATTAGACTAACGTAGTGAATTAACTAAATTAAGGAACGACAACGTAGCAGATCACGTAGCGTTCCGGGTAAATCAAAACCATGGAGGCAACCCTAGAAAAACCCAAGACTCAGACAAAAAAACGTACCATTCGGCGAGTCGCCGTGTTAGGTTCTGGTATCATGGGGTCGCGTATTGCGGCTCATTTTGCTAACATTGGCACCGACGTGCTGTTGCTCGACATTGTTCCGAAAGAGCTCAACCCTGCCGAACAGGCAAAAGGTCTGACAACCGATAGCCCTCTTGTGCGCAATCGGATTGTAAACGATGCGTTTCAGACCATGCTGAAAGCCAGTCCGGCATCGCTTTACAGTGCCAAATTTGCCGAACGTATCAAATTGGGCAACTTCGACGATAACCTGAAAGAAATTGCTACGTATGATTGGGTAATTGAGGTTGTTGTGGAACGGTTGGATGTTAAACGTTCTGTTTATGAGCGTGTTGAACAATACCGTAAACCCGGTACGCTCATTACGTCGAATACGTCGGGTATTCCTATGCATTTGCTGGTTGAGGGACGTAGCGACGATTTTCGCCGGAATTTCTGCGGCACTCACTTCTTCAATCCGCCCCGTTACCTGCGTTTACTCGAAGTCATTCCCGGCCCCGACACCGATCCGGATGTAATTGATTTCCTGATGAATTACGGTGATTTATACTTGGGAAAAACCACCGTATTGTGTAAAGACACACCTGGTTTTATTGCCAATCGGTTAGGTATTCAATCGCTGATCCAAACGATTCGGGTTACCGAGGAACTGGGTCTTACGGTAGAAGAAGTCGATAAATTGACGGGTCCAGTGGTTGGCCGCCCCAAATCCGGTACGTTCCGTTTGTCGGACGTAGTGGGATTGGATACGACGGTCAATGTAGCGAACAACCTCGTGAAAATGGAGCATGACGAATCACGGTCATCGTTTGAGTTACCGTCGTCGATGCAGAAACTGATGGAAAATAAATGGCTGGGCGACAAAACTGGTCAGGGATATTATAAGAAAACGAAAGACGAAAAGGGTCAGACGCTGATTCTGGCGCTCGATCTGAAAACGTTTGAATACAAGCCGTCGGCCAAGGCTAAGTTTGCTACGTTGGAAAGCACCAAAGCCATTGATAGTCTGAAGAAACGCTTTCCGGTATTATTGGCTGGTAAAGATAAAGCGGGCGAGTTTTACCGCCGGACGTTTGCCGATGGATTTGCCTACGCTACGCATCGCATTCCCGAAATTTCGGATGAATTATACCGTATCGATGCAGCTATTACAGCCGGCTTCGGCTGGCAAATGGGCTTGTTCGAAACCTGGGATGCCATTGGTGTTCGGAAAGGGGTTGAACTGATTGAAACGCTCGGACAGAAACCTGCTCAATGGGTATACGATATGCTCGATGCTGGCTTCGATTCGTTCTACAAAGTTGAAGGTAACAAGCGAATGTATTACGACATTCCGACGAAAAACTACAAAGCTATTCCCGGAACGGAAGCGTTTACAATTCTAGAAAACCTGAGTAACAATATTGTCTGGAAAAACAACGACGCGTCTATTTATGACTTGGGCGATGGCATTTTGAACGTAGAGTTTCATAGCAAAATGAACACATTCGGTCAGGGCGTATCCGAAGCGTTGTTGAAAGGGGTATCGCTGGCAGAGAAAGATTTCCGTGGTCTGGTTGTCGGTAACGATTCAACGGAAGCGTTTTCAGCAGGGGCTAATCTGGCGATGCTATTCATGTTTGCCGTTGAACAGGAATTTGATGAGGTAAATCTGATGATTGCCCAGTTCCAGAAACTGATTACACGGCTACGTTATTCGTCGATTCCGGTGGTAGTTGCTCCGCATACGCTTACATTAGGTGGCGGTTGCGAAGCTGTGCTTCATGCCGATAAAGTAGTGGCTCATGCCGAAAGCTATATTGGTCTGGTTGAAGTGGGTGTTGGTCTAATTCCGGCGGGTGGTGGTACGAAAGAAATGGCCGCTCGCACATCTGACCTATACCAAACTGGCGACCCGGAGCTGAACATTCTGCAAAGTGCGTTTATGAATATTGCTACCGCTAAGGTATCGACTTCAGCGCAGGAAGCTCGTGAAATGAATTACCTCCGTTCGACTGATCAGATTGTGCTGAACCGGAGCCGGTTACTGGCCGAAGCGAAGCAGGCTGTTATTGAATTGGCAGAAAACGGTTATACGCAACCTAAGCCACGTAATGACATTAAAGTGCAGGGCAAAACAGGTATTGCGCTGTTCAAAGCAGGTATTACGGCCATGCGAATGGGTAAATATATTTCGGAGCACGACGCAAAAATTGCCGATAAATTGGCCTATGTTATTTGCGGAGGTGATTTAAGTAGTCCACAAAACGTATCGGAACAATACCTGCTCGATCTTGAACGGGAAGCGTTTCTTTCGCTGACCGGCGAAAAGAAAACGCTGGAACGTATTCAAAGTCTGCTTACTGGTGGAAAGGCGTTACGGAATTAATAGAGTTCATAACACAAAAAGAATGGCGTCAGCTTTTAAAAGTTGACGCCATTCTTTTTGTGTTCGCTGTATTTATTGAGGTATATTTTCAACCAATACGTTATTGCCAGCTTTATCGTAATACGTGCAGGTCATTTTATCCATAGAAACAGCCCATTTTTCGATACCCGACGTAGCACAATCATTACAAAATGTTGGATAATCTGTTTTGCCTTGCTGATGCACTTTTAAATGAGATTTAAATTGCTCAACAGCAGAATGATCTGCTATACGTAGCGTATCATATTTCGGTGGTGTTGAGATTTTATAATTGCCCGTTCCGTAATAATCCGTATGGCCATCAAAAACGTATGTTTCGTAAGATGCGATGCCGAGTTTAATAAGGTCTTGTATATAATTGGGAAAATCGGCGCCTGATTTTACGTTACTGTGAGCCTGTTGAATTTGCTCAATGGTAAATGTTGAATTTTGCATTGTAAATAATTGAAGTACAGTACAAAGGTCTTAAAAATATAGCTTATATGATTGTAAAAAATCGTTTTTCTACAGCGTATGTTTCAAGCTTTCTGGTGTATCGCCTGTATATTTTTTAAAGTCATTGATGAAATGAGCCTGATCGAAAAAATTGTTCTCGTAACTTATTTCTGTCAGCGTTTTTGTCGTTCCCAGACTATTCAACACCGCGTTAAAACGCACAATAGAGGCAAATTTCTTAGGGCTAGTCCCTACTAGAGCGCGGAAACGTTTTTCAAATGGACTTTGGCTGATAGCAAGTATTTTGTTGAGTTCTTTTATCTGAATAGAACCTTTTTTTTGGTAAATAATTTTTACTGCTTCACTAATTAATTTGTCGTTTTTCTTGCTTTTTAATTGCGATAATAAAAAATTTCGACTATAGAAATTTGCTGATTTTTTGATCGTGAAAGCCTTAGTTTATCTTCTATATCACTTATAATTTGCGTGTTAAAAATTTCGCTTAATGAAATACTTTGATTGAATAATTCGTTGGCTGGATGAGACGTAAAGTGTGTAAAACCTATTTCAGTGAAGTATACTAAAATAGTACCAGTTCTTGGAGAATTTTTGAATAATTTATAGCTATCAGAAATTCCTGTAATTCCAGCCGTTGATAGATTTATTTCAATCCCGTTTTCTATAATTGAAAGTTGTCCACGATACTGAAATCCGATAACCAGTGCCGAAGACGGGAAGACTTTGTATTCGGTTTCTACATCATTTTCAGATATAACAAAATAGTGGACGTAAGGTCTTAATTTTTCGGTCGGTATGATTTTGTTAAATCGCATCACACAATGTTTTCATTGGAGATTATAAACAGCGAGTTCTGAAAATCGATTCAACGAAATGACGTAGCACCAAAAAGAGAAGGCTATTTTACTGCAATTCCTCTGCTTGTTTTTCCCGACGTGCGTTGAGATAGCCTTTCACAACGGTGAACGTAGTGATGGCCAGAAAGAAAATAATAATCCAGTGAACGTAGTTGATAATCCACGGAAATTTCTCGCCGAAATAGAAACCACCACCCACAAGTGATATCACCCAGACAGCTCCGCCAATCAAATTATAGAGCATAAAATATGGGAATGGCATATGAATTAACCCGGCCAGCAGCGGAGCAAAGGTGCGGACAACGGGCAGAAAACGGGCAACAATCAATGCGCTATTACCATAACGCATAAATGCATCGCGGGTATTGTCGATGTATTTTTGTTTGAAAAACAGCGAATCGGGGCGATTTTTGATTCGTCCGCCAAAATAATAGCCTGTTACGTAGCCAGTGAGAGAACCCAGCACAGCCGCGCCAAAGATACAGATGAGTAATAGCCAGAGTGGGACCGCCAGTAATTTGGTTCCAGCAAACACACCCGATAAAAATAAGAGATAATCGCCCGGCAGAAAGAAGCCGAAAAACAGGCCATTCTCAACGAAAATAATCAGGGTAATCAACACCAGCCCGCCCGTTCGAATAATCTCTTCGGAATTCAGCAGATACCGGAAAAACTCAAAAATCTGATCCATGGTTAAAGAGTGAAAGAGCGAAAGGGCGAAAGAGTGAACAAAACTGATAACAATTTTCGCTCTTTTGCTCTTTCACTCTTTCGCAATTAAATATATTCCGCCAGTTCAAGCCAGCGGTCCGATTTTTCGGCAATGCTTTGGTCAATCTGTTCAATTTCCTTAGCCCAGGCAGTTAGCTGTTCGTGATGGCCGCCCGTATTGAGAAGACCAACAACTTCGGCTTTTCGTTGCTCCAAATACTCAATTTCTTTTTCAAGGGTTTCGTATTCACGTATTTCCTTGAACGACAGCTTTTTCTTCGCATTGTTAGCCGGGCTCGTTGCCGATGAAACGGCGACGGGTGTTGATTGGTTCTTCTCCGGAGCTGTTACCGCTTTATCATTTTGTGACGTTACGTTCTTTGGCTGAGTGTCTCGCCAGCTTCGATAATCCGTGTAGTTACCCGGAAAATCGCGGACCTTGCCTTCGCCTTCTAGCACAAATACGTGTTCAACAAGCCGATCCATGAAGTATCGGTCGTGGGTAACGATCAAGACGCAACCGCCAAAACTGAGCAAAAAATCTTCCAGTACGTTCAGTGTCGTAATGTCAAGGTCGTTGGTTGGCTCATCCAGAATCAGGAAATTTGGATTCTGCACCAGCACCAGCAACAACTGCAACCTACGTTTTTCGCCCCCACTCAGTTTCGATACAAAGTCGTATTGTTTCTGGCGATTAAAGAGGAAACGGCTCAGCAGTTGCGTAGCAGTAACCGTATCGCCATTGGCTAATTTCATGACCTCTGCTACGTCCTGCACTACGTCGATAACACGTTGATTTTCGGGTAGGTCGAGTTCCGTTTGGGTATAGTATCCGAATTTTACCGTACCACCAGCCGTAATTTTTCCAGAATCCGGACGTAGCTGGCCGGTGAGCATGTTCATGAGCGTTGTCTTGCCCATGCCATTTTTACCAATCAGGCCAACCCGGTCGGCACGTTTAAAGGTATAATTGAAATGGTCGAGAAGCACTTTATCGCCAAAGCGTTTGCTGAGGTTTTCGACTTCCAAGATTTTGCTGCCCAGACGGCTCATTCTCAGATTCAAATCGAGTTCGCCGTCGTTACGTTTACCGCCGACTTTATCCTTCAATTCGTCAAAAGCGTCAATCCGATATTGAGCTTTTGTACCCCGAGCTTTGGGTTGCCGACGCATCCACTCCAACTCACGCCGGAACGTATTACGGTCTTTCGACAACTCAGAAGCAGCCGCTGCTTCGCGCTCCTCTTTCTTTTCCAGAAAATACGCGTAGTTGCCTTTGTAGGTATAAAGCTGACCTTCATCCATTTCAGCAATCTGGTTGCAAACCCGATCCAGAAAATACCGGTCGTGCGATACCATGAGCAACGTGCCGTTGTTGGTATTCAGGTGATTTTCAAGGTATTCAATGGCCTCTAAGTCAAGGTGGTTGGTTGGCTCGTCGAGAATCAACAGATCGGGGTTCTGAATCAGCACCCGCGCTAGTGCCACCCGCTTCCGCTGACCACCCGACAGTAGATGGACAGGTTGTGTTACGTCCTGAATGCCTAATTCGCCCAGAATTTGCCGGATTTGCGACTCGTAATCCCAGGCTTCGAGTTTTTCCATATCAGACATCGCCCGTTCGAGTGCGGCTGGGTTATCGCTCACAAGCGCCTGTTCGTAGGCACGTACTGCATCAAGCTGCGCACTTTCACCAGCCAATACAACTTCCATAACGGTAAGCGCATTGTTGAGGTCGGGCTGTTGGTCGAGGTAACCGACGCTGATGTCTTTACGCTGGCTGACAATTCCCGAATCAGGCGGCATAGCTCCAGCCAGAATTGATAGGAGTGTTGTTTTTCCGGAACCATTGGCACCAACAATAGCTACTTTATCGCCCCGGTTAACGCCAAAGGTTAGGTTTTTAAACAGCGTTCGGTCGCCGTAGGACTTCGTTAAATTTTCAGCTGAAAGGTAATTCATATCTATTTTTACGTGCTTAATCGTAGCTCCAACTAATCATTGTTGGCTAGCGACATTATTTGCAGAAACTGAGCACGTGTACATACATTAATGCGTGGGAAAGAAATTGTATCGAGAATTTTATAGTGATTATCTTCTGTTATGAGATAATCGGCACCACAGGCGATAGCACAATCTGTGAATTTATTATCGTCAGGGTCTTCTTTGATTAGGTACCAAAAATAGTAAGGGGATACTTTCAGTACGTTGGGTCGGTTCAATAAAGCTTCCAAAACGTTCTTTGCGAGCGAAGGGGAATTATAAAATTGACCTATTATTTCTTCGTATTCCTCCAGTATGTCAGTCGTAATCGCTAGTTCCAAAGTTCCATTTAGAATCGCGTCAAATAACCAACGAGTCTTTGAAATTTTGGGAATACTAACAAGTAGACAATTGGTATCAACAACGATTCTCATCGCTTTGGATGATACGGAGTTCGACGATGTACAGTCACTTCTTTTTCCAATTGCTCAGCTATAATACCCCTTTCGGCGACAATCGTATCCAGTTCATCATCAACTAATTTAGCGAAGTAGTTAGACAGGAGTAACTTAATTTCGGCTTCTTGTTGGGGTGACAATTCGCGCTCAAACAAATGCAGCATATACTGTTGCATAGTGTTAAGGCGAGTTGGTTGATTTTTATCCATGTCGTAAGGGCTCTGACCTGATTAATCGTACAAAGGTAAAACAAAGACAATCGTTCGTACTTTTACGATTCAATATGAATTCCTTTATTCTATAACCAACAATGCTCGTAAAACGTCTCCTGTTTGCTGCATACTTTCTGGCTGGAATGCCTTCTATAACTCAGGCACAAACGACTACTGACTTCAAATCGTATACGCAGATAATTCCGGGTAGCGACCAGACGTACCCAATGCTGGCTATTCCGGGAGGCAAATTTCTAATGGGAAGTCCGGCTACAGAAAAAGGCCGTAAGCCCGACGAGGGGCCACAACATAGCGTAGCCGTAGAGCCGTTTTATATGGGTAAGTTTGAGGTCACCTGGGATTTATACGACCTGTTTGCTTTTACTACTATGGAGAAAGAAATGGCCGCAAAATATACCCAGATGGACGCGAATCTGGCTAAAACAGATGCTACGACGCGCCCTAGTCCGCCTTATGTCGATATGTCGTTTGGCATGGGCCGGGCCGGTTATCCAGCTATTAACGTGACCCAGTACGCGGCCATTAAATTCTGCGCCTGGCTGTATGCCAAAACGGGAGTTTTTTATCGCTTACCTACCGAAGCTGAGTGGGAATATGCCTGCCGTGGGAATGATAAAAATGCTACGTTGGCTTATTCATTTGGCGCCGATGTGAAAAAATTAGGCGAATACGCTGTCTTTAACGGTAATAGCGAAGGTGGCTACAAAAAAGTAGGCACGAAAAAGCCAAATTCGTTCGGGCTGCATGATATGCATGGGAACGTAATGGAATGGACGAAAGACCAGTACATCGAAGATTATTACAAACAGGTTGCCAGTGGGAAAGTGAAAGAGCCCTACGCGCCAACCACTACGTTATACCCGAATTCTGTACGTGGCGGTTCGTGGGATGATGGCCCTGAAGTGCTACGTTCGGCGGCTCGAACACCATCGGTTCCTGCCTGGAAAGTAATCGATCCGCAAAGCCCGAAATCAGACTGGTGGTTAACCTCCGCTTCGTTTCTTGGTTTCCGGTTGGTACGTCCGGCGAAAACCCCATCTGAAGAAGAAATCAAGGCCTATTACGATATTAAGCCCATCAAAGATTATTAATAAATGAAAGAGCGAAAGAATGAAAGAGCGAAAGGGTGCGAACAGAGCCAAAGCAGTAGTTTGGGCCATGTGGAGCACGCTTTCGCTCTTTCACCCTTTCGCTCATTTACAACCTTCCTTCTCCTCGGGGCCAACCTTGGCGACCGTGCTGCTACGTTGCAGAAAGCTGTTAAACGGATTGAATACTACGTTGGGAAGGTTCAACAACAGTCGCCATTGTACGAAACGGCTCCGTGGGGCGTAACTGATCAGCCTGCTTTTCTGAATCAAGTAGTTACTGTTGAAACGACGCTGGAACCCGAAGCTGTGTTGAAACAAACACAGACGATTGAGCAGGAATTGGGTCGTGTTCGGATGGAGAAATGGAGTGCACGAACCATTGATGTTGATATTCTTTACTACGAACACCTGATTTGGCAAAGTGCTACGTTAACAGTACCGCATCCTTATCTGCATCAGCGTCGATTTACGCTAGTTCCATTAGCCGACGTAGCACCAGATTTCGTCCACCCTATTCTTGGTCAGACAACCCTTGATTTGTTAGCCATCTGTGCGGATAATGGTGAAGTGAGCCGTTTTTCAATGAATAATGAATAACGCAAAATAAATAATGCCCTTTCGGTAGGGGTAGGCGTCTACCATTGTTCATTATCAATTATTCATTTTGCATTAGCCAGACAATCCGAGCCTATTTTTCTTCGTTATTCAGCCGTGTTGTACGATTAACCCTCTTTGGTTATGCATGTGCGAGTGGCTTTATCCCTACCTCTTTTTTTTATTACGTCTTTGATGCACGAGCCTGTAACGGCTCAAACCAATGCGCCGGTACTGCCGTTTGGCTCAGGTGCTTTTATCTGTAGTTACACGGGCGGCAGTGTTGGGCCGCAGGTTGTCTGTTCACCCAAAACGTCTTCAAATGGTCATGCCGAGCGTGTGGTCGACCGGATTCTGAAGCCCATCGGACTGATGCGGAATTTTAAAGTAATTGAGTGTTCCAATACCGACAATTGCTTTGCTACGGTGCTGAAAGGGCAACGCTATATTGTATACGATGGCGCGTTCATGGCCCAGATTGATCAGGATACCGAAACGGACTGGGCTGCTATTAGTATTATGGCGCACGAAATAGGCCACCATTTGCAGGGACATACCATCGACGGTCGGGGAGGGCAGCCGCAGAAAGAAATTGAAGCCGATAAATTTTCAGGCTTTGTGATGCACCAGTTGGGCGCATCGCTCGAAGACGCTTCTGCTGCTGTAAGGGCTCTTGGCGATGAACATGCTACGTCGACACACCCAGCTAAACCGGCCCGTGTCGAAGCCATTCGGAAGGGGTGGCTCGAGGCTGAGTCCATGTATCCAAAAAGTCGGGTATTAGCGAAAGCTCCGGCTGCTATGGCTCCAAAACCAATCACTACGTCTAGTACTCCCGTTGTGGCTTCACGTGCTGTAGTTGCTCCTAAAACACCAACACGTGCTACGGTAGGCTGTATTTCGGGCGACTGTCAGGATGGAAAAGGTACGTTTGTGTACCCAACCCGCGAACGCTACGTTGGCGAATTCGAAGAAGGAGATAAGCACGGCGAAGGCGTTGAGTATTATGCCGATGGAAAGGTAAAATACAAAGGAAATTTCCGTGATAACCTTCGCTGGGACTACGGGGCTTACTATTATCAGAATGGCGATAAATATGTGGGCTGGTTTAAAAATAACGTGCCCAATGGCAAGGGCACGTATCATTTTGCTGATGGTGAAAGTATAAGCGCTACGTTCAAAAACGGGCAGCCGATGCAATGAAACCAGTTTATAAAGCGGTTTGGAAATATAGCATTTTGTTATTTCGACCCTAGGGTCGAAATAACAAACATTACTGAAATACAACGTAACGAGTGAAAAAAGCTTTACATAAAGCCCGCTACGTTGTTAAAACGCCAGAATCGTTTTTTCGATAATGTCGCAGGATTCGTGAATCTGCTCTTCGGTGATGACCAGTGGAGGAGCAAATCGAATTTTATCGCCGTGAGTTGGACGGGCAAGCAAGCCGTTCTCTTTGAGCTTCATACAGATTTCCCAAGCTGTTTCTTTGCCGAATTCTGGACGCTCGGCAATCACTACGGCATTCAGCAAACCTTTGCCTCGGATAGAGGTAATCAGATCGGTCTGCTGACGTAGCGTTTCCATACGAGCCCGGAAAATTTCACCCATAGCGGCTGCATTTTCGGCAAGCTTTTCATCTTCGACCACTTGTAAAGCCGCAATCGTTACAGCGCAGGCCAGCGGATTTCCGCCATACGTACTGCCATGTTCGCCGGGTTTAATGGTCAGCATCACTTCGTCGGAAGTTAGAACTGCGGATACAGGCATAGTACCACCCGATAGAGCTTTACCCAATACCAGTAAATCGGGCTTAACATCCTCGTGATCACAAGCAATGCGTTTACCGGTACGTCCGATACCCGTTTGTACTTCGTCGGCAATGAACAGTACGTTGTATTTAGTACATAGGTCGCGTACTCCACGCAGATACCCCTCGTCAGGAACAACAACACCCGCTTCGCCCTGAATTGGTTCGACCATGAAACCCGCAATATTCGGGTCACTTTTGAACGTATCTTCTAGTGCGTTGAGATCGTTATAAGGAATCACAATATAGCCCGGCAGGAGTGGACCAAAATCGTTGGTACTGCTTGGGTCGGTCGAGGACGAAATAGCGGCAAGGGTTCTCCCCCAGAAATTACCGGCAGCATAGACGGTTTTTGCCTGATTCTGCGGAATGCCTTTGACTTTATACGCCCATTTACGGGTGAGTTTCAGCGATGTTTCGCCGGCTTCGGCACCAGAGTTCATCATCAACGCTTTGTCGTAGCCAAAATAATCGCAGAGGTATTTTTCGCAAAGGCCCGTTTTGTCGTTGTAAAAAGCACGCGATGTTAGCGTTAATTGCTGGGCCTGACGAATCATGGCATTAATGATTCGCGGATGGCAATGACCCTGACTGACGGCACTGTAGGCCGAGAGAAAATCGAAGTAGCGTTTCTGCTCTACATCCCAGACAAAAACGCCCTCGCCCCGTGTCAATACTACCGGAACGGGGTGGTAGTTATGTGCGCCATATTGCCATTCTAACTGCATGGCCTGCTCAGCCGATGCCACAGAGAGTGTTGGTTCGAGTATCATGGTGAATGTGGTTGAGTTGTGTTTGTTGATGGAATGTTACGTTGCTGAAACTTCCGGGCAAGAATGCCCGTTTTTCAAAAATACGGTTTCTTCCAGAGACACCAAAACCAATGCCTACCCAGTTCTCGAAGAAAAAAATCCCCAATCTGGCCGATGACGATTATTACTACACACCCGAAGGCTACGTTGTGTTTACGGCAGCGTATCATCAGAAACGAGGGTATTGTTGCCAGAATGGTTGCCGACATTGTCCTTATGGATTCAAAAAAAAAGAGAAATGACTTGCAGATTATGAATTATTTAGCCAATTTTGCGCCCTCATACGGAAAACGAGTACGGTAATGGCCAGAGTTTGTCAAATAACAGGAAAACGCACACGCTCGGGAAACAATGTTTCTCATGCTAACAATAAAACGAAGCGTAAATTTTACCCAAACCTTCAAAAGAAGCGGTTCTTTATCGAATCGACTGGTGAGTGGGTTACGCTAAAAGTGGCTACGTCGGCCATTAAAACCATCAATAAAAACGGGCTGGAAGCTACGTTACGGAAAGCGTACGAACGCGGAACGTTGTCGCTATAGTCTGTTTGCGAATACATTGATTACAAGCCTCTTCCGGTTAGGATGGGGCTTTTCGTTTTTAGTCAATAAGCCTTACTCGTAGAATAAACGGCGAAAAGGCTCATTGATTAATAGCTGACCAATTCGATGAAACTGAATTTTGAAGACCTTATTCTTTTCGAGAATGAGGACTATATTATCATTAACAAGCCGCCACACGTAGCGTCGCTCGATGAACGTACTACGGATCGGACTGGAGTAAGTATTGTCAGGATGGCTAAAGCGTATCATGCCGATGCACAACTTGGCCACCGGCTGGATAAGGAAACGTCTGGGATTCTGGCAATAGCCAAGAATCCGGGAGCATACCGGCACCTGGCTATGCAGTTCGAGCATCGTGAGGTGACCAAACGGTATCATGCCGTAACGAATGGCATTCACGATTTCGATGGTATTTCAGTTTACCTGCCTATTTCGCCCATTAAAGACGGTACAGCGGTTCGGATTGACCGGGAGAAGGGAAAAGTAGCGGAAACGATTTTCAATACGTTGCAGGCCTATCGGAATGCTACGTTAGTTGAATGTATGCCAATTACAGGCCGTATGCACCAGATTCGGGTTCACCTGATGTGCCTCAAAGCGCCGATTGTCAACGACGGAACCTATGGCGGAAAGCCAATTTTTCTCTCCGATCTGAAACGGAAGTTTAATTTAAAACAGAATACCGAAGAACAGCCTCTAATCCAGCGAGTTGCTCTACATGCGTATTCGCTGACCTTTACGTTGCTCAATGGTGAAGAGCAAACATTTGTGGCACCTTATCCGAAAGATTTTAACGTATTGGTGAAGCAGTTGGAGAAAAATAGTTAGAAGTTTGTGGTTCGATGGTTATGGTAGTAAATAACCTTGAATCAATTAGTCTAAAAACTTCTCTTCTTTTTCTCATGTTTGTTCATACCGTTTTTTTCTGGATGAAACACCCAGAAAACAAGGCTGACCACGATGCGCTTCGGGCGGGGCTCGAATCGCTCAAAGAAATATCCGACATTTCGGTCGCTTATGTTGGTACGCCTGCCGAAACCCGTCGGCCAGTAATTGATCATTCTTACGATTTTGCGCTAACACTTGTCTTTGCCGACAAAGCCGCTCACGATACGTATCAGGAGCACCCAATTCATCTGAAATTTGTAGCCGACTGCGCTCATATTTGGGAGGGTGTAAAAATATATGATGCGGTGAGTTAAATTAAATGGTTGAGTTGTTGAATGATTGAATGTTATGCTTGTGCCCACAATTTAACCATTCAACAACTCAATCATTTAATCTACACCAGTACCTCGATTTTCATATCCATATTACCTTTCACCGCTTTAGAGTAAGGGCATACGGCATGGGCTGTTTCGGCTAATTGCTGTAACTGGTCGTGATCCATGTGAGGAGCTTTCACGGTGATTTTGCCGGATAGAAACATATTATTGCCATCCTTATTCAGCGAAATACTCACCTCGACCGCATGTTCGGGAAGTATGATTTTCCGACGTTCAGCTACGGCCATCAAGGCTCCATCATAACATGCGCTGTAAGCAGCCGCAAACAACATTTCCGGGTTTGTAGCGCCCCCTTCGCCGTGCATTTCAACAGGCCGTTTGAGGTTTAATTCCAGAATTCCATCTAACGATTTTACGTCGCCATCGCGCCCGCCAACATTACTGACCGTGGCCGTATATAAAGTTTCCATTGACTATTAATTATGTTCAACGCTTTTTGCGTAAATTTTTACAACAAGTAAACTCTGACCTGCCCGAAAAGTTATTGCTGCTACGTATCATTTTGAACCACTACGTAGTGTTTTGCG
This sequence comes from Spirosoma daeguense, assembly GCF_054776875.1. Classification (NCBI taxonomy): domain Bacteria; kingdom Pseudomonadati; phylum Bacteroidota; class Cytophagia; order Cytophagales; family Cytophagaceae; genus Spirosoma; species Spirosoma daeguense. The sequence continues at coordinate 179,429 of NZ_BAAHBF010000003.1, forward strand.
ACCTAAAAGGCAAAGTATTTGCAATAGCATACGTAGCAGCAAAAAGTTCTTAATCTGGTAAATGAAATAGGTGAAAAGAGCGTTTAGAGCCGTTCTGTAAGGCTATTGGGCGTATGCAAATCATTCCATCATTTTGAACTACCTTTGTCTAAGGGGATTAGTCGGATGAAAGCTGCAATAGAACGAGACAGAGCACGTTTTGATAAATAAGTTCCTCCGAGAGTAAACAGCATGAACACGTTATACACACATCGCGGCAATCGATACCTACTGAGAAGCCTGGGCATCTTTGGATTGCTTTTGTGGGTTGGCTTATTTCCGGCAATGGCTCAGCGTCAGTCGGCTAAAGCTGACACGGCACTGGCAAAGGCCGGTACCACCACAACGGTACGTATTGAAGCCGAAACGCAGTTTACCGAAGGTATCCGGTATCTAATGACCGACGAGCCGGCGAAGGCAATAACGCAGTTTGAGAAGCTTTTACAAAAACAACCCTCAAATGCCGCAGCTCATTATTCGCTGGCAAACGCATTGGTCAAAAGCGGGAAGTTAAATGATGCTGTTGCTCATGCCGCTAAAGCGCACAATCTGAGTGCTGATAATAAATACTATTCCTTATTACTAGCCGAATTATATGTAAAACAGAAACGCTACGCAGAGGCCGAAGCACTATACGAAGCTATTCTGAAAAAAGGTTCCGAAAATGCCGAATATGGTGTTGAACTTGCGGCTATTTATCTATTCGATGAAAAGCCAGATCAAGCTTTAAACGCGTATAATCTGGTTGAACGGGAGCTAGGCACGAATGAAGAAATTACCCGCCAGAAGCAGCGTATTTATCTGAAACAGAATAAAATTGATAAAGCTATTGAAGAAGCCGAAAAGCTGGTTGCGTCGGAGCCCAGCGAACCGGATTATCTTCTCGAAGGTGCCGAATTGTTGATTGCCAATGATCGTGTTGATCAGGCTATTACCTGGATTGACCGTGCACTTAAACTAAATTCGGATTTACCACAAGCTCACGTACTGCTGGCCGATATTTATCGGAAAAAAGGCGACATGGCGCGGGTTAAAACCGAGCTGAATCAGGTACTGGCTAATCCAAATCTGGAAGCTGGTCTGAAAGCAAGAATATTGTCGAGTTACGTTAACCTGACAGGCGAAAGTCCAACGGCTCAACAAGATGCGCTTGGAATGGCCGAGAAATTGGCTAAGTCGTCGCCAAACGACCCTAAAACACAGGTTATGCTAGCCGATTTGCTGGTGCAACAGGGTAAAAAAGTGGAAGCACGCGACGCCTACGCCAGAGCTGCCAAACTCGATGGTTCCATTTATGAAGTCTGGGGTGCCTTATTGCAGTTAGATGGTGAACTGAATCACGTTGATAGCTTACTGGTTCACTCTGAGCAGGCACTCGAAGTATTTCCAACGCAGGGATTGTTCTGGTATTCTAACGGGTCTGCCAATCTATTCAAACGAAAATACCAGCAAGCTGTCGATGCGCTCGAGGAAAGTCGTAAATTGTTGGCTGCCAGTACAAATACAGAATTGAGAAAAGGTATCGACGCTCAGTTGGGCGATGCTTACAACGGACTAGGCGATTACCCTAAATCTGACGAAGCCTACGAAGCTGTATTAAAAGTAGATCCGTTGAATGACCACGTACTGAACAATTACAGTTATTTTCTCTCGCTACGAAAAGACAAGCTTCAGCGGGCACAGCAACTGGCGCAGAAACTGGTGGAACGAAATCCGACCAACGCTACGTATCTGGATACTTACGCATGGGTGCTATACGTAGCGAAAGATTATACTAAGGCACGTCAGTATCTGGAAAAAGCACTGGCAAATCCGGCCAATGTAAGTGGAACAATTATTGAACACTACGGCGACGTACTTTACCAACTCGGCCAGCACGATAAGGCATTAGAGCAGTGGAAGCAGGCCAAAGTCAAAGGCGGGGGCAGTCCTGAGCTGGACAAAAAAATTGCTACCGGCAAGCTGTAAAACAGTTTCGATTTTCTGACAGTTGCTCGTCATGAAATCGAAGCCGAAACTACCCTAAATGAATAAACATATTTTGTTTGCGCTGTTGCTGAGCGTATTTGCTACCTCCGAAGGGTGCCGAAGACAACAGCTAACGCATACTACGTCTTCAACTACACCAACTACTCCGCCCGATACTGCGAAGGTGGTTGAACGTCAGCCACCTTCGCCAACTACCGATGCTCCGACAATTCCACCAGCAGCTACCGGAGGAAATGAACTAGCTCGTGCCAACGTAGCAGAAGTTGATTTTCGTTACCTGACAACGAAATCGAAGCTGTCATTTAAAAGTCCAAAGCAGGAAATCGACAATGCCAACGTAACGATTCGGGTACGTAAAGATAGCCTGATTTGGATCTCGGTTTCGAAACTTGGCATAGAGGCAGTTCGAGCCCAAATCACCCGCGATTCGATTATGATTATCGATAAAATTCATCGAGAATATGCTGCTTCAGACTTTTCAACATTGAGTCGGCAGTTTAATTTTCAGATGAGTTTTGAGTTATTACAAGCGTTGCTTGTTGGCAATTTGCCGCTGCCGAATGCGCCTGCTCAAAAGAGTAAGGGTGAAAATGGTAATCTGCTTTTGCGCCAGAGCGAGGGTAAATTAGTGGTTGAAAACTATATTGGTGAGCAGGATCGGAAATTAAAGAAACTGACATTGTCGGAACCATCGACCAAAAATACCCTTCGGATGGAGTACGAAGATTTTACTTCGCTTGCTACTTATCTGTTTCCATACGGAAGTCAGGCAACTCTTGATTATCAGTCGAAAACCGATGGGCAATTGAATCAGACGTTGTTACGAATCAAACATAGTAAAGTAGAACTGGCTGATCAAACGCCCGGATTTCCGTTCACAATTCCAGCAAGTTACCAGCGCCGTCCTTAATTTAGTGAGTCGTTACCTGTTACCAGCGTATCAATTTGTTAACCCCGACATGTAATCTTTACTTTTAGAGTTGTTTCAGTACCTATGCTTTCCCACTTTCGGTTTTCTTTCTGGTTTATGCGCCAAATTCTAACTGGGTTGATTCTGCTTGGTTTTTGCTGGCTGGGAGGCTCTGTGAAGGCTCAGCAACAGCAGCAACAAACCTTACGTAATCGGCAGGCGCTGGAAAAGGAAAAAAAGCAGAATCTGGAGCGCATGGGCCAGATTAATACGATTCTAAAACAGACAACTTCCGAAAAACAGGTTGGCCTCGGACAACTTAAAGCCCTAAATCAGCAGATTCAGACACAGTCGAATCAGATTAACTTATTAAACAAAGATATTCGCCTGACCGAAACTGAAATTTCCGAACTCCGTCAGGCCATCAATGCGCTTACCAAAGATTTAAACAAACTAAAGCGCGAGTATTCGTCCATGATTTATGCCGCCGACAAACGACGCCAGCAGGTTAATCCGCTGGGTTTTCTATTTGCGGCCGATAATTTCAACCAGTTAGTAGCACGGTATAAATACCTGCGTCAATATTCCAACGCCCGGCAAAGTCAGGTGCGGCAGATGAATAACGTGCGAACTATGCTCGATGGAAAGCAACAGGCTACACAGCGTAAACGTGAAGAGCAACGTAGCACTTTAACCGTAAAACTAGGCGAAACCAAAAAGCTGGAAACGCTGAAAACCGAAAAAAATGCTGTTGTGAAGGAACTGAGTCAGAAAGAATCTGAACTGGCAACTGAACTGGCCGAAAGCCGTAGAGCTGTAAATCGACTCGAAGCGATGATTACACGTATCATTGCTCGCGAAGCCAAAGAACGAGCTGAACGGGAAGCGCGTGAACGAGCCGAGCGCGAACGTATTGCTAAGCTTGAAGCGGCTCGAAAAGCGGCTGAACGTAAACGGGCCGAAGAAGCCATTGCCGCTGCTGAAAAAGCGGGAGAAAAACCAGCTCCTGCCGACGTAGCGAAAGTAGAACGTATCGACAAGGCCGGAGAAGCCGAAGTTGTGAAGAAGCCTGATGAACGACGTAATAACAACCTGAACGATGAGGAAACGGCTCTTGCTACATCCTTTACCTCATCGCGTTCGCGATTACCTTGGCCCGTCACAAAAGGGTTTATCTCTGATCATTTCGGACGTAAAGCCCACCCGGTTTTAAAAGGGATTTTCGTAGAAAATCAGGGTGTCGATATTCAGACAAACGCTGGCGAAGGTGTTCGTTCCGTATACGACGGTATCGTTCAGGACGTAACGAGTATGCCGGGAATGAATAACGTAGTAGCTATTCAGCATGGCGATTATTTTACGGTTTATGCCAAATTGAAAAGTGTATCGGTTCAGATTGGTCAGCGGGTAAAAGCGCGTGAGCCCATTGGCATAGTGGCTACCGACAAAAACGGTGTTTCTGAAATCCAGTTCCAGATCTGGAAGGAGTTTACCAAGCTTAATCCTGAGTCCTGGCTAATACCAAGGTAAGGTTATAGAGTTATAAAGTTGTAGGGTTATAGGGTTGTATGGTTGGCTGCTGTGTTCAAACTTTATAACTCTATAACCTTACAACTTTATAACTTTACAACTTCACAACCGTACAACTGCCCACAATGTCTGTTCATAATCCCGATATCAAGCGCGTTACGACGCATACCATTCAGGAGTTAAAAAATAAAGGTGAGAAGATTTCAGCACTAACGGCCTACGATTATTCGATGGCGCGGGTAGTTGATGCGGCTGGCGTTGAATTGATTTTGGTTGGCGATTCGGCATCTAACGTAATGGCGGGCCACGAAACAACATTGCCCATTACGTTAGATCAGATGATTTACCACGCCAGTTCGGTAGTTCGCGCCGTTAAACGGGCGTTGGTGGTGGTCGATCTGCCGTTTGGGTCGTATCAGGGCAATTCATCGGAAGCGTTACGTTCGGCGATACGTATCATGAAGGAGTCGGGTGCTCATGCTGTTAAAATGGAGGGAGGGCTCGAAATAAAAGAATCGATTGTGCGGGTTTTGAGTGCGGGTGTTCCTGTAATGGGCCATCTGGGGCTAACACCACAATCGATTTACAAATTTGGTACGTATGCCGTGCGAGCTAAAGAAGAGGCCGAAGCGGAGAAATTGATCGAAGATTCCCAGATGCTTGAAACACTGGGCTGTTTTAGCCTTGTGCTCGAAAAAATTCCGGCTACTTTAACCAAAACAGTGTCGCAGCAACTTCGAATTCCAACCATCGGAATTGGCGCAGGGCCAGATGCCGATGGGCAAATTCTGGTTTTCCACGATTTGTTGGGTATCAACAACGAATTTAAACCGCGCTTCCTGCGTCGATACGCCGAACTGCATAAAGTGATGACGGAAGCCATTGCGCACTACGTCGATGATGTGAAAGCGAATACATTTCCGAACGAGAAAGAAGCGTATTGAGTTAACGTAACGTGGTTGGACTGGCGCACCAGCCTGCTGTATGCAGTGCATTTAATTTGGCAAACTCCCTGTTAGTGCGCCAGTTCGACCGTATAACTATGAAAAAGAGACCATTTCAGGTAGTTTATGAAGATAACCACCTGTTGATTGTTAATAAAGAACCCGGTATTCTGGTACAGGGCGACCGTACGGGCGACGTTACGTTGCTGGACGTAGCGAAAGATTATATTGGAGAAAAGTACAATAAACCCGGCGAGGTTTTCCTTGGCTTAGTGCATCGGCTCGACCGACCAGTGAGCGGATTGGTTGTGCTGGCACGTACCTCGAAAGCGCTGGAACGAATGACGGAAATTTTCCGGAAACGGCAGGTGCAGAAAACGTATTGGGCTGTTGTTCGAAGAAAGCCGCCAAAAGACGCCGATAAGCTGGTGAACTGGCTGGTGAAAGATGAGCAGAAAAATCAGGTAGCCGTTTACGATTACGAGGTTCCGGGCTCCCAGAAAGCCGAATTATCGTATCGGGTATTAGGGAAAATTAATGAACACTATCTGCTCGAAGTAAATCCAATAACTGGTCGGCCGCATCAGATCCGGTCGCAACTGGCACATATGGGTTGCCCGATTCGTGGAGATATTAAATATGGATATGACCGGGCGGTGGCGGACAAGAAAATCTATTTGCACGCTCGTCGGCTTTACTTCATCCATCCTGTAAAGAAGGAACCACTTATTTTTCGGGCAGGTTTACCCAGCGATCCTTTCTGGGAGGAGTTTCTGGAGCTGGATAACGAAAGCTATAAAGACAAGGATTTAGATCGCCTGTTCGAGTAGGCGAGCTTAGGGTATAAACACAAAAGCCGCGTCTGGTTAGAAAACATGCAGACGCGGCTTTTGCCTGGCTGAGTCTGGTTCAGTCAATCAACAGTTGGGTGTGGTTTCCCATTCGGAATTACATCATCAACGAGTTGATCCATCACACGTTCTGCCATTTGCATTGCTCCCCGTATTGCTCCGTAAATCAGGCAGAGTGGTAAAATAATGGGCAGAAAAACGACCCATTGAAAAATCATGTAAAGTCTAACATTTCTCATTGGCTCAGGACTAAAATTTTGTAGTTAAGTGTACGGTTACGGAGATAAACAAACTTGCGCACTTGTGTCGGGTAGCCTGCTTTCAATTAAAATCAAAGTTAACCTTGTATTAATACAAAATCAAGGTCGACAAAAAAAAGTTAATTAAAAGTTTTTTTTATCAGACAGTAAATTACGTAAAATTGTTGTCACTCGTATAACCTTATTTCTATATTATTACCCTGTCAATTTTGATGCCAATTCAATTAATTCATCAATTGATACAATGAAATAAAGGAGGAGATGTATTTGTTGATTTGTATTTTTGTGGAATAACATTCTGTATTAGCGTGTTTCGTCTAGCAAATTGTCGGTTTGGGATTGCCCGCTTCCTGCTTGGTCTGTACGTTGCCGTACTGGTCAACGGAGTGGTGTTTCGCCATGCCCACCGATTAACCGATGGAACAATCATTTGCCACGCGCACCCGTACAAATCATCGCCGGGAACAGAATTTCCGAAACACGCGCACACTCGCGATGAGCTGATCTGGCTCGACGCGTTTACCAATGCTTTTTACACGAATCCGGACGTAGTTGGCTTAGTGTTAACTGCACTGATTGTTTTTCTGTTTCTGACCGTAACGGAACCCGCGAGACAGATTAGTTTTCAAACCGTCCATACGGCATTTCAGCACCGAGGCCCTCCCGTGCTTTGAGTTAATTCCTTATTTTCATGTCTGATAGTTCTATGCCTTTACAACCTCAAGCGAGGAATGAATTGGTATGGTATGACACTATGGGCATGAGTAATTCATTGGTTTTTCTCAAATGTTACTCCTCGCTTCATGCATCGACTACTCCTTATTTTCATGCTGGTGCCAGCTCTGGTATCAGCTCAAGCGACACTTGTTGGTAAAATCACCGATAAAGGCACCCGACAGCCTATTGTTGGGGTTACGATTTATTTTCCGGGCTTGCAAAAAGGCACCAGTACCGATACACTCGGTCAATATCAATTGGTTAATTTACCTGCTGGCTCGCATAAAGTGGATATTCGCTTTCTAGGCTATAAAAATCAATTACGTACCGTTCGCCTTTTAACAGGTACAACAACGTCCGACTTCGTACTTGAACCTGATGCGGCTGAGTTGCAGGAGGTTGTGGTTACGGGTCTAACAACTGGTTCGACTGTGAAAGACAGCCCGGTACCGATAATGACCTATAACAAAATTCAGTGGCTTCAGAACAGTTCTACGAATTTGGTCGACGCCGTTGGAAAATTGCCCGGTATGTCGCAGATAACCACGGGTGTTGGCTTATCCAAGCCAGTTATTCGCGGGCTGGGTTTCAATCGGGTTATTACGGTTCATGACGGCGTTCGGCAGGAAGACAATCAGTGGGGTGAAGAACATGCCCTGCAAATTGATGAATACAGTATCGACCGTTACGAGATTATCAAAGGCGCGGGCAGTTTGTTGTATGGGTCGGATGGATTGGGTGGCGTAATGAGTCTGATTTCGGCCCGCCCGCCCGAAGCTGGCGTATTTCGTGGTCAGTTACTGACCAACTACCAGAGCAATAACGGCATGGTTGGCGGTTCGGTGATGGTAGAAGGAACCTCGCAAAAAGGCTTGTTTGGCCGATTCAGGGCCAGTACAAAAAGTGCGGGAAATTATCAGAATCGTTACGACGGACGCGTATACGGTTCGGCCTATCGCGAATACGATTTTAACGGAACGATAGGTATTAATCGTTCGTGGGGTTATTCTCAGGTCTACGTATCAAACTGGCATCAGGATATCAATATCGTAACGGGCGAACGTGACCGTAGTGGCCGTTTTCAGGAACTGGTTCGTGTTTCGAGCGATTCAGAAGCACTGGCCCCCGTGTCTGACGCTACGTTGCAAGGACGGTCTATCGACCCGGCTAACTATCAGAACCTGAATCACCTCAAGTTTTCGTGGAATACGTTCGTGAAGATAGGAAAGGGCAATCTGGCCGGAATTGTAAGTTATAGTCAGAACCGTCGGCAGGAGTTTGCCAGTACGCTTACACCGGGCCAGCCTGCCCTGTATTTCTATCTGCAAAACGTATTCTATGATCTTAAATATTACCTCAGTGGTGGTAACGGCTGGGATTTTACAATCGGCGGTAATGGTCTTTCGCAGTATAATCAGAACCTGGGGCTCGATGTACTTTATCCCGGCTATCGGTCATTTGATAACGGATTATTCGTGTTCGCGCAAAAGAAAACTGACCGATTAACCTTGAATGGCGGTTTGCGGATGGACGTTCGGCAGATGCGAATCAATAAGCTCTATGCCAGCGCCGATGGCGTATTTAGCGAAAGCCCAATTGCGGGTGGCGAAACCCGTTTTGGTGGTCTGGATAAGACCTATTCGAACCCAACGGCGAGTTTCGGTGCTACGTACTCATTATCGAGCCGCTGGATTATCAAAGCGAACCTGGGACGCGGTTTCCGGGCGCCTGCTACGTCGGAACTGTCGGCCAATGGCGAACATGCCGGTACGTTCCGTTATGAAATTGGTAGTCCCAATCTGCTGTCAGAAACATCATTTCAGGCTGATTTAGGGATTAACTACGAATCTCCCGACGTAACAGTAACAGCCAGTCTGTTTCAGAATCGTATCAATAATTATACGTATTCGGAGAAAGTGCTTGATCGCTTTGGTCGCGATTCGATTGTTGATCCGGCCCGGCCTATTTTGACGTATCGCTATACACAGGGAAATGCTGTGTTATTTGGTGGAGAAGCCATGGTAACGGTTAACCCACGTTCGGCACGCTGGTTTCATTTCACCGGCAGCTATTCGCTGGTACGTTCGCGAAATTTATCGGCAAAAAATGATTCGGCGAAGTACCTGCCTTTTCTGCCGCCACCACGTCTGATCAGTCAGGTGAAGTTTACGAAGGCCGAAGCTGGTAATCATTGGAGAAATATGTACGCGTTGCTGGAAATTGAAAATAACTGGCGTCAAAACGAAGCGTTGCTGGCGTATGGAACCGAAACCGAAACACCCGGCTATGCATTGGTTAATGTTGGGGCTGGTAGTGACATCATTAACGGTAAAGGCCGAACCATGGTATCTGTTTACTTCACGGTGCAGAACTTATTCGACGTAGCATATCAGAGTCATCAGAACCGGCTTAAATATTTTGGTGTCAACGAAGCCACCGGCCGTAGCGGTGTATTTAATATGGGGCGTAACTTAAGTCTGAAAGTTGTAGTACCATTTGGAAACCGATAGACGCGATAAACAGAACGTCGTTCGTTTCTAGTTGTCAGGAAAAGGCCTGATTTACCAGAAACGAACGACGTTCTGTTTGCAAAGAATTAAGCTCTATTTCAACGTAGCAACCGCATCTTTGATCCGTGTAACGGCTTCGGTAAGGGCTTCATCAGAGGCTGCTGTTGAGATACGCAGGCAATCAGGAGCGCCGAAACCCGAACCCGCAACGGTCGCTACGTATGCCGTTGCCAACAACCATTCAGCGAAGTCATCCGAGTTACGAATTGTGGTCGTACCATCCGATTTACCGTAGTAATAGCTAATATCTGGGAAGGCGTAAAAAGCACCTTCGGGTACGTTCGTTCGGAAATGAGGTACTTCTTTCAGCAGTTTTACTACCAGATCACGCCGACGCTGATAGGCTTTGGCCATTTCCTGCGAAGGCTCCAGTGGGCCATTCAGGGCAGCAACCGTTGCTTTCTGAGCAATTGAGTTCGTGCCCGAGGTAACCTGACCTTGTAGTTTTTCAACGCCATCAGCAATCCATTTGGCGGCTCCGATGTAGCCAATACGCCAGCCCGTCATAGCAAAGCCTTTCGCCACGCCATTAACCGTAATAACACGTTCAGCAATCTCTGGAACCGAGCCAATGCTGAAATGCCCTTCTGGCGTGAAGTTGATGTATTCGTATATTTCGTCGGCCAGTACAAAAATGTTTTCATGGCGAGCCACTACGTCGGCAATGGCGCGCAAATCAGCTTCCGAATAAATAGAACCGGTTGGATTGTTTGGCGACGCGTACATAACGATTTTAGTACGTTCGGTAATAGCCGCTTCGAACTGTTCGGGCGTTACTTTAAAGTTATTGTCGAACGCACCGTCGATCACCACCGCTTTACCTTCGGCCAGTTTTACCATTTCGGAGTAACTAACCCAGTATGGCGAGAAAATAATGACTTCATCGCCGGGGTTAATCAGCACCTGAATCACGTTGGCCAGTGAGTGTTTGGCACCCGTTGATACAACAATATTTTCAGGCTTCCAGTCGATATTATTATCACGCTTGAATTTATCAGCGATTGCTTTCCGAAGATCGGGATAGCCAGCTACGGGGGAATAACCGTGAAAACCGTCGTCGATGGCTTTCTTGGCAGCTTCGCAGATGTGCTGAGGGGTTTTGAAATCTGGCTCTCCGACACTCAGGCTAATCACTTTGTGTCCCTGCGCGGCCAGTTCACGGGCTTTCTTGGTCATCGCCAGCGTGGACGATTCCTCCAGCGCGTTGATGCGGTCGGCTAACAAACTCACGGTGTCAAGCGTGGCAGACATAATTGGGATGTTTTAAGAAAATGATAACAAACTGGGCGCAAAGGTACTACGTTTTCAGCGGAGAGCCGATATTGATTCGAAAATAAAAACGCATGGGGCAAAGGGCATGGATATTCCTGCTATCAACTTTTACCCTATGCCCCTTGCCCTATGCGTTTTTATTTAAACTGCTGGATGGCTACTCGACCTTTGGCCCCAACGGCATAACAGGTTCCTTTGGCGCAGGCTACAGAATGAAATCCTTCGCTATCGAGTTGCTGCCAGGTTTGACCCTGATCGGCCGAAATACTGCTTCCCGATGGGCCGACTGCCAGCAGACGATCGTTTGGGAGTAAAGCAATCGCTTCCTTTAATCCCGGTGGGTCGGTAGCAGCAACCCGCTGCCAAGTCTGTCCGCCATCGCGGCTAATAGCTACGTTGGGGCCGGGCAATTGCTCTTTCTTGTAATTCCCGCCAACAACCATTCCTACTTTCTCATTGAAAAACTGCATACCGAAAAGCCCTGTTGCCTCACCCGCCGGTAAAGGCGTAACACTAACTCCCCAGGTTCGGCCCCGGTCAATTGATCGAAAAACTCGCCCGACCGTGCCTCCGCCTGAAGCAATCCAGGCGTTACGTTTACCCTGTACAATCAGCGACGTACCACTAGCGGCAAAAGCAGCTTCGTTAGGCTCCATGATTGGAAGCGACGAATGTGGAACGGGCTGCCAGGTTTGCCCACCATCGTCAGTAGTCAGCATGAACCAGCGACCTTCTACGGGATCACTAAAAACAAGACCGTGCTGTTTATCCCAGAACGCAATACCGTCGAAAAAAACACCTGCCTTTTTTGTTTCGTATTGTAACGTCCAGGTCTGGCCACCGTTAATTGTTTTGTAGATGCGAGCCTGACCTTGTTCGGCCGGTCCTGCGCTCATGAGGTAGGCCATTTGGGCATTAATGGCCTGAACATCGCGGAAGTCGCAGTTTTGAGCATCGGGAACACTGCCGGTGAGCCATGTTTTTCCGCCATCAATCGTGCGTAGAAATGTTCCTTTGCTGCCACCGATCCAGGCTATATTGGGACCTGCAATACTGACTGATCGAAAATTGGCATCGGTGTTTACCGTCTGTAATTGCCATTGGCCCAACGAAGGCAAGCTATAGCAGAAGAAAGTTGCTAGAAATAAGATAATATGGCTCATAGAGGTGGGCGATAATAATGTTGGATACTGTCGGTCAATAACTGATAGATTGCTGATAACCGGGGCTGATTGATGAGGTAGTTCAGGTGTGTTTCGATTGTTGTCTGATCTCCCCGCCGAGCCGGGCCTGTCTGTACATCAGCAGGATTTTCGGCGGCTAAACCTTTGCGAAAGGTCTCTGCAATCAGTGGACGTAGCAAGTCAAATTCTAATCCTTCACGCGTGGTCAGATCATGAGAAAGTGCCAGAAGATGATTGGTGAAATTGCAGGCCAGTACCGCTGCTACGTGTAATGAACGACGTTCTTCCGACGTAACAAGGTATACAATGTCACTGACCGATTGGCCTAATGTAACCAGTATATCTTCTGTTTGTGGGTCACTGGCTTCAATACAAAGCGGAATCTCATCGAATGCCATCAGAAGTTGTCCGCGTGTAAACGTTTGAAGCGCATAAAAAACACCCGTTTGAACTGGTACGTCGCTGTAAATACTCATCCAATGGGCCAGGGAGTCGAGCGAACGCCCGCCTGATGTGTGAACAAGAATTGCATTTTCGGGGAGAACGAGCCGTGAGCAAACCTCTTCAAGAGCATCGTCGGGAACCGCCAGAATAAATAATTGTGAAGGACTATCGGCAAAATTTAATTCGGAGTGTGTATGTGCATCATATAAATTATTGACTAACTGACGGGCATGTTGAAGCTGTCGACTATATATTTCGTTGATATGATGGCCCGAATTTTCGAGTGCCGGAGCAAGGTGCCAGGAAATATTACCAGCACCAATAAATGAAATTTCCATAGCTCAATTATACGTATTTTGTGCCAATAGAAGCCAATTTGATAACTATCAGACGATTACTACATAATAGAAGAAGGGAATAGATTCACTACGTTACGTTCATATATATACGCTTTCTTGGTTAATATTGATTGATTGTATCTACTAATCGTTGTTTCGAAGCGAACCAGAAGCTCAAATAAGGAATTTTAGACAGAGTTGGCCCGGTAATTGTAGACGCCAGTGGTACCGGTCAGGAGAAATTCGGAGAATAGATCGGCAAGCTTCGTATGAAGTCAGGTTAATTCTTACTTTTGTTACCGTATAGCCAAAAAATATGCTCGAAGAATAAATAAAAAATATGCGGTATCGTTAAACGATTGGCCCAAGGCTGGCCGTTTGATAGAATAACGAACCATACGCTACTAATACTGAACCCGAAAGTACCTTCTCAATGGTGAACCCCTACTTTGTTCACAATACTGTAATTAGCACGCCTATTGCCCTTATCAGCCGGTTTCTGTTTATGCCAAACGGTTGGTTGATAGTGGGTTGCTGGATGCTTTTAGGGGTAAGCAGCAGCTTTGGCCAGGACCAGCCAGCACCGGCCCGACGTGGGGCGGCTGCACGGCGGCAACAAGCGGCTGCCGACTCTGCCCGCGCGCAGGCACGCCGTAGGGCTGTTATACGTGCCGATTCGGTAAAAAAGGCACTTGAAGATCGGAATGACAGCATTCGGGCCTTACGTAACGCCAATCGTCGACCAACGATAAACTGGCCAGACCGCCGGGCAACCCGCTTCTCAGAACGGCCATCAAAGTCTCCTTTTATTCTGCGTGACCCAAAAGGCGTATCGACCGATTTTCGACTTGGATCAAATGGAGGTATAGGCGTATCAGAACGTGTTAAGACGGGCGTATCGCTGTCAGGAGCGCCTTTGGCGAATTCTGTAGAAGGACGTAGTGACCAGACAACACCAGCCTCTTCAGGAACGGTAACGCCGGGTCCTATACTACCACCTTCGCAGTTCGGAATGCCGTATCGACCGGCTGAAACGATTCCATTCTCTACGTTCAATCAGCTTCAAAATCAGCGGGTTGAAAAAAGCATTCTGCGCGAGTATAGTTCACAGCGCGATGGGCAAAGCGCCATGAGTGGGCGGGGATTGATTCCAAAACTCGAACTGCCTCCCATTATTGACCGGATTTTCGGCGGAAGCCAGGTCGATTTTAAGCCGAACGGATTCGTTACACTCGATTTTGGCTATCTCTATCAGTTCAATGACCGTCCTGATATTCCGGTACAGCAGCGCCGGAATGGGAATTTTATTTTTAATGAGCAGATTAGTATCAACTTCAATGGTAAGATTGGTGAACGGCTGGGCGTACTGGCCAATTTCGATACGAAAGCCAGTTTTAACTTTGAGAATGCGCTGAAACTTAATTATAAACCGGGTGGAGGTTTACCCGCATTCGGTACCGGACAAGGCTTACCTAATCTGCCAAACGCGCCTAGCTTACCCGGTGTGCCCAATTTGCCCGGTGCTGATGGGAAACTACCCGGATTTACGCCACAGAACGAAAGTATTTTACAGGGGCTCGAAGTCGGTAATATTAGCTGGGCTGTTAATAGCCAGTTGATTCCGGGTGTGCAGAACCTTTTCGGTATTAAAACCCAGCTTCGTTTTGGCCGACTTAATGCTACCTTGGTAGCCTCTCAACAACGCTCACGAAAACAGGAAATCGTTCTACGGGGAGGTACGTCGAATCGCCCATTTGAAATTCGGGCTGACCAATACGATGAAAACCGCCACTTCTTCCTGTCGCAGTTTTTCCGGGCAAATTATGAAGGGGCGCTGAAGACGTTGCCGCAGGTAACTTCGGGGGTAAATATCACACGTATTGAGGTCTACGTAACTAACCGGACCAACACTACTGAATCGCTACGTAACGTAGTAGGTTTTCAGGATTTGGGTGAAGGCAATCCATATAATCAGGCGAACCCGAACATGTCGCCGTTTACGCGGAACAACCGGACGCCAACCGATAACGTAGCCAACGGACTCTTCGGCAAGTTGACCGCACAGGCCACCAATCTGTTTCGGCAAGTTGACCGGACCAACGAGGTGCTGACAACTAGCTATAATCTGGCGAAAGGAACCGATTACGATCTGCTACGTGGTGCCAAGCGCCTGACCGACCGTGAATACAAACTCCAGCCCGAACTGGGTTATATTTCGCTCGTTACACCGTTACGTAATGACGAGATTCTGGCCGTTGCCTACGAATATACGTATCAGGGCCGACGCTATAAGGTTGGTGAGTTGACTGAAGATTATCAGTCGCGGGCCGATGATCAGGTGTTGGTACTCAAGTTGTTGAAATCCGCAACGTTACGTAACAACCTGCAATTGCCGATGTGGAATCTGATGATGAAAAACATCTATTCGCTCAACACGGCGCAGATTACCCGACAAGGATTCCAGCTTCGGATTATTTATAAAGATGACTTGACAGGTATCGACAACCCGAACTTACAGGAAGGACGTCTGACGCAGAACCGCCCGTTGGTACAACTTTTTGGGATGGACCGACTCAACCAGCAACTCGACGCGCAGCCCGACGGAAACTTTGATTTTGTTGATAACATCACGATAGATAGTCGATACGGAAAAATTATCTTCCCGGTTCTGGAGCCGTTTGGCTCTTACCTTGATCGGCAGTTTGGTCCCGACGAAGCGGATCTGAAAGCCAAGTACACATTCAATCAGCTCTATAACACTACGTTGGCTGATGCGCAACAGATTGCTGATAAAAATAAGTTTTTCCTGAAAGGTTCTTTCCAGTCGGGCAATGGCGCGGAGGTGCAATTGCCGTATGGCGTTAATGAACAATCGGTGCAGGTAACAGCCGGTGGCGTGCCGCTGACACCGGGTCAGGATTACGTACTGGAAGCACAGATTGGCCGACTACGTATCATCAATGAAAGTGTTACGAATTCAGGTCGTGAAATTCGTATTAGCTACGAACAGCCCGATTTATTTCAGAATCAGATACGTACACTTGTCGGTACGCGGCTCGATTACATGATCAACCGCGACTTTACGGTTGGGCTGACGGCCATGCACATGAAAGAGACGCCCGCTGGATATCTGACTCGCGTAGCACTCGGCAATGAGCCTGTTAATAATACGATTGTTGGGCTTAGTGCTAATTACCGGAAAGATTCGCCCGGCCTGACCCGACTGCTCGATGCATTGCCCATTGTACAAACCAAAGAATTGTCGACGATTCAGATCAATGGGGAGGTAGCGCAACTGTTTCCGGGCACAAACCAGCGTGCGAACAACGAAAGTTATCTGGACGATTTCGAAGCGGCACGTACCATTTTCGACCTGACCCGTCAGCCAACTCGCTGGCGTTTGGGAGCTACTCCCCAGCAGTTTCCGCAAGGTTCCTTTGCTGACCCCTTGCCGTATGCCTATAACCGTGCTCGTATTTCGGTCTATTCCGTCGACCCAACCATTTATGCGCAGGGTACAGTATCCGTTTCAACAAATGTCGATCCGGAAGATGCAAATCGGCACGTATATGAACGGTATTTTTTGCCAACAGATTTATTTCCAGGCCGGTCGGCCAGACCCGTTCAGCTTCCGGAGAACATTCTGGACGTAGCGTATTTCCCAAGTGAACGGGGTATATACAACTACAACCCAAATCTAAGTGCTGCCGGGTTGCTCTCTAATCCGAAGCAAAATTTTGGCGCTGTTACGCGAGCAATTGCGTCGGACATTGATTTCGACAATGCCAACGTAGAAAACGTTACGTTCTGGCTGATGGACCCGTTTGTTACGGGCGAAGCTGGTAGGGTTCGTGGTAGTAACGATCCGAATAAGAACATCAACAACACGACCGGTGGTAAACTGGTTTTCAATCTGGGCGATGTTTCGGAAGACGTAATGAAGGATGGTCGTTATACGTTCGAAAATGGCTTCCCGGTTGATGGCGATACCGTCACTACAACACGCCAGCGCGGTACAGACCCCACGGCATGGGGACGAGCTCCGAAGCAGCAGTTTGTAACCAACGCGTTTCCGAGTGGTGGCCGTGAGCAGCAGGATATTGGTCTGGATGGATTAAGGAACGACGCTGAAAAAACGCACTTTCAGAATTATATAAGAGCCGTTGAGTCACGGGTAACCGACCCAGCAGCCTTAGCTGAAATACAGGATGACCCTTCGGGCGATGATTTTAAATTCTATCTGGGCGAAGAGGCTGATGCGCAACAATATATTGTTGCGCGATACAAGAAGTACATGGGTATGGAAAACAACTCCCCCGAAAGTGTTGGAAGTACCCAGATTTTAACTCCAGCTTCATCGGTCCTTCCCGACATCGAAGATCTGAACATCGATAACACCATTAATGACACTGAAGCGTATTACGAATATGAAATTGACCTTCGCCCAGGGCGTTTGGAAGTAGGGCAGAAGTATATTGTCGATAAAGTATCAGTACCATCGGCGGGCGCACCGGGGGGCGTAGTGAACTGGTATCAGTTCCGGATTCCGGTGCGGGAGCCACTACGTAAAGTAGGCAGTATCAATGGCTTTAAGTCGATTCGGTTCATGCGGATGTATCTGACCGACTTCGACCAGCCTGTTGTGCTCCGTTTTTCGCAGTTGCAGATGGAAGCCAACCAGTATCGTAAATACACCGGCGACCTTACCCAGCGTGGTTTGCAGGAAGTTCCTGAACCCTACGACGCCAACTTTACCGTATCTACCGTAAATATTGAAGAAAATAGTAGTGTGCAGACGACCGCACAGGGGGGAGATAAATTCCCGTATACCGTGCCTCCGGGCTATCAACGTGACCGTGATTTTACGGCAGTAAATACGGTTGAATTGAATGAGCAGTCGATGCGGCTGAGCGTAACAAACCTACGGGATAAAGATTCGCGGGGGGCTTTCCGTAATACGAACTTCAACTTGTTATTTCGGGAACGGCTCAAAATGTTTATCCACATGCACAATCCCGATAATGAAGATGGACAGGTATCGGCTTTTGTGCGATTGGGTACAGATTATACTGACAACTATTATGAAATCGAAATTCCGGGTCTGAAGGCAACTCCGCCGGGCAATCAGGATGCCTCTGTTGTGTGGCCATCTGTAAATGAGTTAGATCTTGCGTTTGAAGAGTTAGTAAATCTCAAGGCAGCACGTAACAGAAGTTTAACTCGCCAGACCTCATTGCCATTTAGTTTATCGTCAGTTAATGGTCGATACAGGCTTACCATCGTTGGTAATCCGGATTTGAGTTCGGTGCAGTCAATAATGATTGGGGTGCGTAATCCTGGTATTATGGGCGATGGCGAACGACCAAAAACGTTTACTATCTGGGTCAATGAACTTCGGGCAAACGGCTACGACCAACATGCCGGAACAGCTGGTATTGGTTCTGTGAATCTAAAACTGGCTGATTTGGGTACATTAACGGCTTCAGGACGTATCACTACGTTCGGATTTGGCGGTGTGCAAACGCGGATCGGTGATCGTGCGCTCGAAACTACCTCGGAATTTGGGGTTTCGTCGGCCATCGCGGTCGACAAATTCCTGCCGGCAAATTGGGGACTTCGTATTCCGTTATATGTCAACTATGACCACCGGAACGTAGATCCACACTTTGATCCGCTCGATCCTGATATGCCATTAGAGACGTCGCTCTCGACCAAGCAATCGGAAGCAGAACGGGAAAGTTATCGTCAGCTTGTGCAGGATAATACGACGCGCCGGGGGTATAACTTCTCTAATGTCCGGAAAGTAAAGACTAACCCAAATGCCAAATCACATTTCTGGGATTTTGAAAATCTTGCTTTTACGTATGCTTTTAATGATACCAAGCGGACAAATATTCTGACACAGGAGTATTTGCAACAGCAGCATCGTGGCGGAATCGCGTATACGTTTGCCGGGCAACCAAAAGCATTTGAACCGTTCCGGAATGTACAGTCGTTCGAAGCACCGTATTTGCGTTGGCTTAAGGATTTCAACCTGACACTTTTGCCCTCACTGGTGTCGATTCGGGCTGATATGGATCGGAGTTTTATCAAAACGCAGCTACGTTCTTCCGACCTGACAACCAATGGTATTACACCGCAGTTTGAGAAATACTTCCTCTTTAATCGCTACTACGATCTGACATTTAACCTGACCCGTAATCTGGTGCTGACGTATCATGCACAGGCCAACTCAATTATTGACGAACCTGCTGGCGATATCAATACGGAAGCAAAACGCGATTCGATTCTGAATAGCATTAAGCGGTTAGGACGTCTGAAGAATTTCGTGCAGGACATCCGCGCTACGTATCGGATACCACTTGACAAGATTCCACTGCTCGACTGGATGTCGGCCGATGCTATTTATCGTATTGGCTATCAGTTTCAGGCTAACTCGTTCGGTGTTTCCGATACGCTTGGCGTACCGTTTGGTAATGTGATACGTAACGAACGAGAACGGGGTGTTACGGGGCGGGTCGATCTTATCCGCCTTTACAACAAAATACGTTACCTGCGTTTTGCCAATACGCCCGCACCTGTTCGGAAAAATTTCGCCCGAAATCCGGGTGACATTGAAGAAATTGAACGGGGTGATAGTAAGATATTGAAAAACTTTACGCGGGCGTTGCTTACAGTACGGGGAATCAATTTCTCGTATTCAGTACAGGAATCGACTATTCTACCTGGTTTCCTGCCAACACCCCGACTTTTCGGCGTTGATGAGAATAACGCACCGGGTTTGGGTTTTGTGTTAGGAAGCCAGGATGGTAGTATAGCGTATCGGGCGGCTCAGAAAGGGTGGTTGTCGCCGAGTACGGTGCAGAATACCGCTTTTCAGCAAAACATTACCAGGAAGTTTTCAGCCAATACTACGTTGGAACCGTTCAAAGATTTCCGGATGATTGTAAACTGGCGTTTAGATCGCACAGATGCTTATCAGGAGTATTTCCGGCCGGGTGCACAGGGTGGTCCATTTGAATCGTTCTCGTCTGTTCGAAATGGACAATTTAGTATGTCGTTCTGGTCGTTCCGGACGGCGTTTATTGGCCTTCGCTCTGATAATACGTCGCCAATCTTCGACCAATTTGAGAAATATCGCGAGTATTTTATCAACAAACTAACGGCTGCGAATCCAGAGAAAACAGGCAAATACACTAAAACATCGCAGGACGTATTGATTCCGGCCTTTTTTGCTGCCTACAGTGGTCAGCCAGTAGAAAAAGCAAGCCTATCTCCCTTCTATAATTTCCCTTTGCCGAACTGGCAGGTGACGTATAATGGCTTGTCGGGCCTGGAGTTTATTCGGAAACGATTTACATCGTTTACCGTTAACCATAACTATTCCTCAACCTATAGCGTAGGGAATTTTATCTCGAATCTGGATTATACAGCCGCATACGTGAATCTGGCGGTTCAGGGATACCCAATGGCGGCTTCGATCAACCAGCAGGGGCAGTTTGTGCCGGTGTTTGCCATGAGCACCATCACGATGTCGGAGAAGTTTGCGCCCATGTTGAGTATTCAGTTTCAGACAAAAGGCTCTAGCCCCAGCCCAGCCGCACCCGGTCAGCCAGCTACTGGACAGTCGAAAGGAATTACCGGACGGTTGGAATATAGCCAGAGCCGCGACGTAGCATTGAATCTCTCGAACTCGCAGGTGGCCGAACTGAGCAGCAAAGATCTGACGGCTTCGCTTGGTTTCACACGGCAGAACTTACGGATTCCGTTCCGGATCAATGGTGCCTACAAGCGGCTCAAAAATGACCTGACGTTTGCCTGTGCGCTTACCTTCCGCGATACACGTACCATTCAGCGGAAGATTGATGCCGAACAGATTATTACGGCGGGTAACGTTAACTTCCAGTTACGTCCGCAGATTAGCTACATCGTGAGTCGGCGTTTGAATTTTAACCTGTATTTCGAACGGACCTTCAACGATCCGCTCGTATCGACGAACTATTACACGTCCAGAACGTCGGGTGGCGTTCAGTTGAAATTCAATCTGGCCGAATAAAAATGGATAATGGAGAATGTATAGTGGAGAAATAGCCTAACTCTCCACTATACATTCTTCATTAAACGGTTAGTCATCATCAAATTCCTCATCATCGTCGTCATCACCTTTACCCAAACGGACGAACGCACCTCGTCGGGGAGCGGGCATTACGCTGTGTTGACCACGTACTGTTTGCCAGACAATTTCGCTGAAAACCAGATCGTCAATATCATCAGGGCGAGATAAATTGAATTCCGAAGATCGTTTCGAATTACGGTTTACAGCCACATTTTTTTCGGTCAAATCAATGCCGGGTTCTTTCGCTGTGAATGGCGTCGGGTTCACTTTTTTATCAAAGCAGCGCCACATAGGTGTAGCGGCAGCATCGTACTGACTCATTGGCTTTAAGCCTAAAATCAACTCGATAGTACGTAGCATTCCCGAAGTCGAATACATCGTATGATCGACGAAACCACGTTTTACAAATCCACCGGCTACAAATGCTATCGAACGATGGGCGTCAACGTGATCGGGGCCGTTCTGTGCATCATCTTCCAGAATAAACACCACCGACTCCTTCCAGATCGGGCTTTTGGATAAATGCTCTACAAACCGTCCTACGGCCAGATCGTTGTCGGCTACGGCGGCACTAGGCGTTGGCATACCAACCCGCGCACCCGATGTATGGTCGTTGCCGAAGCGTAACGTACTCAGTGTCGGTAACTTGCCCGATGCAACCAGTTGGTCAAACTCTTTTTCCCAGGACTCCTCCCGCTTTACGTCCATATAGCCAAGGTTATATCCCTTGAAGGTAGGCGAGTACTTTCCATCGACGGTTTTAATGTTCGCTTTTTCGTTGTCGGCAAACCAGCCATACGTGCGAAACGAAATACCCGCCTGCTGGCAATGATCCCAGATGAAACCATCGCGTGGGTGAGCAATTTCTTTCTGGCCTTCGTAGTCATACGTACCACCCCGACCGCCGTAACTCGTCACCCAGTTTTTTTCAACGTAATCATTAGCATAAGCCGCCGACGACCAGTTGTGCCCATCAGCACTGACTTCGGCATCGACGTAGAAATTATCCAGCAACACAAATTCACGGGCCAGCGCGTGCTGATTAGGGGTAACTTTTTCCGGAAACAGGCACAGTGCCGCATCACCATTTCCCTCCTTCATATCGCCCAATATCTGATCGTAGGTGCGGTTTTCTTTGATAATATAAAAGACATATTTGATCGGAGATGGAGCGCCTACGCGTCGGGGAATCGGGTTGCCCGCTTCGCCCTCACTTTCTAGTTCCTTGCTTTTCGTATAAGGCGTATTGGCATAGACTAACCGCGAGTAAGCGGCCAGTACGTCGGTGTTTGGTACGTCGATGACTGACAAGGTTCCTTTGAACAGACCAGCGATGTACTCAACAGGGCCAGCATTGGCTTGTGGATTTGGCCCTATTTGCTGAGCGGTACGTGCACGTACTGGATTGGGGCCTTTGGGATTGGCTTTCGAAGAAAACCCTTTTCCGTTAGTGACAAACAATTTAGAGCCAATGACTTTTACCGATGTCGGGTACCAGCCCGTTGGAATAAATCCGCTGGAGTGACTGTGCCCTTTCTGCGTTACGTCGAACACGGCCAGACAATTGTTGTCGGCATTGGCGATATATAACGTATTGTCGTCTTCGCTGATGGCGAGTGCGTTGGGCGTAGTGCCTACGGGTGCGTTTGGAAAGAGCGACGTAGTAAGCGTTTCCAGAACCTGCCGCTTTGCTACGTCGATTAAAGCGACTGTATTGTCGTTTCCATTGGCGACAAACAGGTATTTCCCGTCGTGAGTCAGCAGGAGATCGTTCGGGTTTTTATTGGTAGGAATCTGTGCAGTTATCTGATACGTATCGACGTCGATAAGCACTACTTTCGCACCGCCCCAAACCGAAACAAACAGTGTTTTCTTATCGGCCGACAACAGACACGTATATGCGGCCGCTCCGACGTTTAATTTGTGAATGACACCCCGTGTTTGAGTGTCTGTTACGTATAAAGAACTGTCTTCTTTTGTGACGACATACAACCGATTCCGCGCATCATCGACGCACAAACCGGTCGGTGAGATTTTTACGGGCCAGGGTTTGCCGAGTGTAATTGGTTGATCAGGCACCAATTGGTCGTTCTCAAGTTTGTAGACCAGAATCCGATTATCATTTCCGCCCGATGCATACAGCCGTTTTTCATCGGAACTGAAGGCCAGACCCAGCCAGGCTTTACCCACTTTTGCAGTATCAAGAATTTTCTCGGTCTGTGCGTCGATCAACGTAATGCTTTGCGTACTCTGCCCGTTGTTCGTAACGGCTACGTATTTTTTGGAAGGAGAAACCACCAGATTCAGCGGTAGATCGTCTAAGTTGAGACTTCGTCCGGTGGGCGTAAGCGACCAGCCATTGGGAAGATTTATGCGGTTAGCCGCTAATTTTTTGTAGGTTTCGGCTTCTTCGGACGAAGTTGTTCTACTACTTTCCCGTCTGCAATTTGTCAAAGAGAAAAGAACCAGAATAAGCAACCCATACGTAGCGGTCGAGCGTAGTGGTATAAAGGGGCGAGGTTTAAGAATATTACGTTTCATTGGCGTTTATAAGTAGCAGATATACAGCAAATTCAGGCGTTTTTGGGTAAATATCAAGACGCTGGAAATAACACAGCTCAAAATAGGTGTTCTTTCGATTTGTCAGACCTCCGAGAAGGTTAATTGATTGTAAATCTTATCAATAGGCGGACAAGCTGGCCAGTACTCAAGCTGGCCAGTACTTACGTTGCTGAGGAACTCCGAATTATACAGATGTTACGTTATTATGTTGATGCGCAGTTTTTGAACCCGTTATAAAGACAGACTGTTGCGGCTAAGGAAGTGCTTTATCAAGAACCTAATCAACTCAACTATGCAGTATAACCAACTCGGAAACACCGGCGTATTAGTATCAGAACTTTGCTTGGGTACCATGACTTTTGGCGGTACCGGTTACTGGAAAGCTATGGGTGAACTCCAGCAAAATGCCGTAAACGATATTGTAAAAACAGCTATTGATAGCGGAATTAACTTTATCGATACGGCCAACGTCTATTCGTTTGGTGAATCAGAGCAACTATTGGGGCAGGCGATTAAAGCACTGGGCCTGTCGCGCAATGAGCTTATACTAGCTACCAAAGTACGCGGACGTATGGGCGAAGGCAAAAATCAGGTAGGATTGGGGCGGTTGCAGATTATGCAGCAGATCGAAGGAAGTCTCAAACGACTCCAGACCGATCACGTCGATTTATACCAGATTCACGGATTTGACCCAATAACACCGCTTGAAGAAACGATGCGTGGGCTGGAAGATGTAGTACGTAGCGGAAAAGTGCGGTATATCGGTTGCTCGAATCTGGCTGCCTGGCAGGTGATGAAAGCCAATGGCATTGCTGATAAATACGGCTGGACAAAATTTATTTCCACCCAGAATTATTACTCTATTGCCGGACGCGATATTGAAAACGAGCTGGTGCCGATGGTAGAAGATCAGCACATGGCCATTTTACCCTGGAGTCCGCTAGCAGGTGGTTTTCTGTCGGGGAAATATACACGTAGCAACAAGCCAGAAGGCGATTCGCGCCGGTTAGGGTTCGATTTTCCTCCGGTTAATCAGGAACGGGCTTACGATATTATCGACGTAATGGCGAAAATTGCCGAGAGTCACGGCGCATCAGTAGCGCAGATTGCGCTGGCTTGGGTGTTGGCAAAACCCGGCGTAACTAGCGTAATTATTGGTGCAAAAAATACCGATCAGCTAACTGATAATATCAAGGCAACCGAAGTAAGCTTAACCAACGAACAGCTTCAGCAACTCGATGAAATCAGTGCTATGCCGAAGCCATACCCGCAATGGATGATTCAGCGGCAAAGCAGCGACCGCCTGGGAGCATATAATTTTTCCCCGAACCAGCCGGCGGTCGTGAAATGAGGTAACACTCGCGTAACGTAGCGTTTGCAAATCCGCCCTTGTCTACCGTATTTTGTGACCACAAATCAATTCTCTCTACAATGAATTTCCCCGCAGAGCTGAGTTACACAGAAGATCACGAATGGATTCGGATCGAAGAAGATGGTACGGCTGTTATTGGCATTACCGAATTTGCTCAGAATGAGTTAGGCGATATAATTTTTATAGATGTCAATACGGTTGGGCAGTCGCTTGCCAAAGGCGAGGTGTTTGGCGCAGTTGAAGCCGTTAAAACCGTATCTGATTTATTTTTGCCCATCGAAGGGGAAGTACTTGAGTTAAATCCGGCTGTTGAAAAATCACCTGAATTGCTCAACAGTGACCCCTATGGTGAAGGCTGGATTATTCGACTGAAACCGGCTGATGCGTCGTTGGCTGATGGCCTGTTGACTGCCGAGGCTTACCGGGAACTGGTTGGCGCCTGATCTAGTATTTATTGAACCAGAAGGCTCCGAGAGGGGCCTTTTTTGTGAACTAACTCAACCCCGCCCCGCTCGCTCAAACAAAGTGGGGAGTTGACTATGCAATTTCTGATTCGTTCGGCCCGTGTGATTGACCCTGCTTCACCGTTTGATGGTGAGAGAGTCGATTTATTGATTGATAATGGTCTGATTCGCCAGATTGGCCAAAACCTGGAAAGTGACTCCAATACGCAGGTTATTGAAGCCAATGATTTGCACGTATCGCCCGGTTGGGTCGATTTACGGGTAACTGCTCAAGACCCTGGCTATGAGCACAAAGAGGATTTAAACACCGTTTGTCGGGCGGCTGTTGCCGGTGGTTTTACCGACATTGCCGTATTGCCCAATACGTCTCCTGTAATCGATACAAAGGGAACGCTGGGCTACGTCCAGCGAATGGCCGAAGGTCACCCGGTACGTGTACACGTAGTGGCTGCCGTGACCAAAAAAGCCGATGGTGAGGATTTTACGGACATGCTGGATTTGCATCATGCCGGAGCCATTGCATTTTCAGACGGGCATCATCCCATCCAGAATCCGGATTTATTACTTAAGACCCTGCAATACCTTCAGCCCATTAATGGCTTGCTCATGAACCGGGCCGAAGAACTTTTGCTGACGCGGTTTGGGCAAATGCACGAGGGTGTTCAAAGCACATTGCTGGGGTTGAAAGGCATTCCTGCGCTGGCCGAAGAACTCATGATAGAGCGTGATTTACGCTTACTGGAGTATGTGGTTGGGGCAGCAGTAGCTCCAGGCAAGGATAGATCAGAGCAGAACGTATCGACTAGTGGATACTACGTATTTTCGGAAAATGGCGAGCCATCGGCACTTCATTTCTCTACTATTTCGACAGCTCGTTCGGTCGATTTAATTCGGAAGGCAAAAGCAACCGGGCTTCCTGTAAGTTGTGACGTAGCAGCACATCAACTCGTTTTTGACGATACGTCGCTGGCGGGTTTTGATACAAATTTGAAAGTGAATCCTCCGTTCCGGTCGTCGGAAGACGTAGCAGCTTTGTGGGCAGGTTTAGCCGATGGCACTATTGATGCCATTGTGTCGGATCATACACCGCAGGATGCCGAAAGTAAAAACGTAGAGTTCGACGTAGCAGATTTTGGGGTTATCGGCCTCGAAACCGTTTTTGCGGCTATTATGACTCATAATCGCCAATTGCCGCTGACGAAACTTGTTGATAAACTAGCGATACGTCCCCGGCATATTTTACGCCTGCCGCCCATTTCAATTGCTGAAGGACAGCCAGCCAGTCTTACACTTTTTGACCCCACCCGTAGCTGGACATATACGAAAACAGCCTCTAAATCGAAGAATTCGCCGTTTTTTGGACAGACGTTTGCCGGTCGGGTTATCGGAACACTATATCGGGGGCAGTTCAATGCTAATCTATGAAAACCATACTTGATTATTTCAGCCACCCATTGTTAAAAATTCCGCTGTTGGCGGGGTTACTAACGGGTGTGCTATGCTTTCTCTATTTTCTGGGCTTATATGCACTCAATATTCCTGCTTTGGGAAATATTCGGGTGCTCGATTACGGCATTCATATTATTATGATGGTGAGTACTGTCTGGTATTATCGGAAAAATATCGGTCATGGGCGGCTACACTTGTGGGAAGGATTGACTATTGGTTATGTGCTTAATACCGTAGCCGCTCTGATTACGGGGTGGCTTATTTATCTGTTCGTGACGCAAATAGATCCCGGTGTTTTTGCTGAGTACGTAACTAACTCGAAAAAGCTGTTGCTTGATGGCAAAAAACAGATAACCGACCAGTTCGGTCCGGAAACATTTACTGAGCAATGGACAAAGACCATCAACATGGAGCCGTCGGTATTACTGCCCGATGAGTTGACCAAGAAAACAGCATTGGCTGTGCTGCCTGTACTGATTATTTCGCTCCTATTCCGCAAGCAGGATTATAACGTAATGGATATCTGATAAGCTTCTATCAAGCACGTATCAAATCACTAAAACAAACGTACCGTTCGGATTACGTATGAATGAACAAGCTTCTCCAACACGTACTGCCCTAAAGTGGGGCCTTATACTCGGCATTGCCCTAATCGTATATTCGGCTGTTACGTTCCTGACCAACAATACGGCAAATACCTGGGCTGGCCTTGTTAGCTATGGTATCACCATTATAGGCCTTACGTTGGCTATGCGCAATTTTCGGTCTCTGAATAATGGCTTCATTACGTATGGCGAAGGGTTAACGATCGGTACGTTGGCAGCGGCAATCTCCGGGTTTATTTCGAGCCTGTTTTCGGTGTTTTATACAACCATAATTGATACAGGTTTTATGGAGCGGGCTGCCGAAAAAGCAAGGGAGCAGATGGAAGATCAGGGAACTATGTCGGACGAACAGATTGACCGGACCATTTCCATGATGGAAAAATTTCAGAGTCCTGGTCTTTTATTTGTGTTTGGCGTGTTTGGTTCTATTCTAATCGGCCTTGTTTTTTCGCTGATTATAGCCGCTTTTATACGTCGAACCAAAGACAATCCGTTTGATTAAGAAGTAGGTAAATCGTATTGGGTTTCGCATTTAAAATGTAAAGTAAAACCTGATAGTTAGAACATTAGAAAGCTTATCCCTGTGCTGGCTGTTTTTCGGAAAGAAGTCAATCAATTTTTCTCATCGCCCATCGCCTATATTATTATGGGCGTATTTTTAGTAGTAGTGGGCCTGATGTTGTGGGTATTTCCCGATACAAGTTTATTAGATAATGGCTATGCCGATTTAGGTACGTTTTTTAACGTAACACCTTACGTCATGCTCTTTCTGGCACCTGCCATTACTATGCGTTCGATTGCTGATGAAATTCGGGGAGGAACACTTGAATGGTTGCTGACAAAACCTGTAAGCCGCTGGGCTGTAGTAGCGGGAAAATTTCTGGCGAGCTGGTTGCTGGTTTTCCTGACCTTACTACCTACACTGATTTACTACGTTACGTTATACCAATTAGGCTCTCCTGAAGGTAATATCGACTCCGCTGGCGTGTTCGGCTCTTATATCGGGTTACTTCTTTTGGGTGGCGTTTTTGTGGCTATTGGCTTGTGGGCATCGTCGCTCAACGACAATCAGGTGGTAGCGTTTGTATTGGGCGTTTTTCTCTGTTTTATATTATATGCAGGTCTGAGTTCGCTGGCTGGCCTTTCGTTTACCGGAGATTTATCTTATTATCTGTCTTGGGTGGCAATGGATGAACAATATCGGTCATTGGGACGGGGCGTTGTCGATTCACGAAACGTAATTTATCTGCTTAGCCTTATTACCTTCTTTCAGGTATTAACAGTGCAGCGGTTAACAAGAAAAAAATGAAATTTCTACTAGGTTTTTTTAACAACGTAGCGGTGATGCGTGGGCTGGGTATTATCTGGACCGTCATTATTCTCATTGGCTGCCTCACACCACACGCCGAACTTCCGGGCGAAATACTGACCTTGAGCGATAAAGCGTTACACGTAGCGATATTTGTTCCGTTTGGGTTTCTGTGGGCACGAACGGGTTTTCAGTTTAGCTGGGTGTTTGTAGCGGGTACGTTACTCGGTGCTTTTATTGAGCTTCTTCAATATATGCTTCCGATTAATCGTACAGGCGAATGGGTAGATCTGGCGGCTGATGTAGTTGGAACGTTGGTTGGGATACTGATTAGCCGAGCTTTTGATAAAGTGCTTGTAAAGCAATAAGGTTATTTAGTACAGCTCTATAAATGATGCTGCACTAAATAACCTTATTGTGTGTATTGCTCTGTTTCTACTGCTTCATTGCCGTAACCCGTTGTACGTTATTGCATTTGGCTGCAATGATTTTATATGCATCTGAATAGCCCAGCTCTCCCGCCCGGCTCATATCAATACACGCGTTCGATTCGTCTCCTGCATCATACCGAATAATTCCCCGAAGGTAATAAGCTTCGGCATGACGGGAATTGAGTTTTATTGTGCTATTGCAATCAATCAGTGCGCCTTTCTGATCACCTAAGGAAGACCGAATCAGGCTCCGAATAAAATAGGCTTCAGCATTTGTAGGATTTAGTTCGACAGCACGGTTTAAATCCTGCAAGGCAACTTTACTATCTCCTGCCGAATTTTTCAGCATACCACGTACCAGAAAAGCATCCGAACGGTCGTCCGACATCTCAACAAATCTATAGCGATCATGCATAACCGATGCCAGAATAGGCATAATATTCGCCGTAATAAAATCACTATAGTACGCCTTGCTTTGCGCTGATGCCGAGCCCATTTCAATCGATTTGTCAAGATCGGCAATAGCCTGCTTGCCAGTGCCTAAGCGACCTTTGCAAAAGCCACGGCTAAACAATGCTTTGTGGTGAGCGGGATTTAACTGGATTGTTTTATCGAAATCAACAACCGCGTTCTCAAATTCGCCCAGACGAGTACGTACCAGACCCCGGCGATAATATAAATCGGCCTCGTCTTTGCTTAACTCGATGGCGCGGTTGAAATCAGCCATTGCTCCTTTATAATCTTCTAGTTTGAGCCGGGCCGACCCACGACCTGCAAGTGCCTGTGTTTTGTTAGGTGCCTTCTCAACCGCCAGCGAATAATCGGCCAGCGCTCCTTTAAAATCATTCAACTGCATTTTGCAGTTTCCACGAGCTGTCAGTACGTTAGCGTCGGCGGGTAGCAGGGTTGTGGCTTTGTTAAAGTCGGTTAGAGCGCTATTCAGGTAGTTAATCTGCAATCGGCACAGACCGCGCTGATAATAAAGTAAACCGTCATTACCATTTAATTCGATGGCGCGGTTGAAATCCTGCATGGCTCCCCGAAAATCTTCCTGACGAGTACGGTTTATACCCCGATATAGATACGCATTGGCATCGGTTCCGTTGAGTTCGATCGACTGGTCGAGGTCCAGATTGGCGCCCTGAATATCGTTCAGTTTAATTTTAGCCAGTGCCCTATTGTAATAACTGGGAGCATTTTCCGGATTGATGATAATGGCAGCAGTGAAGGCTTGTAATGCACCCGGATAATCTTTTGCATTACTTTTCTGGACGCCTTCGTTAAAATAATCGGTAGCGGTTTGCTGCGCCTTTGTAAAGTGGACTGAAAAGAACGTAATGAGGCATAATACACTTATGGAAAATTTTAACATTTTAAAGAATGGATTAGGTTAAAAAAGAGACTGTTAAAGACAAAAATAAGTATATATCTATTATTTGAAAGTATTAACAGATAAAAAGAAAATTAAAATAAATTAGGTACTAATACCTAAATGTATATTGCTAGCAACAAATGATAATAAAACAATATCTTAGATTGAATTAATTGTACTTTTCTGTAAAAACTCTTACTCCGATAAGGTCGTTGTTGGTCAGTTTTTTGTAGAAAAAAGAACTTTACAACTGAAAGTCGGACGTCATAAAGTTTTTATGAAACAATTCTTGATACTTTACCACTTATCTAAGTAGTGGAGTTTTCGAATTAAATCTCCCGTTGCTTTCGGAAAAGGTTTGAGGAAAAATCGCCAACTTGGTTATTTAAATCACAAACTAAAATGCATATTGGATTCATCGGTTTAGGCAAAATGGGGTTCAACCTCGTTAGTAATTTGATCGATCATGGCCACACAGTAGTTGGTTATGATATCAACCCGGCTTTAGTAGAAGCTGTTGAGAACGTGGGTGCAACGGGTGTAAATTCGCTAGACGATTTATACAAAGCATTGCCCGACAAACGTGTGCTATGGCTCATGATTCCAGCCGGGCCGCTGGTCGATACCGTGATTGAGCAATTGCTGGCGTTTATGCAATCCGGCGATGTAGTGATTGATGGAGGAAACTCACATTATAAAGATTCGCTACGTCGGCATGAGTATCTGAAGCAGAAAGGTATTGGGTTTCTAGATTGTGGTACGAGCGGAGGAATCAGCGGTGCCCGTCATGGAGCCTGTACAATGGTGGGCGGAGATGCCGACGTAATAGAGCCATTACACGGCGTATTTACCGACATTTCGGTGAAAGATGGCTATCTGTATACCGGACAAGCAGGTAGTGGTCACTTCACTAAAATGGTTCACAATGGCGTTGAATATGGCATGATGCAGTCTATTGCTGAAGGTTTTGAAGTGCTGGAAAAAAGCCAGTTTCCGATGGATTTTGAAGCAGTTGCCAAAATGTGGAATCATGGATCTGTGATTCGGAGCTGGCTGATGGAACTGGCACAGGATGCGTTTAGTAAAGACCCTCAGCTCGATGCCATCAAAGGAAAAATGTTCTCGTCGGGCGAAGGGAAGTGGACGCTCGAAACCGCGCTTGATTTAGGCGTTTCGACCCCTGTTATCGCCCTTTCTCTGCTTACGCGATACCGTTCTTTGCAAGATGATACGTTCTCGGGTAAAGTAGTTGCTGCACTCCGTAATGAATTTGGCGGCCATGCCGTTGAGAAAAATATATGATAGGTATTAGGCCGTAGTTCAATCTAATTAAAAAAAAATCGTTAGTATTACACAAGGTTCGGGCAGTTTCGATTGTTGACCAACGTGAAATCGAAACCCCGAACCTTTTTATAATCTTTAACCGCCGTAACATACATGAAGGCATTAGGCCCCATTCAGGACCCCACGTTTACATCGCGTCCCTACAATCGGTTCGACCGCTTTTTTCTTCAATACATCAAAGACGAACGTGATTTACCTTTCATCTATCTTACGCTGCGTATTACGTTTACTTTAATTCCACTAAGTGTATTGCTGTTCATGCCTTTCCTGACGGGCTGGGCCTGGTGGGCTGTAGTAGCGATCCATTTTTTTATCAGTAATTTCAGATTCAAAGGTCCATTCGGATTAATGCTGCACTGCACCAGTCATCGGCAGTTTTTTAAGCCAGAATACGATTGGATGAATAAGTATCTGCCCTGGGTGGTTGCTCCATTTTTTGGCCATACGCCCGAAACGTATTATAGCCACCACATTGGTATGCACCATCCCGAAAACAATCTGGAAGATGATGACAGCAGCACCATGGAATTTCAGCGCGATAGCTTTCGGAGTTTTCTAGCCTACTTTGGTCGCTTCTTCGTGGTAGGTGTACGGAATCTGCTACAGTATCTGCGCAGGAAAAACCGACCAAAATTGGCTACACGCGCACTAAAAGGGGAGATTGTTTTCGGAATTGTGTGTGTGTTACTTTGTTTTATTAGCTGGCCTGCTACGGTTTTTGTCTTCTTACTGCCTCTTGTTATTTACCGGCTTATTGCCATGCTTGGCAACTGGACACAACATGCTTTTGTCGATTTTGAAGATCCGGGTAATGCCTACAAAAACAGTATTACGTGCATCAATGTGAAATACAACAAAAAATGTTGGAACGATGGCTATCATATCAGCCACCACATTCGGCCAGCCATGCACTGGACAGAACATCCCGGATTTTTCCTGAAAACGATTGATAAATACGCGCAGAATCAAGCGGTTATTTTCGATGGACTGGATTTCCTGCAAATCTTCTTCCTGCTCATGCGCGGACGTTACGATGTGCTTGCGCAGCATATGGTAAATGTAAACGGAGCGTTTGCCAATGATAATGAAGCCATTGCCCTATTACGTCGACGTACGCAACGTATCATGCTACGTACGAACGTAGCAGAAGTATCGGAAACAGCCGCTATTGCCGCATAAGACCTTACAGTTTACGGTCTGTGTTGTCACGTATAAGAAGACAACACAGACCGTAAATTAATTTACGCTACCTCCATCGATACGTGCCTCAATGATACGTTGAATGTCGGTTGGTACGTTCGATAGGAAGTCGTAACCAGTAAGACTTTCCAGATTGTCGACGCTGGTGAGATAGGCGCGCCAGGGTTTGTCGGCAGCCGATTGTTCATTGGGAATAGTAACAGCAATCAAACGGGTATTTTCTGTTACCTCAAACGTATTAGCAGAACCAACCGGAATAACAACCAGAATTTTCCAAAGGGTAGCCGGAACAGTTAATTTTCCGCCCGCCAGTGCCGTTGCAGAACCATTTTGTCCGGTGCCTCCCATACCCATTGCACCAGCGATAATGTACACATCGTTTCCACTAAGCATTAGCTCTCGTCCATAATCTTCTAAATTTTTCCATACTTCGCGGTTATGACGTGGGGCTTGTGGCACGATGTTGGTTAGAAGAAATGTTGCGGCATTATCTTCGGGCGTTACGTCGCGGTCGTCAGAAGGGCAGAGGTGCCCCCGATCAAAGCCTGTATTGGTGTAATCCGAAGGTCGAGCCGCATACCAGCCTGTTGGTAAAGCCGGATCAGGTTTGAAAGCATCGGTTCTGCGGCTGTTGCCTTTCCAGGAAGGATTCAGGCACCAGCTAACCCAATTGGCAATGCCTCGGCTACGATTGTAGGATAAGATATATTGAGAACGGGTAATGAGGTAATTGTCAGGATCTTGAACCGAAGCTCCGCTTGGATTACCCAGTGCCATATTATCGGTACGATTTAGCTCGGTTTTGGCTGAAGTGGTTGGTTTAACCGTTAAACAGCCACTCAGAGACAGGCTAACGATAACAGTTACGAGAAATGTTTTCGCTTTATAATATACTTGAATTGATTTTGGTAACATTCTTATAGAACTTTGACAATCCATAAATGTAGTGATTCTCTACTTAGTCTACCCGAAAAACTGAGGAACGAGTCAGATTCATTTAAAACGACGAGTTATCTGCTGTTATGGCTAAAAAAAAGCAATCATTGGGCAACGATGCATCTCGCCCGGTGACTCCCAAAACTACCCCAACACCTAGTGGTCCGGCCCGTTCGACGAATGCGCGTACTGCCGAACCTGTTCAACGCCCTCCGGTACGCCCGGTAACCCCTAAACCGGCTGCTCCAGCCGTAACGTCCGATTTGCCAATAGAAACACGTCCTGTGGCCTGGTGGCCGGTGGCTGTGCTGACGTTACTCGGATTTGCGTTGTACATCAATACGTTCGGGCACCAATACGCCCTTGACGATATTGCCGCTGTTGGGCAAAACCTATTCGTGAAAAAAGGTCTGGCGGGTATTCCTGATCTGCTACGTACCGAATTCTGGCACTTTAGTAATATCTCGTTAGGGTATTATCGTCCGCTATCGCTCATTACGTTTGCGATGGAGCAGGAGTATTTTAAAGATAATCCGAATATCAGCCACATGATTAATGCGGGCCTATATGCATTAACAGGTCTGGTGATTGGGATATTACTCCAGAAATGGCTGAATGGCCAGACGATTATTGCTTTCCTGATTGGGTTGGTGTTCATTGCGCACCCGATTCACACGGAGATTGTAGCGAACATTAAAGGACGAGATGAAATCCTGAGCTTTTTGTTCATTGCATTGATGTTGCTGACGTATTGGAAGCATCTGGAAGCTAAATCGCAGTTCTGGTTTAAGGGCCCTGCTACCGATTGGCTGTTGGGCGGACTACTCGGCCTGTTTTCGATTGTTGGCGGATGGGTTATTGGTAGTAGCTTAATGGTCAACTCATTAGGTAGCACGGTTGGTGGTGTAATCGGTATTCTGATAATGGGCGCCTTGTCGGGAAGCTGGCTTGGGTTGGCCTGTGCATCGCTTTATTTCGCCTTCTTGTCGAAAGAGTCGTCTATTGTGAGTTTGGCGTTGATTCCGGCCATGCAGTACTGGTTCGCCCGACGTAACATCTGGCAATCGATGATTAGTTTGTGGCCGTTTCTGGTTGTAGCCGCGCTGTTTTTCTACCAGAAGCAGAAAATGATTGGTACCCTCAGCGGAGCACCGCCAGTCGACTGGGCCAACTATCCCTATGCTATCGAGAAGACGCAAAAGTCGACCATGTTCAAATTTCTGATGTATTACCTGCGTCTGCTGGCCTTACCGCATCCGTTGGTGTATGACTACTCCTACAACGTAATACCGTCGGGTGGCAAAGGTGATTTGCTCACGTGGGCTGGGTTTTTCTCGTTCCTTGGTCTAATCTGGCTTGCCTGGAAAGGTTTTATTAAGCGCACACTATGGGGCTTTGGCATTTTCTGGTTCTTCGTAACGATGGCTCCGGGATTGGGCTTCATCTGGATTCGGGGAGGTATTTTTGCTGAACGTTTTGCGTATGCGGCTGTGATGGGCTTCGGATTTGTGTTGGTTTGGGCGCTGCAAAAACTACTAGTACGCGATAAAACTAGTGTTGATGGCGACGTAGCAACTAAACCTGCTTTGGCGCGTTACGCTCCGTTGCTGGGGCTTATGGCTGTAGTAGGCGGATTATATTCGTTCAAAACTATTGAACGGAATCCGGACTGGGAAAATAACTTTATCCTGTTCAATTCGGCCTTGCCTTATGCACCAAACAGTTGTCAGGTGCAACGGCACGTAGCAAACGAATGGATCGAGAAAGGGTTGAAAGACCGTACAAAAGCCGATTCAATTGCAAACGCTACCAACGCCATCAAACCTCGACCAACGCCTGAGCAGGTCAAGAAAGCACAGACAGTGATTGACACAAACATTGCGCGGGCAAACAAGCACGGTCGCTGGGCGCTCGATCATTTGCAAGAGTCTACCCGTATTTATCCGAACTTCGGAGAGGCTTACTTTTCAATGGCTTATGTTTTCCAGAAAATTACGCCAAACGTGGACTCGGCTAAGTACTATTATAAGCAGACAATTCGGGCTGCCAATGCTTACGCTCCTGCCTACAACAACCTCGGCGTAATTTATCAGGGTGAAGGTTTTGCACAGAATAACCGCCAAAAGCTGGAACTGGCTTCGTATTATTATAATCGGTCGATGGTAGTAAATCCGGCTTATGTTGACGGTCAGAATAATCGCGCCAGCCTGATGAAAGCTACAGGCATCGATGTGAAAATCCTGCCCGATTCGGTTATCAATAAATATTAATCAGTATTATTAGTAAAATATCGCATAAAACAGAAAGCCCAATTCTTACTCAGGAATTGGGCTTTCTGTTTTATGGACAATGCTAGGCTGAGTAAATTAGCTTGCCAGCAGTTCCGTCAGAATTTTCTGGGCGGCCACTGAAATCACCGTGCCGGGACCAAATATGCCTTTTACGCCTGCATCATAAAGAGACTGATAATCCTGAGCCGGAATTACTCCTCCGGCAATAACCAGAATATCGTCACGTCCGATTTTTTTCAATTCCTCAATGAGTTGTGGTACCAGCGTTTTATGACCAGCCGCCAGACTTGATACACCTACAATGTGTACATCGTTTTCAGCGGCTTGTCGGGCTACTTCGGCGGGTGTTTGAAAAAGCGGGCCCATATCCACGTCGAAACCCAAATCGGCAAAGCTGGTTGCAATAACTTTGGCTCCCCGGTCGTGTCCGTCCTGCCCCATTTTCGCAACAAGAATCCGAGGTCGACGGCCGTCAATTTCGGCGAATTGATCACTCATACTACGTGCCAGTCGAAAGTTTTCATCGTCAGAAACTTCGGCAGAGTAAATGCCTGAAACGGCTCGAATAGTGGCTTTGTGGCGGCCAAACGCTTTTTCCATAGCATCAGAAATTTCACCTAACGTAGCGCGACAACGAGCCGCTTCAACAGCAAGAGCAAGCAGGTTCGACTGGAGGTTAAGGGTGTGGTTCAAAGCTGCATCTGTTAGCGCCTGTAACGCTTTTGCTACGTGCTCGTTGTTACGTTCGGCTTTTATCCGATTGATACGTCGAATCTGCGCTTCCCGGACTGCCTGATTATCGACCTCAAGTAAGTCAATGCTGGTTTCAGAAGCAGGCTGGTAGCGATTTACGCCGACAATTACGTCTTTCCCAGCGTCGATTCTGGCCTGTTTTCGGGCGGCTGCTTCTTCGATACGTAGTTTGGGTAAACCTGTTTCAATTGCTTTGGTCATACCACCCAACTGCTCCACTTCCTCAATCAATGCCCACGCTTTTTCGATTAATTCGTTCGTCAGAAATTCGACGTAGTACGAACCGCCCCAAGGGTCGATGGCGCGCGTTACGTTGGTTTCGTGTTGTAGATAAAGCTGGGTATTGCGGGCAATTCGAGCCGAAAAATCGGTTGGTAACGCAATTGCTTCATCGAGCGAGTTGGTGTGTAAACTTTGCGTGCCCCCCAGTACGGCGGCCAAGGCTTCGATTGTCGTACGTGCTACGTTGTTGAACGGGTCCTGTTCGGTAAGACTGTAACCCGAGGTCTGGCAATGTGTGCGTAGTGCCAGCGATTTCGGATTCTTGGACGGTTGGCCGCTGCCGTCGAACTGCTTAACGATACGTGCCCATAACAACCGACCCGCCCTGAGTTTAGCAATTTCCATAAAATGATTCATGCCAATGCCCCAGAAAAACGAAAGTCTTGGCGCAAAATCGTCAATCTGCATACCGGCTCGTAAACCCGTTCGAATGTATTCCAGTCCGTCGGCCAGCGTATAAGCTAGTTCGATATGCGCCGGAGCACCCGCTTCGTGCATATGATAACCGCTGATACTGATGGAATTAAATTTCGGCATATTCTGGGCGGTATACGCAAAAATATCACCTACGATACGCATCGACGGTTCGGGTGGGTAGATATACGTGTTCCGCACCATAAACTCTTTCAGAATATCGTTTTGAATCGTTCCTGAAAGTTTTTCTAGGGATACACCCTGTTCTTCGGCAGCTACGATATAAAACGCCATGATCGGAATTACGGCCCCGTTCATAGTCATACTGACCGACATCTGATCAAGCGGAATCTGGTCGAACAGGATTTTCATGTCTTCCACCGAATCAATAGCAACGCCCGCTTTACCAACATCGCCTACTACACGTGGATGGTCGGAATCATAGCCCCGGTGGGTAGCCAGATCGAAAGCTACCGAGAGTCCTTTCTGACCAGCCGCCAGGTTTCGGCGGTAAAACGCGTTCGATTCTTCGGCCGTTGAAAAACCTGCATACTGACGTATCGTCCACGGCTGACGAACGTACATACTGGCATACGGGCCACGCAGGTAGGGCGGAATTCCAGCCTGTAAGGACGTAACGTTTGATAAATTCGCATCAGCAGCCGTAAACGATGGTTTTAGTCTGATTCCTTCAGCCGTAGAAAAAGCAGGTATACGTAGTGACGACGTGGTTCCAGCTTCGGGTGCTACGTCGGTTTTTGACGCTACGTTATTCGTTGAAAAGTTTGGTCTCATAGGTCGGTCGCTACGGTTTATTCAAACGTTTCGGCAAGCCGCCGTTTGGGTAATAGATCGGCAGCATCGGCCTGAATCGGATTGGGTACAATCGCTGCTTTAGTGTCGTCTGAACGGAATTTGGTAACACCCACAATAACATTGCCTTGCCGTACAGCTTCTCGTTTAGCTTCATATGCTTTGTTTAGTTCAGTCTGAACAAAACCGCTGGCCAGAGCTTTTGCAAAGCCGCCCTGCTTTTCTATTACTAAAAATAAAGTCCATGCCTTGTTAACTAGCTGATACGTAGCGTTCTCTACGTAGTAAGACCCTGCTGATGGGTCGGCCACTTTATCCAGATAACTTTCCGATTTGAGCAGAATCGATACGTTCCGGGCAATACGTTCGGCATGACTTAGCTCAGCTTCACTGGCCGATTTGCTAAATATCGTATTGTACGGATGGACCGTCAGCGCATCACAACCACCAACAACGGCCGCCATAGCTTCGGTAGTTGAACGAAGCAGGTTGGTGTAAGGCGTTGCGATAGCGTCGTAGAATGTAGAGGTCTGGGCGTGAATAAATGGCGCCTGAAACGCTACGTTTGGCGAGTAATGCGACACTAAACGCCTGAACAAAACACGTAGCGCCCGTAGTTTAGCGATTTCCAGAAAATAGCTGGTTCCGATAGCAACCGAAAAAATCGTTTTTGGCACCAATTGCTCAATCGTCAATCCTGCATCTGTGAGCGCATCATACGTATCGACTAGTGAAGCCAGCGTAAACGCAAGTTCCTGTGTGGCGGTGGCTCCAGCGTTATGAAAAACAGTTCCATCGGCGTGAACAGTCCGAAATTGGGGCGAATCGGCAGTTTGGCGCGTGGTTTCGGCGGTAGCGTTGGTTGTGAGCAAACCACCTTTAATCTGATAAGGTGCTATCGCTTTTAGTTGTAGTACCAGTTCTGCGGCTGATGTTGGACTGATAGATTGAAAGAAAACAGGCGTTTCGCTCAGCTTGATTCCATTGAGAAGCCGTGATAAATCAACACCTGAATTAATCGATACTATTAGCGCATCAGCACCCCGATTTAAAGCGTCACGTAGTGTTTCATTCGTTGCTTTTTCGTCAAAAACGTTATAGGCTGGTGCATTTAGCCAGTCGGGTACCTGTTTCTGGGCAGACTGGATTTCCTCCAGTGGCAAACTGGCTAAATCGTCAAGCGTGTAATAGGGTTCCAGCGTAAACTCTTCAGGCGTATGCCAACGTAGTGTTTCATATGCATCCTCCGATTTAAGTTCACGTTGTACCTGCTTTAGCCAGTTGGCTTTGTCGGCAGCAGGGAAGTTAGTTGATGAAAAAGGCTCCATCAGGAAAGGTGTTTAGGTGCAATTCTGTTTACAGATTCCTTCTTATATAAAAGAAATTTGATTGACCGATTTACGCGAATGCTCTGGTTCCTAAAAGTACAGCTTTTTCTTTTTTCGGGAGACAAAGCTTATTTTTTCCGTTTCAAGCCGACGGCGTTGCATTATTCGAAGGGATTTCATTTAGCCCTTGATGTTCAGTTCGAATCACTTAATTTTAAGTTAACATTCCATCCGAACCCTGAATCTACACCATGATTAACACAAAAAAAACGTGCCTCAACATGTTCGAGCTGCCCAGATAATTCCTACATTTGCCTCCCTTTTTCGGTAACTCGAATCGTAACTGTCAATGTGCTTTCTTCATCAAACCTATTCTACAGCCAGGCATGCAGCGTGAGGTAATGACGGTGTGGAACCGCTGTTTGAGTGTTATCCGGGAAATTGTACCCGAACAAAGCTTTAACATTTGGTTTGAGCCAATTGTGCCGTTACGCCTTTCCGGTAGTGTGCTGACGATTC
This sequence comes from Spirosoma daeguense, assembly GCF_054776875.1. Classification (NCBI taxonomy): domain Bacteria; kingdom Pseudomonadati; phylum Bacteroidota; class Cytophagia; order Cytophagales; family Cytophagaceae; genus Spirosoma; species Spirosoma daeguense. The sequence goes on from NZ_BAAHBF010000003.1 coordinate 220,037, forward strand.
AGGTGCCAAGCGAGTTTTTCTACGAGTTTATTGAAGATAATTTTGTACATGCGCTCCGGAAAGCGCTCGATATAGCTATTGGGCGAGATGGACAATTGGAGTATTCGATTATTGTTGATAAAGGGAACGAGCAGAACCGGCCACTTACGGTTAACGTACCGACCACCAAAACTCCACAAACGTCGAAACCCGACAACGTTAATCCTGATATTCTAAAAAGTCCCTTTCAGCTTAAAGACCTCGATTCACTCTCGCTTGATTCATATCTGAATCCAACCTATACGTTCGATAACTACATAGAAGGTGACTGTAACCGGCTGGCTCGTTCGGCAGGCTATGCAGTGGCCGAACGACCCGGTGTTACGTCCTTTAACCCGCTGATGATTTATGGGGGAGTGGGGCTTGGTAAAACGCATCTGGTGCAGGCAATCGGCAACTACATCAAGAATAACAATCAGGATAAGTTTGTCCTATACGTTACGTCGGAAAAGTTTACCAATCAGTTCCTGAACGCAGTACGTACCGACGGCATCCGCGATTTTACGTCGTTCTACATGCAGGTCGACGTACTGGTCATTGACGATGTGCAGTTTCTCCAGAAGAAAGAGAAAACGCAGGAAATATTCTTCCACATTTTCAATCACCTGCACCAATCAGGCAAGCAGATTATCATGACGTCTGACCGCGCTCCCCGTGCGCTCGACGGGCTGGAAGATCGGCTGCTGTCGCGTTTCAAATGGGGACTCTCCGCCGATTTGCAAACGCCTGATTTAGAAACACGGATTGCCATTATCCAGAAAAAACTTCAAACCGAAGGTATTTATATTGACGATAATGTAATTGAATATCTGGCACATAGCGTCAATACCAACGTGCGTGAGCTGGAAGGAGTGATTGTTTCGTTGATGGCACAGGCTTCGCTCAATCGGCGTGATATCGATCTGGAATTGGCCAAACATACGCTACGTAACATCGTTGTCGATTCAGACCGTGAAGTGACCATCGATTCGGTTCAGGAGATAGTGGCCGATTATTTTAACGTAACCATTGCCGATCTGAAGGCCAAGAGCCGTAAACGCGAACTTGTTCATCCCCGACAGGTGGCTATGTATCTGGCTAAAGAAAAAACCGACCTGTCGCTTAAATCAATCGGGTATCATTTCGGTGGTCGCGACCATAGCACCGTGATTCACGCTATTCAGACAATCAGCGATTTAGTAGCGAAACAAGCCGAAACACGTGATTTGATCGAGAAGCTGAAAACACAGCTTTAATCGTTTTCTCTACGAGTTACCATAGTTTACTTTCTGCGTCAGCAGAAAGCTATGCTGAAAATTCTTCACCGCACAGAAATTGATACCAATGCCTGGAATGCCTGTGTAGCTGCATCAATGCAACGTATTGTTTACGGCTATTCGTGGTATCTGGATGCCGTATTGCCCTTGCCCATGTGGAAGTGGGAGGGCATCGTATTGACAGATGAATCTGCTACGTATCAGGCTGTTATGGCTATTCCGCTACGTCGGAAACAGTGGGCTGGTATTACGATTGGCTGGGTTGTGCATCAGCCTTTTTTCTGCCAGTTTCTAAGCGTTTTTTGCCGAACTGAAACAACAGACTGGCACCCTTTTTTTCAGTTGCTGGTGGAACGATATTCATACGGGGCCATACTCAATTTAATTGAGCGGCCAAATCCTACGTTTTTCGATACTATCGAGCGATTTTCAACACATACGATTGATTTATCGAATCACTACGTAAACATCTGCGGAAATTATTCTCTCGACCGAAAAACAAACCTGAAACAAGCCAGAAAAGCTAACTGGCACGTAGTGAAATCGACAGATGTGAGGCCGCTGATACGCTTGTTTCAGGAAAATCATGCCGCCAAAATTCCCGGTGGTGTAGCTGACTGGGCTTACGAAATTTTACAAAATCTGGTCAAGACATTGCAGAAGCACAACGTAGTACGGTTGTCTTACGCCATAGGTAACGGACGTATTGAAGCTGGCGCGTTGTTTGTTCAGGAAGGCCACCGAATTATTTACCTGTTTAATGCTGCGTCGAAAGAAGGGCGGAAAGGAAATGCGCGGACAGTATTGATTGACCAGCTCATTCAGGAACAAGCTGGCAAATCGAACGTAGCAGAACCAGTACTGTTTGATTTTGAAAGCCCATCAAGTCCGTCGATTCGGGCATTTTATCAGAGTTTTGGCGCTCTTGAGACTACGTTTTGGCAAGTAAACTGGAATCGCCTGAACCCGCTTATTAAGGCTGTGCTACGTGTCCGACAAGGATGGAAGTAATTGAGCCTAATAAAACCTGAGCGGATGCTTCAGACCGCTGTTATGCTTTAAGTCCATAACCATGGAGCCGACCCACAAATCGACTTCTACTTTCACTGGCACCTTATTAGGATCGTCGGAAACGAAAATACGGATGGATTCTTCTTCCTTAAAGAGCTTATTGGGCGGAAGCACCGGATTTAGTTTGAAGACGTTGATTTTTCCATGCTTGGTTTTAATTGTTGTTTTTCCCCGGTATCGAATTTTCATGTTATAGACCTTTTCATCGTAAAAGGCCGGCACTTCAATAACCTGACCGGAGTTGAGCCGCTCTAAATCAATGGTTCGAAGAAAATAGTATCCACTGATTAGATCATGCACATTATCAGGGACTTTGAAGATGTCTTTTTCGGTTTTTTCTTCCGATTTCGCCGTATTCGTTTCATGATTGAACGTAACGTTTTCTTCTTTACGATAGTTATTTTCCTGAAGATTGGTGTAAAACTTTTGGGGTAAAATGGCCGACGTATCGATGTACGAACGCCACGTATCGCGAATGCGCGTAACGAGGTCGAACGCGCCCACAGTACGCCCATCGACATTGACGCGATAGCAGGGGCGATCATTCACTTTATAGAGCGTAGGGCTTACATCAACTACAGCTTCAGCCGCGTTCAGAAAACCATAGTGTACACGATATTCGAGGTGCTCGCCCGGCCCAAAGCTGTTGTTCACAACCCGGCGATATGAGTCCATTGTTGTGAATCCCACGCCCAGAATCGAAAGAATACCAATGCCAATTAATAACTTCTTCATAAGGAACAGCCGCCTGATTATCAGGCTTCGTTTCGTTTAAAACGATGGATAGGTCTGTTTAAGATACGTTAGATACCGTTGAAAATCTCCGCCAAACTTCTGCTCAAACTCTTGCCGAAAACGATTTTGCTGTTTTCGGTACGTTAAATAACCCATAAAATACGCGTTATTCGGTAGGTTTAGTTTGTCGAGTCGTCGTTTTTTTACTAAACGTATCGGGTCAGGTTTTCGCTGATCGGTAATTGTGTCGGATGAGGTCACAATCTGGCGGATGGTTTGCCACTTCAGCGAATCTTTGACCATATTCGGCGTAGTAGGTTTAAACGTTCGGTATAAACTATCGAGCGTTTGGGTTCCCCGCAAAATATGGTCATCATATCGTTCATAAAACGCTTTTGTAGCCAGATAGTTTTTATAAGGTACAGAGTCCTTACCGTACTTCTGGGCCAAAAAACGTAACGCTCCATACTCTCCTACGAAGTCGGCCAGGTTTTCGTTGTACTCCAGATTATTTTTTATGAACAACGTACCATGCGTTAGTTCGTGGATAATCAATTCGGCCAGACTTCCCTCTGACCTGTCCAGAAAACTGGACAAGATTGGATCATTTAAAAATCCTAACGTCGACCATGCTGAAACTTCGCCGGTTCGGGTGTCGTAACCCTGTCTTTTCAAATCGGCGAGGGTCGAATCGGCCCAGTCTTTCTCAAAAAAACCTTTATACGAAAACGTACCCAAAATAGGGAAATGCCATTGTTTTGCAACTAGTTGATACGGTTCAGCGGCTGTAACGACCCACAGAATAGGATTCCCCTTCTGATCATAAAACGACTCGTAACTTCCCGATTCGTCGAGCTTTAACGAATCTATTGCAAAATGCTTGATTTCGCGGATAAGTTCAATTTTTCCCTTCAGCGAATCTGGATAGGCCGGATCTGCCAGTACGTCGGCAACGGGTGTAGTATTCCACAAAATTCGCAGTTGCCCACGTCCCTGCATCCAGCCATATCGAACCAGCTCCCATTGCCAGACAACTAGCACGAGTAATACCCCTATAACTACTAGAGCAATTTTTTTGACCATGCGTTGGAACTACGTATCATAAATTTGATACAAAAGTAGTGAATGGCGGCATTAAACAGAGGGCCTTAGGGTATGGTTAATTTATGGAATTAACTGGTTGATATACAGTGAGATTAGTGTATTTTGTTCCGTTGTATACATATCATTCCAGAGCCTGATAAACGGCTATGCGGAATTTCTTTACAAAATCACCATAATAGGCATACGGTTGCACGTTGGTGAAAATCAGCATAATAAGCTCTTCTTTTGGGTCGATAGTAAATTCGGAGCAGTACATGCCTCCCCACGTAAACGATCCTGGAGTCGCCTGATCGCCATAACGAGAATTTTCGGTAATTAGCTGGAAGCCAAGGCCGAACTTGTCTTTTCGATCCCAGACTTCAGCGGCTCCAATCTGATTCCGTCGCATAAGCTCGATTGTCTTACGGCCAAGAATCCGTTTATTATTGAACGTACCGCCGTTGAGCAGCATCTGACAGAATTTAGCGTAATCCTCTACCGAACTAATCAAACCCGCCCCGCCCGAAAAATACGTTTTAGCACCCGACGTAGCGGAGTTTCGGTATACCTCATTTGTATGAAGACTCAACGGTTTATCCATACTAGCCTTGCTATACAACTCTACCAGCCGATTTGCCTTATTTTCAGAAAGATAGAAATACGTATCGTTCATGCCGAGTGGCTCCAGTACTCGTTCACGCATAGCTATGTCAAGTGGTTTACCGGATAAGATTTCCACCAGTCGGCCGATGATATCGATGTTTAAGCCATACGTAAATCCGGCTCCCGTTGAATCCGTTCCGGGATCGCGCAGGAGTGGGCGTTTGGCCAGTTTGTTTACTACGTCCTCCAGTTTGTCGGGATCGGTTGAGTTAAAAAACGGTATTTTAAACTCAGGCCGTTTGTCGAGCGGGTGTTCGTAGGGAATACCAGCGTTATGACTCAGCAACTGACGAATGGTGATTTCACTTTTAGCTGGGCGCGTATCGAACGTACCGCCGACAGGGTCATTTTTATCGTATCGCGTAAGAACACGCGGACTTTTGAAAGCTGGAATGTATTTCGAAATTGGCTCGTCGAGGAGAAATTTTTCTTCCTCAAACAAGGTCATTAACGTAACGGTAGTAATGGCTTTCGACTGTGAGGCAATGCGGTATAAATCGTCGCGCTTGAGCGGAGTTTTCTTCTGTAAGTTACTATATCCGAAGGCTTTATAATGAACAATTTTGCCCCGATGTGCCACAAATGTAACGGCATTCGGCGCAATGTCTTTATCAACTAATTCCTGAAGCCAGCTATCGAGCCGTTTCAATCGTTCGGGCGAAAAGCCCGCTTCGGACGCTGATTTTGTTGGTGTAAACGATTGAGGGACAGGCTGCGCAGCGAGCGAAGACGTAACGAAAAGGGCAAGAATAAATAAACGCATTGCGGTTCAAGTTCGGGAAGAGACGTAGCAAAATCAACGTATTGTTGTAATCTCTAAATTCACTACGTCGTGAATTCTACTTTCCCAAATGCCAGGCCACGACAACCCACGTTTCACCAATCGTAGAGTCATAAAACTCGTGAATCGACTCAAAACCAACGCGGGCGTGGGCACGTAACGACCGGACATTATTGGCCGAAATATCGGTAATCAGCAATTGGTAGCGATTTCCGTAAACTTCCTGATGATGTTGAAACATCCGGTCGAACAACTGCTGACCGCGATAACCATCGGCCACGCAAACCTGCCCCATTACGTACCACGAATACTGATTCAATGGCTTCTCTTTATACGTCAACGTATTGATTAGCGCAAAAAGTGGCAACAGTTCCGGCACATCGGCCCCAAATTCGGGTAGCATGGTTAGTGCGTAACCAACCACCGTATCGCCATCTTTAGCAATAATACTCGGCGCTGCCTGATTCATACGTAGCAGCACACTTGGATCGTGTTCTACCGTAACAAAACCCTGACTAGCCTGTAAATCAGTTGATACGTTTCGGCGTAAATTAGCCTGTTGCAGGGTTAGAATACCTTGCACATCGGCCTCAGATTGAACAGTGGTAATAACAAGCATGTACTAAAAATAGATACGTTCGCCAACCTGACTTAGTTGGTGATTTTGTACATCATTCCATCAGAACGGGTAATAATGTAAAGTTCACCCTGCGCATCCTGACCGAATCGTAAATCAATTTTGCCGACCTGACAAAGGTCTTTCAACGTAGTGGGCTTGCCATCGAGCAGTAGCGGAAATTCGTAAATGATAGCCTGAGAACCTTCCCGAAGGTCGCTTAGATTAACAAAGAAAACCCGTCCCCGTACAATCTCGCCAAAGATATATTTGCCCTTTAACATCGGTAGCTGAGTGCCCGTATATTCGAAACCACCCATAATGGCATTGCCTTCGTCGTGATCATATTGTGCCACCGGATACGTATAACCAGCATCATCGGCAGGTAATGGGAAAACGGCGTTCACGGTTGTTTTGGGTTCTATCGAGAACGTGCCTTCACGCTCGGGCCAGCCATAATTTTTACCGGGTTTCAGCAGATAAAGCGATTCAATGTTTCGCTGACCGATGTTGGTAGCCAGGACTTTACCATCCTGCATCCATGAAATTCGGTTCGGATTTCGGAAACCGCTGGCATATACCTCGCTCAATTCGTTTTGACCCACAAACGGATTGGTTTTTGGAATTCCATACTGCCCGTTTTTACTATCCCGTCCGGTTGGATCGATCCGAAGAATTTTGCCCCATACGCTATTTTTATCACGGGCAATAAATCGGTATTCTTCTTCCACAGCTCCACCATCACCAATGCCGATATAAAGCAAGCCATAATCTTCATCGCCAGATTTGGCATAAGGATTAAACGCAATTTCCTGCATACCGTGAATCTGCGTAACGACATTTACACGCAGAATTTCGCGGGGTTTCCCAGTCACGCTACGTCCCGATTTATTGTCGATAGTCCATTCATTAATAATCCATTGTAGCTTCACCGGAATGCTATCGGCGTAAGCGAAATCGGCTTTTATCTGGCCGGGCGGTTCGGTATGAGTGGTGTAAAAAAGTCCATTCTGCGCAAAATCTGGATGGAAAGCGTAGCTCCCTAAACCGGTAGCCAGCCCCGGTACGTTCGTAAATTTGGGGAAATGCTGCTTGACGTCGAAAAAGACATCGGGCTGATTTTGGGCGTTCAGAATATAGATTTTCCCCTGCGAATCGGCTACCAGACTTTCCTTTGTGATCGGATGAAAGCCCATTTTGTTGATCCGCGTAAACGGCCGGATGTTATTTGTAGCCGGAAACTGGAGTACTTTTTTCAGATTCAGGTTAATATTGGCCAGTGGAATCGGGACTGGAATAGGATTTATGATCCCCTCTTTTTGCAAAACGGCTGATTTTTTTGCCGCAGGTGTTTTGAGGATATAGGCCACTAACTCTTGCATTTCACCCGGTTTCAATTGAGGAAAATCAGGCATGATATTGCCGAATTTCTTTGATTTTTCCAGCGCACGCGGGTGCTTCGCGTCGATCATCTTTTTAGGACTTTTGATGAACGCCGTCAGATATTGGGCATCAACAACACCTTTTAAACCGCTTAGTTGTGGGCCAATGCCATCCTGCTTGAACGAATGACACGTAGCACAATGGAGCGAAAAAAGCTTTTCACCCTTGGGTTCATTCTGAGCATTCACAGAACTGGAGTTGAACAGGCCAATTCCCGTGAACACGGTGAAAGAAAAAAGTCGTAGAAAGGATTTAGGAGCAGGAAAGTTCATGAGTCAACGTAGCAACGCCGATAAGGTAAAGGAATCAATCGCGAATGTTTAGGAAATGGTAACAGAGGGCATTCGTTTCAAAAAGGCGGAATCGACTTCGGCACCGATTCCGGGTGTTTCAGGTAGTTCAATTTGGTAACCGTCATACGTAATGCCTCCGTAAACAGGGTCGTCGGCATGTTCGAAACAGCCGTCTAAATCGTAAAATCGAACATTTTGTCGGGCCGATGCAAAATGCGCATTGGCCGTCAAGCCCAATCTCGACTCCGACATACAGCCAATCATACAGGGAATACCAGCCGCTTCGGCAATGGCGTTTATCTTAAGCGCTTCGAAAATACCCCCGCTTTTCGAGAGCTTGATATTAAAATAATCGACGGCTTCTTCACGCACAAGTCGAATGGCGTCAACACTGTCGAACAGGCTTTCGTCGGCCATAATCGGTACGTCCGAACGCTGCCGAATCTGACGTAGCCCGGCAATATCGTGTCGTTTTATGGGCTGCTCGCAGTATTGAACGTTCAGGCCGCCGATGGCTTTTAAGACCGCCGAAGCCGTTACTACGTCCCAACCCTGATTGGCATCGGTACGTATCGGTATTTGACCGCCAATTGCATGACGAATGGCTTCGATACGGTCAACATCATCGCGGAGGTTGGTACCCAGTTTCACCTTGATGGCTTCAGCACCTTTTTCCTGAATACGTAGCGCATCATCGACCATGCGTTCCGGCGTGTTGATGTAGATTGTTTCGTCGGTAATGAGCGTTTTTTTGCTGCCGCCCAGAAAAGCGTAAAGTGGCATTCGGGCCGCTTTGGCCGCAATATCGTACAACGCCATATCGAATGCCGAACGGGTAGTTGGGTGGGCGGGGAGGTAACGGATCAACGCTTGCAGACAACCCTCAATATCAAGTGGATTACGGCCTAGTAGTAGACGTGCCATATCATCGGCAGCCGCCAGACCCGATGCCTGTGTTTCGCCAACAATCATCCAGAACGGCGACCCTTCTCCCCAACCCGTAATACCTTCATCTGTCTGAATTTCAACCAGTATATTTCGCGCATTGTCAATAGTACCCAGCGAAATAGCAATCGGCGCTTTGAGCGGAATATCGTACCGATAAAGGGTAATAGCGGTAATTTTCATTAATGGCCAATTAATTGTCGAGAAAGTTATCGAGAATTGGTTTGAAATCTGCTAGTTGCACGCAATTGACTGAAGGAAACGGAATCTCTTTGAGCAAGCGATAATGTCGATCATTTGTGATGATGTAATCAGCATTAGCTGCTATGGCTGCATCAACAAATTTGTTATCATCAGGGTCGTTGACAATCAATAACCAATAAAACGATAACGGATTAATCCGAACTAAAGTGGGGAGATTAAGTAAGGCAATTAGGATAAATTCAGCATAATCGGGTGCATAAAATAATCCTAATTGCTCTTCGTATTCGGCCAATATTTCAGTCGTAACAACCAGATGGATCTCTCCATTTAAAATTGCATCGTATAACCAGCGATACTGAGATTTTCGAGGAACGGCAGCTAACAAACAGTTCGTATCAACAACAACGCGCATTGGATCAGGATTGGGTCGATTTTTTCAATGGGCCCTCCAGAATGTCGTCCATATCTTTTTGGGTCAATGCTCGTTTCGACCAAATTTCGTCCATTCTTGCATCAGCTTTTTGGGCGTAATACGTTACTATAAGTCGCTGGATTTCCTCGGTTTCCTGCTCAGATACAGGATGTTCGCTGAAGAAACGTAGCAGATGCATCTGCATTGAATTTAGTTTTTCTGGTAGCGCATTCATCTTGTATAAGCTGTTTATGCAAAAAAGTACAGTAACCAAATATACATTATTAGTTTGGAAACTGGCTTTTGTCGAGTCCTGGAATGATACGTAGCGCGTTCTTGTAATAGACTTTTTTCAGAATATCGTCGGGTAATCCCATGCCGTACATGCGCCAGAATGCGTGGTATTTTTTGTGGTAGGGAAAATACTCATCGTTGGTTTCGAGCACGCGGAAATACGTTGCGTATTCCGATGGAACCCAACTATCTTTACCAAACAGAATCCGGTTCTGGTATTTTTCAAAGAAAGCCCGGCTGGCTCTGGGCTGGCGACCCAATTCGGCAATGACGGCCCCGATTTCGACGTTCATGTTCGGGAAAACGGTCATGACGCTGTCGAGTCTTTTCAGGTCATTCGGATACCAGCCCATGTGTGCCGCAATGAAGGTGGTTTTGGGATGCTTGCGGAAAACGTTATGCTGTTCGGCCAGCAGTTGATCGAAAGGGACAGGGTCGTTTGGGCCGCGTTTCCGGCCACCGTGTAATTTAAGTTCGAGCCACCGTTCGTTATAGCGATCCATTGGGTCCCAGAACGATTTTGGGTCGGCGGTGTGAATCAATACTGGCACGCCCAATTCACCACATTTTGCCCAGATTGGGTCCAGACGTGGATCATCGACACGAACGCGGTTGCCCTTGTCGTCTTTTACACTAAAGCCTAAGCTTTTGTAAATTTTCAGCCCTTTGGCACCCTTCTTTACGTCTTCTTCGAGTGTTTTAACGGCCTTTTCTGTCCAGCCTTTATCGTTTACTCCTGAGAAGTTGATGTTTGTGAACAGCACCAGCCGTTTCGGATTGGTTTTCTGAATGTTAGTCAGTGCATTGTCGAAAAACTTGGTGCTTTCGACTTCGTTATCCGCAAATCCACGACCGCTCAAGTTCACCATCAGGCCCATGTTCAGTTCGTCCATCTGACCAATCAGCTTGCCCAGATCGCCTTTGTCCATCTGAAACTGGTGATTATGCACATCGATGAACGGAAATTTAGAGCGCGTCAGTTTGTGTTCCGGCACTTTCAGCGTCGAAACGGGGTCATATTCTTCAAAGCCCAGAGGTGCATCAGGTTGAGTCGACTTTGCAGATTGACCGCACGCCATTACTCCCGAAAGAAGAAAAACAGAAAGGTAGAGCAGACTTTTCATTGTCAGGTGGTTGTTTCGATTCTAATCTTTAAATATAAGTGCTACGCAGTGAGCCGCAATACCTTCGCTACGTCCAACAAAACCAATGTGTTCAGACGTAGTGGCTTTAATCGAAATATCTTCTTCTGAAATAGCCATTACCTCGGCCAGACAGGTTTTCATGGTCGGAATGTGCGGATTAAGTTTCGGCTCCTGCAACACAACCGTTACGTCGACATTCGAAATCTGATAGCCTGCACTACGTACCATGCGCAGTACTTCGGCCAGCAGGATTTTACTATCAACGCCTTTCCAGCGAGGGTCTTTATCCGAAAAATGGTACCCAATATTCCGCATGTTAGCGGCTCCCAATAGTGCGTCGCACAATACGTGGCACACTACGTCGGCATCGGAGTGACCAACAGGCCCGAATGTGCTTGGAATCTGAATACCGCCCAACCAGAACGGACGCCCTTCTTCCAGCCGGTGAACGTCATAACCTTGTCCTACTCGAATTTTCATAGGGTAAAACCATTGTCTCGTAAATATGCGTCAACATGGATTAAGAATTCTGTCGATTTTTCAACGGCATCCTGAGCGTCTTCTACTGAAATGTCGAAATCTATTTCATAATCGCTCCCCTGTCGAAGATTAAATAATTCAGTAATTGTATTGCTAGTTGTTCGAGCGAATAAACCTGTCTGTATAAACTGTTTTCGAAATTCAGTATGAGCACCCGTATGCGTTTTAGGGAGCGGCCCATTTGTTGTGAACAAAAGAGCAAGAATTCCATCAAACAGGGCGTAATACGCTCGGTTACAAGTGCCTTCAGCGCGATTGGCTGCCAGAAGTATTTGTGCATCGGCTAGGTTGTCTTTCGCTTTTTGTAAATAAGCAATTGCACGATTGCTGTCATTCATAGTAAGGCACCTTCCTGTTGCACAGATTGATAAAAAAATGTGTTGCCAGAATCGTATTTGAGACTTGTTGCCGGAAATACGGAAACCTCTACCGAATATTTGAGTGCAAGTGGGCCAATAGCTGGAGCCATACGTCTGACTTCTTTACCCGCTTGTACATTCTCATCGTTCAAAACCACCATATAATCCACATCAGATTCCGCATGAAAATCGCCACGAGCATAGGAGCCGTACAAAATAACACGGTCGAGCCGATTGCCGTACAACTCTGTCAACGTCTGTTTTACATCCTTCGACAAGGCACGTAGCTGATGGGCGGTAAGTGGTTTAGAACTATAGGCTACTTCCATCGTCAGTACTGATTTATATTATACGGCAACTTCTTCGGCGCGACGATAGTACAAGGTTGAACAGTTGTCTTTACGTAGCACCTGCTGGGCCATAGCCTGAATATCGACCGACGTAATTGCCTGAATCTGTTCCGCTTCCTGATTTACCAAGTCCGGGTTTCCTGCGTTGGCCGCGTAAGCCAGATTCATTGCCCGGTTCAATAGTTCAACTTCTGAAAATGCCAGCGTGGCTTCGGCCTGATTTTTTACTTTAGCCAGTTCTTCGTCTGATATCGGACTGTCGATAAATTCCTGAACAAGTGCTTCAACGGCGGCATCAGCTTCTTCGAGCGAAACATCATTGTTGAGCATTCCCTGAATAACGAGCAGGCCGGGGTCGATGGATGCGGTGATGTAGCAATTGATGCTGCTGAATATCGGATTGTCACGTAGCAGTTTCTGGTACAGACGCGACGATTTGCTACGTCCTAATAAATCGCTCAGGAGATCGACCTTATGAAAATCGGGGTCAAATCGGCCGGGCATATGGTAGGCTTTGTACAAACCGTTTAGTGGTACGTTGGCCGACATCTCCAGTTTACGCGCTTCCTGCTGAACGGGTTCGGAAGGCAACTGACGAACGTAAGGATCGCCCGCTGGAATCGGTGAGAACCACTTGGCACACAGTTGCTTTATTTGCTCAACAGTTACGTTGCCTGCCACTACCAGAATCGCGTTGTTGGGCAGGTAATATTTGAAGAAAAACGACTTCACGTCGTCTAACGTAGCGTCTTCGATATGGCTGATGTCTTTACCAATCGTGGCCCAGCGATATGGATGTTGCTGATAGGCCAGCGGACGAAGTTTGAGCCATACGTCGCCGTAGGGTTGGTTCAGATAACGCTGCTTGAATTCTTCGATAACCACTTTCTGCTGTACGTCAAGTGTTTTCGGGTCGAACGACAGACTTAGCATCCGGTCAGATTCGAGCCAGAACGCGGTTTCCAGATTGGCGGCTGGTAATGTAATGTAGTAATTTGTAATATCGGGGCTGGTGAAGGCGTTATTTTCGCCACCGACCTTTTGCAAAGGTTCATCGTAGGATGGAATGTGTTTCGATCCGCCAAACATCAGGTGTTCAAACAAATGTGCGAACCCTGTCTTGGCCGGATCTTCATCGCGGGAGCCGACGTTATATAAAATATTGACAGCAGCGATTGGTGTAGTGGCATCTTCATGCACAAACACCCGAAGGCCGTTGTCTAACACAAATTGTTCGTAATGAATCATAGGGTAATAGTTGGCAAACAGCCCTTATCAGTCAGGCACATTGAACAAAAGTACGCTTCCGGGCGTATAGAATCAAACGACATAATCTTAGTGAACAAATTGTCCCTTTTTAAAAACGTACTGCTGCTTCTCGCTGGGCTTTGGCTACCCATATTTTCGTCGGCGCAGGTGATCTCCGAGCCTATTACACAACAGACCATTCTGAAGACACTCGATAACATTTATAATCTTGAATTTGCTCAGGCCGATGCATTGATCCGGCAACTTCAGTCGCGTTATCCACAGCACCCAATTGGTCCTATTCTGCGGGCCACGCAGCTTGATATTCAGTATTTGCCTCTGTCTGAAAATAAAGCCGCTACGGCTCAGTTTATGCAGTTGGTTGGGCAAGCTATGGAACTGACGAAAAAAATGCTCGATAAGGATGAGAAAAACCCAGAAGCGGTATTTTTCATGCTTACCTGCCACAGTTATCTGGCTGCACTTTACCACAATCAGGGCGAATCGCTGAAAGCGGTGGGCGAATCGAAAAAGGCATATAGTTACCTGCGCGATGGCTTTAAACTGACCGAAAAAATTCCGGATTTTTACTTCACCACCGGCCTGTATAACTACTACGTAGAACGCTATCCTATTGATCACCCGATTGTAAGACCGTTCATGTTTTTCTTTGCCGACGGCGATATCGCACTGGGTATTAAACAAATGGACGTAGCAACGCGCAAAGCCCTGTTTATGCGGCCTGTTGCCAATTACTATCTGTCGCACGTATTGTTGAAGCACGAAACGAACGCAGGGCGGGCTGTTGGCTACATGAAATATCTGGTGGATAACTATCCGAATAATCCACTTTTTGCCATGACTTACGTCGAATCGCTCATGTTAGCAGGCCGTTACGTTGAAGCTCGCCCGTATGTTCAGCGACTTAAAACAATGCCTCATAAATTAGTGCCGCTAGCTTTTAATACGTTCTCTGGAATGTTGGCTGAGCAGGACGATAAAGACGACAAAGAAGCTACTACGTATTATCAGACAGCACTTAAACACCCTTTCGACAAAGGCTATACCAAAGAATATCAGGCTTTCGCCTATGCAGGTCTGGCCCGTATAGCGGCTCGGGCCAATGATCGAACTCAAGCCAAGCTGTATTATAAAAAAGCACTAGATGTAGGCGAATACAAATCGCTGATTAAGGAAGCGAAAGGATTTAAATGAGCGATAAGTGATGAGTAAGAATGAAGAAAAAATAAAAATAGTTTTGTAAATCACTCATCACTCATCACTCATCACTCATCACTCATCATGTTGTCTCGCCGGTCATTTTTGCGTAGTTCTCTGGCGGCTTGTAGTTTGCTACGTCGTCCGGAACGTATCGTATATACAGTGACAGGGGCAATGCCCGCTTCGAGAATGGGATTGACGCTCGTTCATGAACATGTACTGGTCGACTTTATTGGAGCGGATAAAATCACGCCAGATCGCTGGAAACACGAGAACGTAGTGGCGAAAATGCTGCCGTATCTGAAATCGTTGAAACAGTTAGACTGCCAAACCTTACTCGATTGCACGCCAGCTTACCTTGGGAAAGATCCCTTGCTTTTAAAAGAATTATCGGAACGTAGCGGCATCCGTATCTTGACTAATACCGGCTATTATGGCGCATCAGACAATAAGTATTTACCCGATTTTGTACGTAGTGAAACCGCCGACCAGCTCGCCGAACGCTGGATTGCCGATTGTCAAAACGACATCGACGGTTCGGGAATTAAACCGGGATTTATAAAAATTGGCGTCAATCCGGGTACTTTATCTGAACTGCATCGAAAACTTGTGATGGCGGCTGCCCGAACGCACAAACGTACCGGATTAACGATTTGCTCACATACAGGCCCTTACGTACCAGCTTTTGAACAGCTTGAGCTTTTGAAACAGGAAGGGGTTCGACCTGATGCATTTGTGTGGGTACACGCCCAGGGAAACAACATGGTTCACTACGGCCGTATGGTGCGTGAAGGAGGTTGGGTGAGTCTGGATGGACTTGACAGCAGTAATGTTGCTAAGTATGCCGATACGTTACTTCTGATGAAAGAAAATAAATTTCTTCACCGAACGCTACTCTCGCACGACGCCGGTTGGTATGACCCCGCTAAACCAAACGGTGGCTCCATTGATCGCGATTATACCGTTTTGTTCAGGAGCCTAATGCCCGCACTCAACAAACGAGGTTTTACAAAAAAAGACTGGAATCAGATTCTGATAGCAAATCCAGCCGAAGCGTTCGGAACTGGTATTTAGCTGATTGACGGATAAAACAGATTTTGTTGACTTACTTTCTGTGAAAGCGCTTCAACGAAGCGAAAAACAAAATCTGTTTTAATCCATCAATCAGTTAAACACCGCGAGGCCGCCCGGCGGTTCAGGGAACTGATTCCCTGTTACTTACAATACGTAGTGAAATTTTTTCTGAAATTATTGCAATCTGCATAAGGGTTTTTGCTGGGTGAGTGTGTCTACTGGTATTCGCGCTTGACGCACTTTTTAACCATTGGCACTCAATTCCTAAACATGCGGCAAAATGGTACCTTGCGGGTCTTTACGACTACCGAGTCACACCCAGATAAACGTATGGATTCACCTGTTCCGAATGAGCCTTCTGCTTCGGATACCGAACTATTTATTCGGCAGGCCTTCCAGACAGATGCCCGGCTGGGATGTGAATTGCTTTTTCGGCACTACTACGTTCCGCTGTGTAGCCATGCCGTTCGGTTTGTTGGCTCTAAGGCCATC
This sequence comes from Spirosoma daeguense, assembly GCF_054776875.1. Lineage (NCBI taxonomy): Bacteria > Pseudomonadati > Bacteroidota > Cytophagia > Cytophagales > Cytophagaceae > Spirosoma > Spirosoma daeguense. Next base: position 236,301 of record NZ_BAAHBF010000003.1, read on the forward strand.
GGCGAAGATCTGGTAGCCGACGTTTTTGAGCAGTTCTATTCGGAGCAGATTTTTCAGAACATTACGTCGTCGTATAAAGCCTATCTCTATAAAACGGTACGTCACCGGGCCTACAACTATCTCCGCCAAACACTACGTCGTGATACCGATCTGGAAATGGCGCAATATCAGGACGTAGCAGATGCCCAACAGCCCGACGCTATCACGCATTACGAAGAACTGTATCAGGACGTAGAACAGGCATTGCAAACCTTGCCCTTGCAACGACGACGTATTTATCTGCTGCATCGATTCGAAGGCAAAAAATACGCGGAAATCGCCGAAGAACTTGGCCTTTCGATACGTACAGTAGAAGTACAGATTCGTCAGGCCAGCCATCAATTGCGGAATCTGTTGAAAGATAAATGGCTCCTTTTGCTGCTTTGCGGGATTTTGCAGCAGCTACTCTGATCCGATAATCAGCTACTCAACTCAGGACGCCTATCGTTCTGAAAACTAAGACTATCCATGAACGAAAGCATCAATAAACAGCGACTTTTCGACTATTTCGCCGGGAAAGCAACCACCCTGGAGAAACAGCAGATTGACGAATGGTGCCGCGACCCTATCAACGAAGAGCAGTTCTACAACTGGCTCGACGAATGGGAACTGAGCCATCTTCAATACACCGCCAGCCAGCCCGTTGCGCTGGAGCGATACCACAGCTTTTTGTTTGCAGGCCAGCCGAACGATAATCAGCCAATAGTTGCTGATTCTGACAAAGTGACGGAGCGACCACGTAGCGTTCTGAATCGTCTGTCGTGGTGGGGATGGGCGGTAGCGGCATCATTGCTCATTATGCTGGGGCTTTTTGGGTTCCGGGAACAATTGCTGAATCAAACCTACACAACTGAATATGGAGAAACACGGTCGCTGACACTCGCCGACGGTAGCAAGGTTGTTTTAAATGCGAATTCATCCCTACGCGTGCCCCGGTTTGGATTTGGTTCCCACGGTCGGGATGTACATCTGTCTGGCGAAGCTAACTTTTCGGTCATTCATACAATTGATGATCAGCAGTTTATCGTACACACGGCCAAAGGTGTAAACGTAGTAGTACTAGGCACCGAGTTTACGGTTTTTACTCGCCCCCGCGAAACAAAAGTGGTTCTTGCCAAAGGGAAAGTATTAGTAAACTACCCAACCGCTACGCAACAAATTGGCCAGTTGATGCTTAAACCTGGGGACCTGATTACTCTCGACGGACGCGGACGACTGAAACGATCTACAACCCATCAGCCTAGTGACCATGCCGCCTGGCAACGCAATCAGTTTGTTTTCGATCATACCACACTCCAGCAAGTAGGTCAGCTATTGACCGAAAACTATGGTATTCATGTCCAGATAAACGGCGATACGTTATCCCATCAAACCCTTACCGGCTCTTTTCATGCCGAAACCGCCGATGAATTACTTCAGGCTATCTCAGAAGTGCTGGGTATCAACGTAGTACGGCATGATGACCAGGTAGTTTTAACTGATAATACTTTTTAAACCCTCATAAAATGAAGAAAACGTACCTACTTCGTTTGACTCCTCTGCTAACCATTTGCTTGATCACCGGCCTGTCGGGTACAGCTCAGCCGCTGGCGATGGCCCGATTGCAATCGGCTCGACAACAGAGAGTTGCAACACAGTTGGCCCCCACTGTTCGTCAGTTGAAAGATGTGCTGATCGAATTGAAGACGCATTATAATGTCGACATTCTTTTTGCTGACCGGGCGGTGAACGGCTTAACTGTTTCACAACCAATCAATTTCTCGGCTGCCATCGAGCGAAATCTGGATGCTGTCTTAAAACCCACCGGATTACGTTACAAGAAAATAAAAGCCGGTACGTATCTGGTAACCGAACGTAAGTCGGAGAAAAACAACCCGCGTACGTCTGAATCGCAGGGGTTTATCGATTTCGAAAACGAGACGGCTGAGTCAGAACGTAGCGTAGTTGCTCAGGAAGTTAACCTTCTGTCGTCGCTGCAACAAGCACAACGTGCTGACATACAGATAAAAGGCCGTGTTACCGATACTGAAAAAGGAGAAGGATTACCGGGCGTAAGTGTACTCGTAAAAAACTCAACACGCGGTACAACCACCGATGCCAACGGAAACTATCAGCTTGCAGTACCTGATCAGAACGCTACGTTGGTGTTCAGTTTTGTGGGATATGAACGGCAGGAAGTGGCTCTGGGCAACCGAACAACGGTGAACGTAGCACTGGCCGTTAGCGATAAAACACTGAGCGAAGTTGTGGTGGTAGGGTATGGTCAGGTAAAGAAAAGTGACCTGACAGGAGCCGTGGCAACAGTGCCGATGGATGAACTTCGCAAAGTAGCTGCTACGTCACTCGATCAGCAATTGCAGGGCCGGGCTGCCGGTGTGCAGATTACCCAGAATTCGGGTTCGCCCGGTAGCGGCACCACCATCCGGATTCGGGGAGGAAACTCGATTCAGGGTGATAATGAACCGCTCTACGTGATCGACGGAATTCCGTTTAAAAACGACGGAGGTAGTAATGGATCAAGCTTTAACGTATTGAGTACGTTGAATCCGAGCGATATTGAATCGATTTCGGTACTGAAAGATGCTTCATCCACAGCTATTTATGGGTCGCGGGGAGCTAATGGCGTGGTTATCATCACTACCAAACGGGGTAAAGCCGGTCGGTCAGTCGTTAATTTCGATGCTTACTACGGTATTCAGAACGTCCGGCGTAAATACCCAGTCATGAACGCCCGCGAATATGCTCAATTTGTCAATGACGCTAATACGAACGAAGGCCGGGCGGCTATCTATACGCAGGACCAGGTGAATGCGTTTGGCGAAGGTACCGATTGGCAGGATGAGATATTTCAGCAGGCACCCATTCAGAACTATCAGTTATCGCTCAGCGGGGGCGACGAAAAAACACAGTACGCCATTTCGGGAGGTTATTTTAAGCAGGGCGGTGTTGTAGTAAATTCGGATTTTGATCGTTTTTCGTTTCGGGTTAACCTCGACCGTAAACTGACTGACCGGCTTAAAGTTGGCAACAGCCTGACCGTTAACCGAACGGTTACGAATCAGGCACGTAGCGATGGCGATCTGGGCAGTGCGGGTCTGGTAACGATAGCCGCTCTGCAATTTCCGTCTATCCTGCCAGTCTATAACCCCGACGGTACGTATTTGCTCACTAGTCCGGCCCTGCCCTTCACCGCCGATAATCCGGCTGCACTGGCCCGCAATAGTAAAAATCGGAATACGGCTTTCCGTACATTTGGCAACGTATTTGCTGATTATCAGATCATTGAAGGGCTGTCGCTACGTGTTCTACTGGGTCTCGACGCCGTTCTTCAGAAACAGGATTCATACCTGCCTCGCTCGGTTTCGAGTGGTTTAGCACAGGGCGGATCGGCCTCAATTTTTAATGGGCAAGCGGTTACCTGGTTAAATGAAAATCTGCTGACCTATACCCGAACGTTCAACAGCACCCATAACGTGAGCGCTTTGGTGGGGTATACGCAACAGGCCAACCGTACTGAAAATAGCACAGCGTCGGCCCGTAATTTTGTAAACGACAATCTAGGATCGAGTAATCTCGGTGCGGCTTCTGTGCCATTGGTTCCCTCGTCGGGCATAGGAACCTGGGGATTACAGTCTTATCTGGCACGCGTCAATTATGGGTACCGAGACAAGTATTTGCTAACCGCCAGTTTCCGGGCCGATGGATCGTCGCGGTTTGGGGCCAATAAACGCTACGGTTATTTCCCATCGGCGGCAGTAGCATGGCGGGTGAGTGAAGAAGCATTTCTGAAGAATTCCAGCGTAGTGAACGATCTGAAATTACGGGCTACGTATGGATCAACGGGTAATCAGGATGGTATTGGGAATTACCCAGCTTACTCGTTGCTTGGCACCCAGAATTATGTATTTAACAACGTAGTATCGACGGGTATTGGCCCGAGCCAGATTGCTAACCCCGACTTATCGTGGGAAACCACTACGCAGGCTGATTTCGGTGTGGATGTGGGGTTGTTGAACAACCGGATTACCGTATCTGCCGATTTGTACCTGAAACGTACAAAAGATTTATTGCTGAACGTAACAATTCCGAGTACATCGGGCTATTCAAGTGCTATCAAAAACTTGGGTCGTGTTGAGAATAAGGGCGTAGAATTGAGTATTTCGTCGCGTAACATCGACAAAGCGTTTAAATGGAATACAGATTTGAACCTGGCTGCGAATCGCAATAAAGTGCTAGATATTGGCGGGGCACCGCAGATTTTTGCCGGACAGGTTGCCAACATCGGGCAGAACCTGACGTCGGGAATTATCCGCGTGGGCGAACCGTTGGGATCGTTTTATGGCTACGTAACAGACGGTCTCTACCAGACTACCGACGAGCTGAACACGATTGTTGACCCGCAGGCACGTAAACCGGGCGACCGTAAATACGCTGATCTGAACGGCGATAAAAAAATCGATGATAACGATAGAACCATCATTGGCCGGGCACAACCCAAATTAGTTTATGGCCTGAATAATACATTTTCGTATAAAGGGCTGGAACTGACCGCATTTTTTCAGGGAGTTTATGGGAATAACATTCTGAATGCCAACCGATTTGAGCTGGAATATCTGAATGCTACGTCTAACCAGGATCGGGATATGCTGAATCGATGGACGCCCACCAATACCAATACCGATATTCCTCGTGCATCGACTACGCGCCCGGCCAACCGGATTTCGACCCGACAGATTGAAGATGGTTCTTATTTGCGGTTGAAGAATATTCAGCTTGCGTATAATCTGCCCCAATCGGCGTTGAAAACACTGAAAATTCAGTCGTTACGGGTGTATGCATCGGCGCAGAATTACCTGACCATCACCAACTATTCAGGTTTCGATCCGGAGGTGAACCGGTTCGGTCAGGATAGCCGTAGTCAGGGTTTCGATTACGGTAGCTATCCATCGGCAAAAACCATTCTTTTTGGTCTTAACGTTGGCTTTTAATTAAAGAGCGAAAGTGTGAAAGAGTGAATGAGTTATAGACCTAATCGCTCTTGATACTTTCCTCGATACCTTAACGACACTGACATGAAATTACATCTTGCATTAACCGAAACAGCCGGGCGAAACCGTTCGCTCTTTCTCTCTTTCACTCTTTCGCTCTTTATTTTCTCCTGCGAAGTGCTGGATAAAACGCCCGAATCGAACTTTACGCCCGAAAATTTTTACCGCAACGCCGACGATGCCAAAGCCGCCGTCAGCACGGTATATGATCCCATGAATTCGGCCAATATGTATGGGCAGATCATGTGGATACTTCAGGATCAGGCTACCGACGATGCCGAATGGGGCAACGGTCGCTCAACGGCAAACCAGCCCAAAAACGATCTGGATAAATTCGCCTTTACACCTGCTACCGTTACGTTTCAGTCGCTCTGGACAACGGTTTATCAGGGAATCAACCGGGCCAATACGGTGATTGCCCGCGTACCAGGTATTGCGATGGACAATAACCTGAAGGCGCAATACGTAGCGGAGGCCAAATTCATGCGCGGATTTTACTATTTCACGCTGGTACGCCTGTTCGGGGGCGTTCCCGTAGTGTTGAATGAAACCACTTCGCTCAATAACCTGAACGTATCACGAGCATCGGTTGAGGATGTGTATAAGCAAGTAATTCAAGACTTTACGGATGCCGAAACCACACTGCCGCTCCGATTCACGGGGGCCGATCTGGGCCGGGCCACAAAAGGTGCAGCAAAGGCATATCTGGCGAAAGTATATCTGACTCGTCAGGAATGGGCCAAAGCGTCGGCCAAGGCGAAAGAAGTGATCGATTCGGGCGTGTATGACCTTTGGACCAACTTTAATGAAGCGTTTTTGCTGGCCAATAAAAACGGGAAAGAAGCGGTTTTCGAAATACAGGCTCTGGGCGGGGGCGTTGGCGAAGGTAGTCTGATGCAAGGCTACATGCGCCCAAACTTCGACCGGTTAAATGGCGTAGCGGGTTTTGGTGACGATCCTGTCACCGAGAATTTATACCGAACCTACCCGGCCGCCGATAAGCGACGTGACGTAACGATCAGAATATATTCGGCAACCACCACACCGGCGGCTCCAGCCAGTGTCGTGTTTCCGGGTTACGTGTACAAATACCTCGACCCAACCGCTACCGGAAATAACGACGGGGCCAACAATTATCCGCTTATCCGTTATGCCGACGTATTGCTGATGTATGCCGAAGCACTGAATGAGCAGACGGCCGGAAACGCTGAAGCATACGCGGCTGTCAATCGGTTACGTAAACGGGCGGGATTGGTAGACTTGGCTGGCCTGACACAAGACCAATTCCGGGACGCAATCTTACTGGAACGTCGGCTTGAACTGGCCTTTGAAGGTCACCGCTGGTATGATCTGGCACGTACCAAACGACTTATTAGTGCCATGAAAGCACAAAACCCAACCATCATTGTGCAGGATCGCCACTACCTCTTTCCAATTCCGCAAACGGAGCGGGATGCGAATCCATCGCTGGATCAAAATCCGGGTTATTGATTGAAACCCCACGGTAACGGCCTACCGTCCTAAATCCCTCCCTCACGGGCGAGGGATTTAGGACGGGGTTTATTTATATTTCTTTATGATACGTCGCAACTTTCTGCAAGCAGCATTAGCCATTACGTCTTACGGCTTGCCAAAGCCTAAACACGTAGCGTCAGCAATATCGCCTACCATTATTAATGCGGGGGTTGGGGGGAACAATACGGTCGATTTGCTGGCACGTATCGATACCGATTGTCTGGAGCACCAGCCAGAACTGACTATTCTTATGGTTGGGACGAATGATGTGAACAGCAAAAAATACGTTCCCTTACCCGACTATGAGCGAAATCTTCGTACCATTGTCAGTAAAATACTCACTATAAAAAGTCAGTTGGTGCTGATGACCATTCTGCCCGTTTACGAACCCTATCTGATGACTCGTCACGATCCTGCGTTTTACAAACCTGAAGGCCACGCAGCTCGCAAACAGGCCATGAACAACGTAATACGGAACGTAGCAACTGACAATCGATTGCCGTTGATCGATATGCACCATATTTTCGATACGGTCGGTATGATCGGTCTGGACGCGGCAAGTCTTATAAAAAATGAAGCCAACAGTGGTAAAACCGATGGTATACATCCAACACCGAACGGTTATCGAACGATGGCAGTGGCTATTTATACGTTCCTGATTCAGAATCAATTACTCAAAAATAAAATCGTTTGCTTCGGCGACAGTATTACCAGAGGAGACAGCGATGGTCAGAATTACCCGGCCTATCTTCAGAACCTGACTAAATCCTGATTATGAAAAAATACGTTCTCTTTCTTAGCCTTATCTGCGGTCTGGTTTCACTTACCGGCACTACGTTCTCTGTACAACCAACAACGGCCCCAACTACCGCCGTGAGGCAGGCTGATGTTATTATTTACGGCGGTACGTGTGCGGCTGTTACGGCGGCTGTACAAGTCAAAAAAATGGGCAAATCCGTTATCGTCGTTTCGCCAGATAAACACCTCGGTGGGCTTTCATCTGGTGGTTTGGGTTTTACTGATACAGGTAATAAGGAAGTGATTGGCGGGCTCTCGCGGGAGTTTTACCAGCGTCTGTATAACCATTACCAGAAACCGGAATCGTGGCAATGGCAGAAACGGGAAGAATACGGCAACAAAGGTCAGGGAACACCCGCCATCGACGGAGGTAGTCGCACGATGTGGATTTTTGAGCCCCATGCCGCCGAGCAGGTTTTTGAGGATTTTGTGAAAGAATACAAACTGACTATCTATCGCAACGAATGGCTAGACCGGTCGGCCAAGGGGGTGCAGAAAAAAGATGGCGTGATCCAATCTATCCGAACGCTAAGCGGGAATGTGTATCAGGGGAAAATGTTCATCGACGTTACGTATGAGGGTGATTTGATGGCTGCTGCGGGGGTGAAATATCACGTTGGGCGCGAAGCCAACAGTGTTTACAATGAAACGCATAATGGCGTGCAGGTAGGTGTTTTTCAACATGGCCATTACTTCAAAAAAGACGTAAGTCCTTACAAAAAAGCGGGTGATCCTGCCAGTGGTCTGCTTCCTGAAGTATCGTCCGAAAAACCCGGCCCGAACGGTTCCGGCGATTCGAAAATACAGGCTTACTGCTTTCGAATGTGTTTGAGCAACCACCCCGACAATCGGATTCCTTTCCCAAAACCCGCTGGCTATAATGCAGATCGGTACGAACTGCTAGCCCGTGTATATGCGGCCGGTTGGGGCGAAACGTTCCAAAAGTATGACCCGATTCCAAACCGAAAAACCGATACCAACAATCACGGACCGTTCAGCACCGACTATCTGGGCAAAAATTACGACTACCCTGACGCTACGTATGAACGCAGAAAAGCGATTATCAAAGATCATGAGTTGTATCAGAAAGGGTTGATGTATTTCCTGCAAAATGACCCACGCGTGCCCGCCGATGTTCACGAAGCGATGCAACAGTGGGGCTTACCCAAAGATGAATTCAAGGACAATGGCAACTGGCCGCACCAACTTTACATCCGCGAAGCCCGGCGTATGTTGGGGGTGTTTGTCATGAAAGAAATTGATGCGTTGGGGAAAACCGACGTACCGCAACCTATTGGCATGGGATCGTATGCGCTAGACGCCCACAACGCCCAACGTTTTGTAAAACAGGATGGCTTCGTACAAAACGAAGGCGACATTGGCGTGCATCCCGACAAGCCGTATTCTATTGCCTACGGCTCGATTTTACCCAAAGAAAACGAGTGTAAAAACTTGCTTGTACCTGTTTGCTTATCAAGTTCGCATATTGCCTTCGGGTCGATTCGGATGGAGCCAGTCTTCATGATTTTGGGCCAATCGGCGGCTACGGCAGCGGTTCTGTCGATCAACAATAACGTATCACCCCAACAATTATCCTACGACAAGCTTAAAGACGTATTACTAAAAGACAAACAGCGGCTTACATTATAGTCTGAACCGGAATTTTAACAAGATTGTAAAGATTGGCAGGATTGGACTACGTAACGAGAAGTTACACAGACAACAAAATCCTTTAAATCCTTCTAATCTTGTTAAAATTCCGGTTCTAATAATCAACTTCCAGATTCAGCAATTTTCTGAATTCGTGAAGAGCCGGATTTTTCTCGGCCAGAAAATTGAATTTGTCCTGTGAGCTGTAAATCATTTTCTTGACTTCCTGCACCACAACTTTTTGCTCAATCTGAATCTGCCTGTTTTGAAGTTCGTTACGTAGGTAGCCTAGCAAATCAGGTTTTAAGTCGTTCAGAAAATCGACCTGAAGCGTATTGTCGAGCGTCAGGTGAATAGTGGTTCCTTCTAACGTTAGTTCACGATTCAGCACCACCTGCTCTGACGTGTTGTCGTTACGTTGTCGACGGAGTCGGGCAAATGTATTCCAGGCATCCTGCAAATCCTCCTGAGTGAATGGTTTGTCGGGGCGAGTTACAGATTTTGCAGCAGGCGTTTCATCTACATTGGCCGAGGCCGCTATAGGCCCTGTTGTTAGCGAAACCGTTGAACGTAACCGACTTGTTGCCGGACGGGCAGGCGGAGTAATTACTGGATTAGTCGACGTACCGTTACGTACTGCGGTGGCCGTTTCGACACCATTCGTTCCTATCGGATACCCATTCGACGTTGCTACGTTAGCAGGCGAAGGCGTTGGATGGTAACCATTTACCGGCTCACTGGTGGTAGGGTGCGATTCGCTTAACTGGCCGTTTGACTCAGGCTGGGGTTGCGGATTGGCGTTTTTTTTTTCGGTTACTAACGTACTGCTTCCGTTTGTATCGCTGATGGCTGATTTGCTGAGGGGTAACTCCGGTAGTGCATCCCAATCTAGTACGTTACGTAAGTTAGCCAGTTTCATCAGCCAGAGTTCAACGTGTAATCGCTGGTCTTTGGCCTGTTTGTAATTCATATCGCATTGGCCGCCCAGACTCAACGCCGATAGTAAAAATGACATCGGCGCTTTTGCTGCCTGATCGAGATATTGCCGACGAACGTTTTCGGTGACCTGTAGCAACTGAACCGTGGCGGCATCTTTACAAACCAGCAAGTCGCGGAAATGTCGGCAAAGGCCAACTACAAATAGGTGCCCATCGAACCCTTTTCTTAGAATTTCATCGACGGTGAGCAACGTTTGCGGTAGGTTTCCGGCCAGCAATAAATCGGTCAGTTTGAAATAATAATCGTAATCAAGGATGTGCAGGTTATCAAGCACTTCCTTATAGCGAATAGTCCGATCAGTCGAAAACGTTACGTTCAGGTCGAACATCGACAACGCATCACGCAAACCCCCATCGGCTTTTTGGGCAATCAGGTCGAGGGCTTCTGTTTCGGCCGAAATTTCTTCTTTATCCGCAATTTTCGCCAAGTGATTCGCAATGTGCTGTGGCTGAATTCGGTTAAAGTCGAAAATCTGACAGCGCGACAGAATCGTGGGCAGAATTTTATGCTTTTCTGTCGTCGCCAGAATAAAAATAGCGTAGGAGGGAGGCTCTTCCAGCGTTTTCAGAAATGCGTTGAAAGCCGCCGACGAAAGCATATGCACCTCATCGATAATATAAATCTTGTATTTCCCCGATTGTGGTGGATAACGTACCTGGTCAATCAGATTACGGATATCTTCAACGGAGTTATTCGAAGCTGCATCTAACTCATGAATATTGAATGAGGCACTCTGATTAAAGCTTACACACGATTCACACTGGTCGCAGGCTTCGCCTTCGGGGGTTAGGTTTTGGCAATTGATGGTCTTGGCCAGAATACGGGCGCAGGTGGTTTTGCCAACACCACGCGGCCCACAAAACAGAAACGCCGACGCTAAGTGATTGGTCTTGATGGCATTCTGAAGTGTAGTTGTAATATGCTCCTGCCCCACAACGGTGTCGAAGGTTGCCGGACGGTACTTGCGGGCCGAGACCACGAAATTTTCCATACTCAAAGTTAACAAGGTCGGCTTGGATTTCAAACGTAATAGGGCGACGGAAGCGGATAGAGTTGCGTATCGGCTCCCCATTTAGGTAGTGCCTTATCTGGCTTATTTGAATACACGTACAACTATTTATAGATTTCTCTGTATTATTAGACGTTAGTTTGTGTAGTTATGCGGTATTGGTTGCTGGTTTTAACTTTTCTGGTTCTAGGATGTAATCGCGAACAATCGGCGAATCGTGTGTTAACATTCTGGTGCTCAAACAATGCCGGAGAAATTGCCTTTGCAAAAGAATTTTCCGATCAATGGCAACGTAACAGACCCGACAAACCGCTATTTTATCAGCCCATCCCCGAAGGGCAGTCGAGCGAAGAAATTATTCTGGCGTCGGTGGTTGGTAAAACAACACCTGATATTTACGCCAACATGTGGCAGGGTAGTGTAGAGATGTATGCCAAAGCAGGTGTGCTTATACCGCTCGATACGTTGAAAGGATTTACGGATTTTCTCCGAACCCGTTGCGATAGTGCGGTGATTAAAGAAATTACTTCGGCCGATGGTCATATTTATCAGATGCCGTGGAAAGTAAATCCGATTATGCTGCTCTGTAATACCCGTGCTGTCGATAAGCTACGTAACGCGCAGCCGCCCTATACCTACAATCGATATTTTGAAGCGGGACGCCAGTTTACGGTCGATAAAAACGGCGATGGTTATGCTGATCAATGGCTGGGATATACGGAAGTAAAACCGATCTGGTACGAACGCCTTTTTAACTTTTATCCGCTCTATCTGGCTGCTTCAAACGGTGCTCCGCTAATTGTCAATAACCGGGCGGCTTTCAACAATCAATACGCAATTGAGGTATTTCGGTTTTTACAGACGCTGTATAAAGACAAGTATTTTGCCCGCGAACGACTTTCTGCCGCCCGCGATCCGTTTCTGGCCGAACGTATCGCTACGCAATTTACGGGTCCATGGACGGTTTCGTTTCTGGAGAAATTCAAAGATAAAGGGTTTGAGTATGGTACGTATGCCATGCCCGTTCCTAACAACCATCGTGGCCCGGTCTACACCTATGGTGATCCTAAAAACATTGTCATTTTCAATACGTGTCGCGATCCGCAGGCAGCGTGGGAATTTGTAAAAACGATGGTCGATAAAACGGGCGATTTGAAATTGATGGAATTGACCAACCAGTTTCCACGCCGACGTAACATTGATTCTGACCCATATTTCGCGGATTTTCTGGCGAAGAATCCACGACTACGTCCGTTTGCCGAACAGGCGCGTTACATCAAAGGTGTCGATAACTGTGAAGTGATCGTTGAGGTTTTCGACATCATCTCGCAGGAATACGAAGCCTGTGTCATTTTCAATAAAAAAACACCCGAAGCCGCTATTGCCGATGCTGCCAAAGCGGTGGATGTACTTTTAAATAGCGAAAGAATGAAAGAGTGAAAGCTATTCGGTAGCCAATTTTCGCTCTTTCATTCTTTCGCTATTTAAACACTTACACTTATGAAGAAGTGGACGCCTTACCTGCTGGTTTCGCCATATATACTGCACTTTGTTGTGTTTGTGGCGTTTCCGGTTGTGTTTTCAATCGTGCTGACCTTCCATAGCTGGAATATCATTTCGCCGATGGAGTATGTCGGTCTGGCGAATTACGAACATCTTTTCAAAGACCGATTGTTCTGGCAAGCCGTCTGGAATACAGTACGTTTTCTGATTGTTCATATCCCGTTGCAGATTGGACTGGCGCTGGCGCTGGCCGAGTTGCTGAACCGAACTGTGCGCGGGACTTCGTTTTTTAGGGCGGCTTTCTTTCTGCCGGTTATCGTGTCGGGCGTGGTAGTTACGATTTTGTGGCAACAGTTGCTGAGTTTTAATTCAGGAATTCTGAATCGGATACTGACCGAATTAAGTATGCCTCGTGTGGCCTGGCTCGACGATCCGAACGTAGCAATGTATTCAATTGCGGTTATGGCAACCTGGAAAAACGTTGGTCTGTACACCATTCTGTTTCTGGTAGGGCTGCAATCGGTTCCTGTTCAATATTACGAAGCGGCTGATCTGGAGGGTGCCACGAGTTGGCAGAAATTCAGGCATATTACGTTACCGATGATCAATCCGACCATTTTCACCGTAGTGGTCTTATCGACCATTGGCGGGTTTTCGCTGTTTGTGGAGCCTTATATCATGACCGGCGGTGGCCCAATGAACTCAACGCTGTCGGCTGTGATGTACATCTACCGACAGGCGTTTCAGTATTATCACATGGGTTATTCCGCTACGTTAGGCTTCTGCTTTGCGCTGATTATTCTGTTTGTAGTAATTATTCAGCGACGCTACGTAGAACAGGAAGTGTAGCTATGAATTTCGTTATGACTCGAACCCTACTAAAATACGTACTACTCACGCTGGCGGCATTGTCGTTTATCTATCCGTTTATCTGGATGCTAAGCGCGTCGTTATCATCCGAAAACGGATTGGCGGAGTTGACTCTGTTACCCGTTGATTTTACGATCAATAACTACGTAACGGTTTTTACCAAAATTCCCCTCGATCGGGCTTTTTTGAACAGTGCTTTTGTTGCGATACTAACCACTACGTTGGTGCTTGTTTCGGGAGCTATGGTTGGCTATGCAATAGCGCGACACCGTTTTGCAGGGCGTGACCTGATTTTCTATCTTATCATTTTTTCGATGACATTGCCGTTTCAGATTACGCTGATTCCCAATTATATAACAATGGTAAAATTAGGCTGGGTCGATACGTATCTGGCGTTGATTGTACCGTTTTCGCTCAGTTCGTTGTCCGTATTATTGTTTCGACAAGCCTTTCAAAGTCTACCCGAAGCACTCATCGAAGCGGCTCGGATGGATGGAGCCAGTGAATTACGGATCATTTTTCAGATCCTCGTCCCAAACGTTTTACCTACCGTTTTGACCATCACGATTCTAACATTTATGGGTTTGTGGAACGAAGCCTTGTGGCCGCTGATCGTGATTCGCGACGAATCGACAATGACCATGCCGCAACTTGTTACGTTATTTTCGGTTGGTGGTCGGGCCGAAGCGCAGTTGGGCGTAAAAATCGCGGCTGCGGTGATGCTGGCCATTCCAATCGTGATTTTGTATCTCTTTTTTCAAAAGCATTTCATACGTAGCATGGCCTCGTCAGGAATGAAAGACTAGTAACGCGGCCGAGCTGACGTCCCAGAAATATGAATCGAATCACATCTATAAAAATACTCACATTGCAGGTGTTGCTGGCATTTTCGTATGCAAACGAAGCTGTCGCACAGACACCTGCACCAATCAAACGCTACGTTAATTTATTCCATCTTGAAAAGCTATATCAACCGGTAAAGTTAGCATCCAATGGGGTTGAAGTTGGTACGGTAGCTATTTACAGCGAAGCACCTGATTATCATCTCGTAACGGATGCCGATGAAGGTTTTACCTGTATCGACGACGTAGCACGGGCGGCTTTATTATACCTGCACGAGCCCGATTTGTCAGTTAATAAAGACAAACAGAGCCGGTTACGCGCAATGACCGAATTTGTGCTACAGCTACAGGCTGATAGCCGGGACCCCGGCGCGGGCTATTTTTACAATTTTCTCTGGCCTACTTTCACCATCAACAAAACCTTTCGGACGAGCGTTGCTGAACCTAATTTCTGGTCGTGGCGGGCTATGTGGCTGCTGACGGAAGCGTATCCGTATTATCAGAAAAACGACGTAGCGTTTGCCGCCCGAATCCAGTCAGCCATTCAAAAGCTAACCACGAATCTGATGCGTGATTTTGGGAGCAAGTCTAAAACGTATACGTCTGTTAAAGGAATAAACGTGCCGAAATGGCTTCCGTTTGGTTCGGGCACCGATCAGGCGGCTATCATCCTGCTCAGTCTGGCAAATCTCAATCAACAAGTCTCTGATGTCAACGTAGTAAAGCTGGCCGATCAACTGGCCGAAGGTATTCTCGCGATGCAACATGGCGATGCTACTACGTATCCATATGGCGCTATTTTAAGCTTTGAAAATCATTGGCACGCTTACGCCAGCGACCAGTCGTATGCATTACTACGTGCTGGAAAGGCATTTAACAGACCTGCCTGGATTGCCGCATCAAAACGTGAAATTGACAATTTCTATCCGTATCTGATTCAGCAAGGCTTTCTAGAGTCTTTCGAAGTTGAACAATCGGATAGTAAGATTAAACCTGTAAAAATCAGCCAGTTCTCACAGATTGCATATGGTATGCGACCTATGATCTGGACCACATTAGAAATGTATGACCAGACGAAAGAAGCTAAATATGCCAATATGGCGGGTAAACTGGCGAGTTGGTTTTTGGGTAAAAACGTGGCCAATAATGTAATGTATGACCGAAATACAGGTCGCGGGTACGACGGCATTGGTGCGAATGGAAAGGTAAATCGGAATTCGGGTGCCGAATCGACAATTGAAGCGCTTTGGACTTTTCAACGTATTGAGCAATATCCTGAAGCTATAAAAGCACTGGAGACTGCTAAATAACGTATTGCGCTACGTAGTAGGCAAATGTTCCGACAACCTATCTGTGACGAAGCGTAAAAAACGTAACTAACGTAGCGACGGCTGCGAGACCACCGGCAAACAGACCAATGGTAGGAGCCTGTACTACGTTCAGGGCATGGCCCGCCAAGTAAGACCCGGCAATATCTGAGAGATTTACAAAGGCCATATAGGTTGTAAACTGGGAACCTTCGACACCTTTTCGACATAAGGTCATAAGTACGGGCATAGCTGCTACGCTAATACTTGGGTCCATAAAATAAAGCGATACCAATCCCACCTGTGCCACCTCCTGATGCTTCCACAACGCTGATAAGCTATTGAAAGTGAGCAAATAAATAGCAACCAGACTCAGTACAAAAACTAATAATCGTCTGGGGCCAATCCGGTCGGCTACAAAACCACCGGTGAGGGCTACCAACGTAGCGACAATCATACCATACGTACCAGTAAGCAACGACACCGACGTATCGGCCCAGCCCAGCCTTTGAATCAAATGGTAGTTATAAGCTCGCAGAAATAGGCTGATGCTGACGTAAGCCATAACCACCGAGCCAAATAAAAGCAGGCTCTTTCTGGAAAATAATCCTCGAAACAATTCCGTAAATAACCACCGAAAATCGGGTTGATACGTAGCAGAAGAAGGAGTCGGTGTTGTGAGGATTCGGTTCGATGTAATAGCTTTTTTTCGGACAGGCCAGGGAAGAAGCTGGTCTGCTGGTCGTTCGCGGATGAATAACGTCAGCAATGTGAACGCGAGCAGGCAAAGTGATTGTGTCAGCGCAGCGGCATAAAAACCACGATTACTTAAGATATGTGAGAAAACGGCCGCGCCTACCCCCGTGCCAATCAGAAAACCAGCCCGCATAAATGCATTGATACGTCCTCGTTCATTTTCGGGTATAATACTGATGGCCATAGCATCGACGCTGGCATCCTGAATACCCGCAAATACACTATGTCCAAAGAAAAACCACGCCAGTGTAGTAATCTGATTCATAGGGTTTGGTAAGAATAAAATTCCCAATGAAGCCAGAAAAGCCAGAATTTGAGCGCCCAGCACCCACGGTTTTCGGCGGCCCATTACCGAATTCTGATAACGGTCGATCACCGGTCCCCATATAAATTGAAATGCCCAGGGTAAGCCTACAATAGCTGTGAATGAACCAATAGTAGAAGGATTAATGCCTTTGGCTGTGAGGTGATTTGTGAGCGCTGTTAAGGAAAAACCCGCCGGAATTCCCTGCATTACATATAGATAAAAAAAGACGACGTAACGAAGTGGCTGACTTCGGCTAAGGACAAGCCAGTGGCGTTTAGAAGCAAAAAAATCAGCCATACATTCAGTAGTGTCGGCCAGCGAACCAATCTCTGACCAACGTTTGAGCGTATAGGACTTGAGGATTAAGAAATATGTTTTGGCCGTTGGCGAACTATCCTAAAAAAAATCCGTTATGCTATTGCAAGACCCGGATAATCTATCTAAAATTGTCCGCGTTTTCGCACAAACCCAAATGGCAAAGCTCGTTTACATACCGACCTTCTTCCATACTACGCCATTTCGGTTTAGGTCCGAAAGGACTATTTCTTTTTGTTTGCCTATGTGGTAGACCTCTCCGCTCATTTTTTCGTTTTTTTTCTCACAACAGATCCGTACGGATTACACTGTCTCCGTTTCTGCGGCTTCACAACCGCCCGATAAACGACAATGATTAAACCCGAAGTAGTTAACGACGAATATATCGTTCAGGTAGCCAACGAAAACCATCTACGGTTGGCCGAAACCATCTGTAAAGAGATGGAGGAAAGTGCAAAAGCTCGGGGAACCGGTATTGCCAAGCGCTCGCCTATTTACATCATGGAAAAAATGCTGGAGGGCAAAGCAATTGTTGCCACAACAATCTCCGGCGATTGGGTTGGGTTTTGCTACATCGAAACATGGGAACATGGTAAGTTTGTGGCCAACTCAGGCTTGATTGTGCATCCTGAATACCGTAAGAGCGGTATTGCCACCAAGATCAAAGCCAAAGCCTTCGAGCTTTCGCGGACGATGTTTCCGACGGCTAAGATTATTGGTATTACCACGAGTCTGGCAGTTATGAAAATTAACTCAGATCTTGGTTATCAACCGGTTACGCTCAGCGAGTTGCCCGGCGATGAGGCTTTCTGGAAAGGTTGCCAGACCTGTACAAACTTCGACATTCTGACCCGCACCAATCGGAAGCATTGCCTATGCACGGGTATGCTTTATAATCCGGAAGAGCATAAGCAGGAAGAGAAGAATGAAAAGTGGAATTTCCTGAAAGAATCGAAATTGTACGAACGCTGGATGCGCCTGAAAAAGCGTATTCTGCTACGTATAAATCCAATTGAACGGGCGCGGCTAAATAAGCGCGAGCGCGAAATGGAGCCAGCCTGATTCAGCTAATAAATTCTTGAAGCGAGTTGTGAAAAAGTTGATGGCAAAAAATGCCGGACTTTTTCACAACTCGCTTTTTGTGTTTTTAGATGTAATAAGTACCCGGCTAAAATCCCTCTCGGCCTGTCGGAAAACGCTCGGCTTCTGCCGGACTGTGACCTCTGACTTTTTTAAGTCCCTCCTCTGGTTTTTAGGGGAGGGAATACGTAGCACGGCTACTTTTTACTGACGTAACGGTTGTCTTTGATATAGTAGCGATAAGGCAAATCGACTCCCTGTGTAATACCGATACGTGTTGTCGTAACCATGTCGAAATCGTGGAGAACAGGGCCGCGTATGAAGATATTACCTGTAATTAACGATGTATCATTGTCGCGCTCACGACGAATGCCCATTGCGATGGTGAGCTTGCTGGGGCCGTTACCTAAACTACGTTGACCTGCGGCATTTTCCAGATTGATACTGTTGTTTCGGTACCGTTCGAAACCCGTTTTAAACGCTTCATTCCGACGTAACGCCATCAGATCAAGCCCTTCGGTGGGTTCTAAAGCACGAATCAACACGGCCTCTCCTACGCCTTCTGGGCCGGTTACTACGTTGATGCAGTTGTAATGATTGTAAATCTGATACACATATAACGTACCGGCCGGGCCAAACATAGCGGCATTTCGGTTCGTTTTTCGGCGGTAGGCATGACAGGCCGGATCGCCGGTTAAATATCCTTCAGTTTCGACAATAATTCCCGACGTAGTGCCCTCGGGTGATTTATGTACGAGTTCACAACCCAGCAGTAACTGAGCTAGGGTGAGGGTATCGTGTTTCTCGTAAAAGGTCTGGTCAAGGATGGGCATTTCTTGTTATAAAGTTGTAGGGTTATAAGGTTGTAGAGTTCATGTTCGTCAAGCCAAGAACTTTACAACCTTATAACCCTACAACTTTATAACTCCCTTTGTTTAAATCACATTCATGGTCTGCTCTTTTATCTTTTCCAGTTCGTCTTTCATCTGTACTACGTAGCGCTGAATCGTGGCATCGTTTGCTTTGGAGCCAATTGTATTGATTTCCCGGCCAATTTCCTGCGAGATGAAGTTGAGTTTTTTACCGTTCGCTTCTTCGGTTGCCATCACTTCCAGAAAATAGCTGAGGTGGTTTTTCAGACGAACTTTCTCTTCAGAAATGTCAAACTTTTCGACGTAGTAAAGCAACTCCTGCTCAAAGCGGTTATGGTC
Source organism: Spirosoma daeguense (assembly GCF_054776875.1). Lineage (NCBI taxonomy): Bacteria > Pseudomonadati > Bacteroidota > Cytophagia > Cytophagales > Cytophagaceae > Spirosoma > Spirosoma daeguense. The sequence continues at coordinate 255,550 of NZ_BAAHBF010000003.1, forward strand.
GAACGTATCGTTATCCAGTAATTCTTTGACCGAATTTCGCATACGCTCACGAACAGCGGGCATACGGCGAATATCCTGTTCCTCTACGTCCTGCAAACGATCTGAAATAATCTGAATATACTCCTGAAACTTACCTTCCAGCACAGCACCTTCCTGCGTTCTGAATTCATTACAACGCCGGAGAGCTTCCTGCACTGCTTTTTGAACAGTTTCCCAATCGGAGACATCGGCCGTAGGGTCTGCTGATTCGGTCAAGAAGGCATTAGGTTGTTGCAAGGCTAACTGAAATACTTCGCCGTCGGGAATGCTCATGAGCATAGAATTCGCGGTTTCTTTCAGATCATTGACATAGGCAGCTACGAGTTGCCGATTGATCACAACGCCCGGACGAATGGCGTTGGTACGGGCCAGATTAAGCGATAATTCTACTTTACCTCGTTCCAGTTGATGGGTTAACTGCGCGCGGAGTTCAATTTCTTTATCCGAAAACTGACGCGGAATACGGCAATGAATGTCTAAAAATTTGGAGTTCAGCGTTTTTACTTCGGCTGTTACAGCCAGACCGCCTGCTTCTACGGTTGCATTGCCAAAGCCGGTCATTGATTTCAGCATCAGGAATAAAGTTATAGAGTTGTAAGGTTGTAAAGTTATAGAGTTATAAAGTTGTAAGGTTATAGGGTTGTAAAGTTGTAACGTTTCAACGGTTGTTACACTCACTTTATAACTCTAAAACCTTATAAGCTTACAACTCACTTAAGCGCTCCTGCTTCAAGTTCCAGAAATTCCTTTCGGTAGCGTGCTACGTCGATGGCGGTGTAAATCGCCTGAAGCATAGAGGTTTCGTCGGCAATTCCTTTTCCGGCTATATCATAGGCGGTGCCGTGGTCGGGCGAAGTGCGAACAGCAGACATTCCGGCGGTGAAATTAACACCTTCCTCAAACGCAATCGATTTAAACGGAATCAATCCCTGATCGTGATACATAGCCAGTACAGCATCGAACTTTGTATAGGCCCGTGTACCGAAAAATCCGTCGGCAGGGTAGGGGCCAAAAACCAGTTGCCCTTTGTTGCGCCAGTCATTCAGCAGCGGCTTAATTACTTCCTGTTCTTCGTTGCCGATGAGTCCTTCTTCGCCAGCGTGTGGATTTAGACCCAGTACAGCAATTTTTGGTTTCTCGATACCAAAGTCCTGACGTAGCGACTGCATCATCAGCGTAAGTTTCTGCGAAATACGGTCGCGTGTTACGTTCTGGCGCACACGTCCGAGCGGAATATGGCCTGTAACAACGCCTACACGCAGCTTTTCGCTCACCATAAACATCAGGTTATCCTGAACGCCAAATTCCTGCCCCAGATATTCAGTATGTCCCGGAAACTTGAACTCTTCCGACTGAATATTATACTTATTGATCGGGGCCGTAACCAGCGCATCCAGTTTCCCATCTTTCAAATCATCGACGGCACGTTGCAGGCAGGCAAAAGCGGCCTGTCCGGCTTCGGGCGTTACGTGTCCGGGCTGAATATCCTGATTCTGGTCGGGCCAGCACGTAATGACATTGGTAAGCTTATGACTGATCTGCCCAATTGTCTGCGCACCGTTCAGATTCCAGTCTTTTAAGTTTAACAGGTTCCGATACCGATTCAAAATCCGCATGGAACCGTAAATGACTGGCGTACAGATTTTCTGCAACCGATTGTATTGCAACGCTTTCAGAATTACTTCGGGGCCAATACCATTATAGTCGCCGAGCGAAATGCCAATAACCAGTCGATCTTCGCGCCCTCCCTGTTCTGCCAACGTAGGAGCCTGATTGCCAGAGTCGCGCGGATCGGCGTAGGGATTATTCATCGATTCGCGGGCCGACTGACGATTTTTAGTATTGTTGCTACGTTCGGGTTGGGCATCGTCGCGTTGGCGGGCTTCGGTCGGACGCTGATTATTTACTTGTGCAGCATCACGCTGCTGCTGTGGTCGCTGACCAGAACGCTGATTCCGGTCGGCCCCATTAGCATCGGGCGACTGGTTATTGCTGTTCCGATTTTCATTCCGCTCACCGCGATTGTTCCGATGCCTGTTATCGCGCTGCTGCGACGGTTGTCGGTTATCTGGATGCCCATTTTGAGGGGCATTTGCTGGTTTTTCAGTAGGCTGGGCATTGTTTTTTTGCCCATCTGCCGATGTATTTTGGGGTTGGTTCGATTCGCTGGGTTGGCGTTGTTCCATGCACTTTTCGTAGTTTCGCCAGAGTAAAATGGATAATTTACAATGAATAATGAACAACGGACAGAGCCTGAAGGGCATAATATCCCTTATTCAATTGTAAATTATTCATTTAATATTGGCGCAAGTTACAAAAACCCCACAGATGTTCCAGAGTCCTCCGTCTATTCTGATTGCCGATGAAATGCATCCATCGTTATTTGCGATGCTTACCGATGCGGGCATCCACTACGATTATCAACCTAAAATAAGTCGTAACGAGCTTCTGACGGCCTTAGAGCCATTTACTGGCCTGATCATACGTAGCAAAACAACTATCGACGACGAAGTGCTACGTAGCGCCCCCAACCTTCAATTTATCGGCCGGGCAGGTGCTGGTCTGGATCTGATCGACCTCAACGCGATTGAACGACGGGGAATTCAGGTTTTCCATGCGGGAGAAGGCAATCGCGATGCCGTGGCTGAGCATACTCTTGGTATGTTGCTAGGACTATTGGCTAATATTCTAAAAGCCGACCGAGAAGTAAGACAGGGTATCTGGGATCGCGAAGGCAACCGAGGCTACGAACTGGGAAATATGACAGTTGGCCTGATTGGTTATGGCAACAACGGCCGGGCTACGGCCCAGCGATTGAGCGGTTTCGGTTGCCGGGTGCTGGCATACGATAAATTTCTCACCAACTACGGCGATAGGTTCGCGCAGGAGGCTACACTGGAACAGATCAAAGCCGAAGCCGACGTAATTAGCTTACACATTCCGCTCACCAGCGAAACGCGGATGATGATTAACGATACGTTCATTGCAGAGGTAGCGAAACCGTTTTATCTGATCAATATTGCCCGTGGCGAAATTACGTCACTGGCTTCCGTAGTTCGTGGGCTGGAAAGTGGAAAAGTACGTGGTGCTTGTCTCGACGTACTGGAAAACGAGAAACTGGCAAAACTTACGCCCGAACAGCAGGATACGTTCAATTATCTACGCCAATCAGATCGGGTTGTACTTACTCCACACGTAGCGGGCTGGACGCACGAAAGTTACGTTCGTATCAACGAAGTTCTGGTTCGACAGATTCAGCCAATTCTTACTTCGTTACGGTAAAACTGGCAGTGGTACAAACGGTACCTGCTTCGTTGATCAGGCAGATTGGGCCTGTAACAGCGCCGGCGGGTACCGTCACTTTATACGTATTGCCTACCCCAACCATTGTAGCGGCAACCGACGTACCGTTTCCAAAACGAATTTCTTTGACCGACGCGATATTATCGCCCTTCATGATAATATCATCACCGACTTTCCCTGTCTGGGGAGAAAAGTCGATGTTAGTAATTAGCCGTATTGCTGTGAATGCGGGTGTTGTGGATTCGCCAGCCGCATTTACTACACGCATCGCGCCCGTCTGAGCCGTGGCAGGTACAGTTACCCAACGCTCTACATCCGTGTTCCGGCCACCGTCGGGGGCTTCGGTTGTCATGCCTGAAAAGAAAATCTGAGCGTTCAGCAGGAAATCGCCACGCAGCACCACGCGGTCGCCGGGGCGGGCTTTGGCCGGAATAATATCGGTGATAACTGGGTTCTGTACAACCACAAGCGGAGTTGTTGTAGCGATAAAACCTGCCCTGTTGTATACCGTAATGAGGCCGCTGGTTCCATTGGCTGGTACGTCGACAATAAGCGAACTTCCTTCAGTACGTGTTGTAATAGGCACCGAAATGTTATTGATACGAACTTCGGTAATCCGATGAAGATTTTGGCCAGTAATGGTAACTGGTCTGCTACGTATCTGCCGCACCGGACTAAACGTAATGGTCGATGGTGCTACGTAGAAGAAAAACGATTCTGTGGCTGTAGCCGCACCGCCAACACCACTTACGGCAATGGCAACTTGTGTTGGTGCACTCAAAGCTGGAACCGTAGCTTCGATTTGCGTATTACTCAACACCCGGAACGTAGCAGCCGTGTTGTTAAACATAACAGACGTTACGTCGGCCAGATTGAAACCGGATAGAACAATTTTATCCCCTGCAATACCATCACGAGCATTCAGACCACCAACATAAGGCGGCTGAATAATCAGCAGACTATCCGGACTTGTAGCCACCAGTTTTTCAAAAACGGTAACCGTAACAAACCCCGACGTAGCGGCCTGTGGCACGATGGTTCGTATCTCAGAATCTTTTACAGTGGTCTGATTTCTGTCCATAGCCAGCCCATTGATACGTACTACGCCATCGGTAAGGTTTGTGCCGGTAATAACCAGCTCGGTTCCCGGTCTGATTTTTCGGGTCGAAAGGCTGTTAATCTGCGGAGTACCGGCAACAATAAATGTAGTCGTGAATTGATATTGTTCCTGAGCGGTTTCAATGGCTAAGGTTCTGGGCCCGCGAATCACCGTTGCTGGCACACGTACTAAAATTTTTGTTGCCGAGCTATCAACAATAATGGCATCGATTTCGTCGAATCTGACCCGGTTTAATTGATTCAGATAATTGCCTGTTATCGTTACCAGAGTTCCGGGTAGCCCATTGGTTGGAGTTATCGAAACACCTGAAGGTGCGGGTTGCCTAACTGTGAAAGGAAGTGGATCAGATGAACCCTCGGTGTTACGTACCCGAACTTGAGTCAGACCGGGAGCCACGAGCGGAACCGTTACCTGAATTGTATTTTCGTCGTGGCTGATAATAGCCGCAGTGACGGCCGAAGCAGCCATCCCAAACGTAACAACTGGTTCTGAGCCAAACTGGTAACCAGACAGAACAATTGTTTTGCCAATGTACTCTCCTGAAGCCGATAATTTGATTAATTCGGGCGGGTTATTCTGAACACGACAACTCAGTGCACCAAGAAATAGAACGAACAGGAAGAAAAAAGATGTAATCGTCTTCATAACAGCTACCAGCAATCCCCTCGACGGTAATGGGGGCAAAATTAGTCAATTTAAGCGTCTAAAAACCATTTCCTTCGAAAGCCTGTTGTTTAAGTGATGAGTGATAAACGATGAACGATACGTAATGAACGACGGATGCAGTTGATGCATAATCGTTCTTTACATATCACTCATCGTTCATCATTCATTATTCATCACTTAGAAAAAATGAACTACCGCAGCCTGAAGCCATCAAAATTATTATCGATTACTACGTTAGGCGACCTGAAAGCCGCCGGTTATCAATCCCGTTCGATTAAGCAGGAACTTCGCGAAAATCTGATTGAACGAATAAAGGAGAAAGAAGTAGTGTTTCCCGGAATATGGGGCTATGAAGATACCGTTATTCCCGATGTGGAGCGCGCCATTCTATCGATGCACCATATAAATCTGCTTGGCTTGCGTGGTCAGGCCAAGACCCGGATTGCCCGTCTGATGGTCAATTTGCTGGATGAATATATTCCGGTGGTGGCTGGCTCCGAACTGAACGATGATCCGTTACAGCCCCTGTCGCGTTTTGCGCAGGACGTAGTAGCCGAAAAGGGTGATTTGACACCAATTACCTGGTTGCACCGTAATGACCGTTACACCGAAAAACTGGCCACGCCCGACGTATCGGTGGCTGACTTGATTGGCGACGTAGACCCGATCAAAGCCGCTACGCTTAAACTCCCGTATTCCGATGAACGTACCATTCACTTTGGTCTGATTCCTCGTTCGCACCGGTGTATTTTTGTGATTAATGAATTGCCTGATTTACAGGCTCGTATTCAGGTGTCGCTGTTCAATATTTTGCAGGAGGGTGATATTCAGATCCGGGGTTTCAAGCTTCGTTTACCGCTGGATATTCAATTCGTTTTCACGGCTAACCCCGAAGATTATACCAATCGCGGAAGCATTGTTACACCCCTGAAAGACCGTATCGATTCGCAGATTGTAACCCACTACCCCAAATCCATCGAAATCGGCAAGAAAATTACCATGCAGGAAGCTATCGTAAAAACGGAGCAGAAAGGCATGGTAAAAACCAACGAGCTGGTAGCGGATTTGATCGAACAAATTGCGTTGGAAGCTCGTGAAAGTGAATACGTCGATTCGAAGAGTGGTGTTTCAGCCCGGATGACGATTTCGGCCTATGAAAACCTGCTTTCTTCGGCTGAGCGACGCGCGCTTTTTAACAGCGAAAAAGAAACCTACGTACGTATCGCTGATCTGTATGGCGTAGTACCTGCCATTTGCGGTAAGGTTGAACTGGTTTATGAAGGCGAAGTTGAGGGACCGGTTATTGTGGCGCAGAATCTTATTGGAAAAGCTATTCGGAACCAGTTTTTGAATTATTTCCCGAATCCGGAAAAAGCCAAGAAAGATAAACGGGGAAATCCTTACAAGAAAATTACCGATTGGTTCGGCGATGGCAATACGATGGATATTCTGAGCAATCTGACCAATCGCGATTACGAAGCTCGCCTACGTAGCATCGACGGTCTGGATGATCTGATTGATGAGTTCCATCCCCGTATAGGCAAGTCAGAGAAATTGTTTATGATGGAGTTTGCTCTGCACGGTTTGGCCGAACATTCGCTGGTTGGTAAAAAAGCCATGGATACGGGCCAGTCGTTTAAAGATTTGCTCGGTTCGATGTTTAACCCCGGCTCACATTTCGGTGAAGAAGATGAGGAGGAAGACGACGATGACCGCTTCTGATTTCTATTAAATAATGCAAAAAGCGCTGAAAGCAATAACCTTTCAGCGCTTTTTGCATTATAAACCAGTCTATTACGATGCTATAACGGCTGTGCCGTTAGCACTCACCATTAGCATAGAGCCGTTACCACCGATGGTTTCGTAGTCGAGGTCAACTCCAATAATAGCGTTGGCACCGAGCCGGGTAGCCTGATCAATCATTTCTTTAATCGCAATACTTTTGGCCTCGCGCAGCCCCTGTTCGTAGGCGCCCGAGCGTCCGCCAACGACATCGCGGATGTTTGCAAAAAAGTCTTTGACGAAGTTTGCCCCAATGATGGCTTCTCCATTAACAAGTCCAATGTATTTGGTGATTTGCTTGCCTTCAATATTGGGCGTAGTGGTTACGAGCATGAAGAATAGTTCTTAGTATGATTCGTAAAGTTATAAAGTAATTATTTCCGGGAGAAACTCGAAAGAAACCAGGCCATCGGTTAATGATACGTATTGGCCTTTATAAATGACAGGATAATTTAATAAATCATTATGCTAAAAAAGGTTTCTCTGTTATTTGCATAAATTCTATTGGGTATATACGATGTGAAATTGAATTTTATGTATCAATTTTAGACGTAAAAGACTCATCTCCCTCTTTTATTAGCAAAAACGTATGCAAAAGCTCAATTTCTCGCATGTATTGGCATGGTCTCTTATGCTGACTATACCGTTCTGGTTTGGTTCCTGTAAGAAAGAAGAAACGACGCCCACTCCATCCAGCACTTCGATTGATGGTACGTATAAAATCAGTACGCTGAAAGTAGATCCGAAAGTTTTGGGTATATATGATGACCTCATTGCGGCATCTAAATTACTTTTCAATAATACTACCTGCCTGAACGACCTTACAATTACATTCAAAACCAATGGTGATGCCGCAGCCGATAACCCAACATCTTGCCAGAGCATCGGTGTGCCGGTTAGTATGTTCACCGGTATAAGTACCTCCAGTAAATGGACGTCGAGTAATAATAAACTTACCATTACACAGGCAGACGGTACAAAAACCGAGTATACGATTTTGTCGAATGCGGGGGGAATCCTGAAATTACAATGGCAGGGTTTACTGAACTACCCAACACCGAGCACAACCATGTATACCTATACGATGGAGTTGAAGAAATCGTAAAAAGGTCGCTCTGACAACAAATTGATGACCGATTGGACCATTCAGCAATAGATTGGCCGTTAAATAAGTCGTATAGAGAAAAACTTTTTGGAATATATAAGCTTTGCGGTTGAGTTTTAATCTTAATTTAACCGTAAGCAATCAATGAGAAAAGTAAACACAGTACGTCTATGGGCATGGGTATCGATTATAGCATTACCCTTATGGTTTGCTAGTTGTAAGAAAGGAAGCGACGACGTAGTAACACCATCGAAATCGGCAGTAGAAGGAAACTGGCAGTTTTCAGGATTAAAAATTAGTCCAGCCGTCGATTTCGGCACGGGGCAAAAAACGGACGATTTGCTATCTGTCTTTCAATTAATTCCGAATGGAAGTCAGCTTGTTAACTGCCTGAAAAAAATGACCATTACATTTAATGCCAATGGTACTGTTACAGGAAAAGTTGATAGCCAATGTGCGGCTTTGGTCGATGATGTGAACCCAATTGAAGATAAATCGACCTGGAAACTAGATGGAAGTAAGCTAACAGTTACCAGCGGTACGGAAGTAAATGTTTTTGACGTGAGTTTGAGTGGTAATCTGTTAAAACTATCGGCTCCTTATGTTGATGATTTTGACGGTGATGGAAAAGACGAAACCTACACCCAAACTATGGAATTGACCAAATTGTAATAAATCAATTAGCGTAGAAGGATGAAGAGCCGTGCTATTGACCGTAGCACGGCTTTTTTATGCTTCGTCTAGGCAGTCGTACAACGTAGTGATGTACTTTTTCCGGTATAATGCTACGTCTTTTGATTTATATTGAAGAATGTAACGTGGGTGATCTAACGTAACGATACGCTCAAAGAAACCTTGTTCTTTGTTCAGGCGCTGAAGATACGCTTCATTTTTACGTCCTAAGCAAACAGCTACCCGCCGGTCACTGCCAAACGTAAGCTGTGTTCGAACCGCTTCGGTGATGGCTGGCCAGAGCGCATTGGTTGTGTTTCGGTCGTCGTAAAAATTGTAATTTTCCCCTGCTTTCGTCAGTGCTAACGGGAATAGAGATGTCAGAAAAAAGTGTCTGTAAAATGCTTCGGCTCCACCAAATGCTTCGACAACCTGATAAATAAATCGGCTCGATAATTCGGGCGTATCGCGCAGATCATTTTCAATGCCGCAGTAGCGACGGAGATTCTGAGGGGTTGTAAACGAAATGCCGGTGACGCCCGCTCCAAACCGTCCGGGATTAATGCCAAGCAGAAAAACGCGTGGCTGATTATCACTGAAAAATCGCGTATAAAACTCTTCTACAAGGTGCTTGACAACAGGCGTTTGAAATGAATTTAATACGTCGACGTCTGGCGGCAGATTAGTTGGAGACGCCAGCGAATGATAATAAGGAATCGCTTTATCGGCAAAAGTGGTCATTAGTAAATTTTGTTGTTCATGTGTTACTACGTCGGCCGTTGCGATTTAGGATAAAAGAAAAGCCGAGACCTCGGCCCCGACTTTTTGTATTATCAATAACGTAGCGTTTGGCAGACGTTTCTGGAATTATTTGATATTCTTCCGGCGATTTCGCTGAAAATCCTCGAACATCATATTGCCAAGCCCTTGCAAACCACTGTAATAAGCCCGGCCGTTGTTCACCTTCGTAAATTCCTGAACAAACTGTTTCAGATACGGATCAGAAGCAATCATGAACGTAGTGATGGGAATATCGAGCCGACGACACTGTGCGGCCAGCGTGAGCGTTTTACTCACTACTTTACGGTCGAGGCCAAACGAGTTTTTGTAATATTTAATCCCTTCTTTCAAACAAGTCGGTTTTCCATCGGTAATCATGAAAATCTGCTTGTTTTTATTCTTCCGCCGACGTAGCAGATCCATTGCTAACTCAAGCCCAGCTACGGTGTTAGTATGGTATGGTCCAACTTCCAGATAGGGCAGTTCTTTAGCTTGAATTTGCCAGGCGTCATTCCCAAACACCACAATATCGAGCGTATCTTTAGGATACTTGAGTTTTACCAGCTCAACCAGCGCCAGCGCCACTTTCTTGGCAGGCGTAATACGATCTTCGCCATACAAAATCATCGAGTGGCTAATGTCAATCATCAGAACAGTCGATGTCTGGGTTTTCTGCTCTTTTTCCGTTACTTCCAGATCACGCTCCATCAGCCGAAACTCTTCAACGCCACTGTTAATCTGAGCGTTTTTGATGGATTCGGTCATCGAAATCTGCTCTAGCGTGTCGCCAAACTGATAGCTACGCAAGTCGCTACTGAGTTCGTCGCCAGTGCCCGTGTAAGGCGTTTTATGATTACCGCCTGATTTCGAGCGTTTCAGCTTGCCGAAAATTTCTTCGAGAGCCGCCCGACGTATCGTTTGCTCACTCTTGGGCGTCATAACGATACGTCCTTCCTGATTATCGTCGGTCAGGTAGCCTTTTTCTTTCAGGTCTTCGAAGAAATTTCCGATGCCGTATTTGTCGTCGGTTAAACCATACTGGCGGTCAAGCTGGCTCATCCACGACATGGCCTGCTCTACGTCGCCCGATGTCAGCAGCAATAACTGCTGAAATATATTGAGCAGCTTTTCGAAGTTGCTGCCTTCTTTTTGTTCGGGTGGAATATAATCTGAAAATCGGAAGCCTTTCATCAGTAAGAGTCGTTATTCGTTAATTGTATCAAATGATACGGTTGTCTTAGATAGCATCTTGCTGTCTGACGTGCGGCAACAGCTAATCGCTGTTTATAAACCTTTAGGAACGTAGCAGCGAATAAGTCCACAACAGGAGAACAGTATGGTTAGCGGATTTGTTCGCCTTACTTTTTCACAATCGGTAACCGAATCTGCGATGGATACTGCGCCGTGTGAATAACCTGATTACGGGCAATAACGCCTTTCGTTTCGGTGTAATTATCACCACCCGTATTCATATTTCGGTCGAAACGTGGGAAGTTACTGCTCGATATTTCAACCCGAATGCGGTGACCGGGCGCAAAATAATTGCTGGTCGACATGGGACTTAACGTAAGCTTATAAACCTTGCCTTTTTCTATCCATACTTCTTTGTCAAACCCATCGCGATAGCGGGCACGTAGTATCGTTTCGTCCAGATTATACGCTTTCCCATCTGGGTAAACGTCAATCAATTTAACGGTAAAATCAGTGTCTTTAGCATCCGACGATACGTAGAGCGTCGGTTCGATGGAGCCGGTTACCTCAACGCCATCGGCAAACGGTTCGGTTGTGTACACCAGAATATCCTGCCGCGTTTCCATCTGATGCTGATCAAATGAACCACCTTGCACGGCGCTTCCGGTGCAACAGACGTTGCCACCATAAGAAGGCACTGGATACGCAGGATCGTAAGCAAAAGCATCTGGTTTTTCGTCCTTGCCAACTGGTTTGGTTGTTAGTTTTCCATCACCATACAAACTGTTAGCTCGTCCACCGCTGGATAGGTAATATGTTGTCATGTCAACATTGGCGGGAGGCCAGGTTTCGGAGGTTTGCCATTTGTTAGAACCCATCGTATAGTATTTCACACGAGGCATATTTTTCACTACGTCGTTAGTTTCGCCTTTGAGCCAATGGTCGAACCAGCCGTAAATCATGGCGTCGTAATCCAGCCGGGCATCGCCAACGCTACGTTCGCCCACGATGGTGTTTGCTGTAGCGCGTTTGTACGCACAGTGCAGGGTAGGAGCGATAACCAAATACTGACTGTCGCGCATTTTGGGATCAACTGCATTCTTGCGGACGTGGTTGAACAACGCCAGATTCGGGCCGGTCGATACGTCATACCACGAGGCAAACCAGTAGCTCGGCACGTTGAAAGGCATATTATCGTGGTAAAGACCGCCTTTGTACCAATCCGGATCGTTGGGTTTACGGGCAATCATTTTCTCGTAAACGCCTTTCTGACCATTCACATTCTTAATTATATCCTGAACCGGCAAATGCTTTAACCCCTGTACCCAATCGACTTTGGGCATTTCGGGTGCCAGATCGTAGAAGCGCGAAACGCGGGTTAAATCTTCACTGGTGGCTGTTTTTGGGAAAAGTGGCCGTGCTGCCTGATCGACCTGCGTACCGTAAAGCCACGTAGTAAATAACATCTGTTGCGCCCCACCTCGATACCAGTTGCCTTGCTCGTAAAACTGCCCGACCCGGCCAACGCCAGCGCCAAAACCCATCGGAACCATAGCCGCATGTGATGGATGCGCCAAAGCCGCTACGGCCATTTGCCACTCGGCTGTTGAGGAGCAACCATACGTACCAATTTTTCCATTCGACCAGGGTTGTTTCGCCATCCAGGCAAAGGCATCGTAGCCATCGGTAGTTGGCGGCCCCAGAATATCCCATTCGCCTTCGGAAAAGAACACGCCCCGTTCGTTCTGTACTACGTAGGCATAGCCGTGTTTTACGGCGTCGAGAGCCGTCTGATACGTATTGGGTTTTTGTTCGCCATCGCCCCAGCTATTGAAATTGTAGGGTGTTTTTGAGAAAATAATCGGAACTTTCTGATTGGTTTTTGGGCGATAAATGTCGGTTACCAGCCGAACGCCATCGCGCATGGGCATCATCACTTTCTGCTCGATGATGGCAATTTCCTGTAATTTCTTGAGCACATCTTCCTGCGCGTATACGTAGCGTGTGAAGCAGAGGAACGTAACAAAAAGGACTCGAACTAACGTAGCGGATTGTTTCATTGATGAGGCTATACAAGTGGAGGCAACGTAGTGAAATAACGTATTTTAGGCCATAAAACAAAAGCAGAGCAACTCATCGGCTGCTCTGCTTTTGTTACGTTCAGGAAACGATAAAGCTTTATACGGCTATTTGCATACTTAACTCGGGCAATATGGTTTCGCCTGATAGGCTAACCGTTGGGCCATGTTTTATTTCGATAGAACCATCTTCCCGATAAACAAATACCTGATGCCCTGCCCGATCAATCAGCCAACCCAATCGGCAACCGTTATCGCGATATTCTTCCATCTTATCTTTTAAGTCTTTCAAATCGTCGCTTTTCGAGCGAATTTCGACAACAAAATCCGGGCAGACAGGCGCGAATCCTTGTCGCTCGATTTCTGGAATTGATTCCCAGCGTTCCAGACTGATCCAGCCAACATCGGGCGAGCGGACGGCTGAGTTAGGGAGTTTAAAACCTGTTGAAGAGTCGAATACATGGCCAAGCTTTTTTCGGCGATTCCAACTCCAGAGTTCGCCAGATAGATCGGCGTTGTAACGTCCTGTTTCTGTTCCGGTGGGGGGCATAAAAATTATGTTTCCACGAGCATCACGTTCGAGACGGGCTGTTTTGTTGGCCTGACACAGTGCAAGGAAAAAATCGTCATCGAATTTCTGATGCCGGGGAGGGTGTAATGTATGAAGTTCCAGTTCCATCAGCGATACGCTATTTTTTCAAAAATAAGAAATTGTCAGGAAACACTCCACCTTACCGCGTGCTTACGTTCGAGCCGGCTGCGTACCATAAGTTGGCGAGGGCTTTCTGTTGTTTTGAACGTAGTTCTTCCAGCTTTATCTGAAGATCGATCAGTTTTGATTCCCGGCTGTTGACCAGAAACAGCGAGCTTTCACCTAGCTGAAATTTCTCTACTTCAGCACGTACCAAAACCTGCTGATTGGCCGCCGTTTGCTGTTGGGTCGTGATTTGTCGTTCAAGAGCCGCCAGTTCATTCCAGCCCCGTTGTACATCGTTTACAATATCACGACCGGCCTGCTGACGTTCCAGCCCCGTTTGCTGGTTCTGTAACTGCACCTGCCGAAGTTTACCGCGTTCGGAACGTAGGAAAATCGGGAAGGCCAGATCGACGCCAATTTTGTGATTATCTGTCTGAAAACCGTAGTACGTAGCACCGTCGTTTGCCCCACTCGGCAGTGGCCCACGGCTTAACAGGCTGGCTTCTAAATTAACTTTCGGTAGTAAAAGCGAGCGCCGATAACGTTCTTCAAGCGTTAATTGCTGTTGCCGATTGCTTAACCGAATCAGTTCGGGATGCCGTTGCGATGCCCGTTCGACCAGCTCCTGAAGCCGGATCTGATTTGCCTGATTTGGTGGTGCTGTCTGGGGTGCTACCGACGCGGGTAAATCGATTGGTTGCGGATCTCCAGATTGGCTACTCCATAAAAACGTGCTCAGCAGCAGACGTGTATTCTGTAACTGAACGTCCATCTGTTGTAGCTGAACCAGCCGATCCTGAACCGTAATGAGCGCTTCGGTGGTGTCGATAGCGGCCGCGTCGCCAATCTGATTACGTTCACGAATGGCCAGAAACCGTGTTTGTGCCAGTTGATACCCCTGATCAATCCAGCGAAACTGCTGATAAGCCTGATACCAATCCCAATAGGCTTTGGCCGCGTTCAATAATGTTTTATTGATCAGATCTAGCTGCTTGGCTTCGGCCATATTCACCGATAGTTGTGCCTGACGTAACGTATTTCGGCGCGAATCGATCAGTAAGCCCTGTGTAATGGGTACATTAAGGCCAACGGCCATTAAGCCGGTTGGTGGTACGTTGTTTTCAGGATTCAGGTATTTACCAGTGTTTCGGTCGTAATACATTTTCAGATCAAGCCCACCCGGCAGTATGGGAACCGATACGCCAGAGCGCCATTTTTCGTAATACAACGTATTGCCGAAGTTTTTGCTGGCGTAATCGGTCATCAACTTTGGGTCGAAAGCACCACGAGCCTGCATCACCTGGGTTTGGGCCTCCTGACTAAGTAAGGTTGCCTGTTTCACAATTGGATGATGCTGCATAATGGCCTGATAAAACTCATCGGCCGTAAATACGGGTAACGTATCGGCCACAAGGGTCAGATTGGCAGGCTTTGTTGGTAATCCAGACGTAGTGCCCGTGTTTTCAATAACCGTGCGAGACAACACGTCATTTTTTGGCGTAGCTGTTATACTGTTTGGTACGTTGAGAGCGGGGCCAGTTTGTTGGCCAAACATAGAACCTGACCAGAGCAGAAAGCCCCCTATCCAACCATACGAAAGGAATAGCTTCATTATTTTTCTGTCTTAGCAGGTTCTTGTTTTAAACTGGGTGGAAATCCGTTCAACTGACGCCATATTTCATACCAGATCGGTACGTCGTCAAGCATTACCCAGCCGACAACGCCCGAACCAACCCGTAACTGTTTAGGCCAGGGCTGATCGCCTGGCATTACTTCCGGACGTACCAGTAAGCGATATTTGCCGTCGGTGCTGCTAACTGCGTCAATAACAGCTACCTTACCACCAAATGTACCAACAGCTACAGCAGGCCAGCCCGAAAACTGAATGGCGGGCCAGCCATCGAACTGAAGCCGAACGATTCGACCGCGTTGAATAAGGGGTACGTCCATCGCACGAACGTAGAGCTCAACGGCCATTGTTGGGTTATCTGGTTGTAACGTAGCAATGGATTCACCTTCTTTTATCGTCTCACCAATACCGGCTTTCAGGGCACGAACGATGTAGCCATTCTGCGGAGCACGAATGATGTATAGGCCACGACGTACTGCTACGTTACTAATTTTGTTGCGCATCACCGCAATCTCGTTGTAGGCACTGGCTTGACTCGATACAGCCGAGCTGCGATCTGACATCGTTTTGGCGATTTCCTGTTCATACTTGGCCTGAATCAATTGCAGGTTAAGTTGCGCATTTGCCAGCGCCTGACGCGATACGTTCAGTTTGTTGTCCTGAACAATCACCTTGGCGTAATCCTGCTGGAGAGTGATTCGGCGGGTTTCGAGATCGGTGAGCGAGAATAGCCCATCTTTATAGCCTTTTTCGTAGCGTTCGAGCCGGGTAACCGCAATCTGATAATTCCGGCGAATCGCTTCCAGGTCTGCACTGTCGATACGTACCTGCAACTGACTTTGTTTTACCCGATTTTTTGCTGAAGCCAGATCGACTTTCACGCCTGCGCTTAAGGCCTTCATTTGGCCGTCTAAAGCCTGAATTTTTGCATCGGTAGCCACTCGTGAGCCTTCTTTTGCGTTTAATTGTTCGCGAAGACGCTGGGGCAGGTTGGGATCAAAATATTCGTCTTTGATTTCCGAAATAACGAGCAATGTATCACCTTTTTTTACGTATTGTCCTTCCTGTACCGACCAGTGTTCGATTCGTCCGGCAATGGCGTTTTGAAGCGATTGCGGACGATCTTGTGGTGATAAAGCGGTTATTGTTCCGGTGCCGCTGATATTTTGCCGCCAGGGCAGGAACATGATGATGATAGTCAGTATGAGAAAGAAAAGCAGCCATCGGCCAAGCTTTCGACTACTTCGGGGATGCGGGAGTTTTTGTAATGATTTAAGCGGGTGCTTTGCAACAATCAGCTCATCATCAATTTGTTGATTGGATATGTTAAGCATGGGTTGGTGTGTCTGTTTCGATGGGTAAGTCGGTTACCATACCAATTTTTTCAACACTGGCCAGCATATCGAAAATGGTGTCGAAGCTGGAAATTAGTTTGTCGACAGCGGCTGTTACCAGGACGATAACTAACTCAGAAGCAACAAATTGACCCAGCGACATCTCGCGGCTAACCACCAGCGATGTGCCCAAAATGAGTAATCCACCCGTAACTAGCATCCGGAATGCGATGGATGTATAATAGAACCGTTTCAGGATGCTGAAATGCTTGTTCCGATTTTTTAGATAACTGGCCAGATGTTGGTCAATCTGGTCGATGGGCGAGCGGGAATCATCTAACGGACGATTTTGCGATACAGCAAGCGAATACGTTTCGAGCCAGTCGACTACCTGATACTTATCGCTCGATTCTTTAATGCTTGTATACGTTCCTTCTGGACCAAACAGGCGAACCACACTGTAAATAACCAATAACGTTACGACGCCAAAGCCAATAAAAACAGGGTGATAGAACGATAGCAGAATAACACCAAACAAAATCTGGATGATTGCTGCCGGTAAATCGATCAGGATTTTCGACATTCCCTTTTGTAATGTAACCATGTCGAAAAACCGGTTCATAAGTTCGGGTGGGTAATAGGACTTCAGGGCGTCGGGTTTAATACGGGGTAACCGATACGTGAATTCGAAGGCTGCTTTTACGAAAATTCGTTGCTGAATAATCTCGACCAATGTAAGTTGTACTACTGTTAATAAACCGCCAACCAGCACGCCGACAATAACCAGCCCGATCATTACGTAGACCGAGCTAAACAGCATACCACTGGATACTAAATTAAAAACTGCCTGAATACCAAGTGGTAAGGTTAATCCGATTATACCGGTGATGATGGCAAATAAAAGTGTGTATACTATATCTTTTCGTTCAGTTCCCAATAATCGCATCAATCGTCGGAAGGGCGATGGTGGGGGTTGTTGCGTAATAACCGCCATATAATTAGATTACTATTAACATTAAAAAGGCATTAAAACTCCTTTAACCACAACGACGTGAATAGATTTTTGGTTTACTCCGATTGATGAAAGTAGAGGCTTAAAACCGCAAATTTCACATTTTTTAACATTTTAATAATTTGTACTTTTTCAACAACGCTTGAAAAATAGACGTAGTAAAGAACCGTAATATTGGCCGTATTGTTCTGATTTTTAATCTGTTTAGCTGGCTTCCTTACGTTATAGAAAGTGTATTAAGACAAGTTATGATCAAGTCATAATTTAAGTCGGTGTATAGACTTATGACAATTGACGGGATGTGAGGTCGCTAAAAATGGGCCATTCTTAATCCGTTAAGCAGCAAGTAGCCGCTTAAGAAGAAGTAATACCTAAAGTATGAGCCAATACAAGCGAGTTTCTACAACTGTGCCAGCAAATACAGCACCGCCATACGTACTGCTACGCCGTTTTCTACCTGATCGAGAATGATGCTGTGAGGAGAGTCGGCTGCATCGGAAGTTAGCTCTACTCCGCGATTGATGGGGCCGGGGTGCATCAATACAATCGGCCGGTCCAGCTCGTCGAGCATTTGCTTCGAGATTCCGAAATAAAGCGAATATTCACGTAGTGAAGGGAAGTATTTAATCTGCTGACGCTCCAACTGGATACGTAGTACGTTCGCTACGTCGCACCAGGCTAAGGCGGCTCGCACATCATGCCCAACTTTTACGCCCAACGATTCGATGTATTTCGGAATCAGCGTTTTAGGGCCGCAAACCATTACCTCGGCTCCCTGTTTTTGCAGGCAGAAAATATTAGAAAGGGCTACACGAGAATGGGTAATATCGCCAATGATCGCGATACGTTTACCCGCTACGTCGCCCAGTTTTTCTCGTATCGAAAAGGAATCAAGCAGAGCTTGGGTTGGGTGTTCATGCGTGCCATCGCCCGCGTTTACTACGTTGGCTTTAATGTGTTTGGTAAGGTAATGCGGGGCACCGGGGCTGCTGTGGCGCATTACAACCATATCCACCTTCATGGCCAGAATATTATTGACCGTATCGAGTAGGGTTTCTCCTTTTTTGACTGAACTGCCCGATGCTGAAAAATTCACTACGTCGGCTGATAATCGTTTTTCAGCAAGTTCGAATGAAAGTCGGGTGCGGGTCGAATTTTCGAAAAAAACGTTGGCAATCGTTACGTCGCGCAGGGAGGGTACTTTTTTAATCGGTCGGTTAATGACTTCCTTGAACTGTCCGGCGGTTTCCAGAATAAGTTGAATATCAGACTCGTTCAGGTCTTTAATACCCACCAAATGGCGGACGCTAAGGGATTGGGCCATAAAAACGATGCAGCTAAAAATCGGGCAAAGATAGGCGACAGACCGATACAGATAACAGTTGACGTAGCGGTTGTGAAAGTGAACCGCTAAAAATAGGGCTACAACAAGGCTACTAATTGACGTAGTTCATCGGTAGGGGCTACATTACGTTCGACCGCATCCGTATATATCTGTTTGATACGATTATAGTCATAACGGGCTCCGTAGTGACGGGCGAAGGAGTTGAGTGCCGTCAGCAGACCTTCTTTATCGTGGGCATCGAAAGCAGCTGTTGCCCATTCAACGTAAACATCGGGTGAGAGCTGATGCCTATAAGGTACATGAACTACTCGTTTTACTAATCCCCCCGGATTCTTCATCATGTAATAGGCCTGTTTCACTAATGCAATATTAGCTATTAGTCCGGCATCGCTAAGTGTATACATCACGGAATCGGCTTGAACGGGCTTGTGATCTACTACGTAGGCAATGGCTTCGTAAACAACCGGAGTTTCCCATTTAGGCTCTAGCTGGTGGGCTTGTTGGAAAGCCGAACGAGCCATTGAAATAGATCCCTGTTGCATGTAGGCACTTCCCAGTTGAATAAACGTAGCAGGACGTTTTCCTTTTTCGATGGAAATTGCTTCTTGGTATAAAGGAAAAGCTTTGGCATAATCGTCTCGTGCTATGTAAAGTGATGCCAAACGGGCTTTGTAACGACTAGACTGCGGATGCTGCTGACAAACTTCGCTCCAGATAGCGACGGCTCGGTCGTAACATCCTTGTTTGTCAGCGGCTGACAGATTGGTATCGTTTAAGGATGACAAGGCCAGTGTAACTAATTGATCGGCAACATCTGTTTTGCCCACTGTAGCTGTGCGATACGTTTGTTCAAGCAACGTAGCACGTTCAAAGAGGGTTGGTTTTTGATTGAATTGGTTTAGCTGACGTAGCGTTTTGACAGGAATAGAGATAGCGAAATAGGCAAACAGTAGTAGAGAGACTGTAATCGCAAGACGGGTGGGCAAAAGCCACACAGGCGTACTAACCGAAAATTGTGTATTGACTAATCTGGAATTTTCTTTAGCCGTATTCTGGAACGACGTATCTATAAAGGCAAGCAGGAGAAAAAAGCCCTGCAACGCCAACATACTATCAGGGTTGAAAAGATTGAATAAAAAGTAGCTGGCCAAACCCGCTGTTAATACGCATTTCTGTAGAACTGGCAGTCCTGATCGGATAAGCTGCCATGATCCTACTACCCATATTGCTACGTATAGCAGTAATCCTAGTATGCCTCCTGAAAAAGCCCATTCAAGTGGTACGCTATGAACCCGATCGTACCAGTCGGTGCCTTCCAAGGCCAAACCAGGAACGTAATGCCGGGCAAAGCCATAGTTGTAAGTATCCTGCCCCCAACCTAACAGGGGTTTTTCGGCAGTGGCAGAAAGGGCAATTTGAGTACTCAATTGTCGTGGCCGCCAAGTGTCAAGTGATCCCGATAAGTGGGTGAGACGATAAATGACTGGTTGTTGCTGTAACGTATCAGTTTGTAAAATAACCCAACCAATACTTGCAAGCCCGATAGCAATTCCAGCAAATAACGCAACCTGTTTAGGGTGAGTGCCTACGTAGCGAATGCTGAGCAATACGCCTACTAAAAATACACCTACACCAAGGCTGATCAGTGCAGAACGAGATCCCGTCAAGAAAATTCCGGCCGTCAGTATGATACCTATAACGAGTAAGCCACCTATAGCTGGCCAATTGCGTAGGCCGTTGGAAGACTTTTCGATACGGCTTATAAGTAAAGCGCTGACAATGACCTGTTGAAGCAAGTAAACTGCCATAAACGCAGGATTTCCTACGGTTCCTATTAAACGGTGATCACTAGCCTGCCAGCCAAACTTGCTCCCAAAAGATAGGACAAGCACCAATAGCGCTATGACGACAGATACCACAAAAGCAACTGTCCATTGTTGATTTGAGAAATCAAGGCGTGATAGCAGTATGAAATAAAGGCCAAGATAGAGGTACGTAACGAAACCTTCCATTCGAGAAAATCCCGACCAGAAGCTGGCTTGTGGATCTATTCCATGCACATTGGCAATAGCCATTATGCCTAAAAAAGTAAAAACTGTATACTGTAATAGCGATACGTTCTGATGCCAAATCGTTTTCTGCCAGATGGCTGTGAGTGCCATAAGCGTTACTATAATTGAGAAATAGAGAACCCGAACCGAAGTAAATCCAAAGAAAACGCTGGTACTAAATACAACAGGCGAAAGTAAAGACAGGATCAATAAACCAAATTGTAGTCTACTGGCAATCGGCGAAGCGGGATTACTGGATTGATGATCTTTTTCTGGAATGGGCTTCGTCTGGATAGGTTTCGCAGATGGTGATGAGGGTATTTTTTTGTCGCGGGAGGAAGGTGTAGATGATTTGGCCATATTGTACACGTTGGATATTGTCAAAGATAACTTGTGCGAACTACCAAAAAAATACCCGGCTGTTGTTTCCAAAGCCGGGTATTTTTTTGACGATCTAGCGACTAGGGACCAACCCGCACCTTACCCGTAGTGGCAATGACAATTTTTCCTCCGTTGCTGTAGGTGATTTTCTGACTAAGACCCGTATAACTGGCTGGTACATTGACGATATGCCGAATGTCAACTGCATCTGCCGAGGTCGGTACCGCTCCACACGACCAGGTTGCCGGTGTATTCCAGGGGCCGTCCTGTACTGTATAGAAGCCACCAGCGCAACCACTACTTGTAGCGACAACAAGCGTGAACCCGTTCGAGACTGTGCTGCTATTACATCCGTTCGATACCACACAGTAATACGTACCGGCCTGACCAAATTGCACATTTGGTAGCGAGAGCACGGCTGAGGTTTGTCCAGCGACAATATTGCCCGGACTTGTGCCGTCTTTATACCACTGATACATTAGCGATGACCCCGTAGCTACTACCGATGCTGATGCTGTACTACCTACCACAAAAGTGGCTGAAGTAGGTGGCTGCTGAGTAATTATAGCTGGAGCACAGTTAGTGGTCCGGAAAGCGAGAATATTACTAAACGTACTGCCCTCACAGAGTACTCTGACCCGCCACTGGTAACATGAGCTGAGATTAAGGCCAGTGAGATTATAATTATTTGTCGATAGATTCGAGACGGTTGACCAGGGATTCCCTGCGCTGGTTGTATTGTTTATGCAACCACCATCACCTGTTGTAGCATTAGTGGCATTGGCCCGCCATTGAACTTCATATTGTACACCACTGCCCAGATTATCCCAATTGAGTTGGGCCGAAGTACCTTGAATTGGGTCTGTGCTCAATCCGGTAGGTGCTGGTCCGCAGGCAGTAGTGAAGTAACCCGTAGATGATGTAAGGCTGCTGGTACATGTGCCAATTACTCGCCACTGATAACAGGTACCGGCTGTCAGACCTGAAAGGGTTGTGTTGGTGGATGTCTGACTGCTTACGGCGGTAGTCCAGGGAGTACTGTTATTGGCCGTACACGACCCGGCTGGCATAGCCCGATATTCGACCGCATAGTAAGTGCTGGCGGCTGTCCAGCTCAGGCGGGCCGTAGTCGGCGTTACGATAGCCGGTGCGGGAACTGAGTAGCCACAACCAGACGTATAAAAATTGAATGAGTTGCTAAAACCGCTAGTGCCAGTAGTTGAACATATGGCTTCTACCTGAAATTCATAAGTTGTCGAAGGGGGTAATCCTTGCAATACGTATGGAGGAGCTGAAATGTTACTCACAGTTGTCCAGGGGGTTGTACCTTGTTTTCGCCAGCGCAAATTATACCCCAAAGCCCCAGCCGGAGTCCACGACAGCGAAGTATGAGTGGCTGCATAGACATTATACGAGCCATTGGTTGGAGCCTGGCAACCTGATGTAGTGAAACTAACGGGAGAAGTAAAGCTTGAGCTACTACTTGGCGTACAAAATACACGTACCTGATATTCGTAGGCCGTACCCGGTGTTAACCCGCTTAGTCTATAAGTAACCTGACTTGAGGTGACATATGTACCATTCAAATTAGAAACTACATTCCAGGTACTACTACCCTGTTGCCGCCACTGAAGTTCATGTAATGAACCGGGCGCTGGGGTGTACCACAGAAGGTTTGCCGAATTCGAAAAAGCAGTCGCATTGGGAGAGGTAGGTGTTGTGCAAGCTCCTGTTGTGAAGGTTCGAATGCTAGTTGCAGGTGACATATCAGTACCCCCACATAACGTTCTGACCGTCCACTCATACGTAGTAGATGTGGATAAGCCAGATAATGTGAATGGTTTGTATGTACTGCTTGATGTCGCAACCGCTGTGGTTGAATTCCAGGTAGTGGTTCCCTGCGGACGCCAGTTTACGTCAAAGGTTGAGTTAGTGTTATACCAGTATAATGAAGCCGAAGCTGCATATATTTCGTTCTCTCCCGAAGATGTTGGCTGGCTGCATACGGTGGTGAAATTAACCGGATTACTATATCCCGACGAACTGCTTTGGCCACATGTGGCCTGTACCTGAAATTCGTAAGCGGTGTTGTTGGTTAACCCTGTTAACGAATACGTATTTGTTGGTATGCCAGTTACAGTGTTCCAGGTGGGGTTTCCCTGCGGGCGCCATTGCATTGTATACGTAACACCAGTTCCTAAAGTGCTCCACCCAACAAGTGCAGAGTTGGAATAGATTGATGTTGAATTTACATAAG
Source organism: Spirosoma daeguense (assembly GCF_054776875.1). Lineage (NCBI taxonomy): Bacteria > Pseudomonadati > Bacteroidota > Cytophagia > Cytophagales > Cytophagaceae > Spirosoma > Spirosoma daeguense. Next base: position 278,993 of record NZ_BAAHBF010000003.1, read on the forward strand.
GGGATGAAGGTGTATTACAGAGCGGTGTGGTAAAGTTGCTGGGGCCTGCTAGTGAGGAACTAACTGTAGGTGAGCATGTTATACGTACTCCCCATTCATAAGATGTATTTGGGGTGAGAGTGGTCAGCGTATAATTTTGTGTTACAATACCAGGTATACTGTTCCAGGTGCTGCTACCCTGCGGTCGCCATAACACTTCATAGGAGCCAGCATTACTTTGATCATACCAGTATAAATAAGCACTAACCGGCGTAATATTATATTGACTAAGGCTGGTGGGTGCGTTGTTACAGTTTGTTGTAAATGTTGACGGTGCTGTCATTGCCGACGATTCAGTCGATGAGCAAATCCGTGTTACAGCCCACTCATAAACGGTATTGCCCATAAGTCCTGTCAGGTTATAGGCACCTGCATAGTAGCCCTCTGAAACGGTTGTTGAGGCTGGGGTCCAGGTTGTAGTGCCCTGAACCCGGTAACTGACCTGGTAAACATTGGCGTAATACCCTGTACTATTCCACAGCAGTGATGCTGTCGTGTAACCTACTGTTGATGTTCGTAGATTTGTCGCCGGATTCGTACAGTCGGCAAATGGTAGCTCATGATATTTAGTAAGGTTTGGGTTGTCCAATGTTCTGGCCGATACGGCCATTGCCAGCAAAGAGAACACGGCGAAGCATAGGGCAAGAATGGCCCGATGGGGGGCGTAAAGAAGGGGCATAGGCTTGGTGCAGTTAGATGTATATAACGAAAGTACTATAAGGGCCGATTAGCTACTGTAGAAAATAAGTGGATTTACTTTTCGGTAGTTCTAAATAGAAATTTGTCAAATACAATAGTTAGCCATTTTATTATTTAGGTACTCGCGTAGTCAAATTATTACCAGTGGCAAAAATTGTTTATATGTAAATATTTGACTTTTAGTACTTTGTTTTGATTAAGATGAACTCCGAGATTCTTTGTACAGCCTTTTTTTGTGGGAATAAAGGTCTCTTTGTTGATGTTGTGTAATTAAATACAGCAGAAATAATTTAAACTGGTTCTGTTACAGAGTTGAGTATTTATACTTTTTTCTTATAGCTTATACTGAATTTTTAAGGTGATGAAGGTACCGACGATTTGGCTAGGAGTTTCTACGGATGGTAAAGTCAAAGGGTATAAATCGTCAAAAAAATACCCGGCTATTATTTCCTGAGCCGGGTATTTTTTTGACGATTAGCTGATCATGGACCAACCCTCACTTTGCCCGTAGTAGCCATACTGATTTTGCCGCCACTGCTGTAGGTAATCTTCTGAGCAAGCCCCGTATAACTGGCTGGTATGCTCACTACGTGCCGTATATCGACTGGATCGGCAGACGTGGGAATTTGACCGCACGACCACGTACTGGCTACGTTCCAGGCTCCGTTCTGAACCGTATAGAAGCCACTCTGACAACCACCGACGGAAACTGTCAATGTAAAACCAGTTGAAAGGGTACTACTGCAATCATTGGAAATAAGGCAATAGTACGTATCGGCATCGTTAGCCTGTACATTAGTAAGCGACAACGTAGCGTTGGTCTGCCCGCTGAGTATATTGCCGGGAGCTGTTCCACCCTTGAACCACTGATAAATAAGTGGCGGAGCACCTGTGGCCGTAACCGAAGCCGATGTAGAACTACCGGCGCTCACCGTTGCCGATGCTGGCGGCTGTTGCGTAATTGAAACCGGCGCACAGCCCGACGTTCGGAAAGCGGATACATCACTAAACGGGCCTCCGTTGCACTGAACCCTGACTCGCCATTGATAACAACTGCTCAGATTGAGGCCGTTAAGCTGATAATTACTGCTACTTATATTCGATACGGTGTTCCAGGGATTGGCGTTATTAGTCGCATTATTCACACAACTACCGTCGCCAGTAATCACGTTCGTTCCGTTGACCCGCCACTGCACCTCATATTGAGCGCCACCTCCTAGATCATCCCAGTTGAGCTGGGCCGACGTACCGGCTGTTGAACGCGCAGTTAAACCCGTCGGCGGCTGATTGCAACCCGTTGTAAAATAACCTGTCTGAGACAGATACGTAGTACTGCAGGCTCCCGTTACTCGCCACTGATAGCACGTTTCTGTAGTCAGACCCGACAAGCTAAGCGTATTGGCGGTTATACCAGCAACGGCTGTTGTCCACGGGTTAGCCGGGTTTGTAGTATTGGAAAGACAGGAACCCGCTGGCATGGCCCGATACTCTACAGTATAATTGCTGGCCGTGGGTGTCCAGTCCAGACGAGCGGTGGTCGGCGTTGCACGCGCCTGCGACAGTACAGGTGTGGTACAACTTGTTGTCGAGAAATTAATAGTACTGCTAAAGGTGCTGGACGTAGCATCCGAGCAAACTGCCTGTATCTGATATTCGTAGAGCGTAGAAGGTGTGAGTCCCTGTAGTACGTAGGTTGAACCTGTCAGGTTATTAACGGCTGTCCAGGCGGTTGTTCCTCCTCGCAAACGCCAGCGGATGTTGTAAGCCATCGCCCCGTTATTCGTCCAGGTCAACGTAACGTTTGTGGCTCTGGGCGTGTTCGAACCACCGTTTAAAGGTGTAGCGCATCCTAACGTAGTAAAACTTGCCGGGGCCGAGAACGTAGAGCTACTGCCGGGCGTACAAAAAACGCTCATCCGAAACTCGTAGCCAGTAGCCTCCATCAACCCTGTAAGCGAGTAAGAGAAGCGGTTTGTGTTGAAGGGAATAAGCGTACCGATCAGGTTACTAACACTGTTCCACGTAGTACTTCCCTGCTGCCGCCACTGGAGTTCGTGTGGTGTATTCGGGGCTGGGGTTGTCCACTGAAGCGTGGCTGAATTGGCGTTTCTGATCGCCGATAAATTGGTTGGTTCGGTGCAGTCGGCCGTTGTGAAATTGCTGATGCTGGTGAGGGCTGAAAACTCCGTATTAGTACATTTCGTCCGAACCTGCCACTGATACCCGGTCGAAGGCGTCAGCCCGGTTAGGTTGTATCGCTGGGGAGCACCGGTAGTAAGAGTCGTATTGTTCCAGGACGTAGCACCCTGCTCGCGCCAATAGAGGTCGAACGTAGTATTACTACTTACCCAGCCCAAAATGGCAGAATTTGAATACGTAGTAACGACGGCCGGAAGAGTTGGTACGTTACAGCTTGTCGTAAAAGTAGTCGAATTGCTGTAGGATGAAGTAGCATTTACTCCGCAGGCACTCTGCACCTGAAATACATAGGTCGTATTATTGGTCAGTCCAGTTAATGTATAAGGGGAACTGGTCACTCCCGACACCGTGATCCATGTTTCGCTTCCTTGTGGTCTGTATCGTAAGTTATAGGTCACTCCAGTGCCGCTATTGCTCCAGTTCAGCAGGGCCGATGTTGCGGAAGGAGTTGGCGTAAACAGATTTGGTGTTGAACAGGAAGATGTCGTGAAATTGAGGGGGTTTGTAAATGTCGAACTTGCCGCTGCGCTACAAACGGTATTTACTCGAGCCTGATAACCTGTAGACGGATTTAAATTGACCAGTGTATAACTCGAACTCGTTGTTGTCGAGGTTACGGTTACGCTATTGGGCCAGTCTGGATCACCCTGTTGCCGCCATTGTATTTCGTAGGTGCCAACTGCATTGGCGTCGATCCAGTTTAAACGACTGCCACTGGAGCTAATCTGGTTGACATTGATACTCGTCGGGGCATTACAGGTTGCGGTTGTAAAACTAACCGGGGCCGTAAACGACGAACTCTCTGCTGCAGAACAGATACTACTTACCCGCACTTCATAAGCCGAACCAATGTCCAAATTGGTTAGAGTATAGTTGGACGAAGTGCTGGAGCTGTTGACTGTGAGACTGTTTGCCCACGTTTCGCTACCCTGTTGCCGCCATTGAAGCTCATATAGTCCCGTATTAAACTGGTCAAACCAGAGTACTTGTCTGGACGTTGGTTTGTTCAATGACGTAGTGGGCGTGTTTGGGGCTCTACAAGTGGTCGTAAAACTGATCGGGCCAATAGCTGTAGCGCTTTCCATTGCCGAACAAACCCGTGTAAGGGTCCATTCATAAGCCGTATTCGTTGTAAGGCCAGAAAGACTATAACTCATTGAAAAGTTAGCCTGAGCAACAGGTGGGGGCGGAGCGGTTGTCCAGGAGGTTTCTCCCTGAAGGCGGTACTGAATAGCATACGTACTAGCCGTATTGATCGAATTGATCCAACTCAAAGCGGCTCTTGTATAGCCAGCCTGTGTCTGTACATTCGTAGCCGGGTTGGTACAGGCCAACGTAGTGAAGCTGGCTGGTGCAGCATAGGTCGATGTAAAACTTGCCGAACATACGCCTTGCACCTGCCACTCATAAGGCGTATTGCTGGCTAGCCCCGTTAACGAATACGTAGTGGTTGTTACAGTGACTGGATTACTCCATGTACTGCTGCCCTGCGGTCGGAATTGAATGGCATATCCTGGTGGAATAGGTGCTGCGATCTGCCAGCTAAGGGTTACGCTGCTGGCTTGAATGGAATTGCTGGTGAGGCTCGTAGGAACCGAAGAACAATCTGTAAGAAAGGTTTTTAACGCACTGGGTACGCTGGTTGCCGTTGCTGAGCATACGCTGCTGACCCGCCACTCATACGTAGCACCCGGCGTTAAATCGGTCAAGGTATAGGCCGAAGTTGTCAGACTGGTTACCGATGTAAACGTTGCGCTGCCCTGTTGCCGCCATTCTAGGGTGTACGTGTTTACACTGCCATAACCAATCCAGCTTAACTGGGCCGATGAGCCCGATAAAACCGTAGTAGAAAGCACGTCAGGTGCTTCGCAGCTAGCCGCTATACCTACAGGATTCTCTTCGGTTGCTGGTCGTGATTTGGCCTCAAGAATACCCGATGGTATTATAAAAAAGAGGAGACAGACAGAAAGTAAAAAGGAGCGAAAGTAAAGATAAATCATACGCAAGAGCAGATAAGAGGGAGTACGAATGTAGACAAATAAACGGATGCTGGTTATTCTATGGATTTAAGCCTGAACCAGTGGAAGTTCAAATTTACTGGGCGGTACAAACCTATTTGTTAGGTTTGTAATTCTAACTTTTCAGTACGTCTCCGGTGCAGATGACGTAGTAAATCGGGATGGGGTTGTTCGGTTCATTTCAAAAGCGAAGACCAGTTGATAAGGATTGCGGTAGTTCGGGGCAATTTCCGTATTTTTGACGTTCTTTTTTATCCGACATGTCCCGTAATTATTTGATAGTGAGCCGTTTTTTGCTGATTTTCTGCTGGTTGTTCTCAATGCCGGCCTTCGCTCAGTTAGAGATTATTTATCCCACCGCCCGCATTGTTATTCAGCGCGGCACCGACAACAAAGCTTCTCTTTTTATTGCGGGTACATATGCCCTGCCTGTAGACAGAATAGAAGCTCGTGTGCTATCCGTAACAGCCAGCATGGGGCAATCTGCCGACTGGCAGGTAATTACTCCATCGCCCCAGAACGGCATATTTCAGGGTACGCTACGTGTCTCCGGAGGTTTGTATCGACTGGAAGTACGTGGGCTTCGGCAACAGCGGGTGATGATGCAATCGGCAGTGGAACGGGTAGGCGTGGGGGAGGTTTTTCTCGTCGCGGGTCAGTCGAATGCAATGGGGTTGCCCGATCTGGGTTCGAAAGGCGCGAGTGAGCGGGTCGTATCTATCAATGGAACCAATACATTTCTCAATAGCGACAACGTAATGGTTTCGGCTGATAAACCATTTGCACCGCCAGTTTTATCGCCACTACGCGCAACTAACCTCGTTTTTCCGATGGGTGAATCGGCCTGGTGCTGGGGAGACTTGGGTGATGCAATTGCTGATAAGCACAACGTACCCGTCGCTTTTTTTAACGTAGGATTTCCGGGGACGGTTGCCGAAAACTGGAGCTATACCGCACACGGACAAACGGCTACCAATATTTTTACCAGCAAATCATGGCCTTTTTTACAGCCATACGCCAACCTGCGTAATACGCTTCAGTATTATCACAGCCAGTTAGGGATTCGGGCTGTTTTATGGCACCATGGCGAATCGGATGCAGTTCCTTACAATACTCCGCTCGACGAATACCGCCGATTGATTCAGGATTTAATTGACCAGAGTCGGCAGGATTTTGGTCAGAATATGCCGTGGGTCGTAGCCCGATGTTCGATAACGCCATCGGGGCCGGTGTCGAGTACGGCTATTATTGGGGCACAGAATGCACTCATCAAAACACCGGGCAACAACGTCTGGGCCGGGCCAGATACCGATACCATTCAAACGCCCCGGCCGACACATGGCCATTTTGAGAACATTGCCGGTGGAAAACAGGGACTTACCGAGTTTGGCTTGTCGTGGCACCGGAGTATGACCGACCAGTTTTACAATTCAACAAAACCCATCCAGCCGCAACAATTTCTGCGTATTGGTCTGTTGCCCAGCCAGATTCCGGTGGGTAAAGAAGTTCTTGTTCCGTATGATCAAATGGGTTATTCGGCAAAACCCGATGTAGCGGTGCAGTTATTGAACCAAACCAGTACCTTCGTAACCAACGTATCGGCAGTAGCGAGCAATAACACGCTACGTGTTCGTTTGCCCGATACGTTACGTACAGGTCTGTATCAGCTACGTATCATTGCCAAATCGCCGGTTTTGCCGAGTGCCCCATCGGCCTTATTTCGGGTCGTTGGAGCCGGTCAGCCGCTGAATCCGCTTCGGGATGTGCAGGCCGAAACCGACGGCAACACCATACATATTCACTGGCAGTCGGCGCAGGAGCCACCGGGAAGCCGGTTTGTGATCGAACGTAGCGAAGGCCGAGATCAGTATGTATCAATTGGTTCGGTAGCTTCAGCGACTGACGGACTCCCGTATCATCTTTATTCGTTTACGTCGCCCGATTCCCAGACGGCAACAGGTACGTATCGGATTCGGCTGGATTTACCCGATGGAACCAGCGTTTATAATCCGGATGCGTTTATTACGGGCAATGCAGAACCGCTGCCAAAGCCGCAGATTTTCCCAAACCCAAGCAATGGGAAAACGCTGACTGTCCAGCTTCCTGAAAGTGGTCAGTGGCAACTTTCGTTAATTAACATTGCCGGACAACGTATTAACCAGCAGATGGTTACAGCTACAGCCAACGTAGCAGTTTCGGTTGCTTTTGATACGTTGCTATCGGAAGGAATGTATCTGATTCAGTTAACGTACCGCGACCACGTGCATACACAACGATTACTTGTGGTACATTGAGGAGGAAATTAGCGAGAGTTAGGCGGGTAGGTATACAGTGAACGTAGCACCTTCGCTCGGTTTGGCTGTGGCGGTAATAGCACCACCATGATTGACAACTATTTTTTCGCAGATGGCCAGACCAATGCCTGTACCCGTAAATTCATTTTTGCCGTGCAGCCGCTGAAAGACCTGAAAAATACGTTCTGCATATTTCTGATCGAAACCTATGCCGTTGTCTGCTACCTGAATCTGGTAATACGTTGCCGACTGGCGGGATGGAACAATGCTGGAAGGTAACTGGCTGGCAGCCAGAGTCTGATACGTAACGTTAACCCGGGGTTGATTGTCTGCACGATGAAATTTGATGGCGTTACTCAGTAAATTCTGAAACAATTGCCCCAGTTGCGATGCATCGCCCAATACAACTGGAAGTGGACTTACGGTAATGCTGGCGTTGGTTTCCTGAACGCGTAATTCTAAGTCGATGAGTACTGAATCAATCACCTCATTTAAAGAAATGCGTTTGGTAATCTCGCCCTGCGACGTAATGCGGGAAAAATTAAGAATGTCACGAATCAGCGCCGACATGCGGCTGGCAGCGGCCTGCATTCGTTCCAGATAATCCCGCTCCTCGCCTGTCGATTCCATATGACGGATTTTCAACAGGTCGCCAAACTGCTGAATCTTACGGAGTGGTTCCTGTAAGTCGTGGCTCGCTACGTAGGCAAATTGCTTTAAATTATCGTTCGAGCGATTTAGGGCCTGATTCGTAAACGCAAGTGCTTCGTTGCTGGTCTTTAATAATGCCTGAGTTTGTTTCTGAAGCGTTAAGTCGGTAAAAATCAGGCTTAGGCAGTCGCCTTCGTCAAGGGCAAGCGGTGTGGCTGATATGAGGCAGACAAGTTCGGTCTCACCCTGCTTCATAGTCATTTCTGTTTTTTCGGACGACAGCCAGCTCGCTTTTACAAAATTTTCATAAAGTTGCCGGCAACTGGACTTAACATACGTATGGAGCGCTGAGCCAATTACAGTCGATAATGGCAACCCGACCATACTGGCAAAGGTTGAATTACAGTAGAGAATCAAGCCTTCCTGATTAAGGGTGACCGCTCCCTCATGCATTGTTTCGATGAATACCCGATACGTCTGATCAGCCGTTTTGAGTGTGTAAATCTCATGCCCCTGATCGCCCTCAATCACTACGGCATCGACCTGCCCTGAACGAATTGCATGAATCGTTTCAGTTGCTTCCTCTAACTGGATGCGTAATTCTTCATTTTCAATAACTAACTGTTCGTACGTTTTGGGCGGATTCATAAGCTACTAATACCTAAACCTTTAAGTACTTTTTGAGTATCTGAGAGATCACCAATAAGTCGACGTTCAGGCCAGGGAGCTTGTTTGACGAGTAAAGGTAGTGCAACTAACTGAGCCGACTGTGCCAATTGTTTCTGCTGATGAACATCAATAATTTCCAGCGTATAGTTGTCAGCTATATACGTATCGCAAATGTGTTTGATATTCGCTATTGCCCGAACCGAGTGCATTGATGCGCCGGCAACAAACAAGCGAAGTATATACGGCTGGTTATTGCCAGTCAGATTTAAATTAGCATACTCGGCTGGCTCATTCATCTTATTTTTTCGCCGAGCGAATGTCTAAACCCACCAGAACTTTCTCTTCATTCGACAGATCACCAATGATCTTACGAATGGGTTCGGGGACTTTCTTAACGAGAGTAGGTACAGCTAAAATCTGATCGCCAGCGGCTAATTGAGGCTGTACCAGCAGGTCGATTACCTCAATAACATAGTTACCGGGCAAATGTTCTTCACAGTATTTTTTCAGATTGTTCAGGGCCATAACGGATTTGGGCGTCTTGCCCGCTATATACAGCCGTAGCTCCCAAACATTTGTAGTGTCTTGTTCCTCCATTAATTAAGGTATAGTAGGTAATCGATAATTACTGACCGCTATGACGACTCCGGATCAATTGTTCGCGGTTTTTCTCCAGTATCTCTTTGCGAAGTTCATCTTCGACAAAGGTTTTATTTAACTCGTCCTGTACCGACTCAAATTCTTCCTTGAGACTGGCAATCCGGGATTCAAGTACTGTTCGTTTTCGTTCGATTTCGCGGTCTTTTCGGCTTATGGCATGATCACGTAATGCTACCCCTGTTTCTTCCTGTAATTGCTGTGCTTCGCGCGCAGATCCTGTCAATACGCCATCAATACCCAGATAAACATCGATAAGCTCCAAACCTTTGTCGGTAATAACAAATTCACGAACCTGATTGGAATGTTTCATTCCCCGTGATTTCATGATGTACATGCCCCGGTTACGCTCACCATTCAACTCAATATCACGTACCAGTAACCAAGCGTCGACCAGCGACGAAATGCCTTCGTCTGTTTGTTCATTGACAACCGTATTAAGGGAAAGAGCTGTGAAAAGTACGGTTATCTGGTTTACCTGTAAAAAATCGATCAGCCGAATCAGCATAGATCTGACTTCACTCAGCGAACCAACCGTTACCAGATTTGTGATTGGGTCAAGCACCACAACATTAGGCTTAAATTCAGAAACTAGTTTATGAATCTTTACCAAATGCATCTCCAGGCCGTTGAGCGTTGGGCGAGATGCCTGAAATTGCAATAACCCATTGTCGATATGGGGCTGTAGGTCAATGCCGATAGAGTGCATATTCCGGCAAATTTGCTGGGGAGACTCCTCAAAAGCTAGGTATAGTGCACGTTGTTTTCGTTGGCAGACTGCGTCGACGAAGCTGGCGGCAATACTTGTTTTGCCCGTTCCGGCAGTACCTGATACCAGTATACTGCTCCCGACAAAAAAACCTTTGCCCTCCAGCATGTCATCTAAGGCTGGAATGCCGGATGAAATTCGTTTGTTTGATACGTCATGATCAAGTGTAAGCGATGTAACGGGTAGCACCGAAATTCCATCTTCATCGATCAGGAAAGGATATTCGTTGGTGCCATGTAGGGAACCCCGATATTTTACAATTCGAAGTAATCGGGTCGAAATCTGGTGAATTACCCGGTGTTCCAGCAAAATAACGCAGTCTGATACGTACTCTTCAAGCCCATGACGGGTCAACGTACCATCACCTTTTTCACCAGTAATCATGGTTGTTACTCCCTTGTCTTTCAACCACGTAAATAACCGCCGGATTTCACTACGTAATATGCCTTCGTTTGTGAGGCTGGAAAACAGATTTTCGATAGTATCGAGCACCACCCGTTTGGCTCCAATACGGTCTATAGCGTAGCCCAGACGAATAAATAATCCATCCAGATCATATTCGCCGGTTTCTTCTATTTCGATACGATCGACATGGACGTGATCGATTGTAAGAAGCTGATCCTTTTGAAGTTGTTCGAGATCGAATCCCAGCGATGCTACGTTCGCGGTAAGTTCATCCGCTTTTTCTTCAAAGGCCATGAATACACCGGGCTCGTTGTACTCAAGTGCTCCTCGAACAATGAATTCAAGAGAAAAAAGTGTTTTGCCGCAACCTGCTGCACCGCATATAAGCGTAGGACGGCCTTCAGGCAAACCACCATTTGTTATCTCATCCAAACCAATAATACCTGTAGGGGCTTTGGGTAAGGAGGGCAGCGATTGGGGCGTTTTTTTTGTTGAGGAGCGATTCATCAAATAAGCAATAAATGACAAACATATCAAAAAAACGAAATATATAGCCCACTAACCGTTCTTGCCAAAGCTCATATTTCTTACTTGGGCTACTGTTTATGTATAAACAAGCAAGTATATTTTTAGTTTTCGAATACCTACCAGTTGGTATTAATTATTTCTGGTAATATGGTGTGTTTTGGCGCTGTATAGTTATTGATTGCCAAAGGGAAATAATGTTGATTCAATATGCGATTTTTTCATCAACTGGCTAAGTTCCTGCGCTTTTTCTGGATTCGTTGCCGCTATATTTTTAGATTCGGTAGGGTCAGTTGCGAGGTCGTAAAGCTCAACCGGACTGTTGGGATTCGTGGCTGCCTGTAAACGTACCGCTTTCCAGTTTCCCTGCCGAATGGCCTGCCTGCCGCCGTTTTCGTGAAATTCCCAATAGAGGTAGTCATGTTTCTTTTGCGTGCCTTTGCCTGTCAACGTAGGCGCAAATGATAGACCGTCGATAGAAGTGGGTGTTTTGGCTCCTGCGAGTTCGGTAAACGTAGGAAGTAAATCCCAAAAAGCGCCGATGTAATTGCTCGTAGAACCGGGTTTGATAACGCCCGGCCAGTTGGCAAAAAACGGCTCCCGAATACCACCTTCGTAGAGATCACGTTTCACACCCCGGAAGCCGCCACTGCTATTAAAGAATTTTGGGTCGGCTCCGCCTTCGATATGTGGCCCGTTATCGCTTGAAAAAATGACCAGTGTATTTTTATCTAGCCCCTTGGCTTTTAGTGCGGCCATTACCTGACCCACATATATATCGAGTCGACCAACCATGGCAGCATACGTAGCGTGCGGGTAAGCCTGTGAAGCATAGCCACCTGTTTTGGCATCAGAACCGTAGTTGGCACCTTTAAACGGCTTTTCGTCAGGAAACTTTGTTTTATAGTACGCCAGCAGACTATCGTCGGGTGCAACAAGTTCGGCATGAGGGAGAATATAAGGAAGAAACAGGAAAAACGGCTTTTTGTCATCCTGCGTTTTCAGAAAATCCAAGGCCTGTTTCTGGATCAGATCGGGAGCATATTCTTTCGTTTTTTGCAGATTTTCGTTGGCTGCCAATACAATTTTCTCACTGTTGTTCCACAAATGATTGGGGAAATAGCGATGCGCCAGCGACTGACAATTATACCCATAAAATCGGTCGAAACCCTGTTTGTTCGGGTCACCTTCGGAGCCTACTGGTCCTAAACCCCACTTGCCAAACGCTGCTGTTACGTACCCGGCCTGCTTTAATAATTCGGCTACAGTAACCACTGAATCGGCAATCGGTTGCTGCCCTTCAGGCTCTACACTCTTATTTCCCCGAATAAATGTATGTCCGGTATGTTGCCCGGTCATAAATGATGAACGCGATGGAGCACAAACCGACGTACCGGCGTAGAATTGTGTAAACCGCATACCCTGATTCGCCAACCGATCAATATTGGGCGTTTTTATGAGCTTCTGTCCGTTAACGCCAACGTCGCCATAACCCAGATCATCGGCCAGAATAAAAACAATATTGGGCCGCGATGCTTTCTGATTTTGGGCCAGAATTGGTTGATTCAGCAACGTAGCAGCGAAGAGAAAGAAAAGAGAAGAACGCATGGTGTTACAAGAGTTGATACGTTATTGAACAGCCGTAAACGTCATTTTGGGCTGTTGCATGGCGTTTTCGAGAAGTTTGATTTCCAGTTTAAGAATCGCTTCTTCAGAGGCTACGTCGATTTTATCAGCATCGTCGGTGGGTTTGTGATAATCGGGGTGCCCGCCTGTATGGAAAAATAGCACTGGAATTTGTTTGGCGTAAAAAGCGGCATTATCGGAGCCACCGTTACCAGCCCGGTCAGTGAAAAATTTAATCGAACTTTCCACACCTTTAAAAACGATTGGCCAGGTATCGCTGGTACCGTATCCACCAATGCCAACACCCCGTTCGGGATTGTAACGTCCGATCATATCCATACAAACCATAAAGTTCAGTTTGTCTAACGATAGGGTCGGATTATTGAGAAAATAACGTGAACCCTGCAAGCCAAGTTCTTCGGCCCCGAACCCCATAAAAAGCAGATTATAAGGCTCTTTTACGTTGTTTTTGGCGAAATATTGGGCAAGCTCCAGCAAACCGGCCACACCCGAAGCATTGTCGTCGGCACCGTTATGAATTTTATCCTCCGGGGCTGTTTCCAGCGAACTACCTTGCCGACCCATGCCCAGATGATCGTAGTGAGCACCAACGACTATGGTGTAGGGAGCTTCGTTATCCAGAAAACCGATCACATTAGAAGCCCTACGTAGACTATCTGGAACAACTACACGCCTGACTTTCGCAGTAAAATCCTGATAATACCCATTGGTGCCCAGTGGTTTGAGTCCGTATTTGCGAAAGTGCCGGGCAATGTAATCGGCGGCTTTGGCATTTTCGGGGCTTCCGGTGCCCCGGCCTTTCATATCGTCGGATGCCAGTTTCTCAATATGCCGGGCAATACGTTTCTTCGAAGGCTCCTGCCCAAACAGAGAGTGCGTGAGAAACAATAGAAAGAGAAACAGTCGTAGGCTCATAATCAGTAAAAGGAATAGACAACGTTGCTATACCAATGCGTAACGTAGCAACCGTCAAATTTTAGGTGATTTACCGTAACACGACGCAGGAGTAGGCTGGTATGTGAACATGATCGTTGAGAAGCTGGCTTCCCGATACGGTTTCAAACTCAATACGATGGCACCAATATTCTGCGGGTGAAAGCACTACGTCCATCGGCTTTGCAGTCAGGTTATGAATCACCAGTGCTCGTTGTCGATTTTTGGAAAGACGTATAAATGAAACCGTTCCCGCTTGTCGGATACCTGTTTGTTGAAGGCGGCTCAGATTGTCGTTTAAGATGAGGTGACTATTCCGAAACTGAATTAACCGTTTGTAATGACTGAACAGTGAATCAGGATCGGCTTGCTGCTCGGCCAGCGGACGTACCGTCTGACTGGTGCTGTATTTGCCACGTCGCCAGCGAGTACGTTGCCTGTCGCGGGGGCGAATGTCCCACAGAAACGGTTCACGGATGTTTTCATCGGGTTTCAAACCAAGCATACCGATTTCTTCGCCGTAATAAATGTAAGGCAAACCGGGTAAGGTCAGTAATAGATTGGCTGCCACTTTCAGGTGGTTTAAATTACCCTTCAACAAACTGCCGATCCGGTCCTGATCGTGGTTCGACAGAATCAGCCCGTCAATAAAATTGGGGTTTACGTTGGCAAATGCCGCATGAACATAGGCCAGAAACTCAATCAGGTCTTCGGTATCGTCTTCCTGCCGAACAATTTCTTCGAGCATCAGGCGCAGGTCGAAATTGAAATTCGCCTTTAAACCCCGGAAATAAGGCGCGATACGTTCGGGCCGTGTCCAGACTTCCCCGACCGTATATGCACCGGGTTTCATTGCGTCAATGTTCCGACCGAATTCTTCCCAGAATTCATAGTTTTTCGGCTCTTCGGTTTCGCGATACAAGTGACGGGCGGCATCGAGCCGGAATCCATCGACACCAATATCCTGAAGCCAGTAACGCGCAATTTTATACACTTCTTCGCGAAGGGGCGGGTGGTCGAAATTCAAATCGGGCATACCGCTCCAGAACATACCGTAGTATTTTTCTGTATTTCGACCGCTACGTACTGAATGCCAGGGACTACGTTCGCCCGAATCGGCTGTAATATCGCGAGTTGCCAGATTCCGAGCTTTGATTTCGCTGGGAGGTAGCCATTTATAATAATTTCGGTACGTATTATCAGGGCCTTTGGCCGCTTCCTGAAACCACCGATGCTGACTGCTGGTGTGGTGAATGACCAGATCAATCACGATGGCGATACCTCGCTGGTGAGCTTCGTGAATGAGCCGCCGAAAATCATCGATCGTACCGTACTCAGGATCAATACCGTAGTAATCTGTTACGTCGTATTTATGATAACTTGGCGATGGACTGACGGGCATAAGCCAGAGTGCCGACACACCGAGTTCTTTCAAATAATCGAGGTTATTGGTAATGCCGTTGATATCACCAATACCATCGCCGTTGGAGTCGGCAAAAGAACGAACGAAAATTTCATAATGAACGCCCGTCTGACCAGTGCTAAGTTGCATAGGTAAATGAGCGAAAGAGTGAATGAGTGAAATCGGACCGCCGAAGCGGAGCGAATACCTGCCGGATGGCTCCGCTCTTTCACTCTTTCACTCTTTCGCTCTTTGTATATTGTTTCAAAACCTGATACACTTTATGCGTAGGTAGCCCCATAACCGTATAAAACGAACCCTCGAGTCGTTCGATACCTACCAGCCCAATGAAATCCTGTGCCCCATACGAACCTGCCTTGTCGAATGGCTGACACTCGTGGATGTAATACGTTATTTCATTGTCCGACAACGTAGCGAATGTTACGTGGGTTTCGTCGGTAAACGATTGCTGGGAAACGCCACCATTTGAATCAGGAGCGAGTACGCATACACCCGTTCTGACACGGTGAGTTTGCCCCGACAAGGCCCGTAGCATTCGACGGGCATCCTCCTCATTCTGCGGCTTGTTCATAATCTGTCCGTCCAGAATTACTACTGTATCGGCGCAGACGACGATACGTTCCTCCGGGTCGCGTAGAAATTGGGCGGCTTTCTGACAGGCGAGGTATTCTGCTACGTCGTCGACAGGCATATCATCGGGAAACGTTTCATTGGTGGGGCGAATTTCGACTGTGAACGTAAAGCCCGCATCGCCCATCAGTTGTTTTCGGCGGGGCGAACCCGATGCCAATGTAAGTGGGTAACGTAACGAAAGCATAAAAGAGAGAAAACGGTTCAGGTTATAGTGCTACGTATTAAGCTGTTAAAACGCCAGTGAGTAATAAACGGTATGCCGAAACATCGAACTTTAAACTCTAAACGTAAACAATCTAGTTACAAAGTTGTGTGCCCAGCGTTAAAAATCGTAATTCGTACCGCATAAACACGCCAAATAAAGTTAACTCCGCTTACTTTGCTGATCCAACCTGCTACTACTGCCGATGCGGCAATTCTGACCGATTTATCGGTAAAAACCATGCGCGAAGCGTTTGGTCCACCTCATAATCCTGCTGAACTCGTTGAAGAATACATTTCCCAATCGCTGGATGAAACTACACTGATTCAAGAGCTTAAAGACGCTCGATCATATTTTTTTCTGGCCCGTTTAGCCGATGGAACACCTGTAGGTTATATCAAACTACGGCGGCACGCGCCACCCCGCCGGATGGAGACACGTAATGCTATTGAAATTCAGCGTATTTACCTGTTACAGAGCCAGATAGGGCAGGGTAGCGGTCGCCAGCTTATGGATTTCTGTTTAAACTGGGCACGTAGTGCAGGGGTCGAAGCCGTGTGGCTAGGCGTGTGGGAACGTAACGAACGGGCACTGGCTTTTTATAAAAAAATGGGGTTCGAGCGGTTCGGGTATCATTATTTTCAGTTCGGCTCTGAACGTCAGCGGGATTTTTGGCTTCAAAAACAGTTATCTATAAAAGCTTAGTAACTGAGGTTATCTGTTAAACCATTCCTGACAACCTGGCTCTAAAGGTCGTTCCGACGTATCCATGAATAATTTGCATCCGACTACGTGCATGGCGAGCCTGCGGTGTATGCTGCTGGTATTAATTGCATTGGTCGGATATGGCCCATACGCTGTTGCACAGGAGGATACAACCCGAAAGGCATCGCAAAAAACATCAGGATTAGCCCCCGAACGGGTTCGTGTCGATTCGGTGGCTAAAAAAGTGGCTGCCGATTCGTTACCAACCGCCTATTCGGCCGAAGTTACGGACAGCATATTGGTACAGCGCGATAGCGTATTTTATACGCGGCTGAAAACCAAAATGTATAAACATCGATTGACGCGCCAACTCTACGATGCAGTGTTTCGGGACGTATACAATAGCCGTGTGCAAACGGGTGAGGTTAATCAGTTGGAAGTCAATCCATTTAAGGCGTTCGAAGGTAAGGTGATCGGCACCATTTACATTCGTCGGTTAAATGTGTTTGGTCAGACGGTTTATGATACGTTACGTAAACCGGCCAACTGGGTTGAGCGGGCTGGTAATAGTCTGCACCGAAACACCCGCGAAAATATAATTCGTCGTTCATACCTACTCTTTAAAGAAGGCGATCAGGTCGACCCAAATGTATTGCGTGATAATGAACGGCTGCTGCGTAATACGTCGATTTTTCATGATGCCCGTATTCTGGTGATGCCACGCCCCGGAAGCCGACAATTTGTTGACGTATATGTGATAACGCAGGATGTCTGGTCGTTGCTACCCAATGGAGGTTTCGGGAATTTTAAAAGCTTCAGTATTGGTTTCGATCAGCTTAATTTTCGTGGATTGGGGCATCAGCTTTTTGCACAGGTGGCATATTCTGGCAACGACCCGCGCCAGAAAATGGAATATCAGGCACGTTATAAAGTGCCCTTTATTGGGAAGACATTCTTAACCGCCGAAGGTGATTTCCGGTATCTACGCGACCTGAAGCAGGTCTCGGCCCGCGTTTATCGCCCGTTTTTAACCCCAGATACAAAATATGCAGGTTCGGCTGAATTGAGTTATACCGAGATTAACAACCGATTACTCACACGGGCTGATTGCGTCTATATTTTTCCGCTCAGTTACACCTATACCGATATTTGGGTTGGCCGCTCGTTCCGGTTGTTTTATCGGGAAGGGAATTCCGACGAAAAAGGGCGCGCCCGGCTTATTATAGCGGCACGTAACACCGGGTATACGTATTACCGACGCCCCGACGTAACAGCCGATACAAATCAGATTTATCAGGATAGCCGTACATCGTTGTTCAGCGTCGGTTTTTCCCGTCGTAAATACGTTCGCGACGTCCTGATTTATGGCTTTGGGCGTACGGAGGACGTACCAGTGGGCGAATCCATTGTGGCCATTGCTGGAATAGACAATGCCGAACTTGGGCGACGTAGCTATGCTGGTATCAATTATTCGCAGGGGCAATACATCAAACACGTTGGCTATCTGTATGGGTTAGTCAGCCTGGGAAGTTTTTTTCGGGGAAATAAAGTTGAGCAAGGGGTTTTTTCCTTCGAATCGAACTACTTCAGTCCGTTGATAAAGAGCCGATGGGGAAACATGCGGCATTTTATCAATACGCGCTACACCACCGGTATTGGCCGATTCGATAATGAGTACATTACGTTAGGCAGCACCGGAACCGGATTGATTACGGACGGAATCGGTGTAAATAGTGATGCGTTACGTGGCACGAAACGATTTTTGCTGAATTACGAAAATATTTTGTTTTCCCGGCTTAGCCTGATTGGCTTTCGGGTGGCGTTTATTACGTTCGCTAATTTTGGACTGGCTAGTTTTCCAGATAAGCCAATGTTGCAAGGGCCTCTTTACCAGGGATATGGCATTGGATTTCGGCTCCGGAATGAAAACTTGACGTTCAATAGTTTTCAAATTCGCCTAACGTATTATCCGAATATTCCGGGTAATACAATACCCTTCCGACAGGCGTTTGAAGGCGTACCAACCCTGCGATTTAGAGATTTTGATTTGTCGGCTCCACAAATTATTCCATACCGGTGAACTTAAATTTACTAAAATGATGTTGGTACATTAAATGCATTTGTCTTATATTTGCACCATGTCAATAGAAACCGACATCAAACAAGTCACCCCGTTCAGAACGCCTTACCACCGGGTAATGGTCAACCTGATTTATACCACCAACTGGGTTTCGGATAGTCAGAGTCGGCTGCTGAAACCGTTCGGGTTGACTATGCAACAGTACAATGTACTTCGAATACTACGCGGGCAGTTTCCAGCTCCCGTTAAGGTGAGCGACATTACCGAGCGCATGCTCGATAAAATGTCGAACGCTTCCCGATTGGTTGACAAGCTGGTCGCCAAAAAGTTTGTGCTACGTACCGAATGTCCCAGCGATCGGCGGGCTGTTGACGTAGTTATTACGGATAAGGGAATGGAATTACTGAACCAGTTAGACATCTTACAGGCCGAATGGGACAAAGTCCAGACCTGCAAGCTAACGCCCGAAGAAGCTACGTTGCTTAGTCAATTACTTGACCGAATGCGCGAATAATCGTTTGAATACAACCTGAATAAAATAAACCACAATACAATACAAAAAGTAACCATGAAAAAAGCAACCTTATTTGCTGCCGTACTATTTTCATCTGTAAGTGCTTTCGCTCAGAGCTGGACTCTCGATAAAGCACACTCAAGCCTAAACTTTACCGTAACACACATGATGCTGTCGGAAGTTGATGGTAAATTCCAGGACTTCGACGTGAAAATGACGTCTTCGAAAAGCGACTTTACCGACGCTCAAATCGAACTGACGGCCAATGTAAATAGCATCAACACCAATCAGGAAAAACGCGATGCTCACCTGAAAAGCCCCGATTTCTTTGACGCTGCCAAACACCCAACGCTGAGCTTTAAAAGCAAATCGGTTACCAAAGTATCGGGTAATAAATATAAAGTGGCAGGTGATCTGACCATGCACGGTGTAACAAAACCTGTTACGCTTGATGCAGTAATCACTGGTCCTGTTACCAACCCACAAAACAAGAAAACGTTAGCCGGTTTCAAAGTAACGGGCGAAGTTAAACGGGCTGACTTCACACTGGGTAGCGCTCCTGTTGCGGTTGTTAGCGACGAAATCGGTATTCGTGCCAGTGGCGAGCTGGTGAAGCAGTAAGAAATTACGTAGTACTGTTTGTTCTGGTTCAGAATCCCCGGTCTCATCAGGAGCCGGGGATTTTTATATAAAAAAGATTACCTCCCCCTGAAGCTAATCTTGTAGGGGTTTTGAGGTAACACTACGTAAAAGCTGGAAAATCGTCCATAAACTCGATTTCGGCTGTTGTATGATTGACAGAGCAGCAGTAATGCAATAAACCGTTAGAGACCACTAGGTAAGGAGCCCGATGGATGTGATTGTAACGGGCAATCTGGTCGAAAACATTTTGTGCGAGGGTTATGTGCGGAGCCTTGCATTCAACGATCAGAAACGGTTGGCCCTGTCGGTCAAATACAACTACGTCCGTACGTTTCTGGGTTTGATTGAGTGTTAAACCGCCTTCGGTACGTATCAACGCTTTGGGGTAAGCGTAATGTGTCAGCAGCAAATTCACGATATGCTGTCGGACCCACTCTTCGGGGGAGAGCCGAACGTATTTTCGACGTAGCGAATCAAAAATGTATACTTTCCCTTCGACATGTTTAGTTTTGTGCTCGAAAGGAGGTAGGTTTAACGTGACCATATATCAAAGTTACAAAAGAGCGAAAGAATGAAAGAGCGAAAGAGCGTATTTTCAGCGCAATCACCGCTCCGGCGACCCCCTCTTTCGCTCTTTCACACATTCACTCATTGACACCTATGAAAACAAAAGAAGAAATTGTACAGAACTGGTTACCAAGGTATACTGGTACGCCTATCGAACAGTTTGGGGAATACATTCTGCTCACCAATTTTATCAATTACGTCGAAATTTTTGCCAAAAAATTTGACGCCGAAATTTTTGGCATCGGACGGGCGATGCAAACAGCTACGGCCAACAACATTACTATCATCAATTTTGGTATGGGCAGTGCTATGGCGGCTACTGTCATGGATTTGTTATCGGCTATTGAGCCGAAAGCCGTTTTGTTTTTGGGGAAATGCGGAGGGTTGAAGAAAACCCAGATTGGCGATTTAATTCTGCCAATTGCAGCCATTCGGGGCGAAGGTACCAGTAACGATTACATGCGCCCTGAAATTCCGGCTTTGCCATCGTTCCGGTTGCAGCGCGCGGTATCATCGACCATTAAAAAATACGAACTCGACTATTGGACCGGCACTGTTTATACAACCAATCGACGTATCTGGGAGCACGACGAAGCATTTAAGGATTATCTGCGCGAACTTCGGACGATGGCTATCGATATGGAAACAGCTACCATTTTTACGGTTGGTTTTGTGAATTCCATTCCACACGGAGCCCTATTGCTTGTGTCTGATAATCCATTGGTACCGGAAGGTGTGAAAACGGAAGAGAGCGACAAACGGGTAACAAGCCAGTTCGTCAACGTTCACCTCGAAATCGGTATCGATGCTTTAATTGAGCTGGAATCGTCTGGCGATTCAGTAAAGCACTTGAAGTTCGAATAATAGATTCAGTTTATTGAGAAATTCGGGAAAAGCGTAAGTCCCATTTGATGGTAATTAGCTATCGAATGGGACTTACGCTTTTTCGTTCACCAGATATGACTTGTGCAAAAGCCCCCATTTACGTAGTGCTTCAATAACTTCGTCCAATGATTGACTGTGTGGCGTTAAGGCATACGTCACTTTAATCGGAAACGAGTCTTCTACGGTTCGTTTGACCAACCCGTTGGTAACAAGATCCTGTAATTCTTTAGACAGCATTCGGTCAGTAATACCATCAATTTCCTTCGCTATTTCGCCGAATCGTTTTTCGCCAAAGCGTAGCGCTACGATTATGGGCAATTTCCATTTGCCATTCAATACGTCCAGCGAGTCGCGAATGGGACGTAGCATGGTTTTACAGGCTGAATGATCTAGTGGGTCTATTTCGTTCATACAATTCTATCCTTGCTATTCTTTTGTATAGTGCTATCATAAAGTATAGTACTTACGATTGTATAGTAAAGATAGGTAAATTTGTTTCATACTAAATGACAGCCGATAATAAAGTTGAAAGGCTATCATGATTAGCTAACAGACGAACTCATGGAAAGGATAATAAACCAACAAACCACTACGTCGAGAAACGTAGTAGCCGTTCATACACCACCTCCACAACAAGGATTTTTGGGTCAGGATCACATTGCCCGTGCTGTTATACAAGCCGATTTTGCCACGAGCGATCCGTTTATTTTGTTGATGGATGACCAGCTCGACAAAAAGACCGATGAGCCTGTAGGAGGCCCCCATCCACATGCTGGATTTGAAACCGTTACGCTGATACTCGAAGGTGAGTTAGGAGACGATGATCATAGCATGAAAACGGGTGATTTTCAGATTATGACCGCCGGAAGTGGTATTGTGCATACGGAAACCATTGAGAAGAAAATAAAGATGCGGATTTTGCAGATGTGGCTCAACTTACCGAAGCAACATCGGTGGGCACAACCCCGCGTGCAGGATATCCGGTTGGAAAGTGTTCCTAAGTTGGTAACCGATGACCTGAACATAAAAGTCTATAGCGGTTCCTTTGCGGGTCTTCGCTCGCCAATCCAGAACTACGTGCCGCTGATTATTGCGGATATACAACTGAAACCAGGTGTTAGCACGACGCAACTACTTCCGGCCTCGTTTAGCGCTTTTATGTATGTGATTGACGGTTCTGTTACGGTAGGCGATGATCAGACAGTAATCCATCAGGATCAGGTAGGATGGCTAAATAAAACGACAGGAAGCGGTCAAAGCGAACTGCAACTGACTGCTGGAGAACAGGGTGCACGCCTGATTTTATATGCCGCTCAGCCTCAGCATGATCCTATTGTTTCGTATGGCCCGTTCATTGCCGATACGCAGGATGAAATCAGGGGATTATATAGAGATTTTCGGCAGGGAAAAATGGAGCACGTGTCTGTGCTTCCCCAAAGTCAACAGTACGTATATTAAATTAAAAAGCGTCGTAAGCTACTCTCAGCTTACGACGCTTTTTAATCAGTAAAAAGTAATTAGTTACAGTAATCGCTGATTGCTTTATAAGCAGGATTATAGCCTAACTCACCCGCTTTCGATAGATCAAGGCAGCCGCCATTTTCATCGCCTAAGCTGTGCTTGATAAGCCCTCTAACGTAGTACACTTCGGCGTAGCGTGGATTCAGTTTAATGGCACTGTTACAATCCATAATGGCCCCTTTCTGATCGCCCTGATTAGATTTGATCAAGCCCCGGCTGAAATACGCTTCGGCATACGTAGGGCTAAGCTCAATAGCCTTGTTAAGGTCAACGATGGCCCCTTTCTGATCGCCTTGTTTATTTTTGCTGACACCCCGGCTGAAATAAGCTTCGGCTCGTTCTGTTCCTAACTCAAAAATTTTGTTACGTTCCTGAACCTGATCGCGCAGTTTGTCGAGCGTAGCCCGGTTGATACGTCCGGTATAAACTACTTTCGAATCGGCATTCACATTGTTGATCTCAATTGCCTGATTCAAATCCTGAACCGAGCCACGTTGGTCATTTAGTTTGCTACGGCAAAAGCCACGACCGTAGAAAGCCCGATAATTATCTGGTTTCAACGTAATAGCCCGATCATAATCGGGGATAGCTCCTTTGTAGTCTTCTAATTTACTTTTTGCAAATCCACGGTAAAAAAACGACTCACCATCTTCTGGGCTGAGTTCAATAGCTTTGTTTAAATCAGCAATAGCTCCCGCGAAATCACTCAATTCGACTTTCGACATACCCCGACCTGCAAATGCCTGCGGTTTTTTGGGCTGCATTTCAATCATTTTGGTGAAGTCGGGCAAACTCCCGGCAAAATCGTCGAGTTTTTGTTTCGTGATACCCCGCGAGTAATACGTTTGCGGATTGGCCGGATCAAGCTCTATTGATTTGGTGAAATCGGCCAGTGCACCCCGATATTGTTCCAGTCGGCTCCGGCTGGTACCCCGGTTGTAATACGTTTGTGGATCGTCGGGGTTAAGTTCGATGGAGCGGCTAAAGTCGAGAAGAGCGCCCCGATGATCTTCCTGTTTGCTTTTGCTAATACCCCGGCTCAGGTAGGCCAGTGCGTCTTTACCGTTGATATCAATGGCGCGGTCATAGTCCAGAATAGCACCCCGGTGGTCTTTCAGATTGGCTTTGGCAACCCCCCGGTTGTAATAGCTTGCGGCATTGTCGGGATTCATTGTGATTGCCATGCTGAAGGCCTGCAAGGCTCCCATAAAATCACTTGCTTTACTTTTAGTTATACCGCTTTCAAAATAGTCGACGGCGGTTTGTTGAGCAAATGAGGAAATTGTAAGGCTGGAAAAAAAGAGGATAGCCAGCGGCAGTAGTTGTCGCTTCATAATAAGGGAATGAAATTTTGGTAAGTACGTACGTTTTGAGCGGTTTAAATTTAAAGCTTTGTTACCGAACAGCCAAGTTAATGAATGGTTAAGACGGTGATAGAGTTATTTGGTCAGCGAACGTACTGCAAAATAGTTGCCAATTTTACCGAATATATACGACAAAATGGCGTATTTTAGTCCCATGAAGATAATTATAATGACAAAGTGGCGTGTTTTTGATTGGAATATGAATTGGTACAACGTTTGAAGAAAGGGAGTTGTGTTTGACAGTAAAACAACCTAACAATTCAGAAATCATGGCAACTTTAGTTCGTTACAATAACTACCCTACGTTTTTCAACCCTTTCTATGGTCGTCCTGCTGTAAATCGCTATCAGGCTAACACAACCAACGTACCAGCAGTAAACGTAAAAGAAACCGAAACCGCCTTCCAGCTTGAACTGGCAGCTCCGGGTTTGAAAAAAGAGAATTTGAAGATTAACGTAGAAAACAACAGACTGACGATTTCCTATAATACAGAATCGAAAAGCGAAGAAACCACTGAAAAATTCACCCGTCAGGAGTTCGGCTTTACCTCATTCGAGCGGAGCTTCAGTCTTCCTAAAACGGTAAATGCCGACCAAATCAAAGCCGCTTACACCGATGGTATTCTAACGGTAGAATTACCAAAAGTAGAAGAAACGAAAGTGGTAAAAGAAATCACAATTGCCTAAGCAGGGCAGGGATTGCATGGAGCATTGGCAAAGGCCTTGCTTCATGCTTGATTATCAAAATGGGTCACGCTACGTAGTATGACCCATTTTTTTGCGCGTATAGAATTGTAAAAAACATTCTCTGCAATCCTCGCAACCCCAGCCATCTTTGCTATCCCAGCACTTCCTTCATAAACGCTTCGAGTTTACGCTCATCGAGTTGGCCGTTGCTACGTACTCCACTACAGATATCGAGGCCAAACGGTTGTACCGTATCAATCGCCTGACGAACATTCTGGATATTTAGCCCACCCGCCAGAAAGACTGGTACCAGTGATTGCGTTACAATCTGTTGACTGACAGTCCAGTTATGGACTCGTCCAGTGCCGCCAAGCTCTTTCACCGCCAGATTTGGATTGCCGGAATCCAGCAGTAAGGCATCGACGCCATCGTCAACAGCTTTCAGGGCTTCGTCGATGTTACGTTCGTCCAGTACGTGAATAACCTGAACCAGTTTAATAGCAGGGAGTACGATACGTAGCTGCTTGTACGTATCGGCAGGGACGGCATCAACCAACTGGATGGTGTTCGCACCTACGCGCTGTTGATGAGCCACAATGTCTGCTACGTTGGTTTCGCTGGTGAGCATGAACGTAGCGAGGGGAGGGGGCGTTGCCCGAACAACCTGAGCCGCCAGATCGTCGGCCACTACACCGGGGCCGCTCGGCATTCGACCAACCAGACCAAGCGCATCGGCACCGTATTTTATGGCTAAACGAGCTTCATCGACACTACTAATACAGCAAATTTTAACGCGGGTTCTGAACTGAGATTCCATTATTTGGGGTTGATAACGTAACGATTGGCCAACAAATATACAATTGGCCAGTCATTAGCATGGTACAACAAACCACCAACGACACCTTCGCTTCCCTCCGTTTTCCTGAATTCCGGTATTTCATATCAAATAGTTTCCTGATCACCGTTACGTTGCTGATTCAGGAAGTAATTCTGGGTTACGAACTCTATAAAATGACGCACGACCCGCTCATGCTGGGTTTGGTGGGGCTGGCCGAGGCTATTCCGTTTATTGCGCTATCTCTCTTTGGCGGGCATCTGGCCGACCGTCGCGATAAAAAAAGTATTCTGCAATGGAGTCTGCTGGTTATTATTCTTGGCTCTATTATTCTGTATCTGGTGTTTCAGCCATCTGTAGCGGCCAAGTTGTCGCAAACGGCTCAACTGGCCACTATTTATGGGGTTTTGATGCTGATCGGTACGGCCAAAGGATTTTATTCGCCAGCCAGTTCATCGCTGAAACCGTTTCTGGTTCCCCGCGAATTATACGCCAATTCTGCTACGTGGAGTAGCTCGTTCTGGCAGGCTGGCGCCATTGTGGGACCGGGCGTGGCGGGTTTCTTGTATAGTTTGGTGGGTTTCGATAACTCACTCATTGTGGTTATTGCGCTGCTTGTTGTCTGTTTTGTGCTGATCAGTCTAATTAGCCGAAAACCAGTCCCGGTAAGTAATGAACCTGAGCAGGGTTTTCGCGAGAGTCTGAAAGAAGGTTTTCGGTTTGTGTTTAAAACGCAGATTGTACTTTATGCGATCTCGCTCGATCTGTTTTCGGTTTTGTTTGGGGGCGTAGTGGCTATTTTGCCCGTTTTTGCCGAAGACATTTTAAAAGTAGGTGCCGAAGGACTTGGATTCCTTCGGGCGGCACCATCGGTAGGCGCTTTGCTAACGATGGCGTTTATGACAAAATACCCACCAACCCATAACGCCTGGCGAAACATGTTGCTGGCAGTAGTCGGGTTTGGTATTTCAACGATTGTCTTCGCCTTATCTACTGATTTCTACCTGTCGCTGGTGATGCTCGCACTAACGGGTGCTTTCGATAGCGTGAGTGTAATTATTCGCCAAACGATCCTGCAAATTTTTCCGCCCGATCACATGCGTGGACGTGTAGCAGCCGTAAATGGCATTTTTGTCAGTTCATCGAATGAAATCGGAGCCTTTGAATCAGGCGTGTTAGCCCGGCTGTTAGGAACGGTGCCGTCGGTGGCACTAGGTGGCGTGGTTACGCTGGTGGTCGTGACGTACATCTACACCAAATCGAAAGCCCTATTTGCTGTGCGGCTTAGTTAACGGCTCAAAAGCAGATTCCCGAAAAGTTGAACGTAATGCCCAGCTTTTCGGGAATGTTCGTTGTTGGGTGGAGTTAACTTTGGGTGATTTGAGAATTGAGATCCCGAACGAAGAGATTGATATCAATCGGCTTGTTGAGTAACACGCGCGTATTGAAAACCTCCCAGAACATCTCATCGGAGAGTTGGTAATCCTGTTGCAGCCGTACCATGTCGCGGATGCTCGGTTTGAGTTGCCCGACTGGTGTTTGCACCTGCGAAGCAAGGGATTGGTAATTTGCCATAACCTATTGTTTTTTAGTGTGCGATAGGGTAAACACATTCGTTTTTCGATTGTTTTTACCTGTATCGACACACAACTTGCTGATCGTTAGAATAATTATATTTTGTCTTTTACCTCTGCGTTATCAGGCAATTACGACCCCTGCATGATGCAACTAAAAAAAATCACAAAAAATTAACTCAGTATTTTTACTCATGCCGAATCGTGGTTGTTTTTTCGTATCATCAGCAACCATGCCAGTTTTTTTAACCCGCGACTAAATTTGCCAGACAGACCATGAAACAAACTCTCCTTGTTGCCGCAGCTTTTATTAGCGGAGCTAGTTTACTTGCCCTAACGCCACCCCCCGTTACGTCGAAACCGCCTAAACTGGTAAAAGTCTGGGAAACTGACACTACGTTACGTACACCCGAATCGGTACTCTTTGATGGACGTAGTACGTTATATGTAGCTAATATCGACGGCAAATCGGATGCATTGGATGGCAACGGATTTATTTCGAAGGTATCGCTGGATGGTAAGATCGAAAATCTTCGCTGGACGAGCGGTCTGAATGCGCCCAAAGGAATGGGTTTGTATAAGAATCGACTCTACGTGACCGACGTGTATCGGCTCGTGTGTATTAATACCCAGAATGGACAGGCCGAAAAAACATGGGATGCCGTTGGGCAGGGTGCTTTTCTGAACGACGTAACAATTGATAAAGAAGGCACCGTTTACGTATCGGATAATCGGAACAACAAACTATACCGGCTGAAGGACGAAAAATGGGAAGTTTTTATGGAAGGCGAACCGCTCAACAATCCGAATGGCGTACTGGCAGTTGGTACTGATAAGCTGATGGTTGGCAACACAAAAACGGGTGCTTTGTGCGAACTGGATCTGAAAACGAAAGCACTGAAGCAACTGGCCGATGGAATGGCCAATACAGATGGGATTGTGCCCGAAGGCAAAGGTAACTACTTCGTTTCGGACTGGAATGGTCGACTGTTTCACATTGCGGCTGATGGCACCAAATCCGAACTGCTCGATACCCGCACCGATAAAGTAAACGCTGCCGATATTGAATACGTAGCAAAGAAAAAACTGTTGGTCGTACCCACGTTTCTCAAAAATAAACTGGTAGCGTATAAGGTTGAATAAACGTAACGCAGTGGTGCAATGTAACGCGGACATTCCGTCCTCATAGTGACACGAACTAAATTGCGGACAGAATGTCCGCGTTACGTAAGCCACCGCCCGACCAGATTGGTCGGGCGGTGGTATTAATGGCTATTGTTGCGTATCGCATGACCGTTCCCTCAATACTTTAATAGGTTTTTAATTATAGACAAGATATTTGTTTTTCAACGATTTAGCTATTAACATATATCAACGTTTGGTATGCAAAAAGGTCTATTCCTTTGGTATCGTGCGGTTCCTCTACTCTTCTTTTATGGGTTTCTATTTCTTTTCTGTCTCATTCCTGATGCCAGTGCACAAATCATTAGAGCATTTGCGGGCAATGGTAGTGAAAACGTACCGGCCACCACTGCCCATTTGGCAACTCCCTATGGAGTAGCAGTTGATGGGAGTGGCAATCTCTATATTGCCGATCAGAATAACCACCGCATTCGCAAGGTGAGCCCATCGGGGGAGGTCACTACGGTGGCCGGTAATCGCATACCGGGCTTTAGTGGCGATGGTGGTCAGGCGACCTCCGCCCAGTTGAGCACCCCTACCAGTGTGATTGTCGATGGCCTTGGCAATCTCTACATTGCTGATAGGGGGAATAACCGGATTCGCAGGGTGGGTACAACGGGGGTAATTAGTACGGTGTCGGGTACTATCACTGCTGGTTATAGTGGCGATGGGGGACCGGCTGCCAACGCTCAGTTGGATAGCCCTAGTAGCGTAGTGAGGGATGCTAGTGGCAATCTCTACATTGCTGATACAGGTAACCACCGCATCCGTAAAATAAGTACGTCGGGAGTGATCACTACGGTTGCAGGTAGTAGCACTGCTGGACACGGTGGCGATGGTGGCCCGGCTACCTCCGCTCAGTTGTATGTTCCCAGTGGCATAGCCGTGGATGGGAGTGGCAATCTCTACATTGCCGATTATTTTAATCACCGCATTCGCAAAGTAAATACTTCAGGCGTGATCAGCACGATAGCCGGTACGGGTACGGCGGGCTACAATGGCGATGGGATCGCAGCTACCACTGCCCAGTTAAGAAACCCTACTAAGCTGACGGTGGATGCCAGTGGTAATCTCTACATTGCCGATCAGTTTAGCCATCGTGTCCGCAAAGTGAATCCGTCTGGCATAATAAGTACGGTGGCCGGAACGGGCACGCTGGGCTACAGTGGCGATGGATTGGCGGCTACGTCTGCCCAAGTCTATAATCCTAGTGATGTGGCTCTGGACGGAAGCGGTAACCTCTATATTGCTGATTCGCAGAATAATCGCATCAGAAAGGTGAGTACAACGGGCGTAATCAGCACGGTGGCTGGAACGGGCATATATGCCGATGCTGGTTTTAGCGGTGATGGTGGCGCTGCAACATCTGCCCAATTATATTTACCTCGTAGCATGGTGATGGACGGTAGCGGCAATGTCTACATTGCCGACCAGAAGAACCACCGTATCCGTAGAGTGAGCCCGGGTGGAATCATCACAACGGTGGCTGGCACGGGTACGTCGGGCTATAGTGGTGATGGGGGAGCCGCTACGTCCGCCCAACTAGATGATCCGGTTAGCCTGGCATTGGACGGGAATGGCAACCTCTATATTGCTGATCAATCTAGCAATTGCATCCGTAAGGTGAATTCGTCAGGGGTAATTAGTACGATGGCTGGTACGGGTACATCGGGCTTTAGTGGGGATGGTGGTCTGGCCACCTCGGCTCAGTTGAATTTTCCCAATAGTCTGGCGATGGATGGTAGTGGCAATCTTTACATTTCCGATCTGTACAACAACCGTATCCGTAAAGTAAATTCGTCGGGTATAATCAGCACGATAGCTGGCACAGGCATCTTTGGTTTCAGTGGCGATAGTGGCCCGGCTACCTCCGCCCAACTGGCTCAGCCTACTGGTGTGGCATTGGACGGAAATGAGAATCTGTATATTACTGATAGCCAGAATCATCGTATCAGAAAGGTGAGTACAACGGGCGTAATCAGCACAGTAGCTGGAACGGGCACCAGTGGTTTTAGTGGCGATGGTGGACCGGCCACCTCCGCTCGGTTGGCCAGCCCTACTAGCATAGCCGCAGATGGCAGTGGCAATCTCTATGTTGCTACAAACAATCGAATTCGCAGGGTGGGCGCAACAGGGATAATTAGTACAGTGGCAGGCACGGGTACGACAGGTTTTAGCGGGAATGGTGGAGCAGCCGTCTCCGCCCAGTTTTATACGCCTATGGGTGTGATGATCGATAGCCTTGGCAATCTCTACATTGCTGATTACTATAATCATCGCGTTCGTAAAGTGGATGGTCCTCCCAGCGTGCGTATCACCCCCACCAGTCCATCGGCCGTTTGCTGGCCCGGTA
This sequence comes from Spirosoma daeguense, assembly GCF_054776875.1. NCBI lineage: Bacteria > Pseudomonadati > Bacteroidota > Cytophagia > Cytophagales > Cytophagaceae > Spirosoma > Spirosoma daeguense. The sequence goes on from NZ_BAAHBF010000003.1 coordinate 309,664, forward strand.
CGTTTAGCCTAACAGCTACTGCCGCTAACTTCACACCCAACTCGTATAGTTGGAGTAGTCAACCAGCAGGTCTTTCGGCTACTGGCGCCACACCGACTTTTACGGTTCCTAAGCTCACTTCGGCCACTACCTACACAATTACCGTTATAGCCAGCGATGGTTCCCGTACCGCCCCATCCAGTGTTACGCTTGTTGTCAATGAGGCTACCTCTGCTGGTTTGATCACAAGCGGTACGTTAACCTGTGCCCAAACCAGCGTGAGCGTAACGGCCAGCGGTGGCGGAACGTATCAGTTTAGCGGCCCCGGTATTGTGAGTCAGTCAGGTAACGTAGCAACGGTTAATATAGGTGGTACGTATTCGGTAACAGCGACAGCGGTTAACGGCTGTACGGTAACTGCATCAACTACGGTTTCTTCCAATACTGCAGCACCCAGTGCTACGTTGTCGGCGAGCGGTACGTTGACCTGCTCCCAAACCAGCGTTACGTTGACGGCAGGGGGCGGCACTACGTATCAGTTTAGTGGTCCGGGATTGGTGAGCCAATCGGGCAACGTAGCGTTGGTCAATCAGGCGGGAACATATTCGGTGGTTGTTACGTCGGCTAATGGCTGTACGGCTTCCAGTAGCCTGACCGTGGGCTACCAGAACTGCCCGCCCACAGTAGCGAATGTGATTCCCACTCAGTCGGCTACGGCGACTGTGGCATTTAGTATGAGTATTTCGGCTAATACGTTCACCGATCCAGAAACACCCAACAGCCTCACACTATCGGTGAGCGGTTTGCCTTCGGGTTTAAGTTTTGTGGCTCCGAACACCATCTCGGGTATACTATCGTCCTCAGTGGGTTCGCCGTTTAGTGTGAGCGTAACGGCAACTGATTCGGGAGGTTTGACGGCCAGCACCAGCTTCAGCCTGACGGTGCATCACGCACCAAATTGTCCACAGATGGTTACTGTGAAGGTGGGAGACTGGAACGATCCGAGTGTATGGTCTTGCGGTCGGGTACCAGCAGTAACAGACGTAGTAACGATCAGTCACGTAGTGAATCTGCCAGCCAGTTATATCGGTAAAGCGCTACGGGTAATCTATACCGGAACAGGGCGCGTGTTGTTGAATGGCAGCAGTCGGCTCAAGCTGGCGGTCGAGTGAGTGAAAGCGATTGATGGATAAGTCTGATTAGCAGAATCATAGACTTATTCTTGGTTTCTTGTAGCTGTTCTGCATTGCTTATGAAACGGTGAAATGGTGCATTATTTATTTGTAATCAATCAATCAATCAATTATGTGCCAGCGTTCTATCCACGTTTAACTATGATGTTACGACTTTTCTTTCGTATAACCGCTGGATTTCTGATTCTGCTACGTATCGCCACTGCCGTCTGGGCACAGAACATCAGTACGGTTGCTGGTAATGGTAGTGAAAATGTGCCAGCCATTTCTGCTCAGATATCTACGCCCAATAGCGTAGCTGTCGATGCGAATGGCAACCTGTATATTGCCGACCGGAGTAATAACCGCATTCGCAAGGTAACCCCGGAAGGTATAGTCACCACCGTGGCCGGTACGGGTATTGCCGGATACAGTGGCGATGGAGGCCCTGCTACGTCAGCTCAGTTATTTTACCCGTTTGGAGTAGCCGTTGACTGGGGTGGAAATCTCTATATCGCTGATACCTATAACAGCCGTATTCGCAAGGTGACTCCAGACGGTATCATTACGACCGTAGCAGGCTCAAGCATTTCTGGTTATGGTGGGGATGGAAATTTGGCTACGTTGGCGAGATTAAATCAGCCTTATGGGGTAGCTGTGGATGGGCTTGGTAACATCTATATTGCTGATACAGGTAACCACCGCCTTCGGCGAGTGAATACGAGCGGCCTAATTCATACGATTGTAGGGAATGGTACGGCGGGCGATAATACAGGAGGAGGAGTGCCTGGTATGACCCAACTTAATGGACCTCAGGGTGTTGCTCTTGACGGTTCTGGCAATATCTATATTGCTGATACTGGTAACCACCGGGTTCGGAAGGTGCAAAATTCGTTTAGTAGCATAATTAATCTGGCTGGTACAGGAACGCTTGGTTATAGTGGCGATGGCGGACCGGCTGCCTCCGCTCATTTATACCGCCCTACGGGAGTAACAGCCGATGCCAATGGTAATGTCTACATAGCTGATTCGAATAACCAACGGATTCGCAAAGTGAACACCGGTTTCGTTATAACCACCGTAGCGGGTACGGGTATGGCTGGTTACAGTGGCGACAACGGGAACGCTACGTCGGCTCAGTTGAACCTTCCGTCAGGAGTGGCTCTGGATAGCAACGGCAGCTTCTATATTGCCGATCAAACGAATAGCCGTATTCGGAAAGTAAATGCCATGGGAACCATAACCACCGTGGCCGGAACAGGTATTAATGGTAGTGGTGGCTATAGTGGCGATGGAGGCCCGGCTATCGCTGCCCAGTTATATAGCCCGTTTAGCGCAGCACTAGACGGAAGTGGTAATCTGTATATTGCTGATTCGGGCAACAGTCGTGTTCGTAAGGTAAGTAGTTCTGGCGTGATCACTACGATAGCGGGCACGGGCAGCTTTGGTTTTAGTGGCGATGGAGGCCTGGCGACTGCTGCTCAACTAAATGGGGTTTACGGTACTACTGTAGATGGGAGTGGAAACCTATATATAGCGGATGCAAATAACCATCGGATTCGGAAAGTGAGTACAACAGGCGTAATTACAACCGTGGCGGGGGCGGGTAGTGTTGGCTACAATGGCGATGGAATACTGGCTACGTCGGCCCAGTTAAATTATCCCTCGAGTGTGGCAGTAGATGGAGCGGGCACTCTGTACATTGCTGATCGGTTTAACCATCGCGTTCGCAAGGTCAGTACAACGGGCATTATCACGACCGTAGTGGGTACGGGTATTTCAGGTTTTAGTGGTGACTTCGGGGACGCTACGTCGGCCCGATTAAGTAGCCCTTATAGTGTCGCGATAGATGGGAGTGGGAATCTGTATATTGCTGATCAATATAACCATCGTATTCGTATGGTGAGCTCGGGCATGATTACTACCGTAGCTGGTACAGGTTTCGCTGGATACAGTGGCGATGGTGGCGTGGCTACCTCCGCTCAACTGAATCTTCCGTATGGAATTGCGCTGGATGGGGGCAACAATCTGTACATTACGGATCGGAATAACCAGCGTATTCGCAAGGTAAATAGCGCAGGCATAATTACCACCGTAGCGGGTACGGGTACTGCTGGCTTTACGGGTGATGGAGGGGCTGCTACGTCGGCTCAACTAAATTCGCCTTTCGGAATCGCGGTGGATGGAACAGGCGCTATCTATATTACCGATACCAATAACAATCGAATCCGGAAAGTTGACGGTAGTAGTTGTTCGAACATGTATACGCTAAAAGCAGGTAGTTGGTCGGATGTGAGTGTATGGTCGTGCGGACGTTTGCCGGTAGTAACCGACGTGGTAACGATCAATCATGTAGTGAACCTGCCAGCCAGTTATGTAGGTCAGGCACAACGGGTAATTTGCAGTGGATCGGGCGGCCTTTTGTTGAACGCCAGCGGTCGGCTTAAACTGGCTGTTAATTAATAACGAGTTCGACTTTAAGTTAGTAATTGCTACGTTATAAATCCTGCCTAACTTATTTTGGTAATCAGATTCCTGAAATGACCTTAGTGAAGCCCCGGAGTCTAATCGAAAAGTTTAACTAATACTACGTATGCTGATTGAAAAAGACCTCTCCTTTCGGGGAATGATGCGATTTTCGGGCCATCACCTGATCTGGCTCACCATCTGGATGACTTTTGTGGCGACGCTCTATTATTACACTCGCTGGAAATGGTTGTCTATCCCGTGGCTGCCGGTTTCGCTGATTGGTACGTCTGTTGCATTTTACGTCGGTTTCAAGAGTAATCAGAGTTACGACCGCCTTTGGGAGGGGCGAAAAATATGGGGAGCTATTGTAAACGGAAGTCGGGCCTGGGGAAGCGTAGTACGTTCGTTTATTCAGAACGAAAATAGCCAGAATACGTTTTCCGACGCTGAATTACACGCCATCAAAAAGCAGCTAATCTACCGGCACATCGGCTGGATTTACACGCTACGTCACCAACTCCTGCAACCAACGTCCTGGGAGCACATGAGCCTGAAAATAATTGGTATTGGCAACTACAATGTTCAACGTAGCAAAACGCTGGGAATTGGCCTGTATGCCGACGAAACCTACGAGAAATTCCAGCAGAAATACCTCCCCAACGAAGAGTATGAACGTATCAAAACGAAGGCCAATCCGGCTACGCATCTGATTGATAGACAGGCACAGCAACTGGCTGAGCTAAAAAAGCAGTCGCTAATTAGTAGCTTGAATATGAGCGATATGCAACGGATGCTTAATGATTTTTATGACCAGCAAGGCAAAGCTGAACGTATCAAACGAACGCCTTTTCCACGTCAGTACGCCAACTTAAGCTTCATTTTCGTCTGCATATTTATTGGTCTGCTGCCCTTGGGTATCGTAGGCGAATTTGCCAAGATTGGCGATGGAGGAATCTGGCTTTCCATCCCGTTTGGCATCATCGTCGGCTGGGTATTTGTGAATATGGAACTGGTTGGCGACTACTCCGAAAACCCGTTCGAGGGTTTGTTTAACGACGTACCGATGCTGTCGATTTGCCGGAACATCGAAATCGATTTATTGCAAATGCTGGGCGAATCGGAAACACCGACTGCTATTCAGGCGAAGAATGGCGTATTAATGTGATTCTTCAGGCCCCAACAGGCTCCGGCTGTTGGATACGTAGCAATAAAACTGTTAACCGCAAAGGCCCCGACAGACTCTGGCTGTCGGGGCCTTTGCGGTTAAAAAATATCTATTCCAGTAATTTGGTAATTGCTTCCTGCGCCTGAGTTGCCCCAAAACCATTAATAGCCTGTGTCATTTGCTGCACAATAAGGTCATTTCCCAGATTACCAATGCTGCCTTCGTGGGTATGACGTAGCGTGCGAGGTGCTACGTAGGTATGTTCACCGATTTCTTTTCCCACCGTCCGATACGCTTCGCGAAATGGAACGCCCTGTAAGACAAGTTCATTTACACGCTCTACGCTGAATAGCAAATCATACTTCGGATCATCCAGCAAATTAGGTTTCACCTGAAGATGCTCCAGCATAAACTCGGTGATGCTCAGACAGTCGAGCATATCATCGAAAGCAGGCATCAAAATTTCTTTCAGAATCTGCATATCGCGATGATAGCCAGAAGGTAGATTACTCAACACCAGCGTTATCTCCATCGGAAGTGCTTTCATCCGGTTGGTTTTGGCCCGAAGCAGTTCCGCTACGTCCGGATTTTTCTTGTGCGGCATAATGCTGGAACCTGTTGTCAGCCCATCCGGCAAGATCAGAAACCCAAAATTCTGGCTGTTATACAAACAGATGTCCATCGCCATCCGCGACAACGTAGCGGCTATGGTTGCCAGCGCACCAAGGGCGGTCTGTTCGGTTTTTCCCCGGCTCATCTGCGCATATACTACGTTGACGTGCATGCCTTCGAAACCGAGCAATTCAGTGGTCAGTGTTCGATTCAAAGGGAACGATGAGCCGTAACCTGCGCCAGAACCCAGTGGATTGCGGTTAGCCAAACGATAGGCCGTTTGCAGCGTCAGCATATCGTCGGCGAGGGCTTCGGCATAGGCACCGAACCAAAGTCCGAACGACGAGGGCATGGCAATCTGCAAATGGGTGTAACCCGGCAAAAGATCGTCTTTGTGTTGATTGGAACGGCTGATAAGTTGATCGAAAACCCGCTTCACAGCTTCGGTAACCTGCCACAGTCGATTACGGGTGAAAAGTTTCAGATCGACCAATACCTGATCATTCCGCGAGCGGCCCGAGTGAATTTTCTTGCCAACATCACCCAATTTCTGAGTGAGCAATAACTCTACTTGCGAATGAACGTCTTCAATACCATCTTCAATCACAAATTGCCCGGCCTGTATTTGCCCATAAATCTGCTTCAGTTCGTTCTGCAATAAGCTTAAATCGTCGCTGGTAAGCAGCCCGATTGTTTCAAGCATTTGAGCATGAGCAAGGTTGCCTAATACGTCGAAAGGAGCGAGGTAAAGGTCCATTTCACGGTCGCGCCCAACGGTAAACTGTTCGATTTGTTCGGCTGTCGATACGCCTTCTTTTTGCCAGAGTTTCAACGTAGTAAAGAGTGAAAGAGTGAAAGAGCGAACGATTTGCACGCTCGTTAGCAGCTACAAAGGTCGTAAAGAAAGCCGGGCCGACAATTTATAATATAATTTGGGTTGCTTTCTTCTGCTAGATTCTTGCAAGAACTGTAGTGAAAATTGAAACTTTGCTTGGTTAAAGACTGGTATATCTGCACCGCCGGGAGTAATCCAGAAACTTCAACAAGCGTTGTCTGTAAACTTTGATTTATTTTCGATTGTACTGATAAAATATTCCAGTATCGAAAGGTGTCCAGAAACAAGCTAATTGATCACAGCTTTTAAGCCCGTTATTGGCCCACGTATTACATGTATGAAATAGATTATATCTACCTTTTGCTTCATAAAACGTATCACTATCACCATAATTAGCATTCGATTTTATATTGATCAAATGTCCGTTTGAGTCGAATTGGAAACTATTATTTATATACTGAATAAGCTTTATATACTGCGTTTTCGAGAGCATAATTTTTACGCAATCTTCACTTTCCGACATATTTTTATAGAACGTAGCGTGAATAGCTGTTGATCCTAAACCAAATGTAGCGTTGAATGCAGTACTAAATTTCAAATCGGCCCAGGTAGGCGTTTCGAGATAAAATCCTTTGTCGCCCCATCCGAGGGCAACGTATTGAAATAGAGTGTCTTTACTTACTGTATTTTCGAATTTTATTTCCTTACTCCAGTCAATTTGATCATTCCTGATTGGCATGACTAAATCAGTATGAACGCCGTTCGTAAGAATATAAATAGCGATATCATTTGTAATTTCACTCTTTTTATTGACGCTAATTCTTGATAATAAATAGGCTGAAAGTAGATATATTGCAGTTAAACTTATCAGGATTGCTAGCGAAATTCCAATAGACTTTATCAACCTGAAAACACTAGTTGGCATAGCGTTAGAACCAGTTTAAAAAGATATAATTTGTCTTGTAAAAACAGGAGATTAAACGATTAGTTGCAAGATTGAAAATATAAATTAATATCAGGCGTATCAGAAAATAGTTGTTGCTGAATTTTATAGTTATTACGTAGCAACAACAATTGATTTTTGGGTCTGATGCATTTGTTTCCCCAGCCACCAGAACCCAATGGCTGCCAGCAAACTAATCATGACAATGAGTAGCCAATGTATCGAAAAACCGAGTTGTGCTACTACCAGCGAGCCTAAAGCGGGGGCCGTTGTTTGAGCTAGTGCTGCACTCATCGATTGTAATGCCAGATACTGACCGCGCGTGGCTGGAGTAGAACGTTCAACGGTTAGCGACTGCAAAAAAGGCATAACCAGCATTTCGCTGAACGTAGCAAACAGAATGTAGGCCAGTGGTATAATCAGACTAGTCGAAAGAAGTGTTGATAAACTAGTGCCAGAACTCGTCAGCCAGCCGTGTAGGCTAAGAATGAGAAAGGAACAACTGGTCAGCAAAACGCCCCGCACAATCAATTTGGTTTTCGACCATTGCCGTTTTTCAAGTTCATACACCAGCGCCATTTCAACCGTAACAATCAGCAGCCCGTTTAACGCCATCAGCGAGCCAATGGTACGTTCATTCAGGTGCATGATTTGCTTGAAAAATAAGGGGACGATGGTGAAAAATTGCATAAACGCAATCAGAAACAGCGCATTACAACAGATGAAACCGATGAACATGTAGTCGCGATAGGGCGATACGTTCGCTGGTGGCGTTGCCGATGACGTAGCGTTTGTAGGCTGTGTTTTAAGCTGATTTTCGTTTTGGGGAACGGGTAAAAAAGCCCAGAGAACAAGCCCTGCTGATAAACAGGTTAAGCCATCCGTCCAGAAAAGCAGACTGTAGTTTACGCTGGCCAACCAGCCACCAAGCCCGCTACCTACGGCCCAGCCAAGATTGATCGCCAACCGATTAAAGGAAAAAGCACGGGTACGTGTTTCTGGTTTTGAATAGTGCACAATAGCGGCCTGATTGGCTGGACGGAAGGCGTCGCCTAGTAATGTAAACAGAAAAACACTCGCGCAGAGCAGGTGAAAATTGGTAATGAACTGAAGCGTGAGCAGGGCAGTTCCGCCAAACAGTAAACTGAGTAACTGAACGTAGTAAAATCCGAATCGGTCGGTCAGGTGCCCGCCGAGAAACGTACCAATAAAAGCGCCCGCTCCGTAAACGGCCATCACAATGCCGGTATGTGTAACGGAATAATGTAAATGCTGCGTCAGGTAAAGCGTCATATACGGCAACACCATCGTACCGCAACGGTTAATCAGCATTACCCCAGCCAGTAACCATACAGACGGAGAAAGTCCTCGATACGCCTGCCGATAGAGATGAAGAGTTCGCTGAAACATGGTCGAAAGTTACGACGAATGCCTGTCAGCGTAAATTGATTCCTGAGTAAATGGCCCAAAAACTATTGGAATCTGGAATGCTTTCTTCGGGCGTCGGGGTCTTCGCCGGGCGCAACAAATATTTTCTTGTCGACAATCAACGGTCGGTGTTCTTCCAGAAAGGCTTTAAACAAACGGATTTCCTCCAACTGTTTCTCAATCGGATGTGTCAGGGCATAACTTTCTACGTATACTTCTGAATTTCCGCCCGGTTGAAAATCCGTTATAACATATTCCATCAATTTGATTCCTTTCCGTTTCAGCGCATGCAGGTACAGATTCTGATGGTTGTGTAGGAAGCGGCCGGGCTGATATGAACCGGTCGTTTTTATATCTACGGCTTTGAATTTTCCGATTAAATCGACGTAACCGTAAAAAAGCACATCCTCAACTTCCAATTGGCAATACACCTGCGTATCGACAATAGGGCGGGGGAGAAGTTTACGTACTTTTTTGATGACTTCGGCATCGAATCGATCTTCGCCAATACCTTTTATAACCGCATCTTCAAATGAAATACCCCGTTCCTGAGCCGCAGTGGTTGGCGTGGGTACCCGATTGATGGAATCGATCAATTCCTGCGCCGACAAATTCCCGCCTTGTAGATAGCGTGAGAAAACATTGAGAATGGACGGATAAAAACGGTACTGAATCATCGACGTAGCATAAAACCGAATAGTGATATATCTATAGGTTCAAACCCGCAAGTTTAGACATAGTTTCAGAAACGAGAAATTCGTTGACCTGCTACGTAGTAACACCATCCTAAATCCCACCCCCGTAGGGCTAATCTTGTAGGGGTTTGATTTTACCACCCCTAGCCAGAACGCTGGCCCGGCCCTCCTACAACAGGAGGGGGGCAGGGGTGGTAAATAACTTCTCAAAAAGAAAAAGGCCCCGTCGAACGACAGGGCCTTTTTCTTTTCTCATCCACTAACTTCTAACGACCACGTGTCTTTTTGATGACAAACGGTACGCACTTGGCTGGCGGACAGTCGGTTTCCAGACCAGCGTCGATAGCTAGTACATCTGGTTGAACCGGATTCGTTGGATCAAGCGTAATTGGTGCCGAGCGACCTGTTGTTGGGTTTGCATCGCTGTTTTCGGTTGTTGGTACACCTGGCCGGTTCTGGTTCGGGCTGATGATAAAGCCCGGTGGCAAGGTGGTTAGATCGAACTCAACAATGTAGGTTCCAGCAGGCAGGTTGGTGAACAGATACTGTCCTCCGCCCGTCGTAACAGTTGTCGAAACAACCGTGTAGTTACCTGGCGATGTTTCCTGGAGTAGACGTACCGTAACGCCATCCACACCGGGCTCACCTGGATCACGCTGACCGTCTCTGTCGAGATCGTTCCAGACATGCGAACCGATGCTGCCTACTGGTATCAGGAAGCCTGCGTCTACCGACGTATTGTTCTCGCCAGAGGCTAACGTGATCGAGCTAACGATACCGCCAATTGGATCAGAATCAAGGGTGTCGTCTCCACCTTGGTTTGGCAACGTAGCACTGTAACCAGTCGGAGCGGTAAAGCTTAGCGAGTACGGTACACCCGGTGTTAGACCCGTGAAGCTGTATTGTCCCGTGCTGGTGGTAGTCACTGATGCAATCGGCGTGTTAGTACCATCGAGTAACGTAACAACTACACCTGCTAGCGGTGGTTCACCGGCATCCTGGATACCATCTCTGTTGAGATCAACCCAAACGTAGTCACCCAAAGAGGCCGGACGATAGTAGCCCATATCCACCGTCGGATTGAACTCGCTAGCTGTCAGACTATACGTTCCTGTCAGACCCGTTGTTGGATTACCGTCCGAGTCAGTGGCATCGTCACCCTGATTCTGCAACGTAGCACTGTAACCCAGTGGTGCGGTGAAGCTCACCGAGTACGGTGTGTTTGGTGTCAGACCGGTGAAGGAGTAGATACCGTTGGCATCCGTCGTTGTTGTACCTGCCAGTATAATTCCATTTTCGATCAGACTCACGGTCACTCCTGGAATACCGGGTTCCCCGGCGTCTTGCTGACCGTTGTGGTTGAGGTCTTCGAAGACATAATCTCCGAGTCCAGCCGTCACTGGTGAGAAACCTGCATCCTGGGTTACACTCTGACCTGAAGTCAGCGTCACTGATGGGGTCAATCCGCCAATGGCATCCGAGTCGATGGTGTCGTCCCCACCTTGGTCCGGTGTGGTGGCGGTGAAGCCAGCCGGGGTGGTGAAGCTCAGCGAGTACGGCACACCCGGTGTCAATCCGGTGAAGGAGTACAAGCCACTGGCATCGGTGGTGGTGGAGGCCACCACAGTACCGTTGCTGATGAGCGTCACCACGACTCCTGGCAGGGCAGGCTCACCGGCACCTTGTGTACCATTGCGGTCAGTGTCGATCCAGACATAGCCATTGAGCGAAGCCGGACGATAGTAGCCCATGTCGACAGTCGGGTTGAACTCGTTAGCCGTCAGACTGTAAACACCCGTCAGACCCGTTGCTGGGTTACCATCGGAGTCGGTAGCATCGTCGCCCTGATTCTGCAACGTAGCACTGTAACCCAGTGGCGCGGTGAAGCTTACCGAGTACGGCGTATTCGGTGTTAGTCCAGTGAAGGAGTAGAGGCCGTTGGCATCGGTGGTCGTGGAAGCCACCAGCGTACCGTTGCTGATGAGCGAGACGACCACATTCGGAATGCCCGCTTCACCCGTATCCTGCTGACCATTATGGTTGAGGTCTTCGAAGACGAAGTCGCCCAGACCCGCTGTCAGCAGATAGAAGCCAGCGTCAATCGACGTATTGTTCTCACCTGCAGTCAGCGTGATAGGCCCTGTAATGCCACCGATTGGATCTGAGTCGGTATCCGATGAGCCTACATTCGGCACAGTCGCCGAATAATTGAGCGGTGTCGTGAAGCTTAACGAGTACGGTATACCCGGAGTCAGGCCGGTGAAGGAGTACAAGCCACTGGCATCGGTAGTCGTAGATGCGATAGCCACACCATTCTGAATGAGCGTCACCACTACACCCGGAATTCCCGGTTCGCCCGGATCCTGTGTGCCATTATGATCAAGGTCATTCCAGACAAAGTTACCCAGACTAGCTTGTGGAATGTAGAAGCCTGCATCCAATGACAGGTTGTATTCGCCAGCCGCTAACGTAACAGAGGGTGTCAAGCCTGTGATTGGGTCTGCATCAGAATCCAGCTCATCGTCACCGTTGTAATGTTGGTGTGGCAACGTAGCTGTGAATCCAACTGGAGTCGTGAAGCTCACCGAATAGGGAATGCCCGGCGTCAGACCTTCAAATAGATAGAAGCCATTTGCATCCGTAAGCGTGCTTGCTACGATTGCACCATTTTGCAACAGTACAACTACCACATCCAGAATGCCCGGTTCGCCTGCATCCTGAACGCCATCGCGATCCAGATCATGCCAGACAAAGTTGCCTATAGCTGCTGCGTTCGATTGGCAGTTTTGAGAAAGCTCTTCTGTAACACTGCAACCGTTTAGCGATATCGTAATCGTAACGATTTGACCAGATGGAATTCCTGTAATCTGGTTACCAGCAATGGTTCCTACATTGGCCGTTACCGTAGCGCCAGCCGTTACCGTGAAGCTCACGTCATACGTAGCAATACCATTACAAGCGACAGTTGTTACTATAGTTGGTAGCGGATTCACTGTTACCGTAGCTGTCGTCGTGCTGATACAACCGCTAGCGTTGGCCACCGTAACCGAGTAGGTTGTTGTTGCTGTTGGGCCAACCACTAATATACCTGTCAGGTTTGTCTCACCTGTCGAGAAGGTGTAGGCCGTACCGCCCGAAGCGACCAACGTTGCCGATGTACCTTCGCAGGCTGTTGCCGAAGTTAGTCCGGCAACTGGTAGTGTATTGACATCCACCGTAGCCGAAGTTACACTGATACAACCGCTGGCATTCACTACAGTTACAGCGTAAGTGGTCGTACTAATAGGATTAACAACCAGTTCGCCTGTTGTATTTGTAACACCCGTCGAGAAGATGTACGATGCACCACCCGACGCAACCAGTGTAGCCGATTGGCCTTCGCAGATCGTTGCCGATGTCAATTGCGCTACAGGTAACTCATTTACCGTTACAGTCCCTAACGTAGTGCTTTCACAGCCTGCTGCGTTGGCTACCGTTACCGAATACGTAGTAGTGGTAGCTGGTGAAACGGCCAGTAAGCCAGTTGTATTGATGGTGCCATCGGAGAAGGTGTATAACGTACCACCCGTTGCGGTTAGCGTTACTGGCTGACCAACGCAGATCGTTGCCGATGCCAGTTCAGCTACCGGGTATGGTTCGATAGTGATGCTACCTGAACCCGTGCCATTGCAACCCGTTGAAAGGGCCGTTACACTATACGTTCCAGCAACAGTACCAACTGCTACGTTCGAATTGCCAACCTGCGCCAGACCCGGCGAGAAAATATACGTATCATAACCCGCTGTAGCAATCAGCGTTGCCGACTGACCAGTACAGATAGTAGCGGAGCTGAGTTGAACAATCGGATTCGAATTAATCAGAATTGAACCGGTTGCAGTAGCTGAGCAGCCTGCGGCCGTAATCGCCGTTACTGAGTACGTACCATTGGTTGAACCCGTTGCTTCGTTCGATGTGCCGATTTGTGTCAGACCAGCCGAGAAGATATAGGTTGCGAAGCCTGGCGTTGCTCTGAGAGTAGTGACCAGACCAGCGCAGATCGTTTCCGACGTGAGCGTTAACACAGGTAGGTCGTTTACCGTTACCGAGCCGCTCGTTGTGCTGATACAACCCGAAGCATTGGCCACCGTTACCGAATACACAGTCGTAAATATTGGATTGATAACCAATAGGCCCGTTGTATTTGACGTACCATTCGAGAAGGTATAGGAACTACCGCCCGACGCAACCAGCGTAGCCGACTGGCCTTCGCAGATCGTTGCCGATGTCATCGTTGCTGCTGGTAATGGATTGACCAAGATAGTCGCCGATGCAACGCTACTACAAGTCGTACCTGCGGATACCGTTACTGAGTAAGCTGTTGTCGAGCTTGGGCTCACGATAAGTACGCCTGTCGAATTGGTTATACCAGTTGAGAAACTATACGTCGTTCCACCGCTAGCCGTTAGCGTTACTGTTTGACCTTCGCAGATGGTTGCCGAAGCAGGAATCAGGCTCGCTACAGGAACCGTATTTACCGTTACTGATCCCGTAGCTGTGTTGAGACAGCCACTGGCACTGGCCACCGTTACCGAGTAAGGCGTAGTGCTCGATGGGCTTACCGTGAATATACCTGTCGAATTAACTTCGCTGGTTGAGAAGGTATAGGACGTACCGCCCGACGCAATCAGTGTAGCCGATTGACCTTCGCAGATCGTTGCCGAAGTTAGTGCTGCTTCTGGCAACGGATTCACAGTGATCGTAATTGCCGTAGTGCTTTCACAACCGCTGGCGTTGGTAACTGTTACAACATACGTAGTGGTTTGGACTGGGGTAACTACCAGAACACCCGACGTATTGATTGTACCCGATATGTTATACGACGTACCACCGCTGGCGGTCAGCGTTACCGATTGGCCAACGCAGATGGTCATAGCACTGGCTGCGACATTGGCTACAGGTATAGCATTTACTGTTACAGTACCCGACGTAGCGGCTGTTGTTGTGGTGCTTACACAGCCGCTGTCGTTGATGGCCGTTACCGAGTAAACCGTTGTCGACGTCGGACTTATGGCCAATTGACCCGATGAGTTCACATCACCCGTTGAGAAGGTGTATGACGTACCACCCGAAGCGATCAGTATTGCCTGTTCACCTGAACAGATTGTGATCGAGCTGAGCGTAGCGGTTGCCGACGGATTGACCGTTACAATAGTCGATGCCGTACTGGTACAACCGCTGGCGCTTGTTACTGTAACCGAATATGTCGTGGTTGTTGTTGGGGCAACTGCCAGCACGCCAGTAGTATTGGACGTACCGTTAGAGAAGATATACGACGCACCACCCGAAGCAGTTAACGTAGTTGACGTTCCTTCACAAATGGTAGCTGAACTTGCGCTTATCGTAGCAACAGGTAGTTCATTTACCGTTACCGAGCCGCTCGTTGTGCTGATACAGCCGCTGGCGGTGCCTACGGTTACGGAGTAGATCGTTGTGGTTGTGGGCGTTACCATCAGCACTCCGGTCGCGTTAACCAAACCTGTTGAGAACGTATATGACGTACCACCCGACGCAACCAGTACACCTGTTTGACCTTCGCAGATGGTTGCTGAAGTGATGGCTGGCGTTGGTAACGAGTTTACTATTACCGTTACGTTGGTCGTACTGATACAGCCATTGTCGTTCGCTACAATTACCGAATAAGTTGTGGTTGCTGTTGGTGCCACTTCCAGTCGGCCATCTGTACTAAGCGTACCGTTGGAGAAGGTATAGGAACTACCACCCGATGCAACCAGGGTTACCGACTGACCAATACAGATGGTTGGGGATGCTGGGCTGAAGACAGCCGTTGGCGGTGAGTTTACCGTTACCGTAGCCGACGTAGTACTTACACAGCCGCTGGCATTGGCCACCGTTACCGAATAAGCTGTGGTCGAAGTTGGACTCACCACCAGACTACCGTCGAGGTTGGAGGTACCAGTGGAGAAGGTGTAGGAACTACCGCCACTAGCCGTCAACGTAGCCGATTGACCCACGCAGATAGTGGCCGAACTGAGCGTTGGAGTTGGCAATGAATTTACATTAACAACCGCCGTGGTGCTGCTGACACAACCGCTACCGCTGCTGGCTGTCAATGCATACGTAGTAGTTGCTGTTGGCGCTACCACTAATTGCCCGTTGCTGTTAACCGTGCCATTTGAGAAGGTATAGGACGTACCGCCCGACGCAGCCAGCGTAGCCGATTGACCTACGCAGATGGTGGCTGGTGTTGGTGTTAACGTAGCGGTTGGTAGTTGGTTCACCGTTACGGTCACGCTGGTGGTGCTGACACAGCCGCTGGCACTGGCCACCGTTACCGAGTAAGCCGTGGTCGAGCTTGGGCTCACCACCAGTGCACCTGTGTTGTTGGAGGTACCGTCGGAGAAGGTATAGGAACTGCCACCCGACGCAATCAGGGTTACCGACTGACCAATACAAATGGTTGGGGATGCTGGGCTGAAGACGGCCGTTGGCGGTGGGTTCACCGTTACCGAGCCGCTCGTTGTGCTGATACAACCCGAAGCATTAGCCACCGTTACCGAATAAGCTGTGGTCGAAGTTGGACTCACCACCAGACTACCGTCGAGGTTGGAGGTGCCAGTGGAGAAGGTATAGGAACTACCGCCACTAGCCGTCAAGGTGGCCGATTGACCCACGCAGATGGTGGCTGAACTGAGCGTTGGAGTTGGCAAGGAGTTGACCGTTACCACGGCTGTGGTGCTGGTGATACATCCGCTGGCACTCACCCCAGTCACGGCATAGGTGGTGGTCACGGTTGGACTCACTGCTAAGCGACCCGAGTTGTTAATGGTACCGTTGGAGAAGGTGTGTGAGCTGGCACCCGTTGCCACCAGTGTGGTCGACTGGCCTACGCAGATGGTGGCTGGCGTTGGGGTGAGCACCAGATTCGGCAGTTGGTTCACCGTTACGGTCACGCTGGTGGTGCTGACACAGCCGCTGGCACTGGCCACTGTTACCGAGTAAGCCGTGGTCGAGCTTGGGCTCACCACCAGTGCACCTGTGTTGTTGGAGGTACCGTCGGAGAAGGTATACGAGCTACCACCCGATGCAACCAGGGTTACCGACTGACCAATACAAATGGTTGGGGAAGCTGGGCTGAAGACAGCCGTTGGCGGTGGGTTCACCGTTACCGAGCCGCTCGTTGTGCTGATACAACCCGAAGCATTGGCCACCGTCACCGAATAAGCTGTGGTCGAAGTTGGACTCACCACCAGACTACCGTCGAGGTTGGAGGTGCCAGTGGAGAAGGTGTAGGAACTACCACCACTAGCCGTCAAGGTGGCCGATTGACCCACGCAGATGGTGGCCGAGCTGAGCGTTGGAGTTGGCAAGGAGTTGACCGTTACCACGGCGGTGGTGCTGGTGATACATCCGCTGGCACTCACCCCGGTCACGGCATAGATGGTGGTCACGGTTGGACTCACCGCTAAGCGACCCGAGTTGTTGATAGTACCGTTGGAGAAGGTGTGTGAGCTGGCACCCGTTGCCACCAGTGTGGTCGACTGGCCTACGCAGATGGTGGCTGGCGTTGGGGTGAGCACCAGATTCGGTAGTTGGTTCACCGTTACGGTCACGCTGGTGGTGCTGACACAGCCGCTGGCACTGGCCACCGTTACCGAGTAAGCCGTGGTCGAGCTTGGGCTCACCACCAGTGCACCTGTGTTGTTGGAGGTACCGTCGGAGAAGGTATAGGAACTACCACCCGATGCAACCAGGGTTACCGACTGACCAATACAAATGGTTGGCGAAGCTGGACTGAAGACAGCCGTTGGCGGAGTATTTACCGTTACTGTACCTGTGGCTGAACTGATACAATTCGTTCCTCCAGAGGCTGTTACTGAGTAAGTCGTTGTTGCCGTTGGTGCTACTTCCAGCAGACCGTTGTTGTTGGTTGTGCCATTGGAGAAAGTGTAAGAAGCTCCACCGCTAGCCGTCAGCGTTACAGACTGGCCGATACAAATCGTTGCCGAACTCAGTGAAGATGTCGGAACCTGATTCACGGCTATAGTAGCCGTTGTAGTACTTACACAGCCGCTGGCACTGACTACCGTTACCGAATAGGCCGTGGTCGAGCTTGGGCTCACCACCAGACTACCCGTGGTATTTATTAGCCCTGTTGAGAAGGTGTAAGACGTACCACCCGAGGCTGTGAGGGTGGCTGAATTACCGATACAAATCGTTGCTGAGCTGAGCGTGGCGACAGGTAATTGGTTTACCGTTACTGTAGCCGACGTAGTGCTTACACAACCGCTGGCATTAGCCACCGTTACCGAATAAGCTGTGGTCGAAGTTGGACTCACCACCAGACTACCGTCGAGGTTGGAGGTACCAGTGGAGAAGGTATAGGAACTACCGCCACTAGCCGTCAACGTAGCCGATTGACCCACGCAGATCGTAGCTGGGCTAAGTGTAGCCACAGGACGTGGATTTACCGTTACGTTGATGCTTGCCGTTGCCGAGCAACTATTGGCATCTGTTACAGTTACCTGATAGAGGCCAGATTGAGCTATCGTTGCATTGTTGATAACAAGCGGGTTGTTGTTATTTCCGCCAAGACCTGGGCCACTCCATACATACGCTAAACCACCTGGGCTAGCCGTCAGCGTGATGGATTGACCTTCGCAAATGGTCGTCGTTCCGGCAATCGATACCGCTGGCGCATTTGGCACGGGGTCGATTGTTACGTTGGTAGCTGGAGAAACGCAGCCCGTAGCAATTGACCGTACTCGTAACTGATACACGTCAGGTACTAAACCTGCCAGTGTTGGCGAAGCCTGATAAGAAATACCGTTATTTAAACTGTATTGAACGCCGGTTGCTGGTGTCTGAATGATAACAGATCCGGTTGTTGTTGAGCAGTTTGGTTGCGTTGCCGTAAAGGTTGGCGCATCAGGTAGTGGACTGATCGGTAAGGTAATCGTTCCCGATGTTGTACAACTGTTGGCATCTGTTACAACTACTGAATAGCTACCACCACTTACGTTTGTAAGGTTTGGTGTTGTTTGTCCATTGCTCCATAAGTAGGTATAAGGCGTTGTGCCTCCGCTAACCAGACTGGTGATACTGCCCGTTGCCTGACCCGTACAAACCGAACCACTGCCCGTAAGCGAAACCGTTAGCTGGGCGGGTTGCGAAATCGTTGCCGACTGAACTACCGTACAACCATTGGCATCCTGAACGGTAACTGTGTAGCTACCAGCACCTGTTTGTAAGCTACTGACACTGGCGGTATTCTGCGTAGACACAACACCTCCGGCATTGGCGTAGGTAAGCGAGTATGGCCCATCGCCACCACTAATGGTTACTGTAATAGAACCCTGCTGACCAAAACATGCTGCATTAGTCGACTGAATGTTGACAGCAATTGGGTCAGGCTGGGCAACTGCTACACTCGCCGTGTTGCTTACACAACCGCTGGCGTCTGTAACAACAAGGCTATAGGTGTCGGCAACACTGAATATAGGATTGGCTGAGGTTGAGATCACACCCACTACGCCCGTCCGATACCATGCATAGCTTACCGGTGGCGCGCCACCTATTACCTGTGTAGCAATTGCAACACCTGGACCATTACCCGTACAAACAACACTGGTGCTCAGAATTTGGGCTACTGGTGCTGGTTTAACCGTTACGTTAAAGCTGGCTGTAGCCGTACAGCCATTTGCATTCGTAACTAATACCTGATACGTACCCGAATTAGCAGTGGTGCTGTTAGCAATTGTCAGCGGGTTGCTGCTGCCTAAACTACCGCCGGGGCCGCTCCATGCATACGTTAAGCCTGTTGTTGGGTTGGCCGTCAGCGTGATTGTCTGACCCGCACAGATGGAGGAGTTTCCTGAGATCGTTGGCGTTGGTAATGAATTCACCGTTACCGTGCCTGTGGCTACTGCACTACATCCTTGTGCCGACGTTACCGTTACTGAGTAGGTCGTTGTAGATGTTGGAGCTACTACTAATAGACCCGACGTATTCGTGTTGCCTGGGCCAAACCGGTATGAGCTACCACCCATAGCCACCAGCGTGGCGCTGGTACCACTACAAATTGTTACGCTGCTCAACGTGGCCGTTACCGATGGATTAACCGTTACCGACGTAGTGGCAATAGCACTACAGGTAGCTCCATTGGTTACCGTTACTGAATACGTGTTACTGCCGATAGCAGCGGGAATGACAGAAACGGTTCCTGTAGAATTCGTTGTGCCGTTGCTGAAACGGTAGCTCGAACCACCTGCTGCTGTTAACGTAACAGTCTGACCCGCACAGATAGTCGCTGGACTTGCAGATAAGGTTGCCGTTGGTAGTGTATTTACTGTAACTGTACCCGTTGCTGTGCCGATACAGCCATTAGCGTTGGTTACTGTGACTGAATAGGTAGTGGTGGTCGTTGGGTTTATCGCTAATTGACCCGTACCATTCGATAGACCCGTCGAGAAGCTATAGGACGTACCGCCCGTCGCCGTTAAAGTAGCAGTCTGACCCACACAGATTGTGGCGTTGCTTAACGTAGCGGTAACGGCCGGATTTACCGTTATGATAGCGGTTGTGGTACTGATACAGCCCGAGGCATTGGCTACTGTTACTGAATACGTAGTGGTGGCCGTTGGGCTTACCACTAATTGACCCGTGCCATTCGATAGACCTGTCGAGAAGGTATAGGACGTACCGCCCGTTGCTGTTAAGGTAGCTGTCTGACCCGCGCAGATCGTAGCCGAGCTAAGTGTTGCCGGTGGTAATGAATTTACCGTAACTGTACCTGTTGCCGTACTAACACATCCATTAGCGTTGGTTACTATGACTGAATAGGTAGTGGTGGCCGTTGGGCTTACCACTAACTGACCCGTGCCATTCGATAGACCCGTCGAGAAGCTGTAAGACGTACCGCCCGTTGCCGTTAAGGTAGCAGTCTGACCCGCGCAGATCGTAGCATTACTTAACGTAGCGGTAACGGCCGGATTTACCGTAACTGTACCCGTTGCCGTACTAGCACATCCACTGCCATTAACAACTGTTACCGAATAGTTAGTGGTGGTCGTTGGGTTTACTGCTAACTGACCTGTGCCATTAGAAAGACCTGTCGAGAAGCTGTATGACGTACCGCCCGTTGCCGTTAAGGTAGCAGTCTGACCCGCGCAGATCGTAGCATTACTTAACGTAGCAGTGACGGCCGGATTTACTGTTATAGTAGCGGTAATGGTGCTGATACAGCCACTGCCGTTAGCCACTGTTACCGAGTAGGCGGTGGTTGAGGTTGGTATTGTTACCAACCGGCCGGTATTGTTTGTCGTGCCGTTGGAGAATGTATAGGCCGTGCCGCCCGTGACAGTCAATGTAGCTGACTGACCCGCGCAGATGGTTGGGGAATTCACGGCAGCAATTGGCAGTGCATTCACTGTAACTGTACCCGAAGCGGTGCCCGTACAACCGTTGCTGCTTACCGTTACCGAATACGTAGTAGTGGTTGTTGGTGTTACCGCTAACTGACCCGTGCCGTTAGAAAGACCTGTCGAGAAAGAGTAGGACGTACCACCGGTTGCTGTTAAGGTGGCTGTCTGCCCTGCGCAGATGGTGGCATTGCTTAACGTAGCAGTGACGGCCGAATTCACCGTAACTGTACCCGTTGCTGTGCCGATACAACCGCTCGAATTAGCTACCGTTACCGAATATGTAGTAGTGGTTGTTGGATTTATCGCTAACTGACCCGTGCCATTCGATAGACCTGTTGAGAAGCTATATGACGTACCGCCGGTTGCTGTTAAGGTGGCTGTCTGCCCTGCGCAGATGGTGGCATTGCTTAACGTAGCAGTGACGGCCGGATTCACCGTTATGATAGCGGTTGTGGTACTGATACAGCCCGAGGCATTGGCCACTGTTACCGAGTATGCCGTGGTTGAGGTCGGGAATGTTACCAGCCGGCCTGTATTGTTGTTCGTGCCGTTGGAGAAAGTATAGGACGTACCGCCGGTTGCTGTTAAGGTCGCTGACTGACCCGCGCAGATGGTTGGGGAGTTGACAGACGCAATTGGCAGCGAATTTACCGTAACTGTACCCGTTGCCGTACTAACACAGCCATTAGCGTTGGTTACTGTAACTGAATAGTTAGTGGTGGTCGTTGGGTTTACCGCTAACTGACCCGTGCCATTCGATAGACCTGTCGAGAAAGAGTAGGACGAACCACCAGAAGCAACCAGCGTAACCGATTGACTCGCGCAAATAGTGGCTGAAGTAAGGGCTGCGGGCGGTAGTGAATTTACCGTAACTGTACCCGTTGCTGTGCTGATACAACCGTTGGCATTAGCTACCGTTACCGAATAGTTAGTAGTCGTGATTGGGGCTACTGCCAGTTGGCCGTTGTTGTTAATAGCTCCATTTGAGAAGGTATAGGACGTACCGCCACTAGCAACCAGATTCGCTGTTTGACCTACGCAGATAATAGTCGAACTTAACGTAGCGGTTGGTAACGTATTCACCGTTACACTACCTGTGTTTACGGCCGTACAACCGCTGGCGTTAGTTACCGTTACCGAATAATTAGTAGTAGTAACTGGAGCTACTACTAGTTGACCATTGTTATTGATAGTTCCATTTGAGAATCTATAGGACGAACCACCCGTAGCGATTAACGTAGCGGATTGGCCTACGCAGATGGTGGCTGAGGTGAGAGCTGCGGTTGGTAGCGTATTTACCGTTACCGTGCCCGAAGCGGTGCCCACACAACCATTGGCATTGATCACCGTTACCGAATAAGCCGTGGTAGAGGTTGGAACCACTAAAATCTGGCCGTTGGTATTGGTGGTACCCGTTGAGAAGGTATAGGACGTACCGCCCGACGCAACCAGCGTAACCGACTGACCTGCGCATATTGTTGATGAACCAAGCGTTGCTGTTACGGCAGGGTTGACTGTAACCGTACCCGTTGCCAGATTTGTGCTTCGACAGCCATTCGCATTGACAGCCGTTACCGAATACGTAGTGTTAGCCGTTGGTGTTACCGAGAGGATTCCTGTGACATTAGACGTACCGTTGGAGAAAGTATAGGACGTACCACCGGTTGCAGTCAGGTTTACAGACTGGCCTGCGCAAATAGTAGCTGAGCTAAGAGCCGCCGTTGGTAGTGCATTTACTGTTACCGTTACTGTTGCTGTGGTTGAGCAGATTGGACTCGTACTAACCGTTACGGTAAAGGTACGTGTGCCGGTTGCCGTCAGGCTCGATGCGGTGGCAGTTGCTGTGGTTGCTCCAGATAGCGTAATACCGGCAGGGGCACTCCACGCATACGTATAACTGTCGGCTGGGCTTACCTGAGCCGACAGAGTTACAGTACCTCCCTGACAAACGCTGGCACTACTCGCAAGTGCCGTAAGTGATGGTGGTACACAGGGTGCATAACCTGCATCATACGAAAAATTATTTTGCCCCGAAGAACCTAATGTGAAAACAATCCGACCTGCCGAGTTGGCATCTGTATCGATATTGCTGGCATTGGCGCCTGTGGCTGAGTTTGGTTTGCTGCTTATGTAAGCATTGCTGGCTGTTACGCTGGTTGGAAACGACAGCGTATAGGAACCGCCCGCTGTAAGACCTGTTAAACCATAAGTGAAACCACCTCCGCTCGTTCCGGCAGCATTCGTAAAATAATACTCACCATTGGCGTTGGTTGTTACAGTAGCAGTGCCGCTTATACCGGGGCCAGTGAGTGTTACCACAACACCCGCTAGGGCTGGTTCGCCGGGGTCTTGTATACCATTGTTGTTGGAGTCGAGCCAGACACGGTTCCCTATTTCGATTGGCGCAGGATTACACAAAGCCTGTATACCACCAAGGCCGTTTGCTTTACCGGCAGTCCCTGCCCCGTCGGCAGCTAATGTATTGTAAAGCTCTGCCGATTGAGTTCTGGCACCTGTTCGGTTGTTGAACCAGCCTATCCCTCCTGTAAAGATATCCGTCGGGTCCATTATGGTGGTTACAACTACGTTATAGCCAGGAATGGAATAGCCACTACCCATTGATGTTTCTTGGTGAATGGCAGTAGATGAGGATGGGTCGGTAAAGGATTCCTGGTAGTAGAATTCCCCAGAAGGAGTATTATAACCCGACGTCGTAGGTGTGCCCGGTCCCTGGCCGTTTCCGACTCCCCCCGCACTGGTCAAACCGCCAACTGTACCGTTATTTTCCAGTACCCACTGCGAGCCATTATAGTTTGCCCGCAGGAGATCTCCACCAATGTAGCCACCATATATGGTAGGGGTAGCGCTGTTGTCGGTAGTATTACGTTGCCGGTATCCCAACTGGAAACCCGTACGGTCGGCGAGGTCAAGAATCATGTCGCCATTATCCGCAAACGTAATATCCGTAAGCATGGGTTGCGGACGGCCTACCCGAACCCCCCCCGTTGCTGTAACGGAGCTAATGCCCAACTGACTGAATCCTGTAACCCAGGGTTGCCAGGTTGAGCCAATAGCGGCATCACCAACCCGTACGGCTCCTTTGGTATAATTCAGCCGGAACGAGAAGGTAGGAGTACTTGAAAGAGTCGAAGCACCTTCCTGCATCGAGTATACAGTAGCATACAGGTCGCTTGTTCCGCCTGACGTTACCGTGCCCGACATGCCGGAACAAACCCCGCCAACGTAAACCTGATTATTTTTGACGGAAACAGCAAAAGGGCGGAAGTCGCCGTTTGTACAGCCCGTAACAGGAATTGCGATTGTTGTTAATGAGCTGGTCGATGAGATTGCAGCTACGGCAGGGTTACCGACATTAAGCGCCAATAAGTTACGATTGTATAAATCGACAACGTACAGGATTTTACTATCGGAAGAGAACGCCATGCCGCCCAGACCGGCCGTTCCTACTAAACTAAACGCTGTTGGGTCGGTACTCGATACCGTACCACTACCGGGCAAGGTAGAGCGGGTGCCTAATTGAGTTTGCCCTAAGTTAATATTGAACGGTGCATTTTCTAAATCGACCAGTAGCGTAGTGGTGCCACTGGTTGTGGTGGCGTAGATACCACCTAAGCCCGCAGGCCCGAGTCCTACGTGGCGTTTTAAAAATGCAGAAGAGAATACCTTTTGTGTTTCGCGCTGATATGCCACCCCCCAGACACTACCAATGTCGGCTCCGTCGGCAATTGACGTTGCCGCAACAGCCGTGCCCGATGAATTATAGGGTAGCGTAACCAGTACGTGTTCGCTAGCCGCCGTACCAGTTATCAATGGATTACCATTTACATAACAAGGGACAACCAGATTGGGCGCGGCCTGACAGTAATCTAAGGGGTAGTTTATCCCAAAGTTTACGTTCCCCAGGCCAGTGGCTGTGGTTGGCGTAACGAATTGTACGGACGTTGCATTGTTGCCTGCGGCCGTGGCTCTGAACGACTCGTAATCACCTCCGCCCAGATTCGTAAATTCAACCCTATGGGGGTTTGTATTACCAATGGTGAGCGTATAGGTTCCGAGCGAAGCAGTAGCCGTACTACTAACTGTAGTGGCAACTGCTACTCCGGCAGCATTATAGGCGGTCACCGTAATGCCTCCTACGCCGGGTTCCCCATAGGAATAGGTGCCGGAAGAGGGAAAGGCGGTATACACGCCGTTGCTGTTGAAGTCGCGGAAAACAGTTCCCGAAATAGTCTGTCCAAAGCTGGGTAGTGCGCTTAAGAGCATCACCACAACAAGCATTACCGACGACGTGAAGAAAAGTTTCGTAGAAGTACGCATATAGTATCCTTTAAGTATTCAAGAGAGGCAACTCATCTCTTGAATACACAAATAATATGCCGCTTCCCTGTAGCAAGGTTACAAATAGAATTAATTATCTATTCTTACTATATTGTTAGTTGTAGAAAACGTTTATAAGTAATCTTTTGATATTATTTAGTTATACTAATCTCAAATACTATGCCAGAATGGTTAATTATTTTGCGATCTTAGTTACTGAAATTGTATTGTATTTAACTAGTAGTTTCCTGGTTTGATAATAGCAACGTACTGCTCGCCATTTTTTATACCAATTTTTTTATGGAAATTCTTATTCTGCTTTATCTCTTAACAACAAAACCTCCCATAAGGAGGCTTCGTTGTTAAGAGATAAAGCAGAAGTTACTGTTTAAGGATCGAAATAACTTTTCGTTCATTGTGTCGGATCACTTCGAGCAAATGATTGCCTGCAGGTAAGCTATTTACTTGAATAATACGTTCTGACTCTGCTCCGGTCATAGTTGCCTGATGGCGTACCTTACCATCAATGCTGATCAGACGTAACTGGGCTTCCTGGCCATTCGGTTTGATTCGTACCTTAACGTATTGATCGGCTGGGTTTGGATAAACGGTTACTTGAAGTGATTGATCAGTCACTGTTTCTGCTACGTCGTTGGCGGCTTCTCTCGCAACCGGGCTGCCACACGGATTGCTTACCGCCGGACCTATACCTGTTGGTGTATACGTAGCACTCGTTGTCATTACAATCTTGTCGATTCGAACCCCGTCTTCGCGCATCCATATATTCAGCGTATGAGAACCTGCCGAGTTGACAACCACTTTAAAAGCTGTGCTTCCGGCCGCTTTTAACCAGGTCCAGGTTGTACTACCGTTGTTGTAGTTGCTGCTATTCGGATTCAGAGTTACGGCTGTACCATCGAGCCCAATATGAAACGAATCGTCATAAATACCGTCGCTTCCGGCGGCCATTCGTACCCATACGTAGTATGTACCAACAGTGCTGAAATTCAATGAATAATCTAAACGGGGGCCAACCAGACTGTTCTGTACATTAACACTGGCACCGGTTATTGTCATGGCAGTGGTTCCCGATGCGTTGGCTACACTGACCGGCGTCCAGTTTCGACCTGCGGCAGCTCCTGTTCCGGCTGTTCGGGTTGTATAACCTTCAGCCTCAAATACAACCATTCCACCGGTTTCGCGATAGCAGTTTGTAGTGGGAGCTGCCTGTGTTTTCACCGTTGCGGTTGCATACGTAGTGCCACAAGATGATTTTACCCGCCAGTCATATGTCGTATTAGACGTTAGTCCGGCAAGAGTATATGTGGTTCCGCTGACATTGATATCTGCGGGCCATGCCGTTGTACTCTGTGGTTTTATGGAGACAGCATATGACGAACTTCCGGTAACTGCCGACCAACTCAGTGTGGCACCCGTTTGTGATACGTTGCTGGAAGTTAGCGTCGTTGGCGTACCGCAATTGTTTGAGAATGTCAGAGTCAAAGTATCCTTAATAACGGATAAACCATTATCTACAGCCACTTCAAACGGAATTTGAGTGCCATTGGGCGTATTGGCTGCAATAGAAAACGTAGTAGAATCAGGCGTCGACTGGAGCAAACCTAAACCGATATACGTTTTGGCAGGTCCGGTAGAAACAACGTAAGAACTCAAACCCGTTGTGGTTACAGTATAACTAGCGGGTTTTATACTGAAATTCTGAAATTGATAACGTAGCGAACTCGTCGTTGCACTGAAAATAGGAGAACCACTGGCGGTAGCGCGACCATAATACGTTGAGATACGTAGCATCTTCCGGTTCATGTCGATCATGGTATTACTCAGTGGAATAATTCGGGAAGAAGCGGGCCAGAAACCATCCGATGACGTACCGATTTCTGGCGTAAAACCATAGATTTTACTTTTAGCTACCTGCTCGCCAAACTCCCAGTCAGGGGCGGTTCCATTGGCTTTGTAACCAACCGTTTCATAGGCATTGCCAATTTTAAAACCGTTTTCAACGGTCAAATACGTAGCGGCACTTCGGAAAGTGTTTAATTCGGAATTGTTGTTCGGGTTAAGACTCTCAAACGGATAGATACATACGTTACTATATGAGTGATAGTTGAACGTAGTAACAAATTGGTGTTGAGCGGCAAAGTTGCGAAGAGCAGCCGTCTCTGGTTCAGAAAAAGCTCCTGTACCCCGATACGTATCAGACGAAGTCGTTGGCGATGAACCCGTATTATCTAGAGCGTAGTTGTATGAATAGTTGCGATTGAGGTCAACGCCATACGTACCACCTGAGTTTGCCCGCCGATTTTTTCGCCACATGCCCCCACCGTTCGGATTCGTAGTTTGATTATAAACGTAGCCATCCGGATTCATACAGGGAACAATGTAGATTTCGGAGCTATTGACAAGTGTCCGTATTTCTTTATCCGTATTATAGTTTTCAAGGATATGCCACATGAAGAAAATCAACTGGCTAAGGCTAACTGGCTCGCGGGCATGGTGCAATGCATTCAGCAAAAGTTCGGGCTCATTTTCATCCACATCCGGGTTATCGCTGATTTTTACTACGTATAAAGGCCGCCCCTGAACTGATGAACCAATTGTTGATTTAACTGTAATTAAATTCGGATACAGCGTTCGCATTTTATCCAGAATAGTTGGCAGTTCGGCAAAGGAGTAATAACCACCGAACGAACCTAAACTGAAATTAGTGGGTGTAGAGACAGCCTCGGCGCGTGCCTTCTGGCTGGAGCGGTTATTCTCCTTGTCAATACCTGCGTTGATCTTCTGGTAATTCTTTTCAAGGTCACGAATCAGGTAAGTAACCTTTAAACCATGTTTACGCAAAATGATAATATCGGCGTCTGATACTTCAGCCGTGAAAACAGATTTATTTTCGTAGGAAAAGTGATCGACTTCGAGACCGTTATTGAACAGATGTTCCAGTCGTTCGGGATTAATGTTAACCCGGATACGATGATATTTGAGCTGTTGGGCCAGACTGAATTGAGACGTAAAGAGGCACCCTAACAGAAAGAGGAATAGGTAGATTTTCTTCATATTATATAACCTTTAGAGTAATTTTCGGTATAATTTATGAGTAATTGTTACTAATATAAAGCGTTGATTAATATTTTATTTGTTTTTAATGTGGTTGTGGTCTAAGAATTACCCGTCAGCAAAAATCGCCTGAGCCGTTTTCACTAATGGGTAATTTTTGTGCCTCTATCTTGTACTGCTGGACACGACTGTGTTGCGAGTATATAATCGATATATAGCTATATAACAACAGAGGGACTCACATGAGTCCCTCTGTTGTTATATAGAATCCTGTTTGTTGTTAGCCATCAAGCATTACAACCTCGTTTTATCATCTTGTCCGTAGAATCAGGATAGGTATACATTGAGCTGGCGGACAACCCTGACATGATACGGGTGCGGTATAGGTAGTGCTAGCGGTTTGGCCTGCAAAAGTTACCGTTACCGTATGCGAACCTGTGCCGCTGGCAAGACCTGTCAACGAATAGGGAACCGACGTAGCACCGGCAGTTATGGCTACTGTTGTCGAAACCGCACCATCGGTAATGGTGGCCGTGCCAGCCGTAGCGTTAGTCAGGCTAAGCGTGCCTGTAATTGTGTAGCTATTAGTCGCACTCTGACAAACACCCGGCGTAACGGAAAGAGCCATTCCAAGTGTGCAGCTAGCGGGAGCGGTGTAGGTAGTGCTGGTTTGTCCGCAAGACGTAGCAGATGCCACCACGCTGTGTATAACGCCATCGCTGGATAAGCCAGTCAGTGTAAAGCTGGCCGGGCCGTTACCTGTTAGTGTGACGGTGGTGCTACGGGTGCCGCTGGTGATGGTTACAAGCTGACTACCGCTGGCATTAACTGCCGATACGCTACCCGTTAGTGCGTACTGGTTAGTAGCCGAGTTGCATACTCCGGGAGTAACAATCACATTAAGCGCACAAGGAGGGGCTACCGTACAACTTACTGGAGCAGTATAGGTAACACTGACTGTTCTGCTGGCGTAGCTGACGGTCACCGTGTGGGAACCTGTACCTGAGTTGAGTCCCGCCAACGTATACGGCACTGACGTAGCGCCCGCACTCACCGAAACGGTGGTTGTGGCCGTACCATCGGTGATAGTGGCCGTGCCGGCAATAGCGTTGGTCAAGGACAACGTACCACTCACCGAATACTGGTTCGTTGCTGACACACAAACCCCCGGTGTAACTGAGACGGCTACATTGACCGAGCAGGAAGCTGGTGCAGCATACGTAGTACTGGCTGTTTTGTTGGCATAGCTCACCGTCACTGTGTGCGAACCCGTACCAGAAGTTAATCCAGTTAGCGAGTAAGCCACCGACGTAGCACCCGCACTTATGGTCACCGTGGTCGACACTGCTCCATCGGTGATGGTGGCGGTTCCAGCCGTAGCGTTGGTCAAGGACAACGTACCACTTACCGAGTAGCTGTTGGTTGACGCTACGCATACACCCGGCGTAGCCGATATAGCGACACCTATCGTACAGGACGCTGGAGCCGTATAGGTCTGCGACTGGGTATTTCCATTGAAGGAAGCTACCAGCGTGTGCGAACCCGTGCCCGAGTTAAGTCCCGTCAACGAGAAGCTTACCGACGTAGCACCAGCCGCTACTGCCACAGTAGTGGACGTAGCACCATCGGTAAACGTAGCGGTTCCTGCCTGCGCATTGGTCAGTGAAAGTGTGCCCGTGAGTGCGTATTGGTTGGTGGCTGGTATGCAGGCGCTTGGTGTGATGACCAGCGCCACGCCCAACGTACAGGAAACTGGTGCGGTATAAGTCGCACTGGCGGTTTTGCTGGCGTAGCTCACCGTGACGGTGTGTGAACCCGTACCTGAGTTAAGACCGACCAGGGTGTAGGGTACCGACGTAGCCCCCGCACTCACCGAGACAGTTGTGGTACTGATTCCATCGGTGATGGTAGCGGTTCCGGCGGTAGCGTTTGTTAAGGACAACGTACCACTTATGGAGTATTGGTTAGTGGCTGGTACGCAAGCTCCCGGTGTAGCCGAAATAGCAACCCCTACTGTACAACTAGCCGGTGCGGCATACGTAGTGCTGGCCGTACCACAACTGCTTAATGTGGCGGTTACGGTGTGGCTACCGCTGCCCGTTGCCAGGCCTACCAGACTGAAGCTAACGGCTGTGGTGCTGGTTGCAACCGCTGCCGTCGTGCTTATGATACCATCGGTGATGGTTAACGTACCAGCCTGAGCTCCTGTTAACGAAACTGTTCCTGTTACGTTATACTGGTTGGTTGCTGTGTTACAAGTGCCGGGCGTAATAGCCAGACTTAAGCCGCTACGGATAACTTGTACCGTATCACTACAACCCACGCCCACCGAGAGAATAAAGTTATACGTGCCGTTGGCGGTCATACCGGCTACCTGACCACCCTGCGTAATAGTAGCACTGGCCGGATTACCTGCCTGTGCTGCCCAGGTTTGGCCCGCAGCAGCTGCAACTACCGTAGCGCTGGTAACTGGCGCACAGATGCGTACATCAGACCCCGCATTAGGCTTAACACAGTTCTGTACGATTACATCGATAAGCAGACTGGCATAACAACCTTCGGCACTATTGATGTTTACTTTATAAACCCCCGCATTTGCCGTTGTGGCATTGGGTATGGTTGGATTCTGTGTCGTAGAAACGAAGTTATTCGGTCCTGTCCAGTTATACGTAGCACCACCACTGGCCGATAGCGATACAGTACCGCCGATAGTCACCGGTGAGTTAGATGTTACCGAAGGCGTAATACCGCAGTAGATACCCAAATCCCAGCTTAGGTCTTCTTCCAGTGCATCTAACGTAGTGATTGACGTAATGTAAGCCGGGGCACCCAGATACGTGGTGGCTGTTCCGTCTGAGTCAATTGCATCGTTTGTACCCTGATTCGCTGGCGAAACCGAGTAGCTAACTGGTGGGAAGAAAACAGCGTAGTAATTGCCCGGCGTCAGGTTGGGGAAGAGGTATTTACCCCCGTTACCGGTGATGGTAAAGGCAATTTCGGTATCCGTAGCGGGATTGGCTACGTTGTCGCCGTTATCCTGAAACAGGATTACTTTAACCCCATCAA
Source organism: Spirosoma daeguense (assembly GCF_054776875.1). Classification (NCBI taxonomy): domain Bacteria; kingdom Pseudomonadati; phylum Bacteroidota; class Cytophagia; order Cytophagales; family Cytophagaceae; genus Spirosoma; species Spirosoma daeguense. The sequence continues at coordinate 340,861 of NZ_BAAHBF010000003.1, forward strand.
CACCTTGCTCGCCGGGGTCCTGAAGGCCATTGTGGTTGGTGTCGTACCAGACAAAATCACCATAATAAGCCGGAGCCGGAGCGGCCAGACTGATACCTACTTTAATCGGTTCAGCCGCTAGTAACGTTACGTTATTGTCATTACGGGTCGCCACGAAGCCGAAGGAGTTCCAGGCGATTTCACCGTTGGCGGGTGCATCGATTGGCGCACGCATAGGCCAGGTTAATTGCAGCGAATCGCCGGGGTTGACGACAATGGTGCCAAAGTCGAATTTGAGTGATTGTACGGTAGTGATGTCACTAGGAGGCACTGTGCTCCAGTTGGCTGGTGTACAACCCGTTGGGAATGGTGAGGGGTCCGATGAGGATTTCATCTCATCGCGGCACGGATTCTGAGCAGTCGAGTAATAGACAGTAATGCCAGTCGGTGCAGAAATCGGTGCTGCCAGATTGGGGCGCCATTGCGTATCACGGTTGCTAAGATCAATAACGCCTTTATCGTTTATGAACGGAAGAATATCAACAATGGCTACATTCTTCATCGGAATGTTACCCGTGTTTTTCACAATGAGTTTGTAATCAGCTTTGCCTCCGCGCACGGTAAGCCCTGATGCAGGGTAGCGGGAATAGTCGGAATCAAGCTGGCCTTTTACCCACTTGACCGACTCCATCGAGGCTGAAGTTCTTACTGTAATACCACAGCTCCAATAGGCGGTTGCCTGTGTTCCTAGTGTATCGGTAGTGCGCCCGTTGTTATTAAGGTCATACTGATCAATTTGCGTTATTGAGGGGCTTCCGTTATAGTGGTGATACGCACCAATGTTTGTTCCACTCGTATAGAAACGCAATACATGCCCTGTTAAGCCAACATTGGTTAATCGGAATTTTGCCTCAACACTTACACCGCCACCACTAGGTAGTACAGTACCCGCTGGATACGTCCAGCGGAGGAGTGGCCGCCCAGTACCGGCATAGTTAGGTATATACTCAAATGTAGGCGTAACGGTTAGACTGCTAAACGCTGTTAGAACTATTGCACTGTTGGGTACATACTCAAAGTAACCAGCACCTTCAGGCATCATCATTAAAACAGGATTCTCGATGCCTGTACCACTCACAAGTGCCGATAACGAACCTACCTGAGTGAAAATTTGACCAATTGGATATGGTCCTGCGCAGGCTGGTGCGTGTGTTGTTCGAACAAAAGCCTGTGCGGTTGTTTGAGCAGCCGCTAACGTAACACTAGGCGCGCAGCTTGTGCGTGAGGCAGGTATACCTGACGTAGTACTGCTCCAGGAAGCACAGTTTGTGACAACTGTATTATCTGGCGTACCGGGAGCGCGGGAAAATCTAACTACCAGACAGTTATTACCTCCATTAAAATTACTTAGAGAGGTATTGGCCGGAAAAGGTGAAACGAGAACAAACTTGAGCCGAGTATAATACACACTGGGATCACCAGCAACTGGCCCTGGCCCAGCCAAGGTCAAGGTTTGCCAGGTAGAACTGACATTGGTTTGATATTCAATATGATCAACGCCACTAACATTACCGGTTCGGCCCACGTAGCGTAACGTAGCAGGGATTTCTTCAATGATTTCTACGTTTGCCAGTTCTACGTTACCACTGTTTCTAAAATTGAGACAGTAATCAATATTTTGCCCGACGGGAATGGTTGTACCCTGACCTGTATCCAGCGTTTTGGAAAAAGAAGCTTCAACATTGGGGGCCGCCAGCGTACTGGTTTCGTCCAGATCGTTGACGCAGGCGCCAGGGTCTAGCTGCATACCGTGGCTGACATGAACAGGAGTTCCACCAAACGGGGTAAACGTAATGCCGGCCCGATTTTGAATAGTCTGGCCAACCGCGAAACCATTGGCCGTGTTGTAGCGAACTGTGATAAAAAGACCATAGTCTGGAACAGTCCAGTCCGCGCCAGTTCTAGTCGCAATAAGGTCGGGTATGGTTGCCGTTATAATGCTGCCACTTTGGGTAATGGTTGTCGGAACAATAGTACTGCCACCACGGCGAAGTTCAGCACTGATAAAGGTAGCACCAGTTGGTAGGGTGTCCTGTACAGTTATGTTGGTTGCATTTAGGTAGCCATCGGCTACATAGTTATTCGTGCTGCTTCGACCAGTGACTCGGATCAAGTAGGTGATGTTATTATCAACGGTGGGTGCCGATTGAACTGTTTTCTGTCCGCAAATCATCGGATTGCCTGCCGTTAGGGTCACCGAATAGTTTTTTGGACCGGATGTGAAGCCGCCATTGCTGGTAAATTCGGCTGTAGTCGGCAGTACCGTACCATTCGGAACGTTCCCGTTAGCTGTATATAAACGGACGTTTAACGTACCATTCGAGCCCGAAGGAAGTGGACTGATGAAATTAATTTCCAGCTTTTTAGCCCCCGGTGTATTGGTAAATACAAAGTTGGCCACCGGGGCGTGAGTTGTACCAACAAAATTATCCGCTGCAATGATCTGATCGGGTAGGTTAAGAACCATCTTGGCCCCCGTAATACTGGTAGTCGTACTTGAAGCAGAATATTTCATCTCCATAAATAACTGACCACCAGCGGGCATGGTAGTTGTGTTATTCTGCTCAGTGTATTCCAGCGACAAGGTGACCTGTGCTTTTGTCTGGACACTAAAAAACAATAGTCCTACAAACCAGATTAAGCTCCAGAAGCCTGAATTGGATTTAGTAGATGATAGAAGCATATATAAAGTGGTTAAAGCGCTCGACAGAAATTGCTGATCAGAGTGAAATCGTTCTAGCAGAGATACTCTGGATAGAAAGAGGGTATGGTAGTTGAGAGTTAGCGATACTCGTGGCCAGATAACTCAAACTAGAGTTGGCTTGAAGAGAGGTTGTAGCTGCTTTCGGAAAAATCAACGTAGAGCAATATGGCATACCGAAACGAGTAGATTGGGACATTCTCAATCTATGCTTGCCTACTTACACAAAGGTTATGCCATCTGTAAAATGCCTATACTTATTTATGAATTGAGTCAATAATAAGTGTTTCAAATAACTTGTTAAGTTAATTTAAAGTGTTTGATTTTTTTTATGTGTAAGGTGGGCTATTTTTGAGCAATTACTATGCCATTTAGTGTTTTGATGCTATGAATAGTTGTTTTTGTGATTCAAATACGGATTAACTATTGTTTGTAGAATAAACAACCTTATAACAACACCGTCGAAGCCCAATCCTGTGCAGGATTGGGCTTCGACGGTGTTGTGTTCTACTTCTTTACCTTTCTCTTAACTACAAAATACACACATGTAGCTGGTGTTCATTATCGAGGATCGCCAATCCGTTTTACCCGCTTGGTTTGCTGAATTACAAACGGCACACAAACCTCCGCAGGGCAGCCGCATACGGTTGGTCGTAAGATGACCGTTACGTCGGTATAACAACCTGCACTGTTGTAGACACGTACAGTATAGAGTGCATCTGTTGTTGGGTTAGCCAGTGTATTGGCAATAATACCGTTAGCTGGTATGGGTTGTCTAGCACCCGATAAGGAAGCTGCTTCATCAAAAGTCGCTCCTGCTGAGTACTGATAGGTATAAGCGGAGCTAAAATCTGCTAGGACAATTTGCCCGTTCACCTGAACCGAGTTACCAATACAGGTGGCAGCGATGGCGTTTGCCCGGAAATTAGGTACGGAGTCTTCTTCGATAATGAATGGGCAGCAACTAAAATCGGGACATTGACCATTCGCATTGTTAACTCCCAGACTATAGCTGCCAGCAGCGGTTACGCTGAGTACATTACTGGTTTCTCCCAGAATTGGAGAACCGTCTTTATACCATTGATAGGAGCTTCGGCCTGTGGGGGCAGTCAATTCGAATTGGAAGCTTTCGCCCTGACAAACTCGATAGGGTATCGATGTGCAAACAGACGCCGTATCGCCCGGAATCATAGCTTTGTTATAGAGAATACCGCTACTGTCTGCTATGGCCTGAAAGGTAAGGGTTAAGCTCTGCAGTGGGGCCAGCGTTGGAATAGTCCAGGTGCTGACGGGAGAGCCGGGGGCAAACGTAGTACCTAATGGCGCAGTTGCTGAATTGACGGCATACCTAAGCCCTACAGTTACCGAATCTCTGACCGTTATTGCTGTGGCTGTTGCCGAACTCGTGTTGGTGATAACGATAGTATAGGTTAACAAATCTCCTACATTAGCTTTAGACTGACTGACCCTCTTTTCCAGCGATAATGTTGGTGCCACTGAACAGGATGCTGGCGCGGTATAGGTAGTACTAGCCGTTACGCTCAGGTAGCTGACGGTAATAGTACGATTGGCTGTACCTGATGATAAGCCCGTTAATGAATAAGGTATCGACGTAGCACCAGCCGTAATGGCAACAGTAGTCGAAACTGTACCATCGGTGATGATTGCTGTTCCGGCTTGAGCATTGGTTAGCGACAACGTACCACTCACACTATACTGATTCGTAGCAGGTTGGCAAGCGTCTGGAGTTGCTGACAACGTAACGCCGGGGGTACAACTTACCGGAGCCGTATACGTAGTTGAGTTGGTACCACAATTGGCGGCCGAAGCAGTTACCGTATGCAAAATACCATCGCTATTCTTACTGGCCAGTGTAAAGCTGACTGGGCCGGCTCCGGTAAGAGTTGCGGTTGTACTGGTTACTCCATCAGTAATCGTTACTATCTGGCTACCAATACCATTGACCGCCGATACCGAACCAGTTACTACGTATTGATTCGTCGTTATGTCGCATGGACCTGGCGTAACCTGCACAGTTAACAAACAGGGAGGTGCTACGGAGCAGGAGACTGGTGCGGTGTACTGAACACTGACGGCCTGATTGGCATAGCTTACTGTTACCGTGTGTGAAGCTCCATCAGAGGCTAGTCCGTTTATCAAATATGGAATCGACGTATCGCCAGCGTTAATGGTCACCGTTGTGGTGCTGGTACCATCAGTAATAGTAGCCGTACCGGCAACAGCATTGGTCAGTGACAACGTACCGCTAACAGCGTATTGATTCGTAGCTGGTGCACAGGCGCCCGGCGTTGCGCTAATGGCTACGCCTACCGTACAAGACACTGGTGCCACATACGTAGCGCTGGCGGTTTGTGTGGCGTAGCTGACGGTAACGGTACGATTGCCTGTGCCGGAAGTCAGGCCAGTTAGTGAATAAGGAACTGATGTAGCACCAGCAGCTATGGCAACCGTGGTTGAAATGGTTCCATCGGTGATGGTGGCGATACCAGCAACAGCATTGGTCAATGACAATATACCGCTCACGCCATATTGATTGGTGGCTGGCACGCACGCTCCTGGTATGACCGAGAGAGTTATACCAACCGTACAGGCAACCGGAGCTGTATACGTAGTGCTAGCGGTTTGGCTAGAGTAACTGACCGTAACCGTATGTAAGTCTGTTCCGCTGGTAAGGCCGGTGAGTGAGTAAGGTACCGACGTAGCGCCAGCCGAAATGGCAACAGTAGTCGAAACCGTGCCATCGGTGATAGTGGCCGTTCCCGCAATGGCGTTGGTCAATGATAATATACCACTCACACTGTATTGGTTGGTGGCTGGTACACAAGCCTCTGGTATGGCCGAGATAACCACACTTATAGAACAAGCAGTTGGTGCGTTGTAGGTCTGACTTTGCGTGTTACCGTTGAAGCTAGCCACTAGCGTGTGCGAACCTGTTCCACTAATGAGACCACTCAGAGAGAAACTCACCGACGTAGCACCAGCCGCAACGGCAACGGTCGTAGAGATGGCTCCATCGGTAAAGGTGGCTGTTCCGGCTTGCGCATTGGTCAGCGACAATGTACCACTGAGCGTATACTGGTTCGTGGTGGGTTCACAGGCACTGGGCGTGATAATTAGCGAAACACCTAGCGTACAGGAAGCCGGAGCGGTATACGTAGCACTGACAGTTTGATTTGCATAACTAACCGTTACAGTGTGCGAACCTGTTCCTGAGCTAAGTCCCGCCAGCGTATAGGGTACCGATGTTTGGCCTGCGCTAACAGATACCGTTGTAGTGCTGGCGCCATCGGTAATGGTGGCCGTACCGGCAATGGCATTGGTCAGCGACAACGTACCGCTTACAGTGTATTGATTCGTAGCTGGTACACAGACTCCCGGAATAACACTTACAGCTACTCCCACAGTACAAGCTATTGGGGCCGTATACGTAGCACTGGCTGTTTTAGTAGCATACGTAACAACAACTGTATGTGAACCTGTTCCGCTAGTGAAACCGGTTAATGAGTATGGCACCGACGTAGCACCAGCCGTTACAGCAACCGTAGTCGATACTGTTCCATCGGTGATGGTAGCGGTGCCGGCAATAGCGTTGGTCAGCGACAACGTACCGCTGATGCTATACTGGTTGGTAGCTGATACACAGACTCCTGGTATAGCTGCAATCGCTACACCTACCGTACAACTAGCTGGTGCAGAGTAGGTCGTACTGATAGTCTGATTGGCGTAACTGACTGTAACGGTGTGCGAGCCTGTTCCGCTGGTAAGGCCGGTGAGTGAGTAAGGTACCGACGTAGCGCCAGCCGAGATTGCAACTGTGGTAGAAATCGCACCATCGATGATGGTGACCGTTCCCGCAACTGCGTTGGTTAGCGACAACGTACCACTCACACTATACTGATTCGTGGTTGACACGCATATTCCCGGCGTTGCACTTAGAGAAAAACTTACAGCGCAGGCCGCTGGGGCCGAATACGTAGTGCTAACGGTTTTGCTGGCATAACTGACCGTAACGGTATGACTTCCAGTACCAGAGGTTAGCCCAGTTAATGAATACGGAACCGACGTAGCGCCTGCCGTTACAGCGAGCGTAGTCGAAACAACACCATCGGAGATGGTAGCGATGCCAGCAATAGCATTGGTTAAGCTGAGTGTGCCTGAAATAGAATAACTATTCGTTGCGGATTGACACACTCCCGGTGTTACGCTTAGTGCTACGCCCACAGTACAGGAAGCTGGAGCACTGTAGGTCAAACTAGACGGAAGAAGAGCCGTGTTCGAGTAACTAGCGGTTACGGTGTGTGAGCCACTGCCCGACAGTAATCCGGTTAGTGAAAACGTAGTAGACGTAGTACTGGCCGGGATCGCAAGTGTCGTACTAACTACCCCATCTGTAATGGTAAGTGTGCCATCTGGGACATTCGTCAAACTAACCGTACCGGTCAATACGTATTGATTCGTAGCTGTATTACAAACGGGTTGAGTGATTGCAATTGCCAGTGCGCCGGGCACATAACCTGCATCAAAAGAGTAGTTGTTTTGTCCAGATTCACCCAGCGTAAACGTTATTATGCCGTTTGTGTTTGCGTCAGAATCAATAAGATCTGCATTAGTTCCTGTTGCCGAATTTGGTTTCGAACTTAGTGTGTTGGTGCTGAAGCTGGTTGGGAAACTCAACGTATATGACCCACCCGATGTTAACGAAAGACTATACGCATAACCTGTGGCTGCTGTACCCGTGGTATTAGTGAAGTAGTATTCTCCATTGGCATTGGTCGTAACACTAACTGGAGAACTCAAACCCGGTCCGCTCAACGTAACACGAATGCCCGCCAGACTTGGTTCGTTCGGGTCCTGAACCCCATTATTGTTATCATCGCGCCAAACCCGGTTTCCTATCTGGATGGGTGACGGAGAACAAAGTGGTTCTATATCGCCAAGGCCATTTGCTTTTCCTAACGTAGCCGGATTAGGATCAGATCCACTGATAGATTGGTAAATCTGAACACGATCGGTTGTTGGAGCTGCCCCGGTTGTATTGTTAAATCGAGAGAATCCACCTGTCCAAACGGTGAGAGGATCCATCGTTGCGGCTAGTGTTTGGTTCGATCCCGGAACGATGGCGATACTTCCCATCGAAGTTTCCTCGTGAGTCGTTGAGTAATTATCCTCGTAGAAGAATTCTCGTCCACTGGCATAACCATTCGCATTCGGAGTGCCTGGCCCTTGCCCAGCAGCAGTACCTGCCGTGGTTAATGAGCCAACAACACCATTATTCTCCAGTGTCCAGTTTGTTCCATTAAAATTGGCTCGTAGAATATCCCCACCGATGTAGCCATTATAGAGTGGAGTAGTTCCAGAATTTGTTGTTCGTTGCTGGAATCCTAATTGATGGCCTCCTCTGTCCATAAAGGCCATGATCATATCACCGTTATCCGCAAAAGCAATATCCGACAGCATAGGTTGTGGACGGGCAACCCGCACACCGGCTGTCGATGAGCTACCAACATTAATACCCGAAAAATCGCTTGCCCAGGTTTCCCATGTCGAGCCTATGCCCGTGTCACCAGTGTGAACATACCCTTTCGTATAGTTCAGGCGGAAGCTAAAGATGGGAGTACTCGAAAGCGTAGTGCTGCCTTCATTCATTGAGTAGATGTGAGCGTATAAGTTTGAGGCTGATCCTCCACTACTTTCCCCTGTACAGACAACCCCAACATAGACCTTACCATCATGTACATGAACGGCAAACGGACGCGCCACGCCGTTTGTACAGCCTGGGTTAGGAATAGTTATGATGGTAAGGTCGCTAGCTACAAGCGAGGCTTTAGCTGGGTTTCCTATCGATAGTGCTAGAAGTCGTCGGTTAAATAAGTCAACCGTATATAACGTAGCGCCGTTACTGGATATAGCCATTCCGCCGAGCCCTACTTTACCTACAGCGTCAAAAGCAACTGCATCATTACTCGACGTAGTGCCGCTTCCTGGTAACGAACGACCGGCAATTTGAGACTGTCCGAGATTCAGATTGAAAGGCGTATTTTCCAGATCTACATAGGTAGAGTTACTGATTGTGCCAGTTGTTGTTGTCAGGTAAATTCCACCAAGTCCGGCAGGGCCAAGACCTGTATGCCGCTTCAGGAAGGCTGCAGAAAATAATTTATTGGTTTCACGCTGAAAGGCTAACCCCCAGACACTACCAATCTGATACGCATCGGATAGGGGGGTGATAGACGGAGAGGCCCCTGTTGAACCATAAGGTAAAGACACCATTACGTGTTCGTTTGCTACGGTGCTACCAGTAGCCAATGGATCGCCACTAACGTAACAGGGCGTGATTAAAGGTGGTGTTGTCTGGCAATAATCAGTACGGGTACTAACCGGAAAGTTAATGCCAGTTGCACCAGTTGCCGCAAATTGGATAGACGTACCAGCTCCACCACTTGCTCGAAAACCTTCATTCAGATAAGAAAAAGTAGCCGGAATCGTGAATTCGAGTCGATACGTACCGGCACCTGTTGTAGGAGTAACCGAATACGTTCCGCTGGCGGGAGTAGTTATTACACCACCAGGAGTCACATTCACGCCAAGGTTGTTAAAAGCACGGACTTCTACACCAGCAACGGCAGGCTCTGTGGTTTGCCTTGTCCCGTTAGCGTTGAAATCGCGGAAGACAGTTCCTGTAATACTTTGACCAAATAGGTTAATTGACGAAAAAAGTAGTGCTATACTAATTAATATAGAAAACTTAAATTCCTTTAAAGTAAAAATCCACATGATCTAATAGACAGCATGTTTTGGTTAGTGAATAATTAGTAACCACAAGACAAAGTGTATGCCGCAAAGATCTTTGTATCGATATAGTTTAATGTTTTATATAAAAAGTTATTTTTGTATTTTAATAAGTTAATAGAATTATATGATACAGTTCACTTATAATTATCTGTCAAATTTTGTGCCAGCAATTATATATTTTTAATTAGTTTTTGCTTACTTAATGGTTAGTAAATGCCATTCAAGCCATGATAATGTGTATATTTTGTTTGTGTTGATAATTTTATAGTGTATTTAAAATTTATTTTAGTTTATGAAGTTTTATCTTGGTGGATAAAAAGTAAAATTGTATTTTTCTAATCTAACAAAATTATTGATAATCCTCTTTTGTACTGATGAATAGATCATAATGCCCAATTAATCAGCGAGTTAAATGATGTATGTGTCATGTAATATTAATCAGTTTATATGGGTTGATTAATTGGACTAATAGTTAATTAGTGAACAAAAACTTGTTATTCGTGTCTGAGTTTACTTCTAGAGTACTTGGCATACGACACGTTTTCTGAGTACTTAGCCTGTTGATACAACAATTTCATTTCTATTGGCAAAGCTGTACCTTGCATTAACCGAGGAAGTACGTTAGATACGTATCAATTGTCTTTACCAAATTGTCAATGGCCGATAATGTTCTGATTAACCCATCATCACTTTCTATTCAGGTTTCTTCTGAAATTGGTACCCTTCGTCGACTCTTAATTCACAGTCCTGATCGTGGATTGGGGAAAGTGGTACCGTCGAAAGCACAGGACTGGCTCTTTGAAGATATTGTCCATCTCGACATGATGCGCCGGGATGAGTACGATTACTACGTTAAGCTTCTGTTATATTTTCTGGACTCAGATAAAATCAAAGGGAAAATCAGTGCCCTGAATCCCGGTTCTGATCGAGCCTTTTTCAAGCCCGATAATCCCGACTATTTTCGTTCCGATAAGGTTATCGATGTGCAGTCGTTACTGGCCGATATTTTGGCTGATGATACGATTCGTATTCGCCTGATTGCAGCTATTTGTGGTATCGAACGAACTTCATTTCGGACCCAGCAGCAACTCAATGAGTACGACCCCAACGAGCTGGCCAAAATCATGATTTCGGGTTCACTGCCCGATTTGACAATGCTTTTTGCACCATTGCCGAATTTCATTTTTACGCGCGACATTGGCATTGTTATTAATGATCACATCCTGCTGAACAAACCTGCAAAACTGGCCCGTACTCGAGAAGCTTTACTAACGCAATACATTTTCTTTAATCATCCATTATTTGCTGGTTATCAGGATAAAATTATTGAGATTCCTGACAACGAACACGCTTTTCTGCTGCCCGATTCCGACACAAACCGCGACGTAACCCGCTCAACACTGGAAGGGGGAGACGTAATGATGATTTCGAAACGACACCTGCTCATTGGGGTGAGCGAACGTACTACGTTATATGCTGCTCAGCAGGTAATGCGTCTTGTCTTTAGCAAAAATCTGGTTGATACGGTAACGATCATAAAAATTCCGAAAAAACGGGATTATATGCATATTGATACCATTTTTACACAGGTCAAACGTAATATGTGGGTGCTGCTTGGCGCACTGGCGCGTACGGGCGATGAAGCGAAAAAACGCGACGTAATCCACTTTTTTGCCCCAACCGACGTATCGGAAGATCTGAAAATCCTGCAATTCATTAAGGGCTTGGAACATAAGCCTATAGAAATTGAAAATCTGGAGGATTTACTGGCCGACATCAGTAAAAATGATCTTGGCGCAACTGAGCCTGTCCAGTTTATTTATTCGGGCAATAATGAATTTCCGTTTGGCGCCCGCGAACAATGGACGGATTCCTGCAATTTGCTGGCTCTAAAAGACGGGGTTGTTATTGGTTATGACCGAAATGATAAAACGGCTGAGGCATTCCGGGCTGCCGGTTTTGAAGTGATCGGTGCGGCCAAATTACTAGACCGTTTCGAGCGGGGAAAGGCATCGCCCGAAACTATTGAGAATACATTGATTATGCTTCCATCGGCCGAACTTAGCCGTGCTCGGGGAGGGTCGCACTGCATGAGTTTGCCACTTTTACGCGATGAAATATGATTTTGGCGATAAAGGAATACGTACCTAACCCGGCTTTTGCGTAACTTGGACTCAATTTAGAATTGTCATTACTGCACAGAATATATAATTTATGCAATCACAGGCTACTTCCCGTATATTAATGATTCGCCCGGTTCGCTTTGGTTTTAATGAGCAAACGGCCGAATCGAATGCGTTTCAGAATAGTACGCTGGCCGCACAAACGAAGGATATAGCTCAGGAAGACGCTCAGCGTGAATTCGATGAAATGGCTCGCCATCTTCAAGCTACAGGGGTAAACGTAATGGTTTATGAGGACACTACAGAGCCGCATACACCTGATGCAATCTTTCCCAATAACTGGGTTTCGTTTCATGCCAGTGGAACGGTCGTGCTATATCCAATGCAGGCCGAAAATCGCCGGCTCGAACGTCGACAGGATATTATTGATGATTTGTCGAAACGGTTTCACGTAGCACGAATCATTGACCTTACTCACTTCGAAAAAGAAGGTAAATTCTTGGAAGGGACTGGTAGTCTGGTGCTCGACCGTATGAATCGGGTGGCATTTGCGAGCCTTTCGCCACGGACTCACCCCGACGTAGTGGCCGAATTTGGCCGACAAACGGGTTATCGGACTGTTACGTTCAGTGCTGCCGATGCAAATGGACAGGCCATTTACCACACGAACGTACTGATGTGTATTGCTGATACGTTTGCGGTTGTATGCCTATCGGCCATCAGCGATCCCGATGAGCGACTCATGATACGTCAGGAACTGGAAAAACTAGGCAAGCGGATCATTGATATTTCGCTGGAACAAATGGCTGCTTTTGCTGGTAATATGCTGATGGTCAAAAGTAAAAAAGGACAAAAGTTGTTGGTGATGTCAACGCGGGCTTTTGAATCGCTCACGCCCAAACAGATCGACTTACTCGATGACTATACTACGTTACTTCATGTTGATCTAACTACTATCGAAAACCTTGGTGGCGGCTCGGCTCGTTGCATGATGGCCGAAGTCCATTTGCCAAGGAAATAGCAGGGTTTTAGTATTAGGAGTGAGGAGCGAGTATTAGGAGAAAGTAAGCGTCAGCAACTCCTAATACTCACTCCTAGTACTTTTTTAAACTTTTGTTTGCACATACAAATATCATTCTTACCTTTGTAGTCATAGTACAGAAGTAAACGTAATGAATAACGTAACAACGGTTGCCATCGACGAAGTAGATAAGTCATCTTCACGTTATAATGCTTGTCTACTTTTTTCGGCTAACGCTCTGGCGCGGGCCATCACAGCAATAGGAGACGAAGAATTCGGACGATTTGGCTTATGTTACTCGCATGCGTATATGCTTTGTGAAGTGGTTGCCCAACCAGGCATTACGCCATCGGAATTGAGTGGAACACTGTGCCTTACACCATCGACCATTACTCGTTTGGTGGAAAAATTAGAGCAGAAACGCCTTGTTCGGAGAGAATCGGAAGGAAAGAAAACATTAATTTATCCTACCGATGAAGGTGAAGCAATACAGCCTGAGATCTCCGCAGCATGGGACCGGGTAGGAGCGCGGTATTCGCAGGTGCTTGGTGAAACGAATGTTTGCCAGCTCACAAAACAAGTATTTAAAGCCGCTAAAGCGCTGGGCGAAGGCGTTTAAAAATTTAGAAAAGAAATTGTTTGCACATACAACAAATCCAATAGCCATGAAAACGAAAGAAGAAACAGTAGGACTAGTCGCTGGGAGAGCTACGAGCGCAACGAAAGATATTTGCCGACTACTGGCGAAAGAGGGAATTTCGGCTATTGTAGTACAGAAAGACGATAAAGTTGGTGAAATAGAAGAGCCTGATACGTTAGAAGATCAGCATCAATGGTCAGGTCAGCCGGGTAAAGATCTATTTTTTAATGGCTGGAAATTGCTTTTTTAATCATATAGCTATGCCGAACAATACGATCTACGAAATATAAAAGTGCTCATGATGGGCACTTTTTTTATTTGCACCCTCGACGAAAGCAACATTCCCTACAAAATGCTATCATTAGTACACAAAAAACGATAAAACAGATGAACAGACTCTTGACTATAATCATCTTTTGTGTATTAATTGTTTTCACTACGTATCAACCTGTATGGGCGCAGGATGGCATTGTTGGTAACGGACAAATTGAAAAGCAGCAACGTAGCGTTGGCGCATTTACCAAACTCAATGCACGAATAGGCGTGCGGGTACGTATTAGTACGGGCGATGCGGGTAAAGTCGATGTAGAAGGAGAAAGTAATGTGCTTGAATACGTAGTAACCAGCGTAAAAAATGGTGAACTGACCGTAATGCTGGATGAACACAAACATTTTCGCCAGACAAAAACTGTTACAGTCACGATTCATATAGCGAAGTTAGACCAGATATTGATTAGAACAGGAAGCTCTCTGCAGTCTGATTTACCGATTCAGGCTGATAATCTTACTCTGGCTGTAGAAACGGGTAGTAAACTAACCGCATCAATTACGGCTAAAACTCTTGATTTAACTGTGCGTGATGGCTCGCGGGCAAGTTTGCAGGGCAACGTGGCGGAAGCGGATATTCACATGTCGGGAGCAGGTAATCTGGATGCTGAAAAATTAACGATAGCCCGTTCTGACGTAAAGCTCGACGGGGCCAGCCGGGCTAATATACATGTTACAGAATCGCTGCAAGCATCGGCCGATGGCGTTAGTTCCTTGGTCTATTCTGGTAACCCAACTGTTAAGTCACAGGACGTTTCGGGGTTATCAAAGATCCGGAAACGGGGGTAATTTAACACAAAAATGGCGACGCCCAACGGTCGTCGCCATTCTGAAAACCCACTCTATGAGAAAGCTTTTTAATAATATCTTATCGGCCGCCCAACGGAAATTTATAGCCGATAGCAGCCTGTGCTAAAATAGTTTTTGAATCTGCATCGAACCCAGAATCGATAGTACCCAGTCCGTATAACCCCCGAACTTCAACCGTGAAATGACCCGGTCCAGCCTTTAGATCAGCACCTATACCTGCTGCCGCTCCATACATAAAACGGTCACTTGTACCCTCTAACGATCGTTTCTTACCATCAATACTCGAACTCGCCAGATATGCGCCGTAAGGGCCTATATTCAGGAAAAAGCGATTTCCATCGTAAGTACCTGATGAGATTTTGAGAAATAAAGGAACCTCGATCAAATCATTGGCATAGGTTGATGTCCCCAAAATTGCCACCTTTTGGCTATAACGACTATAGTTGATTTCGGGCTGAAAGGATAACGTTCCTGCGCCGAAATTGAACGTAACGCCACCTGTGAAACCAATTGCCGACTCAACTCCTCGCTGTTCTTCCAGATAAGCCAGATACGTAACGCCACCCCGTACACCAATTCGAACCCCTGAGGTGCTACCATATTCATCAGTCGATTGAGTGCGACTAGCTACCATTGGAGCTGACTGTTCGGCTGTGGTTGGCCGGTTCGCAACTGGCGCTGGCGATGATGTAGTTGTTGTGGTAGTAGTAGTTGACGACGATTTTTTGCTGATGCCATGATACTGGTCATACAGCTCCTGTTGCCGATTTGTACTGGTCGATGCTGGTTTGGGCTGGGTTTGCGCAACCGATGCACCAGCGATACAAACATTGAGTAACAGTACGGAATAAACTAGTTTCATATTGGCAATTCAAAAAAGGATGTTGCAAGATTAGCCGCTAATTAATAAAAAATCAGAATATTCTGAGCAAACGGTCTCACTGTTGAGCATACGGTTTATTTTTCATAAACATTTTAGCGATGTAAAGAGTAAGTAAGTAGACAACAGAACTACCTAAATGTAGTTAATCGATTTTATGAAAACGGAACACCAACGCACAGCACTCATAACAGGAGCAAATAAAGGAATTGGTAAAGAAATAGCCCGACAATTGGCGCAACGGGGATTTGCCGTTTTTATAGGCGCTCGCGACATAGCGAAAGGCCGCGAAACAGCCGAAGAATTATGTGGGCAAGGTTACGAAGCCACATTTATTCAACTCGACGTAACAGACCCTGTTAGTATACGTACTGCTTGTGGTACGTTCTCGCAAAAGGCCGACCACTTAGACGTATTGATCAACAATGCGGGCGTATTAGAAGATCATGGCGAAGATATTCTCCGGCTTAATGTGGAGATGTTAGAGCGGACGCTGAAAGCCAACGTAATGGGACCGATTCTGGTGACGCAGGATTTTGCTGAGTTTCTGGGGAAAAGCCCATCGGGAGGTCGTGTCATTAACGTATCGAGTGGGGCAGGAGCGTTAAATGATATGGATACCTATGCACCCGCCTATAGCATCTCAAAAACCGCCCTCAATGCTGTAACGCGCCAATTTGCTGGTGCTTTTAAAGGAAAGAACATCACCGTAAACTGTGTTGATCCGGGTTGGGTACGTACCGATATGGGTGGAGCGAGTGCCAGCCGCCCGGTAGAGAAAGGAGCGGAAACAATTGTGTGGCTGGCTGCCGAAGCTTCGGAAAGCGAAACTGGCAAATTCTGGTACGATAAACAGGAAATAAACTGGTAGTCAGAACTGCTCCGGCCTTTAGGTTTGTGAGGTGGCAATCTATACAAATCTTGTTTTTACCACCTTATAAACCTAAAGGCCGAAGCAGTTCTGAAATCATTTAAATCCCGTTTCTGACAGAATCAGTTTAACCGCTTCATATGCATTCACAATACCGCCCGACCGACTCAGTTCGGTAAAATTCACTTTCTGGCCAGCCCGCCCCGGTTTACGGACTTGAATGTTGGGGCGATACGCACTTTTAATCAAAATATTTTTTACCTGAACAGCAGTTAAACGCGGAAAATAGGAGCGGAGCAAAGCTGCAACTCCGGCCGTCATAGGCGATGACATACTAGTGCCCGAAAAACTGGCGTATCGGTTGCGGGGTAACGTAGAGAGAATGTCGGTGCCGGGTGCAAAAACATCGACCATCTGAATCCCGTAGTTTGATGAGCGGCTTGGCAGCGTTTCATTCAGTCGCCACGTATTATTGCCAACAACTAATATGTTCTGGGCGAGCTTTCCACCTTCGTAACGTGCCGATGGGTAAGAAGCTACGGAATCAGAGTTTTCACCGTTATTTCCCGACGAATGTACAATCAGTACGTCATGTTCTTCGGCATATCGGATGGCAGCGTCGACCTGTTCTTTAAATGGGGAAAGCCGTTTTCCGAAGCTCATATTGATAACCTTCGCGCCGTTATCAACAGCATATCGGATGCCATTCGCTACGTCTTTATCCCGTTCGTCTCCATTTGAGGGTACTACAGATACAGGCATAATTCGTACGTTATCTGCTACGCCATCTATTCCCAGGCCATTACCGCGTTTGGCAGCTATGATGCCTGCTACATGACTTCCATGGACGGCCAATTGCTCTGAATCACCGAGCAACATACGCGGGCTTCCGTAATAGCGTTCGTTTGGATTGGCTGGATCGTCGCCAACGGCTTTGCGAGGGTTGTAATACGGATTATAGGCGATATCTGCCTCGCTTCCCATAATCTGCCGAAAGCGAGCCCAGTTCAAACGAACCAACTGTATATATCGATCAAACGAGCCGTATTGAGCCAGATACGCATCAGCTAATATCGTCTGAACGGCGGCAGTTACAGAGTCTGTTTCCAGCTTTACATTTCGAATTGCCCCCTGCGACGTGACAGTATCGGGTAATTGAGAACTAATTTGCTTAGCTGTCTGCCAGAATTTTACGGTATCGGACAACGCTACGTGTTTGGGCCAGTCGGCCTTGAAATGCTGGAGAAATTGCCGTTTGGCTTGTTGATACGTATCATATTGGCGCTTTTCAGTAGCATTCAGTTTCGCTGAATTTGCATTATCGTATTTCGACTTCAGTAACACATACGTCTGAGTAATTTCGGGCTGGTCATATTCGTAGGTTGTCCCATCTTTAGCACCCATAAAATTCCAGCCGTTTGTGTCGTCGGTATAGCCGTTTTTATCATCGTCAATATCGTTGCCTGGCTTTTCCTTAGAATTCACCCATGCTACGTCGCGCAAGTCTTCGTGCGTTAAATCAACCCCAGAATCCAATACGCCGACCACAACCGGAACTGATACCTTTCCTTTGAGCAAATCATAGGCGCGATAAAGACTGATACCCGCTACCGAATCAGCTTTTGGATCGAGGTAAGGCCAGTTTCTTGGTGGTTGATTTTGGTTAGGGCGGATACGGGTAAATATAGGTGAGCTACTAAGCGCCATTCTACGTTCGGGGCAATCGTCGCTGATAAGCTGCCATTTCACTGTTTCGCCATTCTTATCGTAGCTCAGCCGAAATAATCCTTTTATGTCACTTCCACAGGGACTCTGGCCCGTAATCTTCTGTAAGTATAACGTATCGCTGGTTTGTCTGTAGAGCATTGTTTCCAGCACTACGTTATCTGGCTGTGTTGTTACCAGCAACGTATCATTTCTGAACACTAACCTAACCTGTACATCACCTGCTAGTGTACCTTGCCAGCGCGTATTACGTATCGGTAACTGCGCCCATGCTACGTTAGCCAATGAGGTGAATAGCAGACAAAGAAGCCAATGTTTTTTTAGTGAACACATTTATAGTAGTGGTAAGGTTTTATCTAAGCTAATCATTTTTACTGAAAGCTGCCAGTAAGTATTATAATGCCGGATATGAATCGGTAAATGATGCATCTCTTAAAAAAAAGAACCGCTCCCAGTTAGAGAGCGGTTCTTTTTTAAATACCCAGAAAAATTAATAACCTGGGTTCTGTTGTGCTGCCAGTGTTGGGTTAACCGACACTTCAGACGTTGGAATTGGCCACAGGAAACGGTTGTCGTTATAAGGAATAGCGGCAATTCTGGTGGCGATAACTGGCCGAGTTGTTAGGTCATAGCTTGCTGCTGTAACTTGCGCAACGTCAATTTTCGCAGGAATACCGTTAGTCGAGTATTTCGTGTCTAATGACAAACGGTGAATATCTGACCAACGACGTCCTTCTCCGGTAAACTCAATCCGACGTTCGTTTAGAATCGCCAGTGTTAAATCGGCAGGAGCAGCTGTGAAGCGCTCAGCAGCAGGAACTGCCCGGTTACGAACAGCATTCAGGAGCAGTAATGCTTGAGCCGTGTTGTTTTGACGAGAATACGCTTCCGCTACGTTCAACAGCACTTCAGCATACCGAAGAACAGGAGCCCAGTCGGCTCGGGTTGCATATTGACGGTATTTGTAGTTAAAGTAAAACGGATAGCTTCCGGTCGACTGCTTAATCTGTAATAATGTACGACGAGTATCGCCGGCTACCCAGAAAGAAGCGTTGTAAAGGTTCGGGCTTGTAGCCACCAGATCACGACCAGTTAACGAAACAGGGCCAAACATACTAGGCAAAGCTCCGTTTACACCACCGTTCGACGTAGCACTGTTTGCAATTGAGAACATTGATTCCGCATTTGCCTGGTAGCTCGTAAAAGGCGTTTCTACACTAGCTTCGAGTTTATAGGCTCCAATAGGGCTCGTAAACGTGCCAGTAGTAGCAGCAGCGCCAAGCTTGGTACCTTCAGCGATAACGCCAGCCCAGTCCTGCATGTGTTGCTTGATACGAGTTTTCAGGGCAATAGCAGCACCCGACGTAGCGCGCGAAATACCATTGGCCGAACGAGTAGCTGGTAGATTCGTTTCCGCGAAATCAAGGTCAGCCAGAATTTTCGTGTAAGTTTGAGCTACCGTACCACGATCCAGTGCTAATCCTGCTTGTACTGTTGCTGTAGAATTTACTGGATTTTCACGATAAGGAACACCTGGTTTTGAGCCATTACCATCAGCGAAAGGCCGGCAGAAATGGATCAGCAATTCGTGATGAGCCAATGCACGCAGAAAACGACCTTCAGCTTCGTATTGGAGAGCCGCCGTTGGCGTAATCACACCCGTTGCTTTCTTAACACCATCGATTAGAATGTTTGTCTGGTTGACAAGAGCATATAATTGCTCCCAGTGGTTCACATTATTGGCCGATGTGGTGTTATATGTAGCTCGGTACGTAATATCATAGAAGGCTTGCAGGTTCACCATGTCTTCGCCCCGCATTTCACCCTGTTGGATAGAAGCGGCACCAAATGGATAACCCCGACCGGCTGCGCCATTATAAAGACCAATAGCCGCTGCCTGATATACACCGTTTGCAACTAATTCAATACTGTTTGCTGAGGTAAATGCCGTTGTTTCAGACAGCGAAGCTAACGGGTTAAGCTCAGTATAGTTTTTGCAGGAAGAAACAAGCAGCAGTGCACCCAGCAAGGTCCCCGACGCTACTTTCCCCAAGCTTAATGGATTTTTCAGTCCTTGTATCATTGATAGAATGTCAATTAGAAGTTCAGATTAAGACCCACAGTATACGTACGTGGTACTGGGTTCGTACGGTTATCCAGACCTGGCTGTGCATTGGCTGCCAGGTTGCTTGTCGTAATCGCGCTTAGCTCTGGGTCAAGACCTGAGTATTTGGTGAACACATGAGCATTCTGTATCTGTGCATAGATACGGAACGTGTTGGCTTTGATTTTATTCCGCAGTCCTGATGGAAGCGTGTAGCCAACGCTGATGTTCTGAACACGCAGGAACGAACCATTTTCGAGGAAACGGCTGTTTAGGCTTCCTGTTTGTAATACCGTCGCATCAGAGTTGAAGTATAGACGAGGAACGTCTGTTACTTGGCCTTCTCCAGTCCAACGATTTAACAGTTCTCTACCAGCGTTAGCGAAAACCTGGTTGTTCAACAACTCTTGCCGAGTAACGTTATAAATTTTGTTACCACCAGCAAACGTCAGGAACAGCGAAGCGTCGAAGTTTTTGAATGTAAAGTTGTTGTTGAAACCACCATACCAAGTTGGGTTACCAACGCCAAGAACTTTCTTGTCGCTCTGTGTTAGCGCGTTAGCTGCAGTTGCTACGTTGCTTGGGTTTGCTGGATCATACGTAGCCCATAAGAAGCTATTAGTAGCAGTGGTTACTTTACCTGTCAGGTACTGAACCTGTGAACCATCAGCCTTTTCGAAAATTGGATTACCGTTAGAAGCATTTACGCCACGACTAACATAGCCAAAGAAAGCACCAATTTGCTCGCCTACACGAAGTATGTTATAAGCTGAAGGTACATCCTGACCATTTACTAGTTGCGTAATTTTGTTGTTAACAAACGTAACGTTCAAGTTCGTGCGCCATGAGAAATCGCTGGTTTGGAAATTCACTGTGTTCAGCGAGAATTCAAAACCTTGGTTGTACATCTTACCAATGTTTTGGGCAATGGTATTGATGTTTGTGCCAGGGCCAGGAACGCCTAATGAGGGAGGAGTTGGCGCTTGCAGAATCAGGTTGTTGATGTTGTTGCGGAAATACTCAGCAGTTAAGCTAATGCGGTTAGACAGGAACGAAGCATCAATACCGAAGTTCAGTTTGTTACTGGTTTCGAATTTCAAGTCGCTATTACCCACTTGGTTGAAACGAATACCGCTTAAGTCGCCATATTGAGTGGCCGCAAATATACCTGCATATGGGTAAGCACCAATTTCTACGTTACCAACCTGTGCATAACCACCACGTAGTTTCAATTCACTTATCGCAGAAATTCCTTTCAGAAAACCTTCTTCTGATAAGCGCCAGCCGACAGAAACACCTGGTAGCAAAGCCGCTTGATTACCATGTGGTAATGAAGAAATTTTATCCTGACGAACAGTAGCACTTAACAAGTACCGGTCACCGAACGAATAGTTAGCACGGCCAAATACTGATTCAAATGCACGCTCAGAGGCAGAACCAAAGATAAACTGGTTGGTAAGAGAACCTGAAATAATATTGTTAGTACCGAAGTATTTATCCGACAAACCTTGTCCATTGGCTTCGAACCAACGGAACGTAGACTTCTGCAACTCGTAACCAGCTACAGCACCAATTTTATGCTGACCGAACGAGCGGTTATAGCTCAATGTATTCTGCCAGTTATAACGGAATTGTGGCTGATATGTCTGATCAACATAGCCCTTATAGCCATATCCATCGCCATGATCAGGGTTCCAATATACAAAATCTTCATTCGCTAAGTGGGTGATACCAATTTGCGTTTTTGCATTTAAACCCTTCACGATTTCGACATCTACGTATGCGTTACCTGTAATGTTCAGGTTCTGATTTTTATAGATGTTATTCTCAAGTACGAACTTCTGGTTCGTATAGTTACCATAAATGGCCCGTGTGTTTGCACCGCGACCCAAGCTCTGACCTTCTACGTTGTAGGTTCCATCTGGAAACTGAGCAGGAACGTTTGGAAACGCATATATTGCTCCGTTTACGTTACCCGAAAGAGCGTTCGTACCTTGGTTCAAGCCAGTGTTGGTTGTTTGCGTAACAAAAGCATTTAGACCAAAGGTTACTTTATCCTTGAAGGCTTTCTGATCAACCCGTGCCCGGAAGCTATATTTTGTCTGATCGTTGGCCATAATATTACCCTGCAATTTGGCGTAGCCCACTGAGAAGTAATAATTGGTTTGATCAGTAGCACCGCTGAACGAAAGAGCGTGGTTCTGCTGGAAACCATTGCGAAGGATAATATCCTGCCAGTTGGTATCGTAGTTCTGGCCTGTAGCGGTATTCGACGTTGGAAAGGCAGATGCTGCCAGTCCTGCATTAGTTAATTTTTCGTTAGTGACTGTGACGAACTCACTTGCGTTCATTAAGTCAAAACGTTTTGAAGGCTGAGCAACAGCTAACCAACCATCATACGAAACCCGTGGAGCACCTTTTTTACCTTTTTTGGTGGTTATCAGAATAACACCGTTAGCTGCCCGTGAACCATAGATAGCTGTTGCCGAACCGTCTTTCAGTACTTCAACACTCTCTATATCATTCGGGTTAATGTCGCCCAGTGGGTTATATGGGTTGCTTGTTGTAGCACCCTGGTTACCCGTAATGTAAGGAAGACCATCAACTACGTACAGAGGATCGGCTCCGTTCGAAATAGAGTTTGTTCCACGAATCCGAACCTTAGCTGCTTGACCTAACATACCACCAGGAACCGATGCCTGAACACCAGCTACTTGCCCTTGCAGGTATCTGTCAAAGCTAGGAATAGCAATGTTTTTGAAACCTTCGCCTTTGATGGTTCCAACTGAGCCTGTTACGTCCCGACGTTGCTGAGTACCGTAACCTGTTACAACAACTTCGCTTAATTGTTGTGAATCGCCGGTTAAAGCTACGTTAACCGATGTGCGGTTGCCGATGGCTACCTCCTGATTCGTGTAGCCGATGAAGCTAAATATCAGCGTGTTGTTGGCCGATGCACTGATTTTGTAATTTCCGTTGGCGTCCGTGTTCGTTCCACGATTTTCGCCTTTTAGCTGGATGGTTACACCTGGTAATGGTGATCCATCATCTGATGAAGTGACGCGGCCGCTTATAGTTATCTCCTGTGCTAGCACGGGTAGGCATAGCAGTAGAGAAAGCAACCAGCTTCCAAATAAAACTTTCCGCATTTGTGAGTAAAGATTAAATAAACATTAAAAATTAAAACGAAAATGGGAGACAAATATAACTGTTATCTTTGGAATGGTACTATTTATATATAAGATTTTTTCTAGCCATACAGTGAAAAGTTTAACGAGTATAAGTATGTAAAAAATACGCTATAGCGCTATGTAATAAGGCTATTTATCAACGTTTAATGCAAATTTGGTCATTAGCACTTATGCGTAATAGTGGATAAATTATGGGTAGACGAAATTGAATATTTTAATGAACGTGTAATTGCGAAGTTCTGTAACGAAAATTTAACATCTAAGCTTATTTGATAGTCGCAAAAAAGGCCAGACAATGCCTGGCCTTTTTTTATAAATAGATATTACGTTTAGTTATCTGTTGCTAGTTTATTCAGAGCTAATTCGCTCGAAGAAATTGGCCAGATATAATTTGGCTCGCTAGGTGCTTTGGCACCCACTGTGCCTTTTGCCGGAATGGTTTGTAACAGACGTACCAAATCATTGTTCCGCAAACCCTCGCCCAGAAATTCAATCCGACGCTCTAACAAAATGGCGTTGATAAGTGCAGTGGGCGTAGCAAAGCTGGCTGCAGTGTAGGTTTTGGTCGCATCAGAACGGTTCCGAACAGCATTAAGCAGAGCCACAGACTGGGCATCTATCGCGTTAGTGCTACGTACCTTAGCTTCGGCCAGATTCAGTAGAACCTCAGAATAACGGATCACCGGAACGTAATCAGTGTACGGGCTTGGAGCTTTGTATTTGGTCAGCCAGTTTTTTACCGTTGTAGTTCCCGTCTGCCGAATAAATGAACGACGTTTGTCGGTATTACGCCAGGTTGTATCCGCAATGATACCTCTTGGATTTAATGAATATTCGGCATTGCCCACACCGCCATTGGCTGACGTTGGCGAGTAATAATAGGCCAGCTGATTTTGTGTTCCTGGGAAATCGCCTGCTGTCGATGTCATCGGCATCGACATAATCGATTCGGTATTAGCATACGTAGTGAAAACCGTTGCGATGTCTGCCTGCAATTGATGTGCTACGCCTGTTGCGGCTCTGAAAGGAGCGGCTGAGCTAACAATTTTATTCGCTTCCGTAATAACACTGGCGTAGTTCTGCATGGTCAGATAAACACGGGTTTTCAGCGCAATAGCTGTGTTCTTATGCGCACGGGTCGTGTTATCTGAACTTGCTGTATACGTAGCAGGCAAACCGGCTTCTGCTTCGTTCAAATCTTTCAGAATCTGCGTATACACTTCGGCAACGGTGCTACGTGCCAGATCGGATTGGCCAACGCTGTTGATGCCGGTTAAACGTAGTGGAAGACCGGGTTTGTTACCGTTTCCGTCGGCATATGGACGAGCATAATACTGAAGCAGACTATAATAGCTAAGCGCCCGAATCAATTTAGCTTCTGCAATATAACGAGCTGCCAGATCGGCGCTAACCACTGTTGTGCCACTGGCTGCCATGCCATCCAGAAAGACGTTGCACTTGTTGATAGTCAGGTAAGCAAAGTACCAGAGGTTAACTACCGCCGTTGCACTATTGGTTGCGTTTAGGCCCCATACGTCAGAACCTGTTACAAGGTTCGACGTTTCGTTAATGAAATCCTCACCCCGAATATCGCCATAGATAACGTAGCGACCGCCGTAGAAATTACCGTCTTTCATGGCGCCATAGAGCGACAGAAGCTGGTTTTGTACGCGAGCCGGCGTACTTAGCGCAAGGGCATCGAGAACTGTTGTCTGCGGGATTGGATTGAGTAAACTCCTGTCGCAGGAGCTAAGCCCCAGCAGTGTCAGGCAGAAAAATATAGAATAATGTATTTTCTTTTTCATGATGTCTTTCTCTGTCAAAAATTAAAAACCAGCGCGCAGACCAATCGTGATAGTACGAGCATTACCAATCGTATTTCTGTCGACACCCTGGCTGGTGTTGCTGCCTGTACCAATACCGTTCGAGGAAACTTCTGGATCTGGACCAGGATATTTGGTCAATACAGCTAGATTCTGGCCGCTTACGTAAACCCGAAGGTTACTGATTTTTGCCTTGTTAAGCAGCGAAGTTGGCAGTGTGTAGCCTAGTGTCAGCGACCGAACTTTCAGGAAATCGCCTTTGAATACGTTGATATCCAGCGGGAAAGCCGAGCCGTTCGACGTATTGTCGTTGAATACAGGCCTTGCATATTTTTTGCCTGTATCGCCTTCTTTCTGCCATGCGTCGGTCAGTACGTCACGGTCGTTGTTCCAGAAGCGTTGATCGTGCAAACCGGAGTTCGTGCCGTAGTAAACCGAGAAGCCTAACTGATACGTCAGCAGAACACCCAGATCGAAGTTTTTAAACTTGAAATTGTTGTCCCAGCCACCATACACTTTAGGGTTTACATTAGCATACATAACGCCATCGGCAGCCTGTGTAATCGACGAGCCACCCGTTGGGCTAACGTAGCGTGTGGTACCGTCAGGTGTAGTCGAGTAGTTGAATTGACCCGATGGTGCATAGAACTGATAGTAAACGTTCTGACCTGCCGAGTTAACGAAAATACGTTTGCCGGTTGCCGGATCAACACCGTTTGTACGTACCACCCAAAGCTGACCGAGTGAGTAACCTGGCGCCGTCTGGTTAACCGTTTCCAGCGAGCCTGTAGACGTTTGGATTACGCCAAGACCCGGAGCCAATGCAGTAACTTCGTTCTTGTTGAACGTAATATTGAAGTTCGACGACCATTGGAATGCCTGTGTATTAACAACGCGAGCGTTCAACGAAACCTCAAGCCCCCGGTTATACATAGCCCCTACGTTTTGCGGAGGATAAACAACCGTAGTAACAGGGCCAAGTGGTCCTGGAATACCCGTCGATGGCGCTTGTGCTACGTTCAGAATCAGGTTGTTGATATCGTTGTTGTAATAGGCAATCTCGCCGGTGATACGGTCGTTGAGGATACCAAAATTAATACCAACATCAGTTTTGGTACTGGTTTCCCATTTCAGGTTGGTGTTACCCACATTCTGGAAAAACAACGTTGGAACACCACCGTATAGACCTGAGCCATACAATGAATAGGGTGAGTAATCATTGATACCACCAATGTTACCGACTTTACCGTAGCTACCACGTAGTTTGAAACTGCTGAAGATGTTATCCAGATGGGCTGATTTCCAGAAACCTTCCTGAGCAATTTCCCAACCAGCCGAAAGACCATAGAACGTTCCTTTTTTCACGCCTAACGCCGAGAATTCATCCTGACGTAAGTTACCACTCAGGTAATATTTCTCTTTGAAATTATAGTTTAACCGACCGAACGCAGAAAGCAGGTAGTTCTCAGTAAAAATAGCGTTCGAAGGGTTGTTGGTTGCCCAACCTGCCTGAATAACCGTGTAGTTCGGGTCAGAGATGTTCTGGCGGTTCAAGCCATAACCAACCTGCGTAGTACGTTGCTGCTCCTGACCCAATAAGAGACTGAAATTATGGGCACCGCCAAACGAACGGTCAAATTGAGCCGTATTAGTCCACAACCAGGTTTGTAATTTACGGAAGTTGCTCGTCGCGTTTCCTGTTGAAGCATAACCATCGCTCGTGATTGGCGACTGATATAAATCGTTATCAACCAGCAGATAATCAATACCGTATGTGCTTCTTAACGTAATCCAATCCAGCGGTTTAAACTGCAAATAAGCGTTCGACTGGATGTGGTCATTCATAGTGTTAGACCGGTTTAAGTCTAACATTGGTTGCGGGTTAGGATAAGAAATCGACGTACCAATCACATTATTGGCAAAACCGATGGCCGAACCATTCAGGTTATACGTACCGTCGTTGTTATATGGCGAGAGTAGTGGAGGAAGAACCAGACCAACACGACCTAAACCGGCTGTATTGAAAGCCTCTCCATTCAGTGAGCCAGATGTTCCGGCCGACAAGTTTTTCTCATTAGAATAAGCGATTTTGCCACCAATTGTAACTCGTTTGCCGAGCTTGCTATCAACGTTAAACAGAACGTTCATCCGACTGAAATCATTTCTGCGAATAATCCCCTGTTGATCGGTATAACCAACTGAAAAATAATAGTTTGTGTTTTCACTGCCACCCGAAACATTCAGGTTGTGGCTATGTGATACACCTTGCCGATAGATGAGGTCATACCATTTTGTGTCGATGGGATTACCGTTGGCATCATTGGTCTGAACAAATCGTACAGCAGAAGCTGTAGGATTATTGGCAACGGCAGATGATTTGAAGTTGATATACTCCTGTGCATTCAACAATTTAGGTAAGCGATACGTATTCGCGAAGCCAACCCATCCATCGTAGGTTACTTTCACTTTTCCGGCTTTACCGCGTTTAGTTGTAATAAACACAACGCCATTAGCCGCGCGACTACCGTAAATAGCTGTGGCAGCAGCATCTTTCGCTACGTCCATGCTCTCAATATCGTTCGGGTTGATACTGGCCAGCGGGTTACTCGGTGCGTTGGTAGAACCCAGGTCGCCGGTGAACGTAGGTATACCGTCAACAACAATAAGGGGATACGAGCTAAGTGAAATCGAGTTTGTGCCCCGAATCCGGAATACAGGCGGGTTATTGACAATACCGTTGGGAACGGTGATTTGAACACCAGCCGTACGCCCAGCCAGACCCGATTCAAAGCTCTGAATCGGCATTTGGGCAATAGTAGATCCTTTCACTGATCCGATACTTCCTGTAGCATCCTGACGGCTTTGTGTGCCGTAACCGATAACCACCACTTCGCTCAATTGCTGTGCATCGCTTATGAGCGATACATTAACAACCGAGCGATTATTAACGGCTACTTCCTGCGAGGTATAGCCGATGAAGCTGAAAATTAACGTACCGTTAGCTGGTGAATTGATCCGATAATTTCCGTTGGCGTCCGTATTACTTCCCCGGTTTTCGCCTTTTACCTGAATGGTCACACCTGGTAGCGGAGACCCGTCGTCTGATGAAGTGATGCGGCCACTTACAGTAATATCCTGCGCTAAAACGGGTAGGCAGAACAAGATTGAAAGCAGCCAGCTTCCAAATAAAATTTTGTGCATTTGTGAGTAAAGGTTAAATTAACATAAAAAAGAATGAAAATACGCAACAAAGATATTATAGAGTAATGGAACATTAAATGCCGTATATGAGATTTTTTTTAGCTTTGTTCGAAATGCTGATTGTAAATACTCTATAGAGTTCAGACAGGTGAGATTCTGTAATAAAGCTATATATCAGTAGATAAGGTAGATTTGGAATTGGTTAGATAAGTTTATATAGGTCGTTGCAAGGATGGAGTAAAATAGGATAATTTCATGAATACGGCATATTGAAGCGAAAATAGCGGTATCCTAAAAGCGAAAGCCTAACTAATTGTAACCTAGTTATTCATTGTATTGATAGTAGATGATTTCAAGCCTATAAACAGGATAATAGTAAGAAGACTATTTGTAGAGATGGCTTGCCAGTTGATCTATCAGACTTGAAATGAAAAATCAATAGTAAGGGCTATTGGCAAAATGGGAAATTTTGAGTGCAAATAATCATGAAAAAGAATATTTTCTACGTTTCTCCTAGTAAATTAGGGCACAAATGAGAAAAATAAATAAATAGGATATTTTCATGAATAAATACGTCTCGGTTATAGCTGCTCTGGCAATTGGTGGTCTGGCTGTCCAGAATGCCGTTGGGCAAACAACAGCCCTGAATGCCCGAATGGATAAACTTGCCGAAGGGTTGGAAAAGAAAGTGGTAACGTGGCGTCGGGATTTTCATGAGCACCCAGAACTCGGTAATCGTGAATTTCAGACGGCGGCCAAAATTGCGGCTCACCTTAAATCACTGGGTATGGAGGTGCAAACGGGCGTAGCAAAAACAGGTATTGTTGCTTTGTTGAAAGGTGGTAAGCCTGGCCCCGTTGTTGCGCTACGTGCTGATATGGATGGGCTGCCGGTAACCGAGCGTGTCGATCTGCCATTTAAGTCGCAGGTAAAAACGGAATACAATAACCAGCAAACGGGTGTCATGCACGCTTGCGGGCACGATACACACGTAGCGATGCTGATGGGTGTAGCAGAAGTATTGAGTAGTGTTAAAAGCGATCTGCGCGGTACGGTTAAGTTTATCTTCCAGCCTGCTGAAGAGGGTGCACCGGAAGGCGAAGAAGGTGGGGCTTTTTTGATGGTGAAAGAAGGAGTTCTGGAAAACCCAAAGGTTGACGCCATTTTTGGTCTGCATATCAATTCGCAAACGGAAGTTGGCACCATCAAATACCGGCCGGGTGCTACGATGGCAGCCGTTGATTCGTATGCAATTAAAATTAAAGGTCGTCAGGCGCATGGAGCCGCTCCATGGTCTAGCGTTGACCCGATTGTTACGTCGGCACAGGTAGTTATGGGGCTCCAGACTATTGTAAGCCGAAATCTGCCGTTGACCGAAAATCCGGCTGTTGTAACGGTGGGTGCACTGCACAGCGGTATTCGCCAGAATATCATTCCAGAAGAGGCTAATATGATCGGTACCATTCGGACGTTTAGCCCGACTGATCAGAAACTGGTTCACCGACGTATCAACGAAATTGCGACTAATATTGCCGAAAGTGCAGGAGCAAAGGCTGATGTGAAAATCGACATCATGTACCCCGTTACGTATAACGATCCCAAACTGACCGACCAGATGGCGCCCTCACTTGAAGCAGTGGCTGGTAAGAATAATGTGAAATTGACCACTGTACAGACTGGCGCCGAAGACTTCTCATTCTATCAGCAGAAAGTACCGGGTTTCTTCTACTTTCTGGGCGGAATGAGCAAAGGGAAAAAAGTTGAAGAGGTTCCATCGCACCATACGCCCGATTTTCAGATAGATGAAAGCTGCTTCGTATTGGGTATGAAAACACTTTGCCATTTGACCACCGATTATATGGAATTTGCCAGTAAAGGAACGGCTGTCAAAGAACTTACCGCTAGCGGAAAATAGTTTTTGAGAACGTAGTGAAAAGCGGTCTGATACGTAGTAAAAGGACGTATCAAACCGCTTTTCTGTTAAACGTCAGTACGTTTTTTCAGAATCGTAGATAGTAGACCCGGAAGAAACCGTTTCAGGTAAATGCCGTAGATTTCCTTTCCTCCAATATAAACTTCCTCCTTCTTGCGTTTCACGGCCTTAACAAGCTGACGGGCAAACTCTTCAGGAGCCATTCCCTGATTCTGGTTATCGTCCATTTTGCTATGCTTATTACCATCGCCACCCAGCGCGTTGAACGAAATGGGTGTTCGGATGTAGCCGGGGCAGACGATTGTTACGTTCAAACCAGTATGGGCCGTTTCGGCACGTAGCGAGTCGAAAAAACCGTGCAGAGCGTGTTTACTCGCGCAATAACCCGAGCGGTATTTAGTCCCTAACTTGCCTGCTACGCTGCTCGTGACAATGAAATGACCACTTTTCTGCGCTAGCATACCTGGCAAAATTGCCTTGGTAAGTGCTACGACTCCGAAGAAATTAACATCCATCAATTGCTCATATACCGAGAAATTGGTGTCGGCTACGCTGCTACGTTGCGTAATGCCTGCATTCTGAAACACATAGTCAATACGTCCGAATCGTTGACGTACCGTTTCTACGTGCGTGGGTAAGATTGCCTTATCCGTAATATCGATTGGTAGAATCAGTATGTCACTTTCGGGCAAACCTGTCTGATTAGCAACCCGTTGTAACTCGTCCTTTCGCCGGGCCGATAAAACAAGTTTGGGCTTGTATTGAGCCAGTTCCAGCGCAATCGCTTCGCCAAGACCGGAAGATGCTCCCGTAATCCAGATAACAGAATCAGTGAAAGACATACGATTTGAAAATCAATACGTTTGTTTGAAAATAGTGGGATACGTAGTAATCGTGCTACGTTATTACGTTTGCTTGTACTTAAAATTGATACGTCCGTTTGCGGGTTGTACGACCAATTCAACGGTATGGCCAATGGGTAACGCCAGATTGTACGGTACGTGTCCCGCCGGGAAATCGAACAGAACCGGGTAGTTATAGGGTGCTACCGTGTCGGCAATAATTTCGAAAGCGTCTTTGCCGAAAGGTAAGGATGTGCTGATGCGCATGTCGGTAAATTGCCCGACAACCAAACCGGCTAACTCGGCCAGACGCCCCGACCTGCGTAATTGCATCATCATCCGGTCAAGCGAAAAAAGTGTTTCGTCAATTTCTTCGATAAACAGAATCTTTCCGGCAAAACTCAGGTCGGTAGGCGTATCAATCGAATTAATAAGCAAGGTCAGATTTCCGCCAATGAGTGGGCCAGTTGCACGACCCATACGATTAAGTGGATGATTTGAAACCGTATAGTGAGCGGGTGGCTCGCCGAACAGCCACTTACGTAGCGATTCTAATGACTCGATTCGATCTGAGCCTCCAAAATTACGCGCCATCAGACCATGCAGACTGACAATATTTTCTCGCTGTAATAGGCTAAGTAGCACAGTAATATCGCTGAATCCGACGAGCCATTTTGGATGTTTTTTAATGCCTGCTAAATCAAGACCATCGGCAATACGATAACAACCATATCCACCACGAGTAGTGATGATAGCCCGAACAGAAGGGTCATCAAAAAAGCGTTGTAAATCGGCCCGGCGGAGATTGTCAGATCCGGCAAACGGTCCATCTACTGCCTGTACGCTTTCACCTTCGATCACATTTAATTGCCAGTCTTCGCGCAGAATCCGCAGTCCATCGGCCAATTCATCATACGGAAACCAGCTTGCTGGTGAAACAACACCAACCGTATCGCCAGGACGTAAAAAAGGAGGGAGAATCAAAATTGTATACGTTTCAGGTTATCAATGTACAGCTAGGTCGTTACGTTGCTCATCACCCGGAACAAACTGGCCCTTTTTTGAGATAGAGCGAGAAAGTTGACTTGTTGATGAATTCATAGTGAATAGTTTTGTTACGTAACAAACCGCCAATAGGCTCCCGGCAAAGGTATAGCAAATTTGGGGAGCCAGTATGCGGTTGTCAGTCTGTCACCATTCTAGTTTATTCCATGCACCCAGTAGAAATTATAACTGGCCTACTCGGCGTTACTACGTTAATGACTGTAGTCTCGCGATGGCTACGTATATCTTATCCAATTCTGTTGGTTATTGTTGGCTTGTTGATTGGCTGGATACCTGGTTTGCCGCCTGTTGTGTTATCGCCCGATGTTGTCTTTCTTATTTTTCTGCCTCCTTTGTTGTATGGTGCTGCCTGGCAGATTGATAATGTAGAGTTAAAACTATATAGCCGCCCGGTTTCATTGTTAGCGCTTGGTCTGGTGCTGTTTACATCAACTATTGTAGCGCTAGTGGCCTACACCTATATTCCGGGTTTTTCGCTGGCACAGGGTTATTTATTAGGAGCCATCATTTCGCCACCCGATGCCGTGGCTGCATCGTCGGTAATGAAAGGGCTGACCGTACCGAAACGTATTTCAACGGTGCTGGAAGGAGAGAGTCTGGTGAACGATGCCACCAGTCTGATTATTTATCGTTACAGTCTTGCTGCTATCTTAACGAACCAGTTTGTGTTATGGGAAGCAAGCGTTCGTTTTGTGGGTATTGCTATCGCGAGCGTAGCACTTGGGCTAGCTATTGGCTGGGTCATGATTCGGGTGCATCGCATGGTAGGTAAAGATGGCATCAGCAGTACCGCCATTACGCTTCTGACGCCTTACAGTTCCTACCTGATTGCCGAAGAATTTCATATTTCGGGCGTATTGGCTGTAGTAACAACCGGTTTATATCTGTCGGTACGTACCTCCGAGTTTTTTACCCATCAGAGCCGACTGCAAACGAATTCGGTTTGGGAAG
Organism: Spirosoma daeguense; assembly: GCF_054776875.1. Classification (NCBI taxonomy): domain Bacteria; kingdom Pseudomonadati; phylum Bacteroidota; class Cytophagia; order Cytophagales; family Cytophagaceae; genus Spirosoma; species Spirosoma daeguense. The sequence continues at coordinate 373,921 of NZ_BAAHBF010000003.1, forward strand.
TTGTAACGTTTCTGATGAATGGGCTGGTTTTCATTCTGATAGGTCTGCAACTGCCATCCATCGTGGCTGATTTAAATGGCTACACCCTGCCGCAGGCGGTTAATTATGGACTGCTAATCAGTCTGGTAGCGGTCTTGTGCCGGATTGTCTGGGTGTTTCCGGGGGCCTACGTGCCGCGCTGGCTGAGTCAACGAATCCGGTCACGCGAGCAACGACCAACCTGGCAGCAGATCGCTATTATTAGCTGGTCGGGGATGCGGGGTGTTGTTTCGCTGGCAAGTGCACTAGCATTGCCCAACGTATTGCCCAACGGGACACCTTTTCCAGGCCGTGACCTGATTTTGTTTATTACGTTCATCGTTATTTTTTGCACGCTGGTGATTCAGGGTCTTACGTTGCCGCTGCTGATTGAGGGATTACAAGTGAGAGAGGCCATTGACGAAAAACGCGAAGAGCTTCGGTTACGACGTAGCATGGCCCAACAAGCCATTACACATCTGGAAGCCAACCATTCGGCCGGTTCTGTACACGACGACGTGTTGAACTATGTTAAAAATGCATATGAGTTAAAAATCAACGAATTGAATGGTACGCTACGTGCCCAGGGTATTGGAGAGCGTCCTGCGGAACTTTATCAGCAGGCCATTCAGCTTCAGTTAGAATTAATTGTAGTTGAGCGTGGTGTATTGGAATCACTACGTCAGGGAAGTTTATTAGACGGTGAAATACTTAGAAAAATAGAACAGGAGCTAGACCTCGAGGCAGCGCGGCTATCGTTGGTTCAACCTACTGAAATTGCCGCAGGAAGCAGCAGAAATTGAGCTTATTTACCAACAAGTAAGCACGTTTTGAAAAAAAACAAATAATTAAATTTAAGTAATAGTGATAAATTATTAAGTAAAATTACTTATTTTAGCGGACGCTTTGAGAAAGCCTGCCGTAACTCTTTTTAAGATAAAAATTATGAGATTGGAATCAGGTATGATTAGTCTGATTGTACCCGCTTTTAATGAGGAAGAAAATTTGCCTGTACTGGTTCATCGGCTCATTGCTGTAATGGAACAGTACAAGTCTTACGAGATTCTGATTATTGATGACGGAAGTTCCGATCAGACCCGTCATGTACTTCGCCAGCTCAGTAAAGCTTATCCCGTAGTTCGTTTCCTCTCTTTTTCACGCAACTTCGGCCATCAGATGGCGCTAAGGGCTGGTTATGACAATGCCCGTGGTGAAGCTGTTATCTGTCTCGATGCCGACCTTCAACACCCTCCCGAACTGATTCCGGCGCTCATCGAAAAATGGCGGCAAGGATACGAAGTTGTATATACCGTTCGGCAAGTCGATCAGAAACTTTCGTGGTTCAAACGTACTACGTCGACTCAATTCTATAAACTGTTACGTAGCGTATCGGGTCTGGAAATTGAAGATGGCGCGGCTGATTTTCGATTGCTCGACCGTAAAGTGGTCGATACGTTGAAACAGTTCAAAGAGAACGATCTGTTTTTGCGGGGAGCCATTTCATGGGTTGGCTTTAAGCAATGCCGGATTCTCTATCAGCCAGCCGCTCGTTATGCTGGCCGTTCGAAGTACTCATTCCGCAAAATGCTGAAACTGGCGGCAATGGGGATTACCTCATTTTCCACCAAGCCTTTATATTTGTCGGTATTATTAGGCTTTGGCATGTCGCTGTTTGCGCTGCTCTTTGGTGCCGAAGCTACCTACGAATATTTCTTTACCGACGCTACGGTATCGGGCTGGACCACGCTGGTTGTACTTTCTGTACTGATTGGTGGCGTGCAGTTTATCATGATCGGCATCATCGGCGTTTATCTAGGAAAAACGTTTGTTGAAGTAAAAGGGCGACCTGCCTACATCATCAGCGATACAAGTGAGATCGAAGAGACCGTAACAAAATGGCAAGTCCCGAACGAACAGGAAGACGACATATTTTATTTACCGTTGACGTAGAGGAGTTCGATACGGCTGTTGAGTTTGGTCATGATATTCCATTAAGCGAGCAAATAGACGTATCGACGCGCGGTTTAAAACCACTTGCCGAACGCTTCGACGCGGTGGGTGCCCGTACTACGTTGTTTACAACGGCTAACTACGCGCTCCATGAACCGGGTCTGATTCGGCGGCTTTCGCAACATCACGAAATCGCTTCGCACGGCTATTACCATACTACGTTCGAACCAGCCGATTTGCTTAAATCCCGGCTGGCGCTGGAAGAACTTCTGCAAAAGCCGATTCTGGGTTTTCGGCGGGCGCGAATGGGCTTTGTCGATCCGAACGACGTACAGCAGGCTGGTTATCAATATAATTCGTCGCTTCATCCGACCTGGCTGCCGGGTCGGTATAATCATTGGGGCGAACCCCGACACCCGTTTCGGGAGTCGGGCGTTTGGCAGATTCCGGCGTCTGTTACGCCAACACTACGTTTACCCCTATTCTGGTTAAGTCTGAAGAATTTTCCGTTTAGTTATTACAAACAACTCTGCCGCCAGACGCTCAAAGCAGACGGTTTTCTGAATCTGTATGTGCACCCCTGGGAGTTTACCGATTTGGCAGCTTACGAGAAAATTCCAACCTACGTTCGTCGTCATTCGCGTAATGAACTGCTCGACCGGGTTGAACAACTGCTACGTTATTTAAAACCGCTGGGTGAGTTTAGCACCATGAGTGAGTTTATGCAACAGCTTGGTACTGAACGTAGCGTTGTCAATAAATAGAAAATAACCTTCACCAGATAAGGTGGATTAGGTGAAACAAACGTCTGTTTCTGATGCTATCTTTTTTTCGAAAGCCCATCTTTCGTGACTATCGATTTATTTTCGGTGTATATACAGCCTTAACGCTGTTTGCCAGTTGCCGGATCGTTTTTAAATCGGGCTCCAATAATTATAAAATTTTCTATTACTCGCTCCAGCATCTGATTGAGGGAATAAGCATGTATTCGCTCTATCCGGCGCAGTATTCCGACCATTATCATTACGCGCCTACGTTTGCGGCTTTGTTTTCGCCCGTGTTTGCGTTGCCGTTTTCAGCAGGGCTATTTATCTGGCATTTTCTGTTTGCAGGTGTCTGGGTTTGGGCCATTTATCGGATGCCGCTTACGCATCAGCAGAAAGTATTTGCCTACTGGTTCAGCTTACAGGAGCTTTTCACATCGCTTGTCAACAGCCAGACTAATCCGCTTATTGCTGCCATTCCCCTGTTTGTTTTTCTCTGTTTTGAAAAACGCCAACCCTTCTGGGCTGCCTTTTTTATCATTCTTGGATTCAATATCAAAATCTACAGCCTGGTTGCGGCTGCGTTGTTTTTACTCTATCCCGGTAAAGTTCGTTTTCTAGGATCGTTGCTTATCTGGGGAGTTGTTCTGGGGATATTACCAATCCTGTTTACGTCGCCGGATAAGCTCTACATGCAGTATGAGCTATGGGTTACGCAACTGTTCATCAAATCGGACGGCGATAAATGGGCCAATACGTCTATTCACCGGCTGGTTCACGTATTCATCTCGCCCGACGTAGCAACGCCTGTAATTATCGGTTTGGGGGTAGTATTGTTCTGTACGGTTTATGCACACGTAAAGAAGTTTACAGAACGCACCTTTCGGTTGCAGATGGTGGCATCGATACTCATTTTTCAGGTTATTTTCAATCCGGTGGCTGAGTCGCCTACCTACATCACGGCCGTAACGGGCGTAGTGCTCTGGTGGTTTTATTGTCCGCAAACAATACTTGACCGGGTTCTGTTAATTAGTTGTCTGATACTCACGGTTTTTTCTCCGAGCGATATTTTTCCGGTTTTTCTGCGTGAGCAGTTTGTGAAACCCTACGTATTGAAAGCGCTTCCCTGCGTATTAATCTGGTTCAGAATTATCTACTTAATGCACGTATCGACGTCGGCAACGCAGGCGCGTCGCGAGGTAGATGTACCAGTATATTCTTAACTTATAAAAGAACTAACGTAACGAGTGATATGGCGTCAACCTGGCTGGATTTTTGGCAAAAAGAAAATAAGTTCGACAATGCCATGTCGAACAACTATGCTTACTTTCTGGCAAAGGTTGAGAAATACGTAACCCTGTCGAAAACGCAACGGGTGCTGGATATCGGTTCGGGGCCGGGTAATCTGGAAGACGCCTGGCACGACCGGGTTGCCGAAATTCATGGAATTGATATTTCGCAGCGTTACAACGAAATGGGTCGTGACAAGCATGCCAATCATCCGACTGTTTTCTTTCATGATTTGTCGCCCGACGATTATCTGAATTTCAGTCCGGTAGCCAATAAGCAGTTTGATATTATCATCGTGATGAGCGTAGTACAATACTACCGAAATGCCGATGAAGTAGAGAAGTTGCTACGTAACATCAAACAACTGGCGGCTCCGGGAGCGAAAGCACTCATCTGTGATATTATGGTTGGGGGTGGAATCATCAAAGATATTGTGAGCATTGTTAATCAATCCGTGCGGGAGGGCAGGCTGTTCGCGATGATGAAACTGCTTTTTGAATTACGGTTTTCATCCTATCACGAAGTACGAAAAGCAAACGGCTTTCTGGAACTTCCCGAACTGCAATGGCTCGCTCTTGCGCGCAAAGTCGGCCTGAATGCTCAGTTTACGAACGAGCCGCTAACGCTTCAAAAAGATCGTAAGAATCTGCTGATAAAGTTTTGATTAAACCGGCTGATACGTAGCAGGTTATCTACTTACCTGAAGGAAATTAATGACGTGTTAATCAATTGAACATGTCGTCGGTTGTAGTTTTGCCTGATCAGATTGCTAGGAATATAGCGCTGAGGGCTCAACTACATGACACACTTTTTCCAGCATCCTTTCTTTTTCAATAAACGTACTATTCTGGTTATCTGGACGCTACTGGGCGTTCTGACGGGCGTTAAGCAATATTATCTGGGAGAGCCGGGGGCTTTTATCAATAATTTTCTGCTGTTCATCAACAGCTTCAAACATTTGCTGGCTCACCAGAATCTGTTTCTGGAATACCCGGCTGAAACGTTCGATTCCTATCATTACGGCCCCATTTTCGCGTTGCTGATTGCTCCGTTCTATTGGATGCCGACGCTCCTGAGCGTTACGTTATGGAACGTATTTAATTCCCTATTTCTGCTTTACACCATTTACGAACTGCCACTGACCAATCGGCAACGGGCCATCGTAAGCTGGCTAGTACTTAATACGTCGTACACGTGTTTGCTAAATACTCAGTTTCATCACATTTGTGTGGGTATGATTATTCTGTCGTATACGCAACTGCACAAACAGCAGGAAGTTCGGGCAGCTGCGAACGTAGCGCTTGGGACGCTGATTAAATTATATGGTGTAGTTGGGCTGGCATTTTTTCCGTTCGCCCAGAATAAGCTGCGCTACGTAGTGGGGGGAATTCTATCGACAATCGTATTTGTTACGTTGCCCATGTTATTTGTAGGCGTCGATTACACTATTCAGTGTTATTATGACTGGTACGAATCACTGTCTTATAAAAATCAGCTAAATGTTGATCTGACCAATACCCGAACCGACGTGTGTGTAATGGGTATGTTTCGTCGGTTGTTTCACGACGCTACGTTGTCTAATCTATACTTTATTATTCCCGGATTGCTGATTTTTGCGACGGCTTACCTGAAAACAAACCTGTATCAGAACGTTCGGTTTCAGTTGAGCATAGTAGCCTCAACACTGTTATTCCTGAATCTGGCCAGCACCGGTTTCGAATCGCCCACGTTTATCATCAGCTTTACAGGTGTAGCAATCTGGTACGTCGTATCGGCCAAAACATCGCTGGATAACCTGTTGTTGGCGTTTGCGCTGCTGATTTCCAGTTTCTCGCCCACCGATATTTTCCCCGCCTATATTCGCGATCATTACGTGAATCAATACGCCCTAATGGTATTGCCGCTACTATTCGTATGGCTACGTTTGCACTGGACAATCTGGAAAGGAATGCCCGAAAAACAGGTAATGCAGGAAGAATTGGCTAGATAAAAATAACGTCGTCGATAACGTCGGTCCCCATGTCTTTGTTGACAAGTTGAATCAACTTCTGTTTGGCGTTGACGAGTTCGTTACGTAGCGGTGCTGACGAAATTTCGATGTGAAGTTTACGGTCGCGAACGTAGAGCCGATTGGTACGTGAAGCAATAGCTGGCCCCATCATACGGCCCCAGAACGCTTCGAGGTAGGTTTCGTTGAAGCGTCCCTGAAGTTGATACGCTTTCAACAACTGACCGATAGCGTCCTTTAACGTTGTGGTTCCTGCTACTCGGGTAGCATTATCGCGGTTATAACGGTAAGTCGGATTCATGACGGCGGTGAGTCTTACTGCAAAAGTAAACAATCCGTTGACTTATCAAGAAGCGATTTACGATTAAGCCCGAAAAAATCTGTTCGTGATCAGAAAAAGCTTCTAGTGTTTGGATTCCCATTATTTGGCTAGTATACTTGCGCCATCAAGTCAATTCCTACGCGTCTTCTAACGCGAATTGATTTATACAGAAGCGGGGAGAGATCAGGCTCTGCGAACCGCTGGCAACCTACCACATGGCAAGGTGCTAACTCCTGCCTAAAAGCATTTTAGGGACTATAAATCGAAATTAACATGCTCTACATCCGGTGCTGTATGCCCTTCAGGGCCAGCTAAATTTCCTCTGACCACTGCCGCGAAAACGGGAGAGTTCTTCGTGTGCTTTTTTGTGCTGTAGTGTTGTATGGTCATACTATTGTAACGTTTCCTACACCAGCCAGCTCTATTCCTACAAAACTCTATATCTGTATAACAACAAAACCTTTCACCATGTCAGAACTTCATTTCGATACGCTTCAGTTGCATGCCGGTCAGGAGCCCGACCCAACAACCAATTCACGGGCGGTACCTATATATCAAACCACATCGTTCGTTTTCAATGACTCGGCGCACGGAGCCGATTTATTTGCGCTAAAAGCATTCGGTAATATTTATACCCGGATCATGAACCCAACGTCCGACGTTTTCGAGAAGCGAATTGCTGCGCTCGAAGGTGGCGTGGCGGCATTGGCAGTATCGTCGGGGCAGGCGGCTCAGTTTATCGCGCTGACCAATATTCTTAGCGCGGGCGATAATTTCGTGACCACCTCTTTCCTCTACGGTGGTACGTATAATCAGTTCAAGGTGTCGTTTAAGCGGTTGGGTATTGAAGCGCGATTTGCCGATGGCGACAAGCCCGAAGCGTTTGCCAAACTGATTGACGAGAATACAAAAGCCATTTATCTCGAAACCATCGGGAATCCGGGTTTCAATATTCCTGATTTCGAAGCAATAGCGGCTCTCGCAAAAGGACTTGATTTACCCTTGATTGTTGATAATACGTTTGGCGCTGGAGGTTATCTGTTCCGACCCATCGAACACGGTGCTGCTGTAGTAGTGGAATCGGCGACGAAATGGATTGGCGGTCATGGAACCAGCATTGGCGGAGTAATTGTCGATAGTGGAAATTACAACTGGGGGAATGGCAAGTTTCCGCAGTTTAGCGAACCGTCGGAAGGCTATCACGGGTTGGTATTTAGCGATGTTTTTGGCGTAAATGGACCATTTGGCAACATTCAGTTCATTATCCGGGCTCGTGTTGAAGGACTACGTGATTTCGGACCTGCCATTAGCCCGTTCAACTCATTCCTTCTGTTGCAGGGCTTAGAAACCTTATCGTTACGTGTAGAACGTACTGTGCAGAACGCGCTGGCACTAGCCCAGTGGCTCGAACAACACGAGCAGGTTGAGTTTGTCAACTATCCGGGTCTGGAAAGTAGCCCGTATCATGAACTAGCTAAAAAATACCTGAAACGCGGTTTTGGGGGCGTATTTAGTTTCAAAATCAAAGGCGATAAATCAGCGGCTGATACGTTCGTAAATAGCCTTAAACTAGTGAGTCATCTGGCTAACGTTGGCGACTCAAAAACGCTGATTATTCACCCGGCCGCTACTACACACCAACAACTGAGCGAGTTAGAACAGGCTACCGCAGGCGTTGAAGCGGGCGTACTACGTGTGTCGGCAGGCATCGAATATATTGACGATATTAAAGCTGATTTCGAGCAGGCATTTGCGAAGATTGCCGAAACGGTACGTGTATAAACTGGATCAGGCGTTACGTTTCAGTTGCTCATGAAGCTGAAACGTAACGCCTGAAACGTGAAATAGAAATTTCGTTGGACTTACAATACTTCGATTACAAATACTCTTTTCCGCTCGAATCGGGCGAGAGCCTGGCTGGTTTCCGTCTGGCCTACACAACACGTGGTGCCTTACAATCTGACGACGTAGCATCAGGTCATTCGAACGTTGTCTGGGTATGTCATGCGTTAACGGGCAATGCCGATGCAGGCGATTGGTGGGGTGGAATGGTAGGTTCGGGCAAATATTTTGACCCGAATAAGGATTTTATTGTCTGCGTAAATGTATTGGGGTCGTGTTATGGATCAACGGGGCCACTGTCACCAAATCCGGCAACGGGACAGCCTTATTACCATGATTTTCCGGCCATTACCATTCGCGATATGGTAGGGGCTATGGATTTGCTACGTCAGGAGTTAGGTATCGAAAAAATTCACACCTGTATTGGCGGATCGGTTGGCGGTGAGCAGGCTGTGGAATGGGCTATTCTTCAACCCAATCTCATTCAAAACCTAATTTTAATTGCTGCCAGTGCTGTGGCATCGCCCTGGTGTATTGCCTTCAACGAAGCGCAGCGGATGGCCATTGAAGCTGACCCAACCTGGCGCGAACAACGTAACGATGCCGGAAGCAATGGTATGAAAGCGGCACGGGCGATGGCGATGATTTCGTATCGGAATTATGATACGTATGGCTTTACGCAAGCTCTGGACAACAATGAACAGCTAGACGAATACAAAGCGGCTAGTTATCAGCGGTATCAGGGCGAAAAGCTGGTCGACCGATTCAATGCCTTTACATATTGGACACTTTCAAAGGTGATGGATTCGCACAATGTGGGCCGAAACCGGGGAAGCATTCTGAATGCATTGGGCCAGATTAAATCGCGGACGCTGGTTGTCGGTATCCGGTCCGATTTGTTGTTCCCTCCTTCAGAACAGCAGTTTCTGGCACGCCATATTCCTGATGCCAGTTACGAAGAAATCGACTCGCTTTATGGTCACGATGGGTTTCTGATAGAGTTCCGTCCATTGGCAAATATTATTCGCAAGTGGATGGCGAACGTAGCTAATCAACCACAATCGGTAAAAATTGCGGCAAACCAATAATCGAAAAATCGGAGATTAGGGCGTTATGGTAGTTTTTCGGCCAGATACATGTAAGGCGGGTGGAAGTGATGCGTAAAAACTTTCTCCTGACTGTTCGGGTATTTGGCGAAGTAAGCACTATCGGCACGTAGCACTATGGTAGTGCCCGTTCGGACGTAGTGATTGCTGTTGTAATATTTAGGCGATACGTAGCCGTTGAGGTTTTTCTTTATCGTATTAGCCGCTACGTTTCCGAGGTATTTCTGGTAGTTTTTCTGTGCTTTAAGCGAAGGTTTGCTCAAGCTGTTGTATACGTGTTTCAACACAATACGATTTAGTAGCTTTTGTTTTTTGATAAGCGCAGGCGCACCCGCAAATGGATTGGTCGGGTTAAAATCATTGACCGTTTGAACCGTTAACGGCACTTCCGGTACCCAATCCGCCGAATTCACTACGTTATAAGCCCAGCCCTCCTGTGTAGACGCTTCATAGTCATAAGCGAAATACAGATTTCCTGGTTTTGGGCCAGCACTGCAATACGTTTTAAAACGAATATCGGTCGGAAGTTGCGCTTTTGTTTGCAGATTTTTTAGGTAAGCCGTCAACAAATAGGCAATCGCTCCCCCCTGACTATGCCCCATGATAATCATGTCTTTAGTACCCGCTTTATAACTCGAATCGATTTTGGGGAGAATATCTTTTACCAGAAAAGCCGTACTGATCAGCCAGCCAACATGCACAGCAGCCTGTGGATTAGACGCCAGTTCGTACCGAAACGTATCGGTATCACTCACTTGCAATTCGCCTTTTGCGGGTACCATAGCCGCATAAAAATTCGCCAGCCAGCTAACGCTATTGGCCGTAGTTCCCCGAAGACTTAGTACCGCAACCCCCTGATTATTGGTCCATAAATCCCACCGATTGTCGAGGCCCATAGTGGGTGAGCGATAAACGGGTTTGAATTGTTTTGGAACCGGAAACGCACTCACATAGGCCGAATCACCAAAACGAGCTGACACTTTAAGAAGCTCGATATACTCAGCTTTATCAAAGCCCGGCTTGAGTTTTTGTGCGAATAATAAAGTTGGTATTAACGGAATTAGGATCGATACGTACAGGAGCTTTTTCATGATGTTGATGATAGTCACTACGTAGTACAACTTACACTTGTAGCGACAGAAAGATACAAAAGAATCAGTCGCTTATAGTTTCCTATTCGAGTGAAAGGGAAATAAAAAAAACTGCCAACCCAGAATGAGATTGACAGTTTCAGGCTAATCTATGATAGGAATTACTTCAGAATCGGTTCAAGAGCGGCCCGGTTTTCATCAAGCCAGTCGTGAATGTCCGTTACGATTTCGCGGATGCCGAGTTGCGGTTTCCATCCGGTTAATTTTGTTACGTTGGTGTTGTCGGTAATGTAAAGCCGAATGTCGGCGGCCCGGTTTTCGGTAACCTGTTTGATCGATATCGTTTTGCCGGTTACTTCCTGACAGATTTTAGTTAGCTCCTGCAACGAGGCACTACTTTCTAGGCCACCACCTGCGTTCAGAATCTGACCGTTTACGTTATCCAGATGATGTAATTCCCAGTCGATCAGGCGATATAGATCGGCAATGTGAAGCATATCGCGGGTTTGTTTGCCGGTGCCACCGTACCCTATATACGCCAGTTGCTGTTCGAAATAATGTTTGGCAATCCAAAGCACCATAACACCCTGATCGACTTTGCCCATTTGCCACGGACCCGTAATGACGCCACAACGGTTAATCACGGTTTTCAGCCCGTAAAACTCGTTATATTCCTGAATCAGCAGTTCCGACGCCAGCTTGGTGGTGCCATAAAGTGAGCGTGCACCATCGAGCGGAAAGTTCTCCGCAATTCCTTTTGACGATACGCCCGGAACCGGTTGGTTGTCCGTCAGGACAAAACGGGTGTCGGCTTCTTCGAAGTTGAGCGTTTCGATGGTTTTGATCGGATACACACGGCTTGTCGATAGGAAAATGAAATTAGCCTTGTGTTTCAGTGCATAATTCAGGCAGTTGACCGTACCAAACAGATTAGTATTGATCAAGTAATCGGGCGTACCGTCGAGACCGGCCAATACAGAGGGTTCGGCTGATGCTTCAATCACCGTATCAACAGCCGGTAACGTATCAAAATCTTCCTTGTTACGTATATCACCGTGTAGAAACTCGATTCCAGCCGCTTTGAGCCGCGACAGGCTTAATTCTGAACCGCGACGTTTCAGATTGTCGAGCGCAAAAATCTGATACTGCGGGTAGTTCTGTTTTAATGAAATGGCCAGCGATGCCCCAACAAATCCGGCTCCGCCGGTGATAAGAATCTTCATAAATAAAGAGCGAAAGAGCGAAAGAGCGAAAGAGTGGCTGATACGAGAACTTCGCACTTTTACTCATTCACTCTTTCGCTCATTTATGATGTGATACGTTTGAGTTGTACGTTTTCGACTGGGCGGATTACCAGCGGCACTTTTTCGATTTTGACGGAACTACTGTCCAGACCAAACCAGCGATCTTCGGGCGTAGTGAAGCTTTTAATATTGAAGTAAAGATTCATAATCAACCGCTCGGTGGTCGGTAATTCGTTTTCGAAGGAGAGAAATTTCTCGAGTACAACGAAACGGAAATCACCGATAACGTTCTGACGGCTAAGCGATTCGTAGCGACTCGTAATATCCACTTCCTTATTTTTTACCATGTCTTCGATTACCTTCCGAAAGAACAGGTTGATACGTTGTTCGACTCGGAAACCTAGTTTGAACGTCACTTTGTAGGCATCGTCGGGAGCAATGGTATTTACTTTATACTCCATCGTATACGGGTCGTCAGTTGTGTCTACGTGTACGAACCAGTAAATGTCAGCGCGCTTAGGCCGTTTCTGGAAGATGGAGTAAATAATTTTGGATTCGATTTCCGACTGCCGGGCGGCATTGCTCATGAATACTATGTGCGTAGCATATTTCGGAATACTGATGTCGCGACTTAGTTCTTTGATTGCCTGTATATACTGATCGATGCGGACATATTCGGTTAATCGGAGTTTGATCTGGAATGCCCTTAGCCAGATAATCATAACAGCTGCCATAACACCGGCAATCAAGACCGACACCCAGCCGCCATGCATAAACTTGGCTAAGTTGGCAACCAGGAAGCAGCTTTCTAGCGCCACATAAAATACCAGAAATAAGGCAACCAACCACGCATTGTACTTGTGTGAATACATATAGTAGCTGAACAGGACCGTACTCATTAGCATAGTTAACGTAATGGATAGTCCATAGGCAGCTTCCATTTGCGACGATTCCTGAAAGTAAAGAACAACGCCGATACAACCGGCAAAAAGCAGCCAGTTGATACTAGGCACGTAAAGCTGACCTTTCTGGTTAGATGGATAGCGAAGTCGAACTTTAGGCCAGAAATTAAGTCGAATGGCTTCACTAATAAGGGTATACGCGCCGGTTAACATAGCCTGACTGGCAATAACAGTGGCGGCTGTAGCCACGCAAATACCGATAATCAGAAACCAGTCGGGCATCAGTGAGTAAAACGGATTTCGATCGCCGAGTGGTTGACCGATCAAACTTTCAACGAAAGCACCTTGCCCAAAATAGTTCAACATGAGGCAGGCTTTCACGTAAATCCAGCTCACCCGGATATTTGACCGCCCGCAGTGCCCCATATCTGAATAAAGTGCTTCGGCGCCCGTTGTTGAGAGGAATACCGCCCCTAATAACCAGAAAGCGCCTGAATAGCCCGTCAGAAAATCATAGGCATACATCGGGTTAATGGCCGCCAGGATCGTAATATCGTCCAAAATATGAATAAGCCCGAGCGTACCCAGCATGGTAAACCAAACCAGCATGATAGGCCCAAACGCTGTACCGACAACACTGGTACCCAACGTCTGAATCAGGAACAGAATGGTAAGAATACCAATAACGATTGGCACTGTTGGAATGTGAGGATATAGAATCCGCAATCCTTCGATGGCTGATGAAACCGAAATTGGGGGCGTAATGATACTATCGGCCAACAGAGCACTACCGCCAATAATAGCCGGAATGGTGAGCCAGCGGGCATGCCGACGTACCAGTGCGTAGAGTGCAAAAATACCCCCTTCACCCCGGTTGTCGGCCCTTAGAATCAGGATAACGTATTTGACGGTGGTTTGTAACGTAACCGTCCAGAAAATACAGGAGAGCGCTCCTCGGACGATTTCAGCCCGGATGGGCTCGGTAGTGCCTACGATTGACCGTAGTACGTATAGGGGCGACGTACCGATGTCGCCATAAATGATACCCATTGCCACCAGCAGGCCAGCGGCTGAAACGGTATCTAAATGCTTCTTATCTTCCATATAGCAGGCTTTCGCCTTCCTGGTTTACAAGCGGAACCAAACGGCGCAAATATAAACATCGTTTATATTCATTATTCGTGTTTTATCTGAAAGTTGGAGAGAAGCCAAAACCATCTGACAAATACAGGATTACAGCAGGATTTAATGTGACTTTATATATTGCCGAGTGCTCAAAATTGTGAATAACTCGCCGTCAGATCCTGTGTAGATTACAAGCTTTTCTCTATATTGCTTAGTTATTTGCCTATCTATCCTGCATGTCTTCGCCATCTGACCCTATCAGCAACAGCCAACTGGAAAAATTGATTGACGATTTTTCACAAAGCGTTATTTATACCATTGGTAGGGGACCGGCTAATCGAATTATTATTGCCAATCCGAAGATAAGCACCCAGCACGCCCGATTAATTCAATGTGCGCCAAACGTATTTCTGCTCGAAGATCTAGCTAGTAAGAATGGCGTTTTCGTGAACGATAATCGCATCACACGAAAATTAATTGATACTGCAGATAAGCTTCAGCTTGCCGACGCTACGTATACCGTTGATCAACTTTTGCAATTGCGCAAAAATGATCCCGTATATGATCCTGTAGATCCTCAGAAAGAAGAAGGGAAGCCCGTCGATACGTTCGATTTTACGTATCAATTTGCTGGTTTACAGCAAGTATATGAGCACTATCCCAAATTACGTCGTGATTGCCGGAATCGCGATAAAATGATACGTACCGGCAGCGTAATTCTATCGTCGGTAGTTGGCATAAGTGCGGTTCTGGCAACTGGCGGAACGGCCGCTCCTGTACTGCATCTTTTATCGGGGGCTGGTTTAAGTGTATTGGTGCCAACCTTATGCTCCAGCTTTTTATCGACAGACGAGAAACTGGAGGTGCTGGACAAGCAATATCGGGAGCAATACCGATGCCCGAATCCAGACTGCCGCGACCCATTCGGCTCACGAGAATGGGACTTACTCGCCCAGCAGAAAACCTGCCGCCGTTGTCAGGCGATCTGGGTAAAATAATTTTTACCTTTTTGACTTACCTTTTTCAATCATTCCCGATATAAACCCACCTATCAATCAGTAATCTGTAAAACCTATGTCCGACTTCTCCGCTCAAACTGACCTCCAGACCGACGCCATGTCTATGTCACCAAGAATTCCATCTTCCAGCGCATCTCCTGATCGAAAAAAAATGTTAGGTATCTCTGCCGCTGCGCTTTTGCTGGGCGGGGTTTCATGGGCTATCAGCCAAGAAATTACCAAGAAGAAAGATAAAGACGGGCTAGGAGGTAAAGACAGTGAAACCAACGAAACTGGTGGCACTACTATAATCGCCAAACAAGAAATTCCGGCAGACATCGACGTCGCTGGGAAAGTAAAGGACGATATGACCTTTGAGCAGGCGTTTAAAGCAGCTCGTGATGAGGTTAAGATGGGGGGCGTATTTAGCTGGCATGGCCATTGGTACAATACGTTCGAAAAAGAAGAATGGAGTAGCCTGTCGTTGCAACAGCGGCAAGAGTATACGGAGATGATTACCAAGGAGGAACTTCCGATTAAGGTATACGTAGCATCTTCTGAAACAACGGCACACGCTCAGTCTGCAACTACAACAGCCGATATAAAGCCTACTTTAATCGAAGGGTATCTGAATGGACAACCCGTGATAGGCCTCGATTTTGATCTCGATGGTGTTATTGATTCAATTGTGCTGGATGGGGCCGATGGCAATACGTATCAAGTGGTTGATACCAGTGATACGCAGGGACTCGATACGTTGTATCGTTATGATTCGCTGAGTGGCGAGTTGATGGGCGTTGAGCGGCTGGATCAACCGTTTGTACTTAGTAACGAGCAGTTTAATCAGGCACTCGAAGAAAGCATGTCAAGAGAAATCGTGGACGATATTCTCGAAGCCGATCTACCTGCTTACGAACCGCAGCCAAGCAGTCCGGCTGATCACGTAACTACCGAAAAACCAGTAGGGGAGTATTCCGATTATGATAGTCCGGCTGATTATGGAGCCGACGATGCTACGTATATCAACAATGGGAATGTGCAGGATATGGACGAGTAAATTTCATGAGTAAATTCAAAACGTCTCTTATTTCCTGCCAGCAATGTGGTCGGCGAATTATGGTGCGAACGGCCGATATGGAACGCGGTTCGATTATCTGTTCACACACAGGCTGCGGAACAATGAATGTGCTGGCAACCGATGTGCATTACGACGAAAATCTGATTACCGATTTACCATCATTTGGTCAGCTAACGTATCTGGGTAATGTTCCTAAAACGTACTCGCTGCAATTCGGGGCTAACGTAATCGGTACGTCCAGTTCGTGTACAGTTCAGGTTGAACGTATCATGCACAATGGTCGCTGTTTTATCAGCCGACGTCATTGCATGCTAACCGTTACGTTCGATAAATGGACAGGTCAGCTACGTTATCAGCTTCAGGACGGAACCATAGATCCCGCTACACAGGCCATATTGCCAAGCATGAACGGTACTCAATTAAACGGGAATGCACTGGCAAAAACGGAGTTGGTCGACGTAGCAGACGGAGGCATCATAACACTGGGTAGTGTTGATCGTTTTCGGTTAACGCACGCTGTGATAAGCCAATCAATTCTTGACGCACATAAAATTCAGACCGTATTCAATCCCGACCAAACACAGTAATCAATGCTTATTCAAACTGCTTTGCCGCTAGCCTTTTCGCACATTGGCCAACGACAAAGTAATCAGGACGCTTTGTATCCGGCTGTCGATACGGCCAATGAGCAAACACAGTTGTTTATTGTATGCGATGGCATGGGGGGGATCGATAAAGGCGAAGTGGCCAGCCAGTTGCTTTGCAATACGGTGGCCCGCTACGTATCGGGAATGGGTTTTCCTGTACTTGATAGTGTTCACATACAAGTGGCTATAAGTCAGGCGTATGATGCGTATTGTGCTTATCTGGAACAGCACCCGCTCGTAGGTCGTATGGGGTCAACATTGGCTTGTTTACAGATTCATAATCAGGGTATTACCGTTGCCAATGTGGGCGATACGCGGGTGTATCAGATACGTAGCGGCAAAGTTATTTTCCGAACGCAGGATCATCGGCAGGTCAATGAAATGGTTGAAGCCGGAATTATTGCGCCGGAACAAATAGCAACGCACCCTTGGCGAAATCGGCTGAGCCGGGCGATTGTTGCAGGATCAGGTGAGCAAAACAGATCAGCCAATCGTTCAACTCCAGACGTAGTGTTAGTAACTGACGTTCGGCCCGGCGATTATTTTTTTATATGTACCGATGGCGTTCTGGAGCAATTGACCGATCAGTTACTGGTTGAAATATTGGCAGGTGACGAGCCAGATTCTGTGAAAATACAACTCGTGCAGCGAGCTTGTGAAGAACAGACGAAAGATAATTATTCCGCATATCTAATTGGTATTCAATGCGTAGCACTTTCTGTGGAAACAGTTTGAAATGATATACAGGATACTTTTAGTAGGGTTAAGTTTTCTGCTGAGTTGCCAGAAAACCGTTTCGCAGGGACAAACATATGCCGTTGTGGTGGGTGTGTCCGATTATCAGGCACTTTCGTATGCTACCGGCGATTTACGCTTTGCCGATCAGGATGCCCGACAGGTTGTCTCGTTTTTGCAAAGTAAAACAGGTGGGGACGTACCGTCGTCGCACATCCGGCTATTAACGAATAAAAATGCTACGTATTCGTCTGTTCATCAGGCCTTATCACTTTTTCAGCAAGCCAAAGCCGGTGATAAGGTTATTTTTTACTTTTCAGGACATGGTATGTCCGACAGTTTTGTGCCTTACGATAACTGGCCGGGCGATACGCATAAATTGCTGACCCATGCCGATATTAAAGCCGCTTTTCGAGCGTCGGAAGCAAGTACGAAACTGTGCATTGCCGATGCTTGTCTGTCGGGAAGTATGACCAAACAGCAAACATCGCAGACCACTACGTTGCAAACCATAGCACGTAGCGTCAGCACCGAGAAAAATGTGGCTATGTTATTGGCT
This sequence comes from Spirosoma daeguense, assembly GCF_054776875.1. Lineage (NCBI taxonomy): Bacteria > Pseudomonadati > Bacteroidota > Cytophagia > Cytophagales > Cytophagaceae > Spirosoma > Spirosoma daeguense. The sequence continues at coordinate 391,600 of NZ_BAAHBF010000003.1, forward strand.
AGTCGATCTACGCAGGGAGCCATAGAAGCTGGCCGGTTGGGTGGCGGGGCGTTCACCTACTTTATGCTGAATGGTTTGAAAGGACTGGCCGATCTGGATGGAAATCAGATTGTGACGATACGTGAGCTGCATCAATACGTAGCACCACGGGTAAAGAAGATAACCCGTGGGCGGCAAACACCTGTTTTCTATGGTCAATTTTCGGATAATCTTCCTTTGTCTTATCTTTGAGTTGTAACTTGTTGTTTACGCAAAGTAAACCATATGGATCAAACGTTTACCTCTTTTCAGGACTTCAGGCAGAGGTATCCCATTCGCCCCAACGACAAAGGGGCGTTTTTGGGAAGCGGTTCCTATGGGCGGGTAATAAAAGTCGAAGATCAGGTCGAAACCGAATGGGTTGCCATTAAAATTAGTGAGTTTAAAGGCAACGATGCCCGCTCTCTCAGGGCCGAAGTAGAGCTAGCAAAACGGGTTCCGCGACAGACAAACATTGCCCGTTATGATGCGTGTTACCGGCTAGAAACCGATACCAGTGTGAGCGATTTTGCCATCATGAAATATTATTCGGATGGCAATCTGGCCGATTTGCTTCACCACCAAAAACTCACATCTAACCAGATTTATGACATCACCCGAGGCATTCTTCTAGGCCTTCAGCATCTGCATAACCATCGGATTGTACACCGCGATTTTAAACCAGCCAATATTCTTATCTCGCGTGATAATGCTGGGCGGTTTGTGCCGAAGATTGCCGATTTTGGTCTGAGCAAACTAGTAAGCGACGAAGAACTGGACAGTTCCGACTTCGATCTGAGCGATGGCCGGGGTACTCCATCATACAAAGCACCCGAGCAGATTGAAGGAAGTCGAGTAAGTTTTAACCTTGATCTATGGGCTTTCGGGGTTATTCTGTATGAAATGCTGGTTGGCGAAAAACCGTTTCGGGCCGATCTGAAAAATAGCAGCGAACAGTCAGTTCGACGCGAAATCGAAAAGAAAATTGTAACAGTTCAGTTGCCCGAACGTGTAAACCAGATTGAGGAACCATACCGAACCATTATCCGACGGTGCTTGGTTCGCGATATTCACGAGCGGGTTCGGAAAGAAGAAGAATTGCTGGATTTGCTCGACCGGATTCCGCAGTTAATGCATGAGGCAAAATCGCTTTTAGCTGCGCAACAATATGAGTCGGCACTTTCACTTTTTGAAAAGGTGCTTTCGAAACGTAGCAACCACGTAGAAGCAAAAAAAGGGGTAGTGCAATGCAAAACTGTGCAGGTTCAACAGCAAATTAGCGCATTGTTATATGAAGCGCACCAAGTCTGTCGACAAGGAGAATTTGCACGAGCGCAGCAATTGTATCAGCAGGTTTTACAGCAACAGTCAGCCAATGTCGAAGCCGCTCGTGGGTTGGATGTGTGTCTCAAAGCACTTCAGCCAAAAGCCATAGTTGAACCCATCGAACAAACCGATGTATACCAGCCCGAAGAGCGAACCGATATTTATATAAAGCCAATTAAACCGATTGGCAACGATCAAGGCTCAAATGTATTGAACTCTTCTGAACAGGACGTAGTAAAATCGCCTATCAGGTTGAGTACGGCTGCGAAGCCTTTGCCTGTGGCAGGAAGTGTTACGTCTAGGAAAACGTTGTCAAGACCTGCTTTATGGCAAATGGGTTTGTCGGCGGCTGTTTTCGCTGGAGGGTTAATGTGGTATCTGAACGGAAAAGAACCTGAAACATCCACTACGTTATCGACAGAAACTACACGTACTGAACAGACTCCGGTTCAGCGCGAGCCGGAAACACCGTCTACCGCTACGTTGCCTGCCCATGAAAACGTACCTATATCTGTGAAAGAACAGAAGGCGACCATTCTCCCTAATCCGAACGTAATAACAGAAGATTCGAGAAAAGAAGGCGATGATTATTATAAACAGGCTTCAGTAGCGTTTCGTAATAACGATTATACACGGGTCATTTCGGTGGCAGACGAAGCCTTGAAACGTTTCCCCGCTCGTCAGGACATTGCCGGAATACGTAAGGCCGCCCTAAACGAACTGGAGAAAAAAGCGTCGGATAATCCGCGCTCTTCAACTGTGGTTGCTGAACCCAAAAATGAAGACGTAGCATCTCTGCCAATAACAAAACCCACACCTGTCGAAACTGAAGAAGAGCTTAAAGAAAAAAAAGGTAAAGAGAAACGGGAGCATCAGAATACGTATAATCAACTGATTGATGATGGCCTGAAATCGGTTACCAATACCAACAATAAAACAAAAGCGAAGGCGGCTTTTGCGAAGGCGCAGGAACTGGCCAAAGAACATGCATTAGATATGGCGAAGGCCGACAATGCCTATAGTTACGTAATGAATAAAGGAAAAAGCTATTTCGAGCGAGATGAATTAGAAGGAGCAAAAGCCTGGTTCGAACTGGCGCAGGTGCTGAAAGATACCGATGAAGTCCGCCGAAAAATCAGACAATGCTCAAATTAGTAATTCGATTATATGACAAAACCACTACACCTGTTCTATTTTTTTCTTCTGATTGTTTTTGGATTGATGCCTTTGGCGCGGGTGATGGCGCAAAGCCCGGCCCGAACTACCATTGTCGACTACGAGTATGAACGATACAAAAAACGGGGCGACGACTTTTTTAAAGAAGGCCGCTATCAGGAAGCGCGTCGGCAATATCTTAACTGTCTGGAAGTGCCTGGTTTTGAGAAAGATCAATACGCAAACGCTCAGATTAACGAGTGCAAAACGGGACTAACGCTACGTCAACAGGCCGACGATGCACTACGGTTAGGGAAACGTAAAGAAGCCATTCCGATATTAGGGCAACTGCTGAATCTGAATCCTGATGATGTGCTTACAAGAGGGCAATTAGCTGATTATTACGAACGCGATGGAAATCAGTTGTTCAATCAGCGGCAGTACGTAGCGGCCAAAGCCAGTTATCAGGAAGCGCTCAAATATGCCACTACCAAACGCGAAACGTTACTTATTCAGATAGGAACAATCGATGAAATTCTGAATCCGAAACCGTCGAAACGTATTGGTCTGAAAATAGCTGCGGGCGTAGTGGCTGTAGGAGCGAGTGCTTATGCGCTTATGTTACGTAATGATTACCAGACAAAACTTGCTACGTTAAACCGAATCAGCGCGGCCGCCGATCCCACAGGTAGTGGCCAGATTGATACAGAGCAGATGTATCTTCAGTACGATAATGCCTACGTAGCAGCGGAAGCCGCCCGGAGCAAAAACGGATTGTTCAAGGCGTGCATTGGCGTTGCGGCAGTAGCCGTGCTGGCCGAAGCTTATCTGCTGATTCACAAGCCCCAATCAGCTACAAATGCATTCTACTGGAAACCTTCGTCGGAGTCAGCAGGATTGGCTATCGGTTACAAATTTTGATTGAATCCCACCATAATCATGAAAAATATCTTTATCTATTTATGTAGTCTTGCTACGTTAGCGGGGCTTCTGTGGAGTTGCGAAACCTGGGATTTACCGGGCAAAAAAACGAAGCGCAATTGTATAAAACCGTCGGGCACGCTCAACACTCAAATGCAACAGCGCCGGGTCGATTTTTCGGTTACGAACGCGAGTGGCACCATCGACAAAGTAGTTTGGGATTTTGGCAATGGAAACGTAACCAACACAACTAGCCTGACCTATACCTACATTTATCCGCAGCCAAATACCTACACGGTTAAGGTTACGTTAACGAATGCTTGTGGTATAGAAACAACGCTCCAACAATCGCTTGCTGTAAGCGATGCCATACCGCCTACTGTTACGTTACAGCCAATTACCAATATTTATAATACGTCGGCGGTGGCCGGTATGACCATTACGTCGGCGGGTAACGCAGCAATTATTCGCTACGGTATCTGTTATTCGTCTACCAATCAGGAACCTGTTCCGGCTAGTGATTCGAAAGAAGAGGTAGTTGGAAGTGCACCCGTTAATATATCGATTCCCTTGTCGTTATCGAACCTACAGCCTAATACGCTTTATTACGCTCGAAGTTATGCCTATAATGCTGAAAAGGGGCCAGGATATAGTCCGGTTGTGACGTTTCGAACGGGATTTTCGCCAGATATCATTATCGAATCCATTGGGGCGGGTATTTCGACGGCAACCGTTAATTTTCGGGTAAACTCGTTAGGAAGCCCAGCCGTTACGTCGTATGGTATTTGCTTTTCGGAGAAAGAAGTAATGCCGGAGATTCAGAATTCAATTAGTAGAATCGTTACTGATCCGAAGGTAGGAGTCAATCTGGCTGATTTGAAAGGACTCATTCCCAATACAAAATATTATTATCGGTTGTTTACAATACAGCCGAATACGAACAAACCTGTATATGGAAACGCAGCAACATTTAACACTACGGTCGATCCGGTAAAACAGGATCTAGTGGCTGCTATTTCGTTCTCCGATCAGTCGCTTCAAGATGAAAGTGGTTTTAATAATCACATTAAACTAGTTGGTAATCCAACATTTACGACCGATCATACCAATAAAGCAAACTCGGCTATTCTGCTCGATGGTATAGATGATTATATCTATATGCCTGAAAATTCGAACAATAGCCTGAACCCCGAAGCGCTCTCAATCAGTATCTGGATCAAACCCGCTCCGCTGACGCATCGAATGCAGATTTACAATAAGTCCCGGTACGAAAATAGTGCGAATGAAGTCTACAGCTCGTTATTGAAGAAAGAAAACGATGTTGGCCCAGGTACCACGATCATGACCGATATTAAACAAGGGAGCAATTGTGAACCAGGAAAAGGGTGGCAGAGTTTTCCGGTTACTAGTAGCATAGAAATGGATGTATGGCATCACCTCGTATTTACATATACTGGCAACACCGCCCGTATGTATATTGATGGTGCACTATTGTCAGTAAAAAATGACCTGCCAGCCAATAAAATTGACGTTTGTCCGGGAGCGGAGTTGAAGTTTGGGGCAGCCATCAAAGGACTTAACTGGTTCTTCAAAGGCGCTATGGATGACATTCGTATTTATAAGCGCGCGTTAACGTCAACCGAAGTGCAAACGCTGCATAATCAATAAACTACGATATTAATCGATTTTCTGTAGCACACGCTGCGCTACCGATTGGAAAGGATTGGCCGGGTCGGCGCTGATACGTTTCAGCATCGGAACGGCCTTTTCTTTCTGATTGGTTTTAACATAAGCCAGCGCCAGAAACCAATCCGCTTTCTGACGGATTTCAGCAGAAGGAGCCGCCTGTGCCTGAGCAAGTAAAGGAATGGCATTGCTGGCCTGTTTGTTGGCCAGATAACTCAATCCCAGAAAATAATTGCGGTAGTGAACTGTCTGTTTATCTGTTGGTGACGTGCGTAGCTGAGCAATAACTTCATCATATTTTCCGGCCTTATAATTTGTTAAGGCATCTAAGAATTGCTTGCGGGTATCTGGTGTCAGTTGCTCCGATGGAAACTCTTTAATGAGTTGATCGCTTGAATCGGGCGTAAAATTCTCGGCATACGCTACGTCTGTCTGGCGATCAGAAACTTGTTGATACGTAAAATAACCGATACCTACCAATAATACTACCGAAGCTGCTGCCACCCAATAACGCCAGGTCGATAAAGGACGAACAACCGTCTGTATAGGTTGAGACTGATTCTGATGAGATGGTGTTGCTGCTACGTTGTACTGAGCTTTAGCACGTTCCAGCGCACGTTCAATACCGATTGCCCGCAAACCTAGTCGAATGCTACGTTGCCGGTCTACTTCATCGCGAAGCTCCGGATTCTCCTGCATATCGCTCTCGAATGAAGCCATATCCGTTGCCGACAATTCGTTGGTCAGATAGGCTTCAATGATTTCGTATTGTTCTTCCGATAACTTCATAATCCTTTTTGTTTAGCCAGTTGCTGGTAAAACGCTTTCATTTTTTCGGCACAATCGTATCGTTTCGACTTCACCGACGATTCTTTCATGCCCAACCGTTCGGCTATTTCACGTAGCGAGAGTTCATCGACATAAAACCACTCGATGAGTTTCTGGCACTCGCCTTTCAGTTGATTCAGCGATTGACGTACTACGTTCACTACCTCCATCCGTTCCAGATCTTTTGCTACGTCGGCCGTATCGACAGCGTCGAACGTATCGGGCATGGCGTTACGTGTTCGCATTCGGGCCGAGCCTAATTCGGTGAACCATACGCGCTTGCAATACTCAAAAACAACCGTAGTGATTCGTGTACTTTCCTGAAACTGATATTTCCCCGTTTCGACGTTGAGAAAAAAATTAAGCAATCCTTTCTGAAAAGCATCTTCGGCGTCCATCTCGGTACCACTGTTCTGTTGCATCCAATGCTGAAAAGAAGGGTATAGCTCTGCATAGAGATGTTGATAGGCCCGTTCGTCGCGACGACGTAGCGCTTCATAAAAATCCCGGTCGGTTGAGTAAATGGGTAACGGTCGAAGTGCCATAGGGAGATTGAATGAACGAAGATAAAGCCTAAGGCTCTATTTCAGCGTTCGCCAGCCCTTTCCCCGACACGTTCATTGATTAATCGGTAGAGAAGGGAAAAGGTGATTGAAAATTTTTGAAAAAAAGTTGAAAAGTTCACTCACTTTTTTGCTTGTGGGCAGATACATAGCAAAATCCGGGCTATATGGCCTATCTAATTTCTAAAACGCTAAACAGTACGCTCATGAAAAAACTTCTTTATCTGATTCCGCTACTGATAGGACATTCGTTACTAGCGCAGACCAACTACGTTGCCAACTCGGCCAATTCGGGCAGTCCCGGCACAAACAACACGCTGATAGGTCCTTCAGCAGGAGCGAATACTACGTCGGGGAATAATAACGCATTTGTGGGCTTCGGAGCGGGTACACAAAATACAACAGGCTCTTATAATGCGTTTTTGGGAGGATTGGCCGGTTTTAATAATACCACAGGCAATAACAACTCGTTCATGGGATTCTATGCGGGATACACGAATACATTGGGTGGAGACAATACCTTTTTAGGGTTTAACTCGGGTTACTTTAATACTACAGGAGGAGGTAATACATTTATAGGATCGATATCGGGCCTTAGAAACACAATCGGTTACCAAAATTCTTTTCTTGGAAGCAATGCAGGCTCAGCCAATACAACAGGTTATAACAACTCCTTTATAGGAACTAGTGCAGGCTTTAGTAATACGACCGGGAATCAGAATACCTTCTTGGGAGGATATGCAGGAATGGCGAATACAACAGCTAATAGTAATTCATTTATTGGATTTAGCGCAGGCTCAAACAACACAACGGGTGATAAAAACGCTTTTTTTGGCGCCAATGCGGGGAATGCCAATACAACGGGCGTTAATAATGTGTTTACGGGCTATCGGGCTGGGTATTCAAATACGAGGGGAGATTCCAATTTATTTACGGGCCATCAGGCAGGTTTTTCAAATACCACGGGTCATCGTAACGTCTTTCTGGGCAGTTTAGCAGGTTTTAGAAATGAAATAGGTAATGATAACGTCGTTATTGGCGATTCGGCGGGGTATAATAACACCGTATCAGGTAATCTGTTTCTGGGGTCAAAAGCAGGTGTTGCTAACACTGTAGGAAATGGTAATGCTTTTTTAGGGTATCAGGCTGGTTTTTCCAATATATCTGGCGCGGCAAACGTGTTTTTAGGACATCAGGCGGGGTATAGTAATACAACCGGGCTGGGAAATTTGTTTCTGGGGCAACAGGCTGGGGCAAATAGCAACGGTTCATACAACTTGTTCATGGGCAATGGGTCGGGTAGTGGCAACACAATCGGAACGGGAAATACAGCCATTGGCGATGGAGCATTTCTCAACAGTACTAACGGTGAAGAAAATACCGCTATTGGCCGTTATGCCGGAATCAATAATACAACGGGCTCGAAAAATACATTTATTGGGGTAGCCGCTACCAATCCGCCCGGTAGTGGAACGCTCACCAACTCAACGGCTATTGGCTACAATGCGTCTGTAACGGCTTCTAATGCGCTGATTCTGGGCAACAACAGTGTAAATGTTGGTATCGGAAACACGGCTCCTCAAAACAAACTGGAGATTACGAAAGGTGCGCCTAACCAGTCGGGGCTACGGTTTACGAATTTGACCAGTGCTTCGCCAGCCAGTCTGCTGAATCAGCATAAATTTCTGAGTGTGAACGAAAATGGCGACGTAGTAATGGCGAGCGCAAATGGATCAGCCCGTGAAGGAGTAACCGAATCATATTGGCAACGTAGCGGTCAGCATTTGCAGAACACACAGGGCGAAGCGGTAATCATTGGCAGCAACGTAGCAAAAACGCCAGCAGGTTATAAGCTTTACGTTGAGGAAGGTGTATTGACCGAAAAAGTGAAAGTCGCCATCAAAAATACCGACGAGTGGAGCGATAAAGTATTTGACGAAGGCTATCGGTTACGGGGTCTGTCAGAAGTTGAGCAGTACGTTAAAGACCATAAACATCTGCCGGGTATTCCGAGTGCGGGCGACGTAGTAGAACAGGGTATCGATCTGGGGCAGATGAACGCCAAACTGTTGGAAAAGATTGAAGAATTGACGCTCTACGTGATCGACCTGAAAAAAAATAACGAGCAGTTGTACCAGTCTAACCGTAGTATACAACAGCAAAACCAGCTTATCAAACGCCAGTTAAACCGATTGGCTCATGATACGTATCAGTTGAAGAAACGTGCACAGACTGCAAAGTAATACCCCAACCTCTCAATAAAATCGTTATTCGGCAGTCTATATTTCTAGATAAACTGACGAGCGGAAAATTGAGGTAAATAGTTTTATTCTATCCCCACCTAAAGTTTAGCGCGGCCTCTTTACTCAATAATTGAGTAAAGAGGCCGCGCTATTTTAATCGTGTTTCTAGGCTACATGATTGTATCCCAGAGCAAATAGCCGTTGAGACAGATAATAATCGTGGCTACTACCCAAGAGGTAACTTTCATCCAACCGGGATTTACGAAGCGGCCCATTTTGAGCTTATCACTGGTAAATTGGACTAATGGTACAACGGCAAAGCTCAATTGAAGGGATAAAATTACCTGACTTAATACCAGCAACTCACTGGTTCCATGTTCGCCATAGATAATGGCAACAACAAGGGCGGGAACAATGGCTAGTAGTCTGGTAATCAGTCGGCGTATCCAGGGTTTTAGGCGTAGATTCAGAAAACCTTCCATCACAATTTGCCCGGCTAACGTACCGGTTAGCGTAGAGTTTTGGCCCGAGGCCAGTAGCGCAACGGCAAACAGAATACCTGCTAGTTTGACGCCTAGAATAGGGTCGAGCAGGCGGTGCGCATCGGTAATATCGGCTACGTTCAGATTGCCCGACGTATGGAACGCAGCAGCCGATAAAATTAAAATGGCTGCGTTGATGAAAAACGCGAGAAACAACGAAACGGTTGAGTCGATGGTAGCGAATTTGATGGCTGATTTACGTCCAGCATCGTCACGGTCAAAATCACGGGTTTGTACGATGCTCGAATGTAGATACAAGTTGTGCGGCATTACCGTAGCACCCAGAATACCAATAGCGATATACAGCATTCCGGGATTGGTAACGACTTCAGGCCGGGGCACTAATCCATCCACAATGCTGGAAAAGGCTGGTTGCGAAACAATAAGTTCGTAGGAAAAACAACCCAGAATCAAAAAGATAAGGCTGGCTACGATACGTTCCAGCAGTTGAAATCCTTTATTCTGAAGATATAAAAGTAGCAGTACGTCGAGAGCAGTAATCAAAATGCCGACAGTAAGGGGTAAGCCAAACAACAGATTCAGGGCAATGGCTGAACCAATCACTTCGGCCAGATCGGTAGCGGCAATGGCGATTTCGGCCAGCACCCAGAGCATAAACGCTGTCGGACGACTGTAGTGGTCGCGGCAGGCCTGCGCCAGATCGCGCCCGGTGGCAATGCCTAATTTTAAAGAAAGATGCTGCAACAGCATGGCAAACAGATTGGAAATCATCACTACCGACAGCAGCCGGTAGCCAAACTGTGCGCCACCAGCAATATCGGTTGCCCAGTTGCCGGGGTCCATATAACCAACGGCCACCATCAGTCCGGGGCCAAAGTAGGCCATCAGCGTCTTGAAAAAACCGCTGTTTTTTGGTACGTGAACCGACCCATGCACATCGGGCAACGAATGATCGTTTTCGTTCGCCTGTACTTTTTTTAGTAACGTATTGGTCGCTTCCATTCGACTCAGGTCTTTTGTATTCATCACGTTCCTTAATAATCAGACGTATGGCTTAGGAACGGTACAAATGTAAGGAATATTTAAATAAAAATTTAGGCTAGTCTAAATTTTTAGAAAGTTTAACATAAAAACTACCTTTGTGGCCAAACTGTTTTCATTTATTTAGCTGTTTACTGAAGTAGTGCCGTTTTATGCTGTCGTTCACCGAAGAAAATTATCTAAAAACGATTTACTATCTGGCTAGCCGACAGGAAGGCGAGGTAAGCACGAATGCGTTAGCAGAAATGACAGCTACCAAGGCGGCTTCGGTTACGGATATGCTTCGAAAATTGGCTGATAAACAGTTGATTCACTATAAAAAATACCAAGGTGTTCGGCTGACAGAAGAGGGCCAGCGGCTGGCTCTGCAAATTATTCGACGCCATCGGCTCTGGGAAGTTTTTCTGGTTGAAAAGCTGGGATTTGGCTGGGACGCTGTGCATGAAATTGCTGAGGAACTGGAACATATTCGGTCTGAAGAACTGGTGGCCCGTTTAGATACGTATTTAGGCTGTCCGCAGTTTGATCCGCATGGTGACCCCATTCCAACATCGGCCGGGCAGATGCCCCAGACGGGTTATCAGAAGCTGTCGGATGTAACAATGGAACAGCAAGCTCAACTGATGGGCGTATTGGAACATTCGACCGAATTTCTGCAACATTTAGACCATTTGAACCTGACGCTTGGTTGTTTTGTAATCGTTCTGGAAACAAACGCCTTCGACAAGTCATTGCTGATTCGGCTCGAAAGTGGACGTACTGTTTTTGTTAGTCACGAAGTGGCGAAAAATTTATTAGTCGATGAAAGCCGCTAGTTGTCGGTCGACGGATTACTGCCAACTCCTTTTATGAAATTATTAGACTGGTATATACTTAAGCGTTTTCTACAGACCTACATCTTCGTGGTGCTGGTGATTGTATTGGTGGTTGTGATGATCGATTACACCGAAAAAGTCGACAATTTTCACAAAAACAACGCGCCAGCCGCCGAGATTCTAGGGAGCTATTATCTCAATTTTATTCCCTACTGGGCTAATTACATCAGTCCGCTGATGGTCTTTATCGCAACGGTTTTTCTAACCTCACGATTGGCGGCACGTACTGAAATTATTGCGATTCTGAGTAGTGGGGTGAGTTTTATCCGTCTGCTGTTTCCCTACGTATTAGGCGCATCGGTATTGGCTGTACTGACCTATTTTATGGTCAATTACATTATTCCGAAGGCCAATAAAACCCGCATCGCCTTCGAGATAAAATACATCAACGATGCCTATACGTATTCAGGACGTAACGTACACCTGAAAATTGCGCCCAATACGTATGCATATCTGGAAAGCTACAGCAACCAGAGCAATACGGGCTACCGATTCACGCTGGAAAAAGTCGAGGGAAATCAGCTTAAGCAAAAACTCTCGGCCGACCGTATTGAGTGGGATGCCAAAAAGAAAAAATGGACCGTTTACGACTATAAAATTCGTGACATCAAAGGACAGCTTGAGACACTGACACCCGGTAGCCGTATAGATACGACGCTGAATCTGAAACCCGATGATTTCGATTCCGATTTCAACCTGTTCGAAACCCTCACTCGTCCAGAGTTAAACAAACACATTGCTCTGTTGCAAAGCCGGGGTTCTGACGGTCTGGAAACCTATCTCCTCGAAAAATACAGCCGCGACACGCGCCCGTTTGCCATTATTATTCTGACCGTGATTGGCGTTATTATGTCGGCCCGGAAAAGTCGGCGTGGCGTTGGCTGGCAAGTGGCGCTGGGTTTCTTTCTGGCCTTTACCTATCTGTTGTTCTTTATGTTAGCCAAAGGTATTGCCGAATCGGGCAACCTGAATCCGATTGTGGCGGTTTGGCTTCCAAACGCTATTTTTGCAGGCATTGGGGTATTATTGTATAACACAATACCAAGGTAATAGGAGTGAGGAGCGAGAAGTGAGGAGCCATTCGGTAGTAAAAAGGCTCCTCACTTCTCGCTCCTCACTCCTCACTTCTATGAAAAATTCGCCTTCCCTGACAGATTATTTTCAACTCCATTTTATCGTTCTGATCTGGGGATTTACAGCTATTCTGGGGAAATTGCTCGAACCGCTCGATTCATCGGCGGTTGTTTTGTTTCGGACTTTGCTGGCCGTACTCGGACTAGCCGCTATTTTATTTGCCCGTCGACAAAGCTTCGACGTAGCGCCTAAAGATCGCTGGCGTTTGCTGGCTACGGGTGGACTAATTGGCTTACACTGGGTATTGTTTTTTCTGGCCGCCCGACTTGCCAACGTATCGGTTTGTCTGGCCGGAATGGCCACCAGTTCACTTTGGGCTAGTGTGCTGGAACCGATTGTGTTACGTCGACGGGTTCGCCTGATTGAAGTTGTTTTGGGCGTAGTAGTACTGCTGGGGCTTTACGTGATTTTTCGCTTCGAGTTCGACAAAGTGGCCGGACTTACCGTAGCTGTACTGTCGGCGATGATGTCGGCCCTGTTTACGATTATCAACAGTCGCTTTACACACCGCTACGACGCATTGGTTATTTCGTTCTATGAAATGGCGGGTGCCGTTGTTGGAGCGTTTATTTTATGGCTGTTGGCGCAACAAATCGACGTAGCGTCCGTCGGAAGTGTTCAATACGTACCCACTACGGCGGGGCAATGGCTTTGGTTATTGGTGCTGTCGCTGGTATGTACGGTATACGCTTACTCAGTTGGTGTGCGCCTGTTAAGAAAGTTTTCACCCTATCTGGCCATATTAACTGTAAATTTGGAGCCGGTATATGGTATTGTACTGGCTGTACTGATTTTTGGAAATTCGGAACGAATGACGCCGGGTTTTTACATCGGTACACTGGTAATTCTGGCGGCTGTACTGGCATATCCGTTTTTGAATAAACAATTATCCAAAACCACCACGCCCACAGGGGGCGATTTGGAAATAGACTTGAATTAAGGTTTCGGGTTAATTAATGCAGGCAAAACCTGTCGTGAAAAATCTGAACCGATAAAAACTTTGCATGAAACATCCGCTTCTTGACCGGCTGGCGACCATAACCGTTGTACTGTTATTTCTGCTGGCTTACATACCGTTGCTCGTGCTTTCATTGCACAATCATCCATCACCCGCCGACGATTTTTGTTTTGCTGATACAACACTACGTTATGGATTCTGGTCGGCGCAGAACTATTACTACAATGGCTGGACGGGTCGCTATTTTTCGAATATGCTGGTGCATGGAAGTCCGCTCGTCTGGGGTTGGTACGATGGCTATCGGTTTATTCCGGCCTTGATGGTCACCGCTTTATTGCTTGTGCTGTATGGTTTTGTGAATGAAATGCTACGTACCGAATCGCTGAAAACAAAGCTGATTGCTACCGCTACGTTGTTTTTTCTGATGATACTGGCAATGAGCAGCACGGTCGAAGCCTTCTTCTGGACGGCGGCTATTGCTACGTATACCGTACCCACGATTCTGACGATCTATCTGCTCACCGTTATCAGCCGCTGGTATCGATTACCGAACGGGCCGATTCGGATACTTACGGCTATTTGGGCGGGTTTTCTGGTATTTGCCAGTATTGGTTCGGGCGAAACCAATTTGATTCTGTTGCTTTTGTTGTTGCTTTCTATAGCCGGCTATCGTTTACTGTTTCTACGTACATTCGATCCGTTACTGGCCTGGCTGGTTTTAGTTGCTTTTGTTTCGGCCTGGTTACTTTTCCGGGCACCGGGTAATGCCATTCGTATGGGCGGCAATCCGCATAGTGGCGAAATCGTTACGTCGATGGTTTCGTCGTTTAAATGGCTTGCGCGCTGGGTTGCTACGTGGCTCGTGAAAACGCCGATTTTGCCGTTGTCAATTCTTTATCTGCCCATTGCGCGTCGGCTAGTCCGTTCGGGGAGCCCGATACGTGAATTGTTTATGCTTCCGACGGGTCTGCTCACCCTGATTTATATCGGTATTCTGGCGGCCACTATTTTTCCGTCGTATTATGGCATCGGTATTCCTCCGTTCGACCGAACTATGAACGTACTGTTTATTTTCTTTACGTTGGGATGGTTCTACACGCTAACAGTTTGGATTGGCTGGTTCGAACGTCGGGGGCGGTTACCGGCCATACAAGTAGGTTCGGTGGCTTTGCTGGTTGTGGCTGGTGTTTGGATTGCCGGTAGTATCTGGTTCAGTAAATCGCTGACACAGCTTTATAAAGACTGGCTGAGCGGAAATGCCGCTACATTCGACCGGGAAATGACCGTGCGGCACGAGAAATTAATTCAACCGTCCGATACGCTTCGGCTGGGCCCTATCAGCGTGTATCCACCTAGTTTGTTTATCGAAGACATTAAACCGGAGCAAAAACACTGGTGGAATCGCTGTCATGCAGGCTATTATAATCATAAAATAATTATTCTTGACTCAACCCTCACCGCAACTGCTCATCGCTAACGTCCATGTCGTCTGTCTGTATTATTGTTCCCTGCTATAATGAAGCTGCACGACTTGAGTCTGACGTGTTCGTAGCCTACGTTCAACAAGTACCGAACGTTCATTTCTGCTTTGTTGATGATGGTAGTGCCGACGGTACCAGCAACGTACTAAAACAATTGGCAGCCCGTCAGCCCGACCGGATCGAAGCGCTGATTTTACCGCAAAATCAAGGGAAAGCCGGTGCCGTACGAGCCGGAATGCTTCATTGTGTAACGAAGTCGTTTGATTATCTGGGCTATTTCGACGCTGATCTGGCCACGCCATTGCCAGCTATTGCCGATTTGACCGAAGCGCTGGATAAAAAGCCCACGGTTGATATTGTGATGGGTTCGCGGATCAAACATTTGGGAGCCGATATTCAACGCACCTTGTTCCGTCATTACGTGGGCCGGGTCATTGCTACGTTTATCAGTAATATTCTGAGTTTACCCGTATACGATACGCAGTGTGGAGCGAAATTGATCCGAAGTAACGTAGTAAGTACGTTGTTTACCGACCAATTTATCAGCCCGTGGCTGTTCGATGTGGAGTTACTGGCTAGATATATTCAACGCAACGGGCGGCCAGCCACACTGGAGCGTGTAGTCGAACATCCGTTGCGGCAATGGATTGAGCAAAGTGACTCACGACTTAGTTCAACCTATGTGTTTCGGATGTGGTATGAACTGTACAGAATCCATCGAACGTATAAAAAAGGTTCCGGTTCTCCTGTCAACTAATGATTCTGGAACAGCTAACGCTTTTATGACAAAACTGTATCGACTGCTGGCTATTCGGCCACTCACCATAGTGCTGATTGTTTTACCCATTGCCGGATTTTGGGTTTACTTTTTTGCATTACGTCACAACATTCCGTTTCTGGACGAATTCGAAAGTATTCCCTATTTTCTGAACCGATTTCTGGATGCCAGTACGTTCAACGAAGCGATGGGCGCGCTGCTACGTCCGAACAACGAACACCGCGTTGTTTACGCACGATTGGTAGTGCTAGGGCAGTATTTCCTGACGGGCGGACTGAATTTCGGCAACCTGATGCTCTGGGGGAATGCCTCGCTGGTGGTTATTTTTTACCTGCTTTATCGGGTGCTACGTCAGGCAGAAGTACAGCCGGGGTCAATGGTGTCGGGTCGGCGGTTGGGAAACAAAGCGTTAGTTGGGGTGATGGTGGCACCGTTGTTGCTCTTCATGGCTCAGAACTACCTGCTTACGTTCATGGCAATGAACACGTTGCAGTATCTGTCGCTCATCATGCTGGTGTTTATTACGTTTTACATACTGGTTGTTGACCATCCGGTTTGTCTGATTGGGGCGTTGGTATTGGGTATGTTTGCTACGTTCAGCATGGGCAATGGGATGTTGTTATGGCCAGCCGGAGCGGGTATGTTGCTGTTGCAACGGCGTTGGGGAGTGATGGGCATTTGGCTGGCTATAGGTGCATTAAGTATTTATCTATATTTTCTTGGTTATCCGGTGGAGCAAGGTAATACAGAAGGCTTTAGCTACGTAGTACAACATCCGCTGAAAACCATTGCAGGTTTCCTGATTTTTGCTGGAAGTGTTTTCGATTTGTTTCCCAATCTAACTTTTGAGAATCGCGTTTATCTGCCATTTATTGCTGGTTTGATTTTACTCATAGGATTAGGATACTGGCTTATTCAGACACTGTTGGCGGCTATTACCCGAAAAAATACCTCGTTTTTCGAGGTATATATGTTCGGCTGCTTGTTGTTCGTACTGGCCTGTATTGCGTTGGTAGCCGTATTTCGGTTGCGTATGTACTATAGCATTGTGCTACATACATCATACCGGACTAATGCTATGGTGTTATGGGCAGTTGCAAGTGTGCTATTATTCAGTCAGTTATCCGAAAAAAAACGGGAAAGATTATGGCCAGTTGTCTGGCTGTTGTTTCTTGCCTTGAACGTAGCAACCTACTTTACTTATGTACCGGAAGTGGCCGGACGCAAAAGACATTTACAGGGACTGACGTATAATCAGATACACAGCAATATTGGTCTGGGTGGAAGCCGAAATACGAATCTGGCCCGTTTCATATCGGAGCAACTGGATATCATGCATAAAAAAGGATGGTACGATATGCCTGATCCGGCCATTGCGTTGGGCGAAGAAAAACTGAGTGAACCGATGCCAGCCGCTGGGGTGAACCTCCCGCTTCGAATCGAAAAGCAACCCGACTTTATTGTCGTGGAAAGTGACGAGCCCGGTTATACAACTGGGCTCAACAAAGGCGCTTATCTGGTCCTGAAATCGGATAAACTAACGTACCTGATGTTTGCCGAACGAAAAAAGGTGCAGGGCCGAAATCCGTTTCGGGTACCGCCCGGTTTTTCGGTGCCGCTGCCGATTTACATGATGCAGGGCGGCCGCTATAGATTGGGCTTATTCAATACGTATCCCGACCGGACGGATATTCAATTTACAAATCAATACGTCGACGTACCGGCTACGGGCGGTTGGCCAACACAAAGTTTTTAAAAGACTGACGACTATAGGAAATGCTTTTTAATTCGCTTCAGTTCTTACTGTTTTTTATTGTCGTTACGCTCAGCTACTTCAGTCTGAAGTGGCAGGGACGCTGGATACTGTTGTTAGTAGCAAGCTGCTACTTCTACATGGTTTTCAAGCCCGCTTATTTTCTGATTCTGCTGTTCACCATCATTATCGATTACATTGCTGGTATCTGGATTGAAAAGACAACCGGGCCTGCGCGGAAGTGGCTGCTTATTATCTCGCTCATTTCAAACATCGGCATTTTAGCCTTTTTTAAATACCTCGGTTTTTTTACTGAAAACGTATCGCTGCTGTTTGAGAAATTAAACATGCCCGGCATTGCCAGCGAGGTTATGTTTCAGGGTAATCGGCTTTTTATTAAGGTGCTACATTTTTTCGGACAGGATGATATCAAGTCATTCAAGGAGAATGTCATTAGCATTTTGCCAGTAGGCTTGTCGTTTCATACGTTTCAGGCTATGAGCTATACTATTGAAGTATATCGTGGAAATCAGAAAGCTGAGCGGCATTTCGGGATATACGCGCTCTACGTTATGTTCTATCCCCAGTTAGTAGCTGGCCCGATCGAACGTCCGCAGAACGTATTATGGCAGTTTCATAAAACATTTCCCTACGATGCCGAGAACGTAAAAGCGGGCCTGATGCAAATGGCCTTCGGTCTATTCAAGAAGCTGGTTATTGCTGACCGATTGGCTATGCTCGTGGACCATACGTATGGACATCCCGATCAGCACAACGGCCTTACATTACTGGTTGCTACGGTGTTCTACACATTCCAGATTTACTGCGATTTTTCGGGCTATTCCGACGTAGCGATTGGGGCCGCGCGGGTGATGGGTTTCAACCTGATGGAGAATTTCCGGACGCCATACCTATCTCAGTCAATCTCGGAATTCTGGCGACGCTGGCACATTTCACTCTCGACCTGGTTCCGCGATTACCTGTACATCCCACTCGGCGGAAACCGAAAAGGCGAAGTGCGCCAATACCTGAACATGCTTATCGTGTTTCTGGCAAGTGGTCTCTGGCACGGTCCAAACTGGACATATGTGATCTGGGGTGGTTTGAATGGGTTGTATCAGGTACTGGCTGTGCTGCGGGACAAGTTTCTGGCGAAAGTCGGTCTTTCGCGAACATCGCCCGTTATGGCAACTTCACCGGTCAACGATAAAGAAAGTCGCAAATCGCCAGTGCGCGTGGTCGTAAACACACTCATTACGTTTACGCTCATTATGCTTACCTGGGTGTTTTTCCGCGCACGTAGCGTTGGCGATGCATTCCTGATTCTGAAACGTATTGGTACGTTGTCGTTCAGCGATCACATCGATACGCCAATGAACAGCACGGAGATGTGGTTCAGCTTCTTCCTGATAATTTTTCTACTGGTGAAAGAAGCTAAATTCCTGACCATCCCGACACGTAGCACGGTTGGTTTCGCTACGTTGTTTGTGCTGATTACGTTTGTTACGTATCTGTTCGGGGTTTTCTCGTCGAACCAGTTTATTTACTTTCAGTTCTAATTGGCCTGCTGCTACGTATCTATAACGTCGCGATTTCTTGCCAGATAGTAAGAATGCGGTCGGTACGTTTAACGGCTGTTCTAGATTCCAAATGAACTGAGATGCTTTCATGAATAGTCTGGCTGGTAATCAGCTTTGCGATCTCAGCTCGTAGATAAGATCGGACGGACTCTGGACTTTCTCGAATTTCATGGATCAATTCGACCCGGTTATCAAAGAGATAGATGATATCTTCAAAATCTGAGTTCCAGCGAGGGTCTCTACCGCGTCTAAACGAATTGAAAGCATCAAATTTAGTAGCGAGAAAATAAGGAGCTGAGAAAATGCGAATGGATTGCTGTTCGCTAATCGGATAGAATACCGCTTTAGCAACACCTTCTTTATACCAATGGTTACTAAAGCCCAGCACGTCAGGATCTGTAGGCATAACATCAACCGTTAGGCCGTGAATTTTGTAGCGGTAGATGAAGGTTGATGTTATATCATTTACAAAACCCAATTGGCGTAGCCGTTCGTCAACCTGAGTAGTGAACTCAGCATACGTACCAACTTTAACCACTACGTCTATATCTTCGGTAAAACGTTGTTCTGCTGCTGCTGAATCAGTTGTATAAAGACCAACAACAGCTCCCCCTACAAACACGACTTGATCGTTAAGTTCGGCCAGAGAGGCTGAGACTGTTCGAAGTACTTCCAGATTGGCGTAATTATTCATTCAATATCAATCTTTTTCGAAGTTCCTCAACTGCCAAACTTATTTCTCTTGCTTTGCCAACCCGTATAGTGTCGACTAGTGCCAGCATTTCATAGAGAAGTGAATCACTGGTTATTGCCTGCACCACAGTAGGATAGAGGGGCTCAATTGCCTGTCCCCGCACGCTGCCATCGGCACTCGGCCATACATAAGGCTCATTGGATTGTATAATTTCCGAAAGTGGTTTAGCGGAGTGAGCTGTAGGAAATCCCCGGACCAATGCCCCCGGTTGTTGGGGAAAGACATACTTAAGTCCATATTGCAAAAATTCGAAAAGAGCGTGTGCCATAACTCTCTTCTGGTCAGAATCATACAAACCTGCGAATGCCGAACGAGCTAACGATTCTGTCACTTCAGAAAAGCTAATTCCCAATTCAAGAGCTATATCTTTCTGTAAAAGAGAAAAAGAAATTATGCTTCCCTCAGACGATTTTTCTCTGTATCTTTTTGTATGGGCCGCAATCTTTAGCAGAATCAGTATATCCTGCGGACGCATGCCATTATGCTTTTTCATGATTTGCGATTCGCAAATTGCGAATTTCAAAAGTAACAGAGCATACATGAAAAGCAAAATTTATATTCATCCCGACACGTAGCACGGTTGGTTTCGCTACGTTGTTTGTGCTGATTACGTTTGTTACGTATCTGTTCGGGGTTTTCTCGTCGAACCAGTTTATTTACTTCCAGTTCTAGAAATCGGAAATAATTATCAATAATGTTTGTCTGGATAACTGACTTTTGGCAAACGGTAACGTCAAAAGTTTCATAGAGACGATTTCCTTTTAAAATCGTCGAAGTTATTGTTCACCAGCCAGCTTGTACATTTTGGGAAATACTACCGAATTCGCGAAGAAGTTATTGGGCATTCACCCGCAGCAGGGCGTAGAGTCGTTACCGACCGACCATATCGGGTCAACGTATCACGGCTACAATGTGCCTAAGGGTTTTCTGAATAGCCAGTCAATCTGTTATTGCATCGGCGCTGGTGATGATATTTCGTTCGATACGGAGCTGAAAGTGCAATATGACGCACAGGTGTTCATCTTCGACCCGATGCCTGAGGGGATTCTTCATTTCAAAAAACTGAAAGAATTCGCGAAGCACAATCAACTCCTGACCATTCACGGACAGGCACCCTTTACGTATCGAATTTCAGATGAGCAGCTCGATACCGTTACGTTCGTTGAGATTGGCGTATGGGATAAAAAGGAAATGCTGAAGTTCTACGAACCAACGCGGGAAGGCTATCCGTCGCATTCGGTGTATATGTTCAAGGAATCCGGCAAGTATATCGAAGCGCCCGTCGACCGACTAAACGCACTGATGCGCCAGTTGGGCCATACGACAGTCGATCTGGTTAAAATTGAAATTGAAGGAGCGGAATATACTGTTATCGACACCATTCTGGAAGATCAATTGGACGTGAAACTGATTCTGGTAGAGTTCGATGAAATTCACAATCCAACTGATAAAATGCATCATTTCCGAATCAAGAAAACCTGCGACAAACTTCGCAAAGCGGGCTACGTATTGATTCATTCGACCGATGAAATGAAACGCTCGTTTCTGCGGAGAGACGTATTTGAGAAATTGAGAGCGAGAAATTAGTCTGGATTCATTTCTGGCTAACATTCCGTAGCACCAACTTTTCGGAATCTATTCAGTTAAACGACAACGCTTCGCCATTGATGCAGTAGCGAAGTCCGGTAGGGTCGGGGCCGTCGTTGAAAACGTGGCCGAGATGGGCATCACAAACCGAGCAACGTACTTCGCTTCGATTCCCGTCGGGTTCGGTGTAGATGGCGTTCGGTACGTATGGTGCGTAGAAACTAGGCCAGCCGGTTCCCGATTCAAATTTAGTTTTTGAGGAAAAAAGCGGATTGTGGCAGCACACACAGGCATACGTACCAGCGCGATGTTCGTGCGTGAGTTCGCTGCTGTTTGGCCATTCTGTGCCACTCTCGCGGGTGATGTTGTATTGCGATCTTGTCAACAGTTTTTTCCATTCTGCATACGTTTTCTCAACACGTCTGTTACCCGGAGACGTAGCGCCAGCCGGGCGTTTGTGCGGTGGGCGAGGAGCGGCTATGAACGTACCATAACCCCAAAGAAGGCAAGTAATCAACGTAGCAATCAGCAGAAATAATCCGGTTGGTTTCATAAGTAAAGAGCGAAAGGCTGAATGAGCGAAAGACTGAAAGGCTGGCGTAAGCTTTTTGCGCTCTTTCGCTCATTCAGCCTTTTGCTCTTTAAAACTCACCGCCCAATGGCAACTTTTCGTAGAATGGAGTCAATCACCTGCAACGTAGTAACGCCATCAGCTTCGGCTTCGTAGTTGAGCATAATCCGGTGATTGAATACGTCGGGAGCCACTTCTTTAATATCTTCGGGCAATACGTAGTCGCGTCGGTCGAAATAGGCGAGGGCTTTGGCGGCTAGATTCAGGAAAATAGTTGCGCGGGGCGACACACCAAATTGAATATACCGGGCTTCGTCGCGGAGGTTGTATTCCAGCGGTCGGCGGGTGGCAAAAACGAGTTCAATAATATACCGCTCGAGCGTTTCCGAAATAGTGATGCTATTGATTTCGTTACGTATCGCCACCAGTTCCTCTTTGCCCAAAACAGGACGCACTTCGTAATCAAAATTCATGTTCGACATTCGGCGCATCACTTCCAGTTCTTCGTCTTTGCTCAGATAATCAACGAATACCTTCATCATAAACCGGTCGACCTGGGCTTCAGGAAGCGGATACGTGCCTTCCTGTTCAACTGGGTTTTGGGTGGCCAACACCAAAAAAGGACGATCAAGCAAAAACGTTTCTTCGCCGATGGTAACCTGCTTTTCCTGCATTGCTTCGAGTAGGGCCGACTGTACTTTGGCGGGCGAACGGTTCACTTCATCGGCCAGAATCAGATTGGCGAAAATAGGCCCCTGTTTTACCTCGAATTCAGCCGTTTTCTGATTGAAAATCATGGTGCCAATCAGGTCGGCAGGAAGCAAGTCAGGTGTAAACTGAATACGCTGGAAATCGAGTTCCAGAACTTTTGCCAATGTGTTAATTGTCAAAGTTTTAGCAAGTCCCGGTACGCCTTCTAGCAGAATGTGCCCGCCCGTAAACAGACCAATGAGTAGTCGGTTCAGCAGCCGTTCCTGCCCTACCACAACCTGACTCATTTCGCCGAAAACCTCGCGAATTTTACTGTGATATATAAATGAAGTGCCTGATTGCATTTTACTGAATTGTAAAGTTTTAGGTTCTAGAGTTGTAAGGTTTTAGAGTTATAAAGTTGTAGAGTTGCTTTCCGTATTCAACCCTATAACCCTACAACGCTATACCCAATAACTCTTATGAGCCCTGTGAATAGCGTCTTCCTTTGTTGTCGGTCTTATTTAAATAAAAAAGTAAACTGTCAATCATTCGGCTTACGATATCGCACTGTTCATACAACTCATCAAATTTCTCTTTGGTAATGTAGTGATTATCCAGTGAGCGGTAAAGCTGTGACTTAGCCTCCGTTCGTGAGCCTCGGGCAATCCCTAAAAATTGAACAAATTCTACCCGATTGCCGCGCCCGAAGCCTTCAGCTATGTTATCCATTACGGAGCCACCTGATCGACGAATCTGACGTTTTAAATCTAAATCATCCTGAAAACCTTATCGCGAATTGCCTGATGAATAGTACTGGATAAGAAACGTGCTTGCTGCCAGGCCTTGAGGTCTTCTAAACGGTTTACGATGGGCATTTTGAGTTATAAAGTTGTAAGGTTTTAAGACAGTAAAAACGATTTTGCGTCAACCAACCCTATAACTCTACAACCCTACAACTCTAGAACCGTATAACTTTAAAAAGTTGCCCGGATGCTCCGGTCTTTGCCGTGAATATCTTTGTAAACCTGAATGTTAGCAAAACCCCGCTCAATAAACACCTGCCGGGTGGCTTCGCCAAAACGTTCGTTGATTTCAACGTAGCAAGCCCCACTTTTGGTCAGGTATTTTGTGCAAAAATCGGCTACGGCTTTGTAGAATACCAGCGGATCGTTATCGTCGACGAATAGAGCAAGCCCCGGTTCGTAATCCAGTACATTCCGATCCATAACCGCAGCTTCCGAACGTGTTACGTAGGGCGGGTTACTGACCACACAATCGTATTGGCGCGAAAAATCGGCCGATACGTTCAGAATATCCTGTATCTCGAAATTAACATCAGCTTTCAGGTTGTCGGCGTTACGTTGTGCCAGCGTCAACGCCTGATCCGATACGTCCCAGCCTGTTACAACCGATTGGGGCAGAAAACGCGCTAACGTAATAGCAATACAGCCGCTGCCGGTACCTATATCCAGAATCGGTACGTCGTCGGTTCGATCAGCAAAATCGTGCATGATCAGCCGTACAAGATCTTCCGTTTCGGGGCGGGGAATCAGTACGTCGGGCGATACTTCGAATTCGAGTCCGCAGAAAATCGTGGTGCCGATAACGTGCTGAATGGGTTCCTGGCGATTTAGGCGTTCCAGAATCTTAAACCAGTCGGGCTCGGTCCGGTTCGGCGGAAGGGGCTTATCGGTCAGAACGTCGGTCTTGCGCAGGCCAAAGTAATGGTCGAGGAGCATAAAAGCCATTTCGCGCGCTTCCTCAGGCGGAAACGCCGTAATGTTCTTGCTTAGTCGGTCGTATAAAGGTTTGGCGGTTGCCATTCGGTTCTATCGGGTAATTTTGCCAAAAATAGGGAAGTTTATCTTTTTTGTTTCAGGTTTATTGTTTCAAGTTTCAGGTTAGCTAATACTGAAAATCTGAATGCCGAGATTCGAACCTGATTGAACAAACCTGAAATTTGACATCTGACACGTTAAACATGGAACAAGAACTGTTTATGCGTCGCGCCCTCGAATTGGCTATACTCGGACGGGGTCACGTTAGTCCCAATCCGATGGTTGGCTGCGTAATTGAACACAACGGACGTATCATTGGCGAAGGCTGGCATCAACGCTACGGACAGGCACATGCCGAACGTAACGCCATTGCGTCGGTACAGCCCGAAGATACGCGCCTGTTGCCTGAGAGCACTGCCTACGTAACGCTTGAGCCATGCTCACATTATGGTAAACAGCCGCCCTGTGCCGATTTACTGATTGAAAAGAAAATTGGCCGGGTTATTTGCTGCAACGACGACCCCAACCCACTGGTAGCCGGACAAGGATTTGCGAAACTCCGGGCGGCTGGTATTTCCGTTGAAACGGGTTTATTGGCCGGGGAGGGGCAAAATCTGAATGCGCGATTCTTCACGTTTATTGAAAAAAAACGGCCTTATCTTATTCTGAAATGGGCTGAAACGTCGGACGGTTATATTGCCGGGAAAAATGGCCAGCCTGTAAAAATTAGTGGCGATTTATCGCATCGGCTGGTGCATCGCTGGCGCAGCGAAGAAGACGCGATAATGGTTGGAACCAACACGGCACGTAACGATAATCCGCGCCTGAATACGCGGTTGTGGCCCGTTCAGGCTGTTGCTGAACCCGGCAAAAATCCAATTCGTATCGTGTTCGATAGAAATCTGTCGTTGCCCACCCGACTGCATTTATTTGATGGTACGCAGCCAACGATTGTTTTTCATGGACGACCAAATGAACCCAAACAGGAAGCAGATGACAATGCCATGATTCATTACGAATTCGCTCTGTCGCTGAATCATGCATTGGAAATTTTGTATCAACGTAACATCCAGTCAGTATTTGTTGAAGGTGGAACAACGCTTTTTCGGTCGTTTATTCAGGCTGGTCTTTGGGACGAAATGCGGGTGTTTCGTAGTCCACGTATGTTGGGCGACGGTATTTCTGCACCAACAGTGCGTGGGCAATTGATTAGTCGCGAAATGATGGGTGACGATGAGTTGTCTGTTTATAAAAATAGCTCCGAACAAGCGTCCAGAGCTATTCTGTAAAATGAAAAGTTCAAGGAAAACACGAACCTTTCATTCAATCACTCAATCATTCAACAATTTAACATAAGATTAGACTAATTCCGGTGCTGATCAGCTTTAGGCTGACTCTGATTACCAGTTTTATTGTGTTGGCCAGTTTCACTACGTGTTCTGACCGGAGAAGCTGGGGAGCTGTATTGTAAAACTCCGGGAGAATAACTTCGGCGTCCTGAATACGTAGCGGATGTAGTATACCGTCTCATAGTGCTGATGAGTTAATAATTAATGAGTTGAAAAGTGGAGTAATGGTCTATTCATCAGGCTCTAAAGAGTCTGAATGATACCTCGGATATATGAACTGAAAATTGTTGTACAGCCAATTAGTTATGACGGTTGGTTGTACTTACTTTTCTACTGTTTAAATCGTAAGAAAATAAAATTGTATTGCTTTTGGTTAAATGTATAGATTTTAATTTTTAATAAAAAGATTATTTCAAAATATTATGTCGATTTATTTTAATAATACAATATAAAAATACATACCGACTATTTTTAGGTAAATTTCAGGATGGAATTCGTATTTATACTTACTATTTACCAGTTTTCAAATGACTATAAATCTGGTAAATAGTAGGTTGTCTCTATGCTCAAATCAGATAATTCGTTTGCCGGAAATCCAGACATTTTTAGTTATCAGTGATTTATTGAGTTGCAGCAGATTGGCTACGTACCCCGGCTGAATTTTACCAATCTGATTGCTTAATCCAATAATTTCGGCAGGTATCACTGATGCCATACGTAGTGCATTGGTGAGTGGAATGCCTGCCTGTTCTACCGCAATTCGGACGCAATCAATCAACGTAATGGCCGATCCTGCCAGATTTCCTTCGTTGTTGACGTAGCGTCCCGGTCCGTTGGTATCGGGTTCGTATTGTACCACAAATTGCCCCAGTTCGAACGTTGGGCGGGGTGGGTTGGCAAACAGAGCGTCTGAAATTAAAAATAATCGTTCGCCCAATAGTCGATAAGCGATACGTATGCTGGTTGGGTTACAGTGATAACTGTCGGCAATAATACTGGCACGTACCGTCGGATGGTCAAACACGGCACCCACAATACCCGGTTCACGACTTTCGAAACCACGCATGGCGTTATATAAATGCGTTGCCAGCGGAATTCCGTCGTTAAAAGCGGTCATTGCTTGCTGATACGTAGCGTTACTATGCCCCAGCGATAACAACGTAGTAGGTGATTTCAATTGATTGATCGTAGCGAAGTGTTCCGGCGTCAGGATTTCCGGCGCTAACGTCAGAATCCGAATCACATCAGCATTGGTACTAAACAGGGCTTCCAACTCACCTTCTGCTGGTGTTCGTACGTAGGCCATGCTGTGCGCCCCTCGCTTAATTGGGTTAAAATAGGGCCCTTCAACATGGATGCCCGGCACGCCGAGCGGATTTTCGTTACGTACCACAGCCACAGCTTCCATCGACTGTTGCATAATTTCCAGCGAAGTCGAATGGATAGTTGGTAATAACGTAGTGGTGCCATTTCGGGCGTGAGAGTCGTAAATATGCCGAACGGTGTCGGGCGTAGGAATATCGTTCAGGAAAAGATTGGAGCCGCCATACAATTGCAGGTCAATCAGGCCCGGCACGAGGTAGTCACCGTGCAGATCAATCACATGTTCTTCATTCGGATCGGAGGCCGCCGTAACTTCTTGAATCGTACCATTTTCGATACGTACTGATGCGTTGTTTAGCCATTCTTCGCCGGTAAAGACGGTGGCGTTGATAAATTGTGTCATGCGATAAAACAGATTGCCTGCTCACTGGCAAACGAATGATGGCCGGAATCTAGCCGATTTTTCGTTTTTTTGCGAACAAATTTGTTTAGTACCAACTCGTTTTGCCTTTGAACGCTGCCCGTTTAACTCCTCTCGCTACGTTAACAAATCCTGGTTTAGTCCAGGCAACCATTCCGCTGGCTTCGTCGAAAAGCGAAAGCAACCGCGCGCTTATTATCGATGCGCTGACTGGTTTTCAGTGCGACCTTACCAACCTATCGACCGCCCGCGATACGCAAACGATGATTCGTCTCCTCAAATCAGACGACGCAACCGCCGACGTACTGGATGCCGGTACAACCATGCGTTTTCTGACGGCCTATTTCTCCATAACAGGTAAACAGAAAATCATGACCGGAACCCCGCGCATGTGTGAGCGTCCGATTGGGATTCTGGTCGATGCGCTACGTACGCTGGGAGCCGATATTACGTATCTGAAAAATGAAGGCTATCCGCCACTGCAACTGAATGGTTTTAACCCATCGAGCACAAACCGGGTCAGCATTCGGGGCGATGTGAGCAGCCAGTATATTTCGGCGCTGCTGATGATTGCGCCTATGTTGCCCGATGGTTTGACGCTGGAGTTGACAGGTGCAATCGGGTCGCGTCCGTACATGGAAATGACCATCGAGCAGATGATTTATTTCGGTGCCGATGTCCAGGCCGATTGGGACGCTAAAATTATTACGGTTGCGCCGAAACCCTATATACCCCAAAGCTACGCGATTGAATCCGACTGGTCGGGAGCGAGTTATTGGTACAGCGTAGCGGCTTTGGCAAAAGACGAAACCGCCGAAATCAATCTGCTGGGCCTTAAGCCAAAATCGTTGCAGGGCGATAGTGCCATTGTCGACATTATGCGGTCGCTGGGCGTTGAGAGCACGTTTAATGAAACGGGAGTTCGACTGACGAAAGGAAAAGCCGAAGAGTCGCTGGCGTGGGATTTTACCGATTGCCCCGATCTCGCGCAGACCGTGGCCGTTTGTGCAGCAGTAAAAGATATTACGTTACGTCTGACGGGTATCGAAAGTTTGAAAATCAAGGAAACCGACCGCGTTGCTGCTTTACAAGCTGAATTGCAGAAACTAGGTGCCGAACTGGTTGAGCTAGAGACAAATCACCTCTACGAAGTTCACCGGCTAGAAGGAAGTCATTCGGTACCCGCTACCATCGCTACGTACGACGACCACCGTATGGCAATGGCCTTTGCGCCTGTTGTGATGCGGGAAGAAATTATTATCGACGAACCACGCGTTGTCGACAAATCCTATCCAAGCTTCTGGGATGATCTGGCGCAGGTTGCTACGGTCGAGTTTGAGTAATAAGCGTTTTCGGTTCAATATTCCCGGTTTGCATTAGCCAAAATCGAACCTAAGAATTTTTATAAAAACCCCTAAATTCCCTGAAGGAGACTTTTTTCAAGCACGAGAAAAGTCTCCTTCAGGGAATTTAGGGGTTTTCGAGAGTCTCTAATGCTTCACTTCCTGCTGGCGGCCATAGATGTAACGTAGCGAAATACCGAAGCTCCAGCCTTTACCATCGGACGTAACAAGCGCCTGCTGTTCGGTTTGATTGACTCGATACGCCAAATCGGAACGTAACGCTTTGCCAATGCCCCAATATTTTCGGAGGTAAACGCCAAATTCGAGAAACGAGGCTAGCCGAACGGAATAATCCGCACCTAATTCTGCCAAACCGGTGGTTTCCCGGAGTGTCGTGTTACTGTTCAGACGTAACGTATCGGCGGTGCGGCTTCGACTGGTGCGGTAACTATACCCAATCAGCCTGAAATTATTAAGTTGTGCATCGCCATTCGGAACCAGCCATGCGCCTGCCGATACCCAAAATCCAGTGCCATTTGCGGCTTTATTCCCAGAACCAATACGTCGTTTGATACGTAGCGGAAGGCCATAACCGCCATTCTGGTAATTATAAACGAGAGGAGTAGAGCCGTTGGCAACGGTGATATTCAAATGGATAGGGGCGTAGGCATAACCTGTTTCAACAGTCCACGCATTCCGATACGTATACCCAAGTAGTACGCTCCAGACGGCCTTCGTTTTAGACGATGAACTGATAAGTCCATTAAACGAATTACTCAGTTCGCTCGCATCGTTGCGAAACCCGCCTTCCAGATTAACGTACCAGCTTTGTATTTCCCGAACTGAACGCCCGGTTATAGCGTCGACATTTCGACGACTTTTGACAGGTTGATAGGAGGGGGTATTACGTTCGTCAGGGTCTTCGGTAAGAACGCGCCGACGATGAACGGGAAGGGTATAATAACTCGTATCAATCACGGTTTCCTGCGCCAATGCCGATACGGACAAGCCAATCAGAAAAGAAAGAAGCGAGATGTGTTTCACGATAGTATGCAGGTCAATTGAGATAGTGATTTTTACTATCCCCGATACGCATTTCCTACTAGCTACGTTGCGCTGTTTTCTGAATCATTTTCAGCCAGTTGTAAGAACTGCGTTCTGTTACAGATTTGCGCAATTGGTCAGTCGGTTTTCATTTTTTGTCATCAATGCCCTAGCTGTTTCATCAGACCTTTGTAGCATACAAACACAAACTATACGAAGGCTATGAAAACCCTGTTGAAATCGGAAGAACTGATACAATTTTTAGGTGGTATTTATATATTTTCTCAATTGAATTTTGCCTGGTGGTGGTTTCCTGCCCTTATCCTCGTGCCCGACCTCAGCATGATTGGCTATGTAATAAATCCGGCTGTTGGTGCCGTTACGTACAATATTGTGCATCATAAAGGATTAGGCATTGTTATTGGATTGCTTGGTTTGGCGACTGGTAATCAGATTTTTATATTGGCTGGTGTGATTCTTTTTGCGCACTCTGCAATGGATCGTATGTTTGGCTACGGTCTGAAATATTTCGATAGTTTTAAGCACACCAGCTCGGGAAACATGTAAGAGTAGGCCAACTCTTATCCCCCTTTTATGGGATTTAGACTGTTCGTGGTATGGTTGAATTTTGTCGTAATCAAACGTAGCAACGTAGCTGCGTTTACGTATCAATCTATTCAGCCATGCTTACATCTACTACGTCCCGTATCGCTCACGCCTTTCTGCTGGTGAGCATCGTTCTTTTTTCTTTCTCAGCCTGCAAAGGCCCACAAGGTGACCCCGGCCCTAGTGGTGCTCAGGGAGCTGCTGGCGCACAAGGTCCCGCTGGGCCAGCCGGAGCGGCAGGGGCAGCTGGCGCACAAGGTCCTGCGGGGCAGAACGGTAATGCTAATGTGATTCAAATTACGTATGGAGCCAAAAGTTGGGCTAATACAGTAGGAGCTACAGTTACACTGGCGTTGACAGGGGTAAACGCTGAGGTGGCTGAAAAGAGTGCTTATTTAACTTATATCAAAACTACTTCCTTGTGGTATGCTGTTCCTGGTGAGATAGATTTTTACGGTGAATTCAGGACATATATGACACCTGCATCAACCTCAACAGTCACTGTTAAACGAGTTTCTGTTGGAACAGCACTGAACGCCACAGCAGTCAGAGTGGTTGTTATTCCCGCCAACGATCTTCGAAACGGTCGTAAAGCCGCTGTTGATTATTCTAATTACGAGGAAGTGAAAGCGTTCTACAACCTGCCTGATTGATCTGCTGTGTCATGAACTCTCGTTTATTGGTCAATCGGCTGGCAGGCTTACTGTTCGTCTTGTTGTGGGGGCCGGGTTACGTGTTAGCTCAGAATGGAAATGATCCATACCTGCGGCTTACGCTCTACACAGGTGGCGACGATCTGCGTAATGGACAGAACGTACTCGCTACATTATACACAAATGTAAACATGGGGCCGGGAATGGCCGATGTTAACATCAATGATGGACGCGGATCGGGCAATAATTCCAATTTTAGTTTTGTGTTTCCGATGGGCAGCGGCTGGAAACCCTCTGATTTTAAAGGAATCAAAATTGCGCACGATGGTAACGGACGTAACGCTTTCGAAGGCTACGACAACTGGAACCTCGACCGAATTCGGGTCGTCTTTATTGATCCGAATGCATCTCCCCGGCAAACAATCATGCTGGATTTGTCGGGTCAACCGCTGATACGTTTTACAGGCGACAAACGCGCACATAGCTGGAAATTTATGCCTGCCAACAGTGTGAGTGATTTGTCGGGCGGAGGCAGTACGAGCAGACGGACAATGAATGATAATGATGTAAGTTTCATCATCCAGTCACAGTATAGTACGGTTGGCGATCCGCTTCAGGCCATGCTGGTTAAGATAAAACAAACCGGTTCGCTACGTAGTATGGCATCGGCACAGGCACGACGTATTGTGGCGAGTTACAAGGAAGAATCTGGAAAAATGACGCTGGCCCGAACCTGCTTTTCTTACGTGAGCGACCGTGATCAATTTCCGGGATTAGTCGATTTATTTCAATCGTCAAATTTGATTCGTCAATTCGAAGCCGAATTTGGTCGGGTCAATACGTCGTCAGCTACTACGAATACAGGTCAAGCTACTACGTATTCAGGAAATAATAACGCCAACACTCCGCCGGTAGGCTCTCCACGATCTGCCGCACAGGGAGAGATTAATGGCAAATTCGTTCGGGTACGGTATTCGAAAGTTGCGGTACGTGGACGCGATGTCTGGTCAACGATTGCACCATACGGCAAAATCTGGCGAACCGGCGCTAATGAAGCCACAACCATTACCTTCGACCGCGACGTGACTATTGGTCATCAAACCAAAGTTCCCTCCGGAACGTATTCGCTTTTCACCATTCCGGGGCCAACAAACTGGACTATTATTCTGAACCGAAACAACCAGCTTTGGGGAACTCAGGGCTACAATGCCAGCGACGACGTAGTACGTCATTACGAAGACGTTCGTCCTCATGATTACACCGAACAACTGACGTTTGATGTTATTTCGGATGGTATAATGCTACGTTGGGAAAAGATGGAAGTGTTTATTCCAGTACAATAATTAACTCAGTCGATACGCGCGGGGTGTTTTTCCTGTCCATTTTTTGAAAGACCGGAAAAACACGCTGGGTTCGGCAAAACCGAGTAAGTATGAAATATCTGTGGTGCTTAAGCTCGATTCACGCAGGTGACTAACGGCCAGTTCTTTACGGGTTTCGTCGAGAAGTTGCTGATACGACGTGCCGAGTTCTTTCAGGTGAAGCTGAAGCGTCCGAACACCCATTGCTAAGCGGTCAGCAATTGCGAACAAAGTAGGTTCTTCGCCTTTCATCATGGCAATGATTTCGGTTTTCACTCGTTGGCTCAATGCTGGAGCCTTCAATTGATTCAGCAAATCGGCTGCGTGTTTTTCGAACAAAACTGATAGACTCGAGCTGGCATTTAAA
The DNA here is from genome assembly GCF_054776875.1 of Spirosoma daeguense. NCBI lineage: Bacteria > Pseudomonadati > Bacteroidota > Cytophagia > Cytophagales > Cytophagaceae > Spirosoma > Spirosoma daeguense. The sequence continues at coordinate 424,293 of NZ_BAAHBF010000003.1, forward strand.
ATCGGTAAATCGAGCAACGTAGCATTGAGAACCAAGTGCGTTATGTCGGTATCGAAAGTCAATTTTGCTGGCGAAAATACACGTTCATGTTCTCGTGTGTCGGCAGGGCGCGGATAGGCGAAATGGACTTCACTAGCAACGATAGGATGGCCTGTCAGGGCGCGCATCGCGGCTAGATAAATAGAAAGCTCGGAATTGAGCGTGTGCTGTGGGTAAATAATATCAGAACTGATAAGTTGCAGATACAGAACGTACTGCTCTCTAGACGTAGTGAATTGTCCGTTTGTCAGAACACCCTCGCAGGCAATATCCTGATACTGACAGAGTCGCTCCAATGCCTTTCCCAGCGTGGGCGCGTGCATCATTACGTAGGCGAGTACCCCTAAAGCCAGCGGATTAACCAGCTCGCCTAGTTTCAGTGCCAGATCTGGCTCACCCGTAACCAGAACAACTTCTCGCCAGAGCGCCTGTATTTTCTGAATCGATACGCGCCCGTCGGGGTCACTACGTTGCTCCGGCGTAACGCCAATAGAATGCGCTAGTGCATCACTATCGACCCCATATTGCTGCGCTACGAATAAAATCAGGTTGATGGAAGCAATAGAAAGTGTGTCGTTACTAGTTGGCATTTACTCGAAAATACGTTCGTGAGAATAGTTAGTTTTAGAAGTCACGGACTTCGCTACGCAATTTCTTAAAATAGTCCGACGACCGCAATAAGCGGCTACCATACCACGAAAATAGCTCACCATCAACCAGCACTACGTTAGCCGATGGGCATATTGCCTGAAATTCTGCTACGTGTTTGTCGGTGAATGGGTACGGTTCGGACGATAGGAAAATAAGATCCGGTTGGGCGGCTTGCAGTTGCTCTGGAGTTACTTCTGGATAGCGATTTTCGTGCGCAAACGTGTCTCGAAAACCTGCTATGTTGAGCATCGAATGAATGAACGTAGCGTTTGCCACAACCATATACGGCTTTCGCCAGATAAAATAAGCCACTCGTTTGCTGGGAGCAACGGGCGCGGGGCAGAGGGTTTCTTCAAGCTGTTGAGACATAGCTTCCGCTTCCTGACTTTTCCCAACCAGCGTGCCTACTACCCGAATCATCGACAACGCATCGGGTAGCGTTGCCACATCGGTTACGTGAACTGCGTACTGACGTTGAAGTTCTTCGATTTGCTCACGTGTGTTCTCTTCTTTATTGGCAATAATCAGGTTGGGTTGTAACGCCTTTATTTTGTTGATACGTAGCGTTTTAGTGCCACCCACAATAGGCTTCTGTTTAACTTTATTAGCGGGGTGAATACAGAACTTTGTAATTCCCACTACCTCATCGTCAAGACCAAGGTCGAAAAGGAGTTCGGTAATTGATGGAACGAGCGAAATAATTCGTTTGGGCGTCATTACGTAGCATTCGGAGGTTAAAACGACCGACTTAGTATCGATTTAATTGCTTTCAGCAAGATTTTCAGCTTCAGTTAAAAAAAATGTGCAACGTTTACAGTCAGAATCTCTCATTTCACCATGAAACAATTCATTTTTGCCTGTTTAACAGCCGGACTGTTTAGTACGTCAGCGTTGGCGCAGACCAGCGTATCCGGCAAAATTACATACGAAGGTATGCGCCAGATTGATCGGTCGCAGATGCGGATGGTCATTAATGGTCAGGAAGTTCGTGCCGGTGCGCCCGAGTTGCCCGAAGGAGCGCCTGATGTAATATCGTTTACGCAGAAGCTCGTTTTCTCGGGAACAATGGCCAAAGAAGAACGCGACCGTCAGCAGGGCGGTATGATGTTCCGTCGGCAAATGGGCGATGGTAATGGCGGTGGATCGGGCGAACGTAGCAACCGGCCGCGTACCATGAACATGACCCCCCCTTTTGAGCAACAAACGTATCTGGACTTAGCCAATCGGCAAAGCATCGACGTAATGACGATGACGAAAGATTCGGTGAAACAGACGTATCGGACGGAGCATCCGCTGGCGAAGGCTGAAGGCTGGCAATTGTCAGATAAAACAAAAAAAATAGCAGGTTACGTTTGCCATAAAGCTACTGTGGCCTATAGTCCGTCTCGGCGGATACGGCAGGGACGAAATGGTAGCAACGACGGCAAAGCGCAGGCTCAGGAACAGCGGCAACAGGCCCCCCAAGCACCTGAAGAAACATATACTATCTGGTACACAACCGATCTGCCGTTTACGTATTCGCCAGTTGCCGCCCTGACACCGGAGAAAGGCGTAGTGTTGCAGATAGAGTCAGATAGTCAGTCATTTAAGGCGACTAACGTATCGATGGAAGCCGTGGCCGAAACGGCTGTACAGCCGCCAAAAGACGCCAAAGTGGTTTCGGAAGACGAAATGAATCAGCTACGTCGGAAAGCAATGGCCGATTTTCGACAGAAAATGATGCAGAACAACCCATTCCCAAGAAATTAATCGGCCCCGACAGGCTCTGGCTGTCGATGAAACAATAGCGGCTAATATTCCAGTTACAACCTCGCCGACAGCCAGAGCCTGTCGGAGCCAGTCCATCAATGATCAACGAATGTAAGATGAACACTTTTCGACCGATACTGAAGCGATTCCTGTTTGGTACATTCTTCATTATCCATTCACTATTCTTTATAAATACTACGTTCGCGCAATCGGGCGGTACCATTCGTGGGGCCGTGGTCGATTCCCTGACTCGGAAGCCATTGCTCGAAGCGTCGATATCGCTTTTATCGGGTCGGGATTCGTCGCTGGTGTCGTTTGGGATCACGGATGGCGACGGAAAATTCCTATTCCCAAAAGTGGCCGAAGGGCAGTATCGTGTACTTGTTACGTATGTAGGTTACCGTAGTCGGGCACAACGGATTTCGATCACAAAAGCCGATCAGATCGCTGAAGTTGGGACAGTAGAACTGATTGCTGAATCGCAGACGCTGACCGAAGTATCGGTGCAGGGTGAGCGCGCACCTGTGGCTGTGAAAGGCGATACGCTGGAGTTTAACGCTGGTTCGTTTAAAACACGTCCGAATGCGCAGGTCGAAGAATTGCTTAAAAAACTACCGGGGGTTGAAGTTGACCGCGACGGTGCTATAAAAGCGCAGGGCCAAACCGTAACGAAAGTACTGGTCGATGGCAAACCGTTTTTCGGGAACGATCCTAAAATGGCAACTCGTAATTTACCTGCCGATATTATTGATAAAGTGCAGCTTTTCGATCAGTCGTCAGAACAATCTGCGTTTTCGGGTGTAGACGACGGCGACCGGGAAAAAACCATTAACATTACTACCAAACGCGATAAGCGGAAAGGCTCATTTGGGCAGCAGTCGCTGGCAGTTGGGCCAAAACCCGGCGATGATGCACGCTATTCGGGACGTATCAGCTTTAATCAATTCAATGATGGTCGACAGATTTCGGTGCTGGGTATGGCCAATAACATCAATCAGCAAGGCTTTTCGGCGCAGGATTTAGGGCTTGGTAGCAGCTTTGGCGGAGCCGGACAAGGTCAGGGTGGTGGCGGTGGAAGTAATATGGTACGCGGTGGCGCGGGTGGCGGAAGTACGGGCGGTGGCGGTCAGGTTGGTAGCAATGCTATTACGCAATCGTGGGCGGGCGGCATCAATTACCGCGATGGCTGGGGCAAAAAAATCGACGTAGTAAGTAGCTATAACGTCAGCAATACCAATACGTTAACGGATCAGAAAAGCCGTCGGGAGAACGTAATACCGAGCACTACGTCGGGGCCAACGCGGGCCGATGCCGGTTTCATCCGTAACCAGGCCAACGGTTCTGACAACACCAATACCAATCATCGGCTTAACCTTCGGCTGGATTACCGACTCGATACACTGACAACCATTCGGCTGATCCCGAGTTTTTCGTGGCTAAATTCTAACTACAATAACCATAGCGAAGCCACAACGCTCTCTCGCGAAGGTGTACTGGCCAACTCAAGCCGCACCAATTATCAATCGGACGGCGAAGGCTTGAACGGTAACAATTCACTGTTGTTTATGCGGAAGTTTCGGAAGAAAGGCCGAACATTTTCGGTAAACTGGAACATTGCCCTCAATAATCAGGATAACGAAGGTATAAACCGCTCGGTTAACCAGTTCAACGGCGCATCGACAACACTGACATCGGGTGTTATTACGAAAGATACACTGACGGGAATCACGACGCAGACAATTAACCAGCGTAACAATCAGCAGACGAACTCGATGACCAATTCGGTGAACGTGAGTTATACTGAACCACTTTCGCTACGTCAGACGCTGGAGTTTCACTACACGCTGTCGAATAATCACAATACGTCGAACCGGGCTGTTAATGATTTCAACGAAGCAACGAGCCGCTACGATTTGCTGAATACGCAATTGAGCAACAATTTTATTAACGATTACATGACCAATCGGGGTGGGTTGACCTGGCAAACCAGACGCCTGAAATATACCTATGCTCTTGGTCTGGATGCGCAGCAGGCAAACCTGAATTCCGATAATCTCAGTAGTCGGGACAGAAGCCTGAATCGGTCGTTTTCAAATCTATTGCCGAATGCATTGTTTACGTATAATTTCGGAAAACAGCGTACACTACGTATCAATTACCGGACACGTATCAACGCGCCTTCGGTAAATCAGTTGCAGCCCGTTCCGAACAATACAAACCCATTGAATATTCAACTTGGTAACCCCAACCTACAACCTGAATATAGCCATAATATCTCGCTGAATTTCAATCGATTCAGTTCCGCTACGTTCCGCAACCTGTTTGCGTCGGTAAACCTGAGCCGGACCGATAATAAAATCGTAAACGCAACGACCTTTACGTCGGCAGGAGCGCAGACAACGCAGCCCGTCAATACCAACGGTTATTACACCGTCAATGGATTTCTGGTATTTGGTCAGCCAGTTACGATTGGTTCTCAGAAGACCAACGTGAACCTGACAACTAACGTAACGCATAACCGGGGGCAGAGTTTTGTGAACAACCAGCCCAACGAAGCAACAAACTGGCTGCTTGGGCAGGGAGTAAGACTAAGTTCGAACTTCTCCGAAAAACTGGATTTGAATTTAGCCGGAAATATCAACCTGCAATCGGCTAAGTATTCGTTGCAGCCACAGCAAAACACGACGTTCCTAAATCAGACCGTTACGTTGGATATGTTCTATCAGCTTCCGCTTCGGTTCACATTCTCGACGGATGTGTATTACAATCACTATGGTGGTAGTGCGGGTGCTTACAATCAGTCATTTACATTATGGAATGCTACGTTGTCGCGGCAGTTATTCAAGCAGAATCAGGGCGAAATTCGGATTCAGGCGTTTGATTTGCTGAACCAGAACCGAAGCATCGTTCGGAACGTAACCGATACGTATACCGAAGAGGTGCAGAGCCGCGTGTTGAATCGGTATTTTATGGTCAGCTTCGTATACAACCTGCGCAAGTTCGGTGCTGGCGTTACGCCCCCACGCGATCCGTTCCAACAGCGCGAACGGGGAGGTAACCGAGGACAAGGCGGTGGCTTCCGCCGGAATGGGTAGCGGATTGAAAATAAAATTGGAAACGTAGCAAAAGCAGTCAATATTATCACTGGTTTTGCTACATTTCCAATTCTGATACATTCCTACTTGATGCGACCGAACCATAAGCTACTCGAAGGATAATAAGCTTTATTGTCATATATTTTATGTGTATAATTCTGGTATTAAGATAGAATCGCTGTAGTATATGATAACCCTTAGTGAATTGAAAGAGAGGTTTGAGCAAATGTTCCAAATACTTGCTGATTTAAATATTTGCATGAATAATGTTGAAAGATTAATTGTTAATAAATATGAGTATGAAGAGATAATAAAAAACCAAGGCTTTTGGCTTCTTCATTTTTCTCAGTTGAAGTTCATATTGATTATACAGTTATGTAAACTATTGTCTACTTCAAATAATCAAAAGATTAGCTTATATAAATTGATCAATCGTTTGAAAAATGAGAAATATGATGGTGAGTTAATTGCTCTATTGGAAAATAATAAGAAATATATTGGAAGAATTTATCATTCCCGAAAAGATATTTTAGATGATTTAGAAACTATAACAATAGAGATTGAGGGCAAAAAGTCAGTAATTGAAAAAGTGACTGCGGCAAGAGATAAAGTATATGCACATTACGATCCTAACGGTACTATAGCACGAATAACTTTTGACGAAATTCGTGAACTGGTCGATTTAGCGTCAAAATCATTTAACCGTATTAGGAGTAATTTTTTAAATATAAACGTAGTCTTTTCTCATACTAGGGATTGGGATGTTGATTATATATTGAAAGAATTAAGTAGTAATAAAAAAAGTAGAATAGATGAAATTCAATCTAAATTAAAGAATGAACAACCGTAATAGATATTATGAATATTAACTTTGGTTGATGATGCTGAATCCAAAGACTAATAATGACCATTTTATTTATTCCAATCCAGTTAGGTCGCGCGGTATTCTCATAGTGCAAAGACTTCGTCTTTTACAAAATGCAATCGTACTAATTGCGGCCACTGGGCTGAGCTATTATAATGACAATCAATAGCATCCCGAATCATTATTTTTAAATCCGCTATTGTCTCGCCCTGAGTGAAAATATTTTCGCCAACGGCCTGTGCGGTATAACCACCTTCAGGATCTTCCTCAACCAAAAAGATTAATTCCCTCATATTGCGGATAATTGATTCTGTTAAGGTAACAAAAAAAGCCGGAAATTAATCCGGCTTTTTTTGTTACCTTGTTTACTTGATATACCGGAAATCTTCGTTGCCTTTTAAGGCTAACAGCGTTTCGTACATAAGCTTGATTACGTTCTGCACATCGTCCATGTGGACAGTTTCAACAGTTGTGTGCATATACTTAAGCGGAAGCGAAATCAGGGCAGACGCAATGCCTTCGGTGGCGTAGGCAAAGGCGTCGGTATCGGTGCCGGTCGAGCGGCTAACCGCCTGACGCTGAAACGCGATTTCTTTCATTTCGGCTACCGCAATCAGGAAATCCAGTACGTTGTTCTGAACCGCCGGACCGTAGCAAAGCACGGGACCATCGCCACATTTGAGGTCGCCCTGTTCTTTTTTGTCGTACTTCGGCGATTGTGTATCGTGCGTTACGTCGGTACAGATAGCGAGATCGGGTTTCAGTCGACGGGCAATCATTTCGGCACCGCGCAGACCAATTTCTTCCTGAACTGCATTCACTATGTAGAGCGTAAACGGCAGCGTTACGTTGTTTTCTTTCAACAAACGAGCCACTTCGGCAATCATAAAACCGCCCATACGGTTGTCCAGTGCACGACCAACGTAGTAACGATTATTCATCTCGGTCAGGCCATCGACAAACGTACAAACCGTACCAACATGAATGCCCATGTCCAGAACTTCCTGCTTGGTTGCGGCACCCACGTCGATAAATAAGTCCGTCACTTTCGGAGCGACATCTTTTGCGAGGTCGCGTACGTGAATGGCAGGCCAGCCGAAAACACCTTCGACAGTTCCTTTTTTCGTATGCAGATTTACCCGCATAGAAGGCGCAATGAGTGCATCGGAGCCACCGTTACGTCGAACGAAAATGTAGCCATCGTCGGAAATGTAATTGACGAACCACGAAATCTCATCGGAATGGGCTTCAATGACTACTTTATAATCTTTGCCAGCTCCGATTACACCAACCGCAGTTCCATACGTATCGACAATGTACTCGTCGGTGTAGGGTTTAATGTAATCGAGCCAAATCTGCTGTCCCGACGATTCAAAACCCGTTGGTGAAGCGTTATTGAGGTATTTATACAGAAACTCTTTACTCTGTTCGTTCATGAAAGCTGTTAGCTAATTGCGTTAATGGATAATGACGCTATTGGGAGGTCAATAATAAAGTAAAAGTGCTAAAATCGACACCATTTCACGAAATTCTGTACCGGAAATGCTATCGAAGCGCTTCTTCTACAGAACGTACAAAATGAACCAGATTGCCTTTGTTGCTTTCAAAAATGAAATCCTGCAAACTTTTACTGGTATAGCCTGAAAAGTCGCCAACGATAGCGAGCTGAACGCGAAAGTTCGAAAACTTCTGGAGAATTTCTCCGGCGAGACCCGTTTTTAAATCGAAAAAATCGGCCGTGATATTTTCCTGATGAAGGATGATTTTCTCCGCACCCTGAAACGAGCAGTTCGCCAGTATATCCAGCCCGTCCTGAGCTGTATGGATGATAATCGTATCTGCTTTTACTTCGGCTATTTCGGTTCCATTAACGCTTTTGATCTCAATTTGCATGGTTGAATACGATTTGTCCTATTGGGGGACAACTGGGCTAGCGGGCATTACTGGCTCCATTTGTTGCATACTGAAAAACTGATCTAAAAATTCTTTCAGTGGTTTGAGTGGCGGATGGGCGGGATCAATATTCCAGTGACGAGATTCTCTGTAATTGCGATGACGCTCTTTTATTTTCTCCTTTTCGGAGTCAGATTCTCCAACTAAGGCTTCGAGGTAAGCGTATATTTTGGTTTTTCGGGCAGGTATGGTAAAGCTACCCGAGTCTGTCATGTAGGTGGGCTTTCCTTGTAAACATTGTTCGTAAGCTTGCCAACAGTCGAAAATGACCTGATTATCTGAGTGGATCAAATTTTGTAATAGAGTTTCTAAATCGCCATCAGATTCATGATTGGGTAGTAGAAAAAAACTGAAACCGTGCGTCTGGCTATGACTGTTAAACAATGCATAATTGCTAGAAAATGCGTCAGCATCAGCAATTAATATTACAGGAATTTCCTGAAATATGGCTTGTTCAAATAATATTGAAAGTTTGTCTAATTTAGTCGCGCTATCGAATGCATTTTTTCCGCCTAGACAAACAATGTCACCGGGTCTGCCTAAATCAGCAATGGCTAATGGAGTATCATACCATGTTGCAATTATGTCTTGGAGAAACTTAGCATCCGCAATACCTTCAACCAAAATTTTGATTGTACTCATAACTGACCTCCACGCGTATTTACACCAACACTTAATGAATACTCGAATTGGTCAAAATCATACGTGAATGCTTTAACCTCACTCTTTTTATTCTCAAGCAACGTAATATTTCTTGCATCCGCTTGATATTGTTTCATCTCTTCACTCTGAAGAGCTTCTACAAACGCACGCTGACATTCAAGACTATGAGTAGTAGCGAAAAGCTGAACATTATATTTGGAGCAAAGTTGAATAACCGTCTTCCAGTAATCTTTTAAACGAGTAAAATGGATGCCAGAACCAATCTCGTCAACCATTAGGCGATTATTTTTTGTAATAAAAATCTCCATTATTAGTCGGAGTACTTTTAATGTACCATCGCCATATTGTGTTATAGGGAATATTTCGTTGCTATTAATCAAAGTGAGAGCAAGTGCCTCTTGATTAGCATGAAATTTATGGGTTCTTATTTCTTCTAAGTCACTAATAAACATCCTTAAATTCTTTTCTAATTCTTTCCTTGATTCCTTATTTGAATTGAAGTGTTCATAGAAAATATCTACTAATGAATGAGTATAGTTAGTATTCGCATCTATAAAGGGGCAGTAGTGCTCTATATTAAGATTTATATTCTCAAAATAAGCACTTATGATATTGAAATTATCTGTGCTGTCTTTTTGAGAATTTAACTTTATCCATTTATTTGCCAAATTAGGAAATATGTTGTTTTTTATAAACTCTTTATCTTTGTCACTTAGCTGGTCTTGAGATAAAAGATTAATAGAATATTTTTCATTATAATTTATTTTTATATTAATAGATTTGAGCCTTTCCTTAAAAAGGTAATTCCAAAATTCGGTATTTGGTACTTCTTGTTTGTTAATGAGTGAATCTGAAAAATTATATTTATAGCGTGATAAGGCTACAAATAGAAAATTGTGGGCTAATTCTATGATGTTTGGAGAAAACGTTAATGCTTCTAGCACTGATGTTTTTCCCACATTATTGTCACCCACAATCAAATTGAACTGTCCGAGATTGTTCATCTCGAATGAGTTGAATCGTTTGAAGTTTTCGATTTTGAAGTGGGTGAGGTGTTGCTTTTCCATAGCTGTATAAAAAATAAAGCAACGAATGAGTTACCGGTAAAAAAGGCTCATTCGTTGCCAAATCAACAAAAAAAACAGGAAAACCTCACTAAAACGCCACGCGATAACTCAGAACGGGCAGAAGCCCCATCTGATAACTGGTGTGAACGGTGCCCGTTTGCGCATCAAAATATTGTCCGAAGATGTTTTGGCGATTTGTTACGTTCTGAATGTCAAGCGAAAGGGTGCGGGTGGAGCGAGGTCGGTTACGTTTGTAGCTCAGCCGAATGTCGGCACGGAAGTAATCGGGTAAAGTTTGGGTATACGCCAGATTTTCGTAGTAAACCGTTTCACCTTTACTACGTGATTCATCCAGATTGATGGGCGTAGCACGATAGCCACCGTAATACGTCAACTTTACGTTCAAGCCCAGAATACCGTTACGTCCTGCGCCCGTAGTAAACTCTTTCCCGGCCAGAAAACTTGTCGCAAATCGACCATCGTAGCGGCTGTTGCGCCAGATTTTGTCGGAACCCTGATATTCGGAACGGTATAGCGACGACGATAGCAGAAAATAGAAATTGTTATGCAGAAACTGCTCCAGCGTTAATTCCAGCCCATAATTCCGGCCAATGCCTTTGCTGGATAATGACTTGTTTGTCATACCAAACGGTTCGTTAATAAGGGCGAACGAATCAGACGTATCGGCGCTAACCGGAATGTTGAACAAATGCTGGTAATACGTCTCTGCTTTCAGTCGTAAGTGATCGGTTAATTTTCGATCATAGGCCAGTACTACGTGGTGCGAACGGGTGAAACTTAGGTCACGATTTGGCATTCGAAGCCCATTGCTGGTAGGTTGTTGAGACAACAAAACGGCCGGATTTTGCGTCTGACTGTGTAACCCATATCCCAGACTAATTGCCTGTCCCGGTTTGAATGCCCAACGTAGCGAACCGCGTGGCTCCAGCGCATCTGAACCGTTCAAAAACAATCGTAAATAGTGGAGACCAGCGTTGAGCGTCAAGGCTTCTGAAAGGCGGTAATTCCATTGGCCAAATGCCTGAATGGTTTGCGTTGCTGGCGCGGGCGATTGCGGGCCCGGAATTTCTACAACAGTCTGAAGCTGACGCTGATCCGAATTCCATTCCAACCGACTCAGGTTATAATGAATCTGTGTGCCAATTAAACCCGCCCGAACCGTGTTCCGAGCGTCGAATTTATAGGTTAACGTACTGGATGCTATGGCTTTCCAGATGGCGTATTGATCGCGTCCTCGTGGTTCTGCTACGTAGTTTTCGGTTAAATAATCGCTTTCGTAGTTATTCTGATAACCCGATGCTGATAGCACCGTTTTAAGAAAAGCGTGTCGGCCAATGTTGAGCGAATGCGTTAAACCGACAGCGCCTGTGTTTGCTGAATACGTTTCATTGTAGCGGTCGCTCTGGCTAGTCCAGCCGGTTGAATCGCGCTTGGCTTCGATGTTCTGACTGCTCAAACCACCGAAACCAAATAAAGTGAACGTACCAAGTCGGTTTGTGGGTAGATAGACGTTGAACGAAAAGTCCTGAAACGTAGTGACGCCTGTACCGACATTTACGCCCAACTTGCTCAGAATTCCCAACGTTGAGTACCGATAATTGAACAGATAGGAACCCTTATACTTTTTCGAGAATGGCCCTTCGCTCGATACGTCGATGCCGAGCACACCCGCTTGAATCGTGCTTTCGCGTTTGGCGTTGTTGCCCCGGCGAAGTTTTAAATCGAACACACCAGACAACGCATTTCCATATTCAGCCGGAAAAGCACCGGTCATAAAATCGGAATTGGCCAGAAGTTGAGCACTTAGAATTGAAATGCCGCCCGATGCCGCTCCCAGACTGGCAAAGTGATTTGGATTCGGAATCTCAACGCCTTCCATGCGCCAGAGCAGTCCGTTGGGTGTATTTCCCCGAATCACAATCGTATTGTTGCCATCGTCGGCCCCGACCACACCCGCATAAGCCGTTGCCATACGCGCCGGGTCATTGACAGCGGCTGCGAATCGTTGCGTTTCTTCGACCGAGAACGTACGCGCCGATACAGCGGCCATTTCGTTCAGCGGCTTGTCTTTTTCGATGGTCGGCTTTACCGTGATTTCGGCAAGTTGCGAAATGGATTCCTCCAGTGAAACCGTGAGAACGAGTTCTTTACCCGCATCGACAACGAGATTTGACAGGACGAGGTCTTTGTAGCCAACATACGAAATCCGGAGCGTTTGCCGGCCCACTGCTACGTTGGTCAGGCGGAACGTTCCGTCGGCACTTGTGCTGGTTCCGGTGGTAGATTGATTGCCAGTATCTGATGAATTCAACAGCGAAATAGTAGCACCGGGAATCGGCGTTTGCAGACTTTGGTCAACCACAGTTCCGCGAATGGTTTGCGTAAGTGGTTGTGCAATAATGGAGTAGGAGAGGAATAGGCTGAAGATAGCCAGAAATGAACGAAGGAGCATAGCGTTTTGAAATGGTTGCAGCTATGACCATCGTTACGTCCTATACCCCTACGTCATTATAAATTTTACGATGGAATCAGATGGAAAAATTAAAAACCAATACGTTCGCGTTTCTCTTCGACGCCCATCGAACGTAACACTTCAAACGCGATACGTTCGTCGTATTTACGTTTCCAGTAATCAGCTTCCAGCCGAAGTTTGTCGAGTTCAACCTGCTGTTTTTCAAGAATCAGACGTAACGTTTCGAGTTCATGATGAATCGCTACGTCAGGTTTTTCTTCAACAACCTGCGCCGGAATTGCTTCGTCGGTAAGCAGGGTTAAGGGCGATACGTCCAGCGCCTGCGCAATTTGTGTCAGGCGGGAGAGCGTTAAGTCAGTTTTTCCGCGTTCGATATCCCCATAAGCCGTGGTCGATAGGTTGAGCAAATCGGCCATATTTTCCTGTGATAAACCGCGCTGAAGCCGTTGTAAGCGTATTTTTTCGGCGATGGATGCTTTCATATCAAGTAACAACGATAAAATCTAAACCAAAACCGACAGGGTTTTTCGGATTCATAACGCAAATTTGTAACGAAACGATTCTCGAACTTACACCAGTTGTTTCTGGTTTTCAAATTAACGGATAGAAACCAAATTATGAATTACGAAAAAGAATTCCGCAAATTCGCCGTACATCACATGGGCCTCAACGGACTAACGGTGGATGGCTACATGAACCATACGGTAAACAACCTGCAAGTTGAAAACATGACTCGGTCGGTCATTGAAGAACGGCCGATGAATTTCCGTGAAGTAGATGTATTCTCGCGTCTTATGGCCGACCGGATCATCTTCATGGGCTTACCAGTCGATGACAATATTGCCAACATTATTGTGGCTCAATTACTGTTCCTGGAATCGGCTGATCCGAAGAAAGATATTCTGATGTATCTGAATAGCCCCGGCGGTTCGGTATACGCTGGTCTGGGTATTTACGACACCATGCAATACGTTCGCCCTGACGTAGCAACGGTTTGTACGAGCCTTGCTGCCTCGATGGGTGCTGTATTGCTGGCAGGTGGTGCGGCTGGTAAACGTTCGGCGTTACCTCACGCACGGATCATGATTCACCAGCCATCGGGCGGTGCGCAGGGCCAGTCGGTCGATATTGAAATTACGGCGCGTGAAATTGTGAAACTTCGCGAAGAGCTGTATCAGATTCTGGCTGACCATTCCGGTAAATCGGTTGAACAAATTGAAAAAGATTCGGATCGCGACAAATGGATGCGGGCTGAAGAAGCGAAAGAGTACGGTCTGATCGACGAAGTACTACGTCGCGAAAAATAATAGCTGCCCTCTGGGTAGAAAGTCGTGGAAAAGCGCAGGCGTTACGTTGGTAATTCCTGCGCTTTTTTGTATAATTCACTGAGATTGTAGAACTCTTTAGCTGACTGAGGGTTCTATGATTTTCAGGCGTGCAAACGCACTTACTACCCATAACGATGAAACGTGCGACCCCATTAATCTGGCTCATTGGCCTGACAATGCCCTTTTTGTGGGGAGGATGTTCGAAACCGACCGAGGTTGATAAGCCTGCTACGTTGCCCCCGGCGACTACTGGCACTACGGGTGCTACGTCTGTACGACTGAAACAACTTCAATTTATAAATCGGACGGCTTCATTTGTTGAGTACACGTATGATGCACAGGGGCGGCAGGAATCGGTACGTACCTATAGCCAACGTACTGGCGAGAGTAAAGAAGAAAGCCCGCTCACGCTTATTACGTATGACCAGCAAAATCGTCTGGCAAAAACCGAAGACGGCTGGTTTACACTCGATTCAGTAAGTCATTCCGTTACCAAAAAACTGTTGATGCAGTGGCAGGAATTTACGCATCAGGGTTCAGTAATGGGTATAAAAACTTTTCTGGTTGACCCAAACGCTTACAACAACAATCCAGAAGTAACCCTGGAGTCAAGCGCGCAGCAAGTTGTGAAGCAGATACAGCGGAAAGCGGACGGTTCTACGGTTGACATAACGTTCCAATACGATGGAGAAAACGTAACACAATGCGAGCAGATTAACCGCGATAAAACAGGGACAGTAAAAAGCCGTGCGCGAAGTTTGTACGTCTATGATACGAGTCCTAATCCACTACGTGGTTTGCTGGGGCCGTATGGGAGCCTGAATGTGCAGTCATATGCCAGTAAAAACAACGTAGTAAAATGGACGTCGCAGCAACTTTCGCTGGATGGTACGTCGGTGCTTTCGCAGGTCAGTACAGACTATCTGTATACGTATTCCGAAAAAAACTGGCCAGTAAGTTATGAAACGGCTACTACGTCGGCAACTTTTATCTATAAATGACGTGTTCTGAACAACAAACAAGCTTGGCTGTTTGACGCCAGATTGATAACTTTGTTAATTCCAGGTGCCCCGAATGAGGTTATGCAGGTCATTATCTGATTTCGGGCTAGCAAAGTACCTAAACGAACCGTTTAAAATCCTGGATTACAGATGCCGTAACGCGCTGATTATCCGTTAACCACAGCAAATACACTGCAAACGTTCATGCCACAAATTAGTTGCTCGTTCTGTGGACGACGCAAAAATGAAGTGATGGTGCTCCTGTCGGGTATCGACGCACACATCTGCAATTATTGCATTGAGCAGGGCCATCAGGTCGTACTCGAAGAAATGCGCCCACGCAAAAGCGAACCGTCCGAGATTCAAATCAATCTTATCAAACCGATTGAGATGAAACGGCACCTCGATCAGTACGTTATTGGTCAGGATGAAGCGAAGAAGGCGATTACTGTAGCTGTCTATAATCATTACAAGCGGTTAATGCAGCCCAAAACCAATGATGACGTAACGATTGAAAAATCGAACATCATTATGGTGGGCGAAACCGGAACTGGCAAAACGTATCTGGCACGTAGCATCGCTAAAATTCTCGAAGTGCCTTTCTGCATTGCCGATGCTACGGTAATTACTGAAGCTGGCTACGTTGGTGAAGATGTTGAAACGATTCTGACCCGTCTACTTCAAGCTGCTGATTATAACGTAGAAGCTGCCGAACGGGGAATTGTCTACATCGATGAGATTGATAAAATTGCCCGGAAGTCTGACAATCCGAGCATTACGCGCGATGTGAGTGGCGAAGGTGTGCAACAGGCGCTGTTGAAATTGCTGGAAGGTTCCGTTGTGAACGTACCACCACAAGGAGGTCGTAAGCATCCCGACCAGCGAATGATTGCGCTGAATACCGAAAATATTCTCTTTATCTGCGGTGGCGCGTTCGACGGAATCGAGCGTCACATTACGAAGCGTGTCAATACGCGCCCAATCGGTTTCTCTGGAGATCGGCGACTAAACGATACGTTCGAGCGGGGGCATCTGATGCGGTATATTTCGGCGCTTGATTTGAAATCGTTCGGATTGATTCCTGAATTGATCGGCCGCTTACCTGTATTGACGTATCTGGAACCGCTCGATCGGAAGGCGTTGATGCAGATTCTGACCGAGCCGAAAAATGCCATCACGAAGCAGTACGATAAACTGTTCAAGATGGAAGGTATTACGTTGCATTGGGACGAAAGTGCATTGAATTATATTGTGGATCAGGCACTTCACTACGGCCTAGGCGCGCGTGGACTACGTTCGATCTGCGAGTCGATCATTACCGATGCGATGTTCGAAATGCCGTCGCAAACGGGTGTGACGGAGTTAACGGTTAGCTTGGAATATGCACGGGAAAAATTTGGTAAATCCACTACGTATCAACTGCGTTCTGTAGCATAATATAGTTGTTAAGTCATAAAAAAGTCGCCGGTTTTGACGAACAAAATCGGCGACTTTTTTTGTGCTCCATTATTTTTTTATGTCCGGGTTAACAAATGAAAACTTTGGTGGTTTACCCATTGATAATTTAATCGTTCACTTAACTATAAACATACTTGTTATGAAAAATAACTCCAGTCGATTACTGGCCTGTCTGCTGATGATTTCGGTTTTTGCTTCCTGCAGCCGCCCAGTGGCTTATTTTCAGCCAACAACCCGTGAACAGTTTACTACCACTTCTGCCAAACCTGCTCCCATTCGTGCAATCGAAGAAACTGCTCCTGCTACTATTACTTCTACTGTTACCCCAGCCGAGCAAGTAGCTCAGGTTAATACTGAACTGGATAAAGTTGATGCGTTGGTACGTAACGACAGCAAACTGTCGGCCGATAAAACGGTACAAAAACGATTGAACCGGATTCGGAGCATGGTGGCTTCTGCCTCGACCAAAACGAACGTAGCATCTGCCGAAAGCCAATCGACGAAAAAAATGGGACTAATGGAACGTATGATGCTGAAGAAAATGAACAAAAAAATCAGCAAACAGCTTGCTCCTGCCAATCCCGAAAAAACAATGATCAACTCAGGTACATTAGCTACTGGAGCTGTATTGGTGATAGTTGGTTTACTGTTACTCCTGCTTACTACCGGAACTGGCGCTACAGTCGGGCTTATTGCTCTGGTAATTGGTGCGGTACTGTTGTTGCTTGGTTTGCTGTAGGAAATAAAATTTCGCTATCGCAAATACAAATCTTCAGGTGTTTTATCTCTTAATTAATCAGTTGTTAATCAAGAGATAAAACGCTGAATAAACTCTCTTCTGAAAGCAAACGAATTATCGTCTGCAACGTAATTGAACTAATTTTTTTTCAAGATTGCCCAACAAACTAATTAACTAACAGTTGACATGTTTGATATCTTAATCGTTCACGTTAAATCATTCACCATGCGATCACTTACTTCGCGCTTCATTGTTGCCCTAGCTGGCATCGCTTTTATGGCTTCCTGCAGCCGTCCAGTGGCTTATTTTCAGCCCACAGCCCGGGAAAACTTCAAATCAACTCCAGCTACTGTTGCAGTAGCAACGCCCGCAGAATCTGTTCAGTCCGTTGCCGAACCACTACCAGCTGCTTCTGTAGCTGCGCCAGTTACAGAAACCGTTTCGACAACACCCGTTGAACAAGTAGCTCAGGTTAAACAAGCTGTTAGTCAGGTAGAAGCTTACGTTCGTAACGACAACAAACTGGCATCTAGTAAAAAGCTGACTAAACGAATGGAGCGATTGAATGAGGTGATGACTACTGCCAGTGATAAAGCAAGTGTGTCGACCAATGCAGCGACGTCGACTAAAAAACTGTCGCTGATGGAGCGGACGATGCTTAAGAAAATTGATAAGAAAATTAAGAGCCACGTAGCACCTGAAAAAACCAAAGTGATGAACAGCAACGTACGGCTGGGTCTGATTATTGGTCTTATTGGTTTACTGTTGTGGTTATTGGGCGGAGGAAGTGTTCTGGGACTCATTGGGTTAATCGGCTTTGTCGTTGGACTAGTGCTTATCCTGCTAGGCGTTATTAATACCTAGCCGTTTTTGTCTAAATCACTATCAATGAGTCAATTGAAAACAATCTGTTTGATTCATGGCCACGGCGTAGATGCCTCCATCTGGGATGGCATCTACGCCGATTTGGCATCTGATGCGCTTGTGTTAAAGCCCGACTTTTCTCAGCTTACCAACCATACTTCTGTTGAAGCCTATGCCGAAGACGTGCATGCTCGTTTGCAGGGAACACAGACGCAGAAAGTAACCCTGATTGGGCATTCGATGGGCGGTTATATAGCGCTAGCTTTTGCCGAAAAATATCCGGATCTGGTCGAAGCGTTGGTCTTGTATCATTCAACGGCTACTGCCGATGATGAAAAAAAGCTGGAAGCTCGGCAGGAAGCTATAAAAGGTCTTGAAAAAACTGGAACGGCTCCATTCATTCAGAAGCAATTGCCAAAAATGGTTGCCACTACGTATCCGGCCGATAAAACACAGGGACTTGTCGACCGCTTTGACAATATTCCAGCCGATGCGCTGATTGCCGGGATGAAAGCTATTGCGGGACGTCCCGATCGCACACACGTATTGAAGGTAGCTAAATTCCCAATTTTGCTGTTACTAGGAAAAGAGGATCAGTTGATTCCGTATGAAAAAACAGCTCAGCTTGCTGATTTATCGAGCCAGATACAACTGGCAACGATTGATAATGCAGGGCATTTGAGCATGATTGAGCAGCCCGAAGCGTCGATTCAGGCGTTACGCTCATTTCTCAATCAATACTGATATGAGCTAAAAGTGTAAAAAAAGAAGGAAGCTAATTGGCTTCCTTTTTTTGTTTTAACCCTATTTTCAACGGATTATCCGTAAACTTGCACCCTTATTTTATGAACAACACCGGCAGGTAATAGCGTCGGTTTATGGTTTACGCAAATGGCTGAGTTATTTAACGTTTATCCGCTCTACGACATTGAGCCCGTGCGTGCGCAGGGAAGTTACCTCTGGGATGTTAACGGTACCCGTTATCTCGACCTCTATGGAGGGCACGCTGTAATCTCGGTTGGTCATACGCATCCACGATACGTGCAGGCGCTTACCGATCAATTACACAAGATTTCGTTTTATTCCAACTCTGTCAGGATACCACGGCAACAAGAACTGGCCGACAAATTGGGCGCTCTTTCCGATCATCCTGATTATGCGCTGTTTCTGTGTAATTCAGGAGCCGAAGCAAACGAAAATGCGCTGAAACTGGCGTCGTTCCATAACGGACGTACTAAAGTTGTTGCCTTCAAAAAGAGCTTTCACGGACGTACTGCCGGAGCCGTTGCCGCTACGGATAACCCAGCAATTGTAGCGCCTATTAACTACAATGAGCATGTTACGTTCCTGCCTTATAACGACGTAGAGGCCGCCAAAGCGGGTATTACATCAGAAACCTGTGCTGTCATCATCGAAGGCATTCAGGGTGTAGGTGGCATTCAGATGGCTACCGATGAATTCCTTCAGGCGCTACGTCAGCGTTGCGACGAAACCGGAACAATACTGATTCTGGATGGAGTGCAGTGTGGCTATGGGCGATCAGGAAAATTTTTCTCACACCAGTTCAGTGGCATCGAGGCTGATATTATTTCGATGGCGAAAGGTATGGGTAATGGCTTCCCAATCGGTGGCATCCTGATTTCACCGAAATTCAAGGCAAGTTATGGCCTGTTGGGCACTACGTTCGGCGGAAACCATCTGGCCTGTACGGCTGCCGTTGCCGTGCTCGACATTATGAAAGAAGAAGGACTCATGGAAAATGCCGCACGCATGGGCGAGTATTTCATGAACGGTATTCGTCAGATTGGTGGCTACAAAGAACTTCGCGGTCGTGGGCTTATGATCGGTATAGAATATGATTTCCCGGTCGAAGCATTACGTAAGACGTTGCTGTTCGAACACAAACAGTTTACGGGCGTAGCGGGTAAAACAATTATCCGCCTGTTGCCTTCGCTGGCTGTTGGTGTTGACGAAGCCGACCAGTTTCTGGAAGCGCTGGAAGCCTGTCTAAAAACGGCTGTTGTTTAATGATTTTTCTCGCGTTACGTTTTACTACCACTAATGACCAATTTCATTTCGCTTGCCGACGTAACAAATATTGATGCACTGATTCAATCGGGTCTGGAATCGAAAGCCAACCCGTTTGCGCATCAGGGTCTCGGCAAAAACAAAACCATTGGCCTAATTTTCTTTAACTCCAGTCTGCGCACCCGTTTGAGCACTCAAAAGGCGGCTCAAAACCTCGGCATGAACGTAATAACGATGAATGTTGGGCAGGATAGCTGGGGCTTAGAAATGGAAGAAGGCGTGCTAATGAATTCAGATAAAGCCGAGCACGTTCGTGAAGCGGCTGCTGTTATTGGCCGTTATTGCGATGTAATTGGCATCCGGGCGTTTGCCGAATTGCAGGATCGCGATAAAGATTATCGGGAACAGGTGATGCATCAGTTTGCCAAATATGCCCGTGTGCCGATTGTAAACCTCGAATCGGCTACGCGTCATCCGCTGCAATCGCTGGCTGATTGTATTACTATTGAAGAAGCTAAAAAAGTAAGTCGGCCCAAAGTTGTGCTTACATGGCTGCCTCATTTCAAACCCCTGCCGCAAGCTGTTGCCAATTCATTCTGTGAATGGATGAATGTGCGTGCTGCTGCTGGTGAAGTTGAGTTTGTGGTAACGCACCCAGAGGGTTACGAATTGGCACCTGAGTTTGTCGGTAATGCATATGTAACACACAATCAGGATGAAGCCTTTGCGGGTGCTGATTTTATCTATGGTAAAAACTGGTCGTCCTACACGCATTACGGACAGGTTCTTACCCAAGATCCGTCGTGGGCAGTTACAATGGACGATTTACGGCTGACGAACAACGGTCGTTTTATGCACTGTTTGCCCGTTCGGCGTAATCTGAAAGTATCTGACGAAGTGCTGGATAGCCCGCAATCGCTGGTGATTGAACAGGCGGCCAACCGCGAATGGTCAGCACAGGCGGTTCTAAAGGAAATCTTAAAAGGAATTTGATAGATGTATGATGTGTGATATATGATGTATAGCAGACCAATACATCATATATCACACATCATACATAATACTTTGTAAAAATGCCCAACACCCTTACAGTTATAAAAATTGGTGGTAACGTCATTGACGATACTACGGCTTTAAAACGTTTTCTGACTACGTTCGCCGAGTTACGTGGCGCTAAAATTCTGGTGCATGGCGGAGGTAAAATTGCGACGCAGGTAGCTGAAAAATTAGGGATTCAGACAACTATGGTCGATGGCCGACGTATCACAGACAAACCGATGCTCGACGTAGTAACGATGGTGTATGGCGGTTTGGTTAACAAACAAATCGTTGCTCAGCTTCAGGCTTTGGATACGAATGCTATTGGGTTGACGGGCGCTGACGGAAATACAGTACTGGCAAAGAAACGCCCCGTTAAGGATATCGACTACGGTATGGTTGGTGATATTGAGGAAGTGAATTCTGGGCAGATTCAGTTTTTTCTGCGTCAGGATTTAACTCCTGTTTTTGCGCCAATCACGTATAACGAAACGGGCGATTTATTAAATACCAACGCTGATACGATGGCTTCGACTATTGCCGTTGATCTTGCTAATCATAACGACGTTACGCTGGTTTATTGCTTCGAGAAAAAGGGAGTCCTGAAAGATCCGACAGACGATACTAGCGTCATTAGCGAGCTAACGCCCGCGTTATATGCTGACTATAAAGCTGCTGGAGCTATCAATAAAGGAATGATTCCTAAACTGGATAATGCTTTTAAAGCCCTCGACAACGGTGTATCGAAAGTAATTATCTGCCACGCCGATGAATTGGCAGCCGCTGTAGGGCAGGGAGCAGGAACAACACTCAAGAAATAGACTACTACTTGTAGGGGCAACTTAATAGTTCCTATTTCTCCGTCAACATATGAGCCACACGTCGTACTCCTACAAAGCGACGTTTATAGTAATCGGCACTCAGATAATCGTAACGTACTCCGCCATTCCAGGCTGAGTGAATGAATTTTATCTGATTGTCAATTACTTCGGTAATCAGGCCGACGTGGCCTATTCGGCTTCCTTTGGAGCTGTGACCTTTAAATAAAATCAGATCGCCGGGTTGGGCCTGCTCTTTGTCGATAGCCTCGCCGACATTGCCTTGTGCTGCGCTGGAGTGGGGGAGTAAGAGCCCGAAATGATTGAAGCAGAAGCGAGTAAAGCCAGAGCAGTCGAAGCCGTGTGTGGTCATTCCTCCAGATCGATACCGGGTATATAAGTGTTCTTTTGCAAAACCGATCACCTCTTTTACAAGTGGGATTTGCTCATAGAACGAAGTTGATGTTACGGTGGGTACGTTAGCTTCAGTTACGGTTGGTACGCTATGAGTAACGGTGGGTACGGATTGTGCCTGAACAATGCCAAACGAGACAGTACAAAGTACTGCCAGGAGCATCTTTTTCTTCATAAAGTAAGGTTAAGTACAAGCGATACGTTATAAAAGTAGGTGATACCGATCTTTAAACCAATTTTATGAGGAAATTTTTCCCCACTTTTTTAACATCTGACCCAGATTTAGTAAATAACTTATTGATTATGAGTAGTGTATATTTATAGGTTAAATGATATCGTTTTATAGATAAAACTGTGCCAATAAATTGATACTGTTATCTTCTTTTATTTATCGGTATTATATTGTTACTGAAAAAGGGTATTCTGTAGCCTAAACTAGATTACAGAACACCCTTTCGATCTAAATGAGAAGTTAGCAAAAACAATGCTAGAACCAGTTGGCTCCCGGAATACGGAACGGCCAGGGAATAGACGCCAGAATCAGTAGTAGACCAATGCCGAAAAATATACCGACAAGCCGATGTTTTTCGATAGGTTGGCTGACTCGTTTAGAGCGCGAATAACCAATAGTTATCAGAATGATAGCCAGTAACATACCGGCGGTATGTTCAACGCTGTAGAACCGATATAACTTGTCACTCATCAAGCCAAAATTTACTTTAGGACTAATGAACAACAGAAACAGGCCAAGCAAAAGCTGGGTGTGTACCGAAATCAGCGTAAATAAATAGAGTTTACGGTTACCTTCGGTGAAACTATTTCGGCCCTGCCATCGACTAATAGCGGTTGCGGTGGCAGCCAATAATAAAATAAGGGCAATCCAGCGAAGCCCTGAGTGTGCGTGTACTAATCCGGAATACATGGTCAGTAGGTTATCAAACGAATTGGTTCAGCAAATAAACAACCAAATGGTCAACTTCCATCAATGATTTGCTGTTAAGCAAACTATGATTGTTTATAATACCACGTATAGCGTCGCTGTCGACGTAGCAGAAGATTGGGTCCGATGGATGAAACGCTTTTACCTTCCGGCTGCGCTGGCCACCAGCCTTCCTGCCAATCACCGGATACTACGTTTACTGACCGAACTCGACAATGGCGGCACTACGTATTCCGTGCAATTTGATTTCGCTACGTTGGCCGACTACGAAACCTTTCAGGAGCTTCATGCCGATGTGCTACGTCAGCGAATTCAGCATCGTTTTGGTAATCAGTACGTTTCATTCGATACGTTGCTCGAAGAACTGTAAAATTTCAGGTCTGTTCCTCAATATTTTTTCATGATCTTAATCAGCTTGCGGCTAATCAGATCATAACCTTTATCGGAAGGATGCAGGCCATCGTAGGTTCTATCGATGGCTTCAACCGGGTAAGGATACTCATCCGTTTCGGGGGAGAATGGAACGTCGATAAATTTTGGATATGGGTAATTTGTGTAAACGCCGGTTTGTGGATTTTTTAGCCGCTTAAACTTCACTAGTTTTTTATGATCCAGCCCCTTCAGATGGTAAAGATCCAGAACCGGTAGGTTTTCAAAACGGCCAATTGAATCGATAGCGTTGGCAAAAGTTTCGAGAAGCTGGCCATTTTTGGCTTTGTATGAGCCATAGGCGTTATTTTTGAAATTGGTTAGGTACACAAAATCGACCCGCTGCATAGGCGTGATGAAAATAATAGGAGCTTCCGGGTTCAGGCTACGTAGTTTGTTAACGATTATCCGAAACGACCCATATACCGTACCGTTACCCGTATTTTGCTTGTAATCTTCCAGCCGGCCAAGTGGCTTTCCGCCCCACCAATCGTTGGTGCCCAGAAAAATGGAATAAACGTCAGCTTTTGTTAATCCCAGTTTGTCAATTTCCTGCGCAATACGTACCGCCGTCCAGCCATTATGGCCCTGATTGGTGTAGTGGATATACGGTAGTTTTTCGGTCACGCGAGTCATATACCCTTTGGTGATTCGATTGCCCGTTTCATTCAGATGCTCGTTCAGGTACGTAATCGAATCGCCGATAGCGACCCAGCTAAGCTCTTTGTGCGTGAATGAGCTAAATAAACAAACCAGGATTATAAGGACAGCCAGCTTTTTCATCATCAAATATATTATAGGAGAATGGTCGAAGAAGTAAAGCAAAACCTAGGTTCATTCTCCCTTAATCGATACCATAAATAACAATGTAGTAAGCTACCGTAATACGTAGTATCAGACTATTCGATGGCCCGTTTCCTCAGTGTAAGCGTTAACGCGTGCGGTTTTGTTGAAGTAATGAAGTGAATAATATCATAGTACAAATGAGTTTCTATGGCAAAAAGCAGGTTAAATAGGATAATAATCAGCAGTAGCCCATTACCTAGCTGTTCAGGGATTAAATCTGAGGTTTCTTATAAACAAAAGAGCATATAAGCAGCTTATATAAATACGAATAATACAATTCAATCCCTAATAACCCAATGAGCATATACAGCAACCGAACCGGAGTAGCCACCACTCAGTCTGTAGTACATTCAGGAGCGGATGCATCATTTGATTACAAACCAAGAAACGTAGCGTTTATTGGCGATTACTTGCCTCGCCAGTGCGGAATTGCTACGTTCACCTCTGACCTTTATACATCCTACGATTCATTTATTCCCGACGCCAACGCATTAGTCGTGTCGGTCAACGATACGCCCGAAGGCTATAATTACCCGAGCGAAGTACGGTACGATTTCTATCAGCATGATCAGGACGCCTATCGAAAAGCTGCGGAATTTCTCAATGCAAAGTCTGTCGACGTAGTGTGTTTGCAGCATGAATATGGTATATATGGTGGATCTGCCGGAAGCTACATTCTGACGTTGCTACGTAATCTGACAATGCCTATCGTCACTACGTTTCATACAATTCTGAAAACGCCCGACAAAGATCAGCTCGTTGTTCTGAAAACGATTGCCGATCTGTCGTCGCGAGTGATTTGCATGTCGGAGAAAGGACGTGATTTTCTGATTAACATCTACGAAATTCCTGAAGAAAAAATCGACCTGATTCCGCACGGAATTCCCGATATGCCCTTTGTCGATCCGCATTTCTATAAGGACAAATTCGGGATGGAAGGCAAACAAACCTTATTGACATTTGGCTTGCTATCGCCTAACAAAGGCATCGAGAACGTAATAAAAGCCCTACCACGTATCGTTGAACAGCATCCGAACGTAGTGTATATGGTGCTGGGCGCTACGCATCCGCATTTGTTGAAACATGAAGGAGAAGCGTATCGCGACAGTCTAAAAAAACTGGCGGCCGATCTGGGCGTTCGAGATAACATTCGTTTCTACAATCAGTTTGTTGAACTGGACGATTTACTGGAATATCTGGGTTCGGCGGATATCTACGTAACGCCCTATCTGAACCCGGCACAGATTACGTCTGGTACGTTATCATATGCGTTCGGCTGTGGCAAAGCGGTTGTATCTACGCCATACTGGCATGCTGAAGAATTGCTATCGGATGGTCGGGGCGTATTAGTGCCTTTTGGTGATTCAGACGCTATTGCCAGCGAAATCAGCCGATTGCTAACCGACGAGCCAACACGCCATGCCATGCGTAAAAAAGGCTACATGATGGGCCGGGAGATGATCTGGGAGCGGGTTATTCAATTATACGGTGAATCATTCGGGCGGGCTCGTCAGGAGCGAATGAGTATTATTGGCGGTCAGGCTCCATATACCGTAGGGGCGCATAGTAGTGCTGTATTTAAACTGCCTACACTACGTCTCGATCACCTTTTCCGCTTGACCGATTCAACGGGTATTGTGCAACACGCCCGTCATCATTTACCTTTTTATGAAGAAGGTTATTGTACCGATGATAACGCACGAGCACTGATTCTGGCCCTGATGATCCAGAATATTGGTACTACTGATGCTCGTTTGGGGCAAGTCGTCGATACGTATTGCGCCTTTCTGAATCATGCCTATGCCGATGATCATCGGCAGTTTCGCAACTTTATGAGCTACGACCGGCGCTGGCTGGAAGAGTTTGGCTCCGACGATAGCACCGGCCGGGCTATATGGTCGCTAGGCTGTTGCATTGGGCGCGCAAAAGATCAGAATACCGTAAGCTGGGCTATGAATCTGTTTGAAAAAGTGTTGCCCAGTATTTGCGAAATGTCGTCGCCACGGTCATGGGCGTTTGCGTTGCTGGGTATCTACGAATACCAGAAACAGTTCAACGATGATCGGCTGGCTAAAAATATTCAGCGTCAGTTGCTCGACAAGCTGATTTTCCGATATACCGAAACGGCTACGGAAGATTGGCCCTGGTTCGAAAATACGCTTTCGTACGATAACGCCCTGCTTGCACACGTCTTGATCCGGTCAGGAGAAGAACAGTTAGTGGCTATCGGGTTGTCGTCGCTACGTTGGTTGATTGACATTCAGACAGCTCAGCATGGGCATTTTCAGCCTATTGGCTCGAACGGTTTTTACACAAAAGGACAACCCCGCGCTTATTTTGATCAGCAACCATTAGAAGCACAGAGCACGCTATCGGCCTGTCTGGCTGCGTTGGAAGTAACAGGTGATGAGGACTGGCATCGTACCGCGATTCGTATTTTTACCTGGTTTACGGGGCTTAATGACTTAGGATTACCACTTTATGACCAGCAAACCGGCGGTTGCCGCGATGGGCTTCATATC
Source organism: Spirosoma daeguense (assembly GCF_054776875.1). Taxonomy (NCBI): domain Bacteria; kingdom Pseudomonadati; phylum Bacteroidota; class Cytophagia; order Cytophagales; family Cytophagaceae; genus Spirosoma; species Spirosoma daeguense. The sequence continues at coordinate 451,294 of NZ_BAAHBF010000003.1, forward strand.
GATCGGGTGAACCAGAATCAGGGAGCCGAATCAACATTGTCATATTTGCTGGCACTGGCCGAACTCCACTACGTTCAAAAAAAACGTAATATATTGAAGGCTACAGCTACGACAACAAGTTCGCTCGTTAATGCCTGATTGAACGACTATTATGAAATTATCCAAAACCTTCTCGCGTAGAGAAGGTTTTTTTATTGTTCAGTCGATAGGCCATGCACATGGCAGATTATCAACTGGATACGTACCTGCATTTGATGGGATTACTAATTCCCGTTAGAATAAAGACGTCGAAACAATCTGTAGTTATTTATATCACTGCTATCTTGGTTTCAGCGTCTTTTTCGTTCTTTTTTTGTTCAGAAATCCTGACTTAGCCAAATGAGTATAAAAGCCACGCGTACCGGTATTGTGCTTCAGCCGGACCCAACCCGTGTTTTGTTTCGTCCGTTTGAATTGGGTAGTACAACCCGAACGCTGAAAATTATTGCCAGAGTAGGCAGTATGACCGACGAAGAAGTTGATAGTAAATTAGACGAGGTTATTCGGGAGTTCGGCGGACGGCATTATAAGCACGACCGTTTTCTGCTCCAGCGATTCGAACAAATAAAACCTCATTTGCTGACCGATGAGCCATTGACGGAAGACCGTAAACTGTTGCTGGGCGCTTATTTTACGATGGAATATTCGTTGGAATCAGCTGCGTTGTTCAATCCGTCGATGATCTGGCACCCCGATCAGACGAATCTGCCGCCGGGCTACAAGCGATTCATTCTGAGTTTGCGCGCAACTGGCGAAGGACACGTATCGTCAATATCGTTTCGGATGGGTTACATCGATGAATCGGGCAAAATCATTGTTCGTAAGCCATCGCGCTACGTTACGTCGCCCGATATAGTACCTAATCACCGTTTCAATCGTGCTATGTTTGAGCGTAAACTTTACGAGTTGCGGTTGGAGAATAGTATTCAGGAAAAAATGATGACGGGCCTTGGCGAAGAGTTCAGTCTGACCGAACTGGAAGCACAGGTAAAACGTGTGCTGGCGCAGTATCGTTACAATGCTGAATACGAAACGATTGCTGGTGGATTGCTGGCACTGGCAAAATCGAACTACGAAATTCACTTCGAAGATGATCAGAGTTTAGATGAACGCTGTATTTTCCCGACATCTCCTAACGAAACTAACGGAATCGAAGACGCCCGGTTCGTAGCGTTTACGGACGATAATGGCGAAATAACGTATTACGCTACGTATACAGCTTATAACGGTCGTGTTACGTTTCCGCAACTTCTTGAAACCAAGGACTTCACCAATTTTAGTGTCAGCACGTTAAACGGGGCCGAAGTGTCGAACAAAGGTATGGCGTTGTTTCCTCGTAAGATTAATGGCAAATACGCCATGATTTCGCGGCAGGATGGCGAGAATATCTACCTCATGTATTCCGACGATCTATACTTCTGGCAAACCAAGGAATTACTGATGAAACCAACGTATCATTGGGAGTTCGTTCAGTTAGGTAATTGTGGTTCACCTATAGAAACCGAAGCAGGCTGGCTGGTACTCAGTCACGGCGTTGGACCAATGCGTAAATATGCCATCGGCGCGTTTCTGCTTGATCTTAACGACCCCAGTAAAGTCATCGGACGCACGGTTGAGCCGATTCTGAGCCCTGATGAAAATGAACGGGAAGGCTACGTACCGAACGTAGTATATAGTTGCGGAGGGATGATCAACAATGGCGAACTAATCATTCCGTACGCTATGGCTGACTATGCCAGCAGCTTTGCTACCGTGAATGTAAATGAATTGCTGGCTGAATTAATGGGTCAGAAAAAGCAAGAAGCCGAGTCTATACAAGCCTTGGAACAGTCGCTGGAAGCCAACCATAAATAAATTATTGCTAAACACGGCGGACAGAATGTCCGCGTTACGTAATCTTGTAACGTGGACATTCTGTCCGCCGTGTTTACTGACCCACTCGTGCAATAACTCGTTGATAACGAGTCAGCTTAGGCGAACCAGAATCGCTTACTTCCAGTACTACGTGGATGGTTGAACCAACGGGAGCATCGTTTGGAACTGTGAACGATGCTTTTGCTTTTTCGGCATTTTGAAGGTCTATTTTGCCCGTATACGTATCCACATCTTCATACTGCCACCACCGATACGTAACGGAATTACCGTCGGGGTCTGTAGCTGAACCGCTGAGCGTTACGTTCTGCCCCGGCTTGACCGACAGATTGAGCGGATGATTGAGCTTTACAACAGGTGCATGATTCGCTTTTTTATAATCCATGACGCACCAGTCGGCGCGGGCGGCAAAGTCGTTCTGAATAACATCAATCCAGCGTGTTTGCGGATAAGCCGCATCCTGCTTTTTCGAGTAGGGATTGTAATCCGTTACGTGTTTACCATCTTCCCAACGATGCGGGTTCGTAGTCGACTGCACCATGCGTCCGCCCCAGCCTCCGTATGAAATATCTTCCATACAACGCAATCCCACATCGACAAGGTAAAAGTAAGCTGGCGAATCACCTTCCGAAATGAAGTCGTACTGACTTCGTTTGTATTTCTGCGCTTCTTCCATGCTCCCGTGTGTGTGCTCTGGGTCGCCGGGAAGTTTCTGTCCATCACCCCAGAGATAATATGATTCCAGCAGCGGGCCGTGGTTGAACTTGATGTGTTCGGCAAACCATTTTCCGCTCAGATAAGGCTGTAATTCAGTTGGCACCACGCGTGGCCACAGGTAAGCAAAGCTCCAGAATTGGTCAGAATTGTAGAGTACCCGAATGTCGGGCCAGTTTGGTGCTACGTATTTCTGGTACGTAGCATCCTGATCGAGTACGGCGTAAATGATGGCTTTCTGCGATACTTTTTTGTAGATGCTTTGCCACTCCGATTTTCCTTTGTACTGATCTTCAATCGATTTTAGTGCCCTGGCAACCGTGTTGGTGCCACCCCATATTTGCAGATAGACCGGACTTGGATTGTTGTCGAGCAGAATCTTTTTAATGAAATCAGACCCTTCGGTATCGCGCGCCATTTCGCCCTCAAAATCGATATTACCTACCCGAATCAAACTACGTAGATGATCGGGAGTTGGATAGCCTTTCGCGTGTTTTATTAGATTCGGATACACTTTTGCGTACTTGTCGATGTACACTTCCATCCAGGTTGTGCCGGGCCAACGGAGTTCGGTACGTTCGCCATACCGCTTGGCCGTGCTGGGCATTTCGGACGTAAATTTCGTCCCTTTGCCATCGCCTTTATAATGCCATTGCGAACTGCTGTAGACCAGACCAACAATATCGAACTCATTGGTATAGAGCAACATCCGAATAAACGTATCGACATCATCGACTTCGCCGTCGGTTGTTACAATCGTTCGTGGTTTGGACGAAGCAGGCTGGCTCAGTGTTACGTTACCAAAGCAAATGACTAGCAAAAAAGAAGTTACTATACTTTTCATAGAAATGTAACGTCCCCGCGCTACGCTTCTTCGACGTAATCGAGGTCTTTAGTAAAAGTTTCTTCCAGAAATGTCAACGCAATCAATGCGATTGCCAGCGTGGCCAGCCCAACTGTCAGGGCGCTGTAAATGGTACCAAGCGACGGCTTTAGTAAGACAAAAAGTGAACTCAACGGAATGGTGGCCCCGCGCACGAAATTTGGCACCGTAGTAGCTACCGTAGCGCGCAGATTGGTACCAAAAAGTTCTGCCGCAATAGTTACAAAGAGAGTCCAATAGCCATTTGCAAACCCGAGACAAACGCAAACAGCGTAAAAAACCGTGATATCATCAATGGGTGCCAGTAAATAGACCAGCATAAAAACAAGCGAGAGCAGCATAAACATCCGCATAACCCGTTTTCGGCTCTGCATCGACTGGCTCATGAAACCGCTCACCAAATCACCCAGAACTTGCCCCGAGAAACTCAACATCACGGCTTTACCGGCTATTACGGGTGCATTTAGCCCCAATGCTTTGCCTAATTCTGGAGAAAACGTAATCAGAATACCAACCACAAACCAGATCGGCAATCCAACCAGAATACACTGAACGTAGCGACCCAGCCGATTTTTATTGGCAAAAAGCATGGTCAGGCTGCCGCGCGTAATGGCTCGGTGTTTGGTTTTTTCGTAAAGACCTGATTCCATTACTCTGATACGTAGAATGAGCAGTAAAAGCCCCATACCGCCACCAATGAAATACGAAATCCGCCAGTCGAAAAGATCGGCCATGAAGTAAGCGAGAATGGCACCCACAACGCCCATTGTAGCGACCAACGTAGTGCCGTAACCGCGTATTTCTTTTGGTAAGGTTTCGGTGACCAACGTAATACCAGCCCCCAATTCCCCGGCCAGACCGACGCCCGCAATGAAGCGAAGAATAACGTATTGATTCAGCGACGTAACGAAACCATTGCCAATATTCGCTAACGAATACAGCAAAATAGAGCCGAACAGTACCGAGAGCCGCCCGCGCCGATCGCCCAGAACACCCCAGAAAATCCCGCCAACAAGCATACCTGCCATCTGGCTGTTGAGTAGCAAAATACCATCGCTAAGCAACCGGTCGCCGTCTATACCGAGTGCTTTCAGGCTTGGTACACGTACCACACTAAACAGAAATAAATCGTACATATCGACCAGATAGCCGAGGGCGGCTACCAGTACGGGTATTTGTAATAATTGGCTTATAACAGACCGTTGAGTGGGTTCGGGTGTAATAATTGGTTTCATTAAGTCGAAAGGTTGTAGAGTTGTATGGTTGTAAGGTTATAGGGTTGTATAGTTATATGGTTATAAGATTGTAGAGTTGTATGGTTGTCCATCAGGCAGCTAACCATACAACTTTATAACCTTACAACTCTACAACCCTATAACCCCACAACTCCGGTAACTATACTTTTTCTGGCACTAGGAATGGCGCGCGGTATTTACGGGTAAGCATCTGATTTGCTTCTTTGTCGCTAACGAACACTTCGTTTTTCGGGTCGAAATGGAGCGTGCGGCCTAACCGATACGCGATGTTGCCGAGGTGCGCAATACCCGAGGATAAGTGCGCGGTTTCGACAGGGCCGTTCTGCTTTGATTTATCGCGTGAGCGAACACATTCGATGAAATTAGCGTAGTGGTCACCACCGGCTTTACGGGCCGGGCCGGGCGTACGCTCTTTGCCCAGAAAGGTTTTATAGTCATCGTAACCGTTGATAACCATGTAGCCTTTATCGCCGTAGAACAGATTCCCAATTTCAACGCCGTCTTCTTTGTTGGTCATCCACGGACGTACCTCAAACTGAATGACTTTGCCTTCTTTCGGATATTTATAAACCGACGTCAGCGTTTCGGGCGTTTCCTTGCAGTCTTTCCACAGAAACTTGCCACCTGCCGAGGTGATTTCTTCTGGAAGCCCCACGTTCAGTCCCCACATACAGAGATCAGTTTCGTGAATGCCCTGATTACCAATGTCGCCGTTGCCGTAGTCCCAGAACCAGTGCCAGTTGTAGTGGACGTAGTTTTTGCTAAACTCTTTTTCCTGTGCTGGCCCCTGCCATAGATTCCAGTTGAGTTCGGATGGAACGCTTGATTTCCCCTGATTGCCAATGTCTGGACGCCATTTATAAACAAGCCCACGCGCCATGTAGACATTACCAATCAGGCCATCGCGCAGATGCTTGATAGCTTCCTGTATGGCCACTGAGCTACGTAGTTGTACACCGTGCTGAACAATTCGGTTGTATCGATGTGCTGCTTCTACCAGCTTCCGGCCTTCGTGAATGTTGTGAGCACCCGGTTTTTCGACGTATACGTCTTTCCCGGCCTGACATGCCCAGATTGCCGCCAACGCGTGCCAGTGATTTGGCGTCGCAATACTAACGGCGTCAATATTTTTATCGTCATAAACCTGCCGTAGATCGCCCACGGTCTGAACTTTACGGTTGTATTTTTTCTCGAAATCAGCCGCGCGCTCCTGCAATACGTTGCTATCGACATCGCAAAGGGTTACCACTTCAACATCTTTCTGTTTCGAAAATCCCTGGATGTGATCTTTCCCCCGACCATTGACGCCAATTACGGCCACCCGAACACGGTCATTAGCCCCAAAAGCACGGGCAGGAATAATGGTGGGTAAGCCTATCACCGCCAATGAACCGACGGCGGCTGATTTAATAAACTCTCTACGAGTTTCGGTTGAACGTTGCATGAGCGGTTATCGGATTTAGGAGATAGAGTACTTCAATAGGCACCGACAGGCTCTGGCTGTCGGATGGGAACAGTTTAGCCGACAGCCAGAGCCTGTCGGCGCCTTCTTGCAATTATTCAGTAAAGCGTTGAAACAGGTAAAACTAATCGGGCATCTAAAGCTGACTATCAAAAACTTATAATCGTGGTATCGTCATGCCACCATCGACCATGATTACCTGCCCGGTCGAGTAAGGGAAATCACCTTTAGCAAGGGCTGATACGGCGCGGCCAACGTCGTCGGGTTGCCCCCAGCGTTTCTGTACACACAGGCCATTGGCAATCAACGTATCGTATTTCGACGTAACACCCGCTGTCATGTCGGTCTGAATAATACCCGGACGAACTTCGTAAACAGGAATGTTAAACTCGCCTAGTCGGGTGGCAAAGAGTTGGGTAGCCATGCTCAATCCGGCTTTGGCGATGCAGTATTCTCCGCGATTGACCGACGCCACCGTTGCCGAAACCGACGATACGTTAATAATACTGCCGCTGAACGTAGTGTCGTTACGTTGCTGCTCAATCATCCAGTTCGCTGCGGCCTGTGTCAGAAAATAAGCACCTTGCAGATTGGTCGAAACAACGTAGTGAAAGCTTTCTTCCGTGGCTTCCAGAATGTCGCGACGTTCTTTAGGCGCTACGCCCGCGTTGTTTACCAATACGTTCAATCGCCCAAAATGCGCTTTTATTTTGTCGAGCATGCTGGTCCGATCTTCTTTCGACGCAATGTCTCCGGGGCAATAAATAACCTCAGCTCCCAGCGAACGCAGTCCGTCAAGTGCTTCTGTTACGGCTGATTCGGGACGTACACCGTTGATAGCCAGATCGAAACCCGCTTTGGCCAGATGCTCGGCGATGCCATAGCCAATGCCCCGACTCCCTCCCGTTATAAATGCTACTGGACGACGCTTCATGTTTTTCACAAGCTTTCCTTATACGCTTTAAGTTGCTCGGCTTCAGGGCTTTTCTTGTAAAGTGGGTCTAGCGGATAACAGCCCGAAATCAGGCCGTTGCGCGGAGCCGTCGTACAGTCGGAGAACGTGCGGCAGATCAGGTTACGAGTCAGCGTTTTTCCGGCACTCATGTCGGCGGGCATGGCTGGATAGGACAACACCATCCGGCCAAAACCGATGCTGTCGGCCATGCTGTTACGTAGTACGTAGTGCGCTACGTTGGGCAGCCATTCCTGCAAATACGAATAGCCCGATCCAATAATGACCAGTTCGGGGAAAGCCTGTTTTAGCTCATTTGTTACGTCGAGATGGCGTTTTACACCGATGAGCGGGTCTTCGGGAGGAAGATAACCATCGGAAGGTGGAAACAGAGCCGGGCGCGTTAGGTGAGGATTGTAGTAAGGGCTACCTGCGGTAATGCAAATCATCTGAATGCCAAGTGATTCGGCCAACGCCAGAAACGCTTTGGTTTCGGTAAAGTCGAAATCCAGACCGCTGGGCTGTCCGCCAAAAGCATGTGAATACTGTTCAGATTCTTCAGGAATTCCCTTACTATCAGGGCCTTTCTTGAACGGAAGCATATCGACTGCACTTAGGCGAATACCCATTTCGAGTCCCGGCGCAGCCTGACGAATACCCGCCACGATGTTACGTAGGTAGCGCGTCCGATTCTCAAACGAACCCCCATAACGCCCTTCGCGACTAACCGCGCTCAGAAACTCGTGGCCCAGATAACCGTGGCAATGCTTTACGTCCACAAAATCGAAACCGGCTTTCTGCGCCAGTACAGCCGCATCGACGTACTGCTGAATAATCTGATCGATGTCCTCGTCTGTAAGTGTCGGGTAATCGGCGGGCATTCCGAATTTACTGTTCAGAATCGGATGGCTGTACAGAATCTTCGACTCAAACTTTTTGTGACTGTTTGGCTTACTGAACCGGCCCGAATGAGTCAATTGAAGACCAATCACCAGCCCGTCGGTAGTACCGAATGCCTGTGTATGTTCGTCCAGAATCAACTGACGTAGCGCCACAAAATCATCGAATGTATCGGTGTTTAAAACCAGTTGATTTGGGTTGGCCTTACCGTCATGACAAACCGCTACGGCTTCGCAACCGAACAATAATTTAGCTCCACTGATGGCAAACTTCTTCCAGCGATTTCGAGTAAAATCGGTCGGACGCCCGTCGGTGGTGCCATCCCAGCCTTCCATTGGCAGAATACAAAGGCTATTGCCAATCGTTTTGCCTGATTTTAGCGGAATGGTTCTGTTAAACGGGCTTTCGTCAGGTGGTAGTAACGTATCGTCGAACGGCAGGGCAATGTTGTTGGTTTCCAGATAATTCCGCAGGTCAGACGCTGTTTTCATCTGCGCCATGCGCGGAAACTGGGGTTTATATTTCTCGCTCATTAGAATAGGTCAGACAATCCGGTTGAAAAAAGTATAGTACGGTTCGTTACGGATGATACGTTGGACATACAACGCTACTTCGCGGATGTGGTAATCGCCCCACATACTCGATTCACCGTTAGCAATTTTACTGCCGGGCGGTACGTAGTCCCAGCCGTTGGGCTGGTGATAAATGGAGTGAAGCAATAAGCCCTGATGCGTTGGCGACGTACTCAGATACGGCTCATCGAGTAGCGTATTAAGCACCGTCAGCCCCGCCTGAACGTAGCGTTTTCCGGCTGCTACGTCACCTTTTTCGGTTAGGTATTTTCCTAAACGTAGCAAACCCTGCGCACCAATAGCTGCCGCCGAACTATCAACAGGTTCATAGTCATTGTACGGATCGGCCGGACGGTTCAGGTAGTCGCCGAGTTTGTGTAGGTTGGGTGCACCTGTGTCCCAATATGGGATACCGTCGGTGGCGGTGTTGTCGATGTAGAAATCACAGGTTGCTTTAGCGGCTTTGAGCATGTACGCTTCGATAGTGCTACGTCCGCCAAACGGCTCAAGTTCAGCGTCTTCTCGTGTGGCAAGCCATTCTAATTCTTCCGGAAAACCACACATAGCCCAGGCCAGTCCGCGCGTCCAGGTCGTGAATCCCGAAAAACCTTGCTGTGAATTGGGGCAACGGAAATTCCCGTCTTTTACGTTGAATACGCTTTCATGAGCAGTACGTCCCCAAACATCGTAGGAGTCGCGCCCTTCGCCGTAGAAAACAGCGTAATCGGCAGTGGCTTTGATATGCTGTAAAGCCAGGTCGAGCAGATTGATTTTTGCGTCGCCCTCCGCCTGAAACACATGGCCCAGCGCATGGCTCAGCACGAGTGCCCGGCACGAACGTATCGTATCAACAAAGAGCGAATGAGCGCCGTTGAACGAGTGAATATACCCCGTAGCGACGGACCGACCATTCTTGGTTGTTGTCCATCGACTGGCCTGTACGGCTCCTGAAATTTTCAGCGCCAATTCATAGAAATTAGCTTCCCAATCGTTGGTCGGAATTCGACCTTCACGCATGAGCCGGAGTAGGTTGCCATACGTACTGACGTTGTTGAAGCCGTGGTCGTGCACACCAATATGGCTGATGTGCGGAGCCATTACGGCCAGCGTTTTCTGGCGACCTATTTCCAGAAACCGGCTATCGTTGGTGGCGTCGAACTGGAGAATGGCTGAGCCAAACTGAAAGCCCTGCGTCCATTCGGTCCAGCCGCGCGTGGTGTATTTGCCAGCTGCCGTAAACACGGGCGAGCCTTTCGATACGTCATATTCCTGTTCGATGAGGTCAATTTTCTGACCGGAAAGCTCCCAGAATCGGGCAAGTTTTGTTGAAAGGTCGGCAGGTTGTAGCGACTCGTTGATTTGCATAGGGAAAAGGTAAGCTATTGGGCAACAAAGCCACAAACTGCCTAAACCTTACTCACCGAATGCGTTCATACTTAACAAAATCAAAGGAAACGGCATGCCGTTCGTCGGCTTCGTGAGAGATTCGCTCCACTTCCTTCCACTCATTTTTGTCGAATTTCGGAAAATACGCATCGCCTTCGTAAGCCTGATGAATTTCGGTCAGATATAACGTAGTGGCGATGGGCAGGGCCATCGCGTAGATTTCTGCGCCACCAATCACAAAAATCTCGTTTTGATTGATTTGCGTCGCTACGTCCAGCGCGTCATCCAGCGTATGCACAATAGTTACCCCCTCAGTCGTAAAATCTGAATTGCGGGTCAGAACGATGTTAGTACGATTCTTCAGAGGTTTGCCTAACGATTCCAGCGATTTACGACCCATAATAATCGGGTGATGGCTGGTTTTATGTTTGAAAAACGCGAAATCGTCGGGCAGGTGCCAGGGCAACTCGTTATTACGTCCGATAACGCCGTTTTCGGCTACCGCAGAAATGAGACTAATTTTCATAAATTAATTTTCAATGAGTGAATGACAGAATGAGTGAAAGAGCGGCTGCCGGATGGTATTTGCTCTTTCGCTCTTTCATTCTTTCACTCATTTATTTTTACGTCTTTCCATCAACTCGCGCCAGGTGGTGATGATGATGCCTTCTTTATCAATATACGCTTTGAGGGCGGGGTCCATCATACCAAGCATATCGCCTTTGCGGCTTTGGCCCGTACTGCTAACCAGATCGAACTGGGGCGTAGGTGCGGTGCAATGCATGATAATATAGGTTATACCCGGCTGTGTTGACTTTAACAGTTCGATGTACTTTTCTGTTTTGAATTTTTGCAAGGCTTCGTCCGATGCACCGGCGGGTAAATTTTGGCTGGTAATACTGCCGTCCAGATCGTCGAGTACGGGCAAACCGGCGTCCCACAACTGCTTACCAACTTGCTTAATCATATCCTGCATATTGGCCGCCAGCCGGTTGGTTTTCGTAATCAACGTAGCATGACCACCCGGAAACAGAATCGGGACCTTTTCTTGCATAGCCACTTTAACGTAGCGGGGCAAAAACTTCGGCTCAAACAACGTACCCATGTGCGAATCCATGTGCGTCGGTTGCAATCCAAATGCCCGATATTGAGCTAGTTGAGCACGTATTTCTGCTTCAATTTCGTCGGCCGATGCGTGTTCGACCACCTGTGCTACGGCTGGCCAGAAATTGCCCTGCTCGTCGTATAATCCGGGTGCTTTTTCCTTCCCGACAAGCGGATGCCAGCGGTAGTTTTTCCACTCCGATGTTAACGTCAGGTGAACGCCCACATCCAGCGTTGGTTTCTTCTTGAGATAATCGAAAAAATGAGGTACCCAGCCGCATGGCATCATTACGCTGGCCGAGCTGGCAATGCCTTTGTCGAACGCATTGATCGTGCCCATATTCGACTCATAGCTCATGCCCGCATCATCGACATGGAAAATGACAACTTTCCTGCCCTTCGGGAAACCTAATTTCTCGGCGTAGGTTTCGGTTTGCGCGTACGTATTAATGTAGGTTAAAGCGATAAATAATAAGCTGATAAAGAGTCGTTTCATAAGGTAAGGAGAGAGGATGGAATGAATAATGGACAATTGATAATGAATGCGCAAATTATGATTCGTTATACATTGTCCATTATTCATTATCAATTATAATTTATTCCCGCGCAAAAACTCTTCGGCAGTCATGCGACGTTTGCCTTCGGCCTGAAGCGAATCAATTTGGAGCCAACCATCGGCGCTACGTATCAGAATCAGTTTTTTGTTATCGGTGTATGCGCTGCCGGGGTCAGCGGCAAAAGGCGATTCGTTGGCCAACGTAGCACCGAATATTTTGAAGGGTTTACCATTGATCAGCGTCCAGGCGCTTGGATAGGGTGATAAGCCCCGCACGAAATTTCGGATCGATAAAGCCGGTTGATTCCAGTCAATTTCGGTGGTTTCGCGGCTCAGCTTAGGCGCTGATCGGATGTGTTCCGGATTGGTTTGGGGAGTGCGTGGGTAATCGCCATCTTCAATGGCACGTACCGTTTTTACCACCAGATTGGCTCCGCGTTCCATCAGCCGATCATGAAGTAAACCAGCGTTATCGTCGGGATAGATAGGTTCGGTATCCTGAAAAATCAGTTGACCCGTATCGATTTCTTTTTCGATGAAGAACGTAGTGACACCCGTTTCAGTCTCGCCGTTGATAATGGCCCAGTTAATGGGAGCGGCCCCCCGATAGTTCGGTAACAACGACGCATGAAGATTTAACGTACCAACAGTAGGCATCGACCAGACCAATTCGGGTAGCATCCGAAAGGCAACGACCACCTGCAAATCGGCCTTATAATTGGCCAATTGTTCCAGAAAAGCCGGGTCACGAAGTTTTTCGGGCTGGAGCACCGGTAAGTTAGCGGCTTCGGCTGCTTTTTTTACCGCCGAAGGAGTTAGCTGCAAACCCCGCCCCGAAGGACGATCGGGAGCCGTAACAACGGCTACTACGTTGCAGCCAGCTCCCAGCAAACGTTGCAGGCTGGTAACGGCAAAATCGGGGGTACCCATGAAGATAATACGAAGTGGCTGCTGCATGAACCGATAAATTAGATTTTAGCACGTAGATAAATTACGTATTGATATAGCCGGGAAGTCTTTCTATTTTTGTCGTACGAATACGCTCTGGTCCACGTATTCCGTTCAAAAAAGAACCGCCATTTGCTGGCTTTGCCTATGCGACGAGTTATTGATCATATACGAAAACCCCTCGCTTCGAGAATTCGACGGCAACACTGACGCAACTGCAAAGAAAATCAATTTGCTTGCAGAACGGTCGGTGTACCGTTCTTTTTGTTTTTAAGAGCGACCCCAATCATAGAGAATCACAGAGTTAAGTTAATGTAGTTATGGGAAAAATTTCATATTATACCGAAGAAGGCCTTAATCGACTAAAGGCTGAGCTGAATGAGCTAAAAACCAAAGGCCGGGCTAATATTGCTCACCAGATTGCTGAAGCCCGCGATAAAGGGGACTTGAGCGAAAATGCAGAATATGATGCAGCTAAAGATGCTCAGGGATTGCATGAGTTAAAAATATCGAAACTGGAAGACGTAGTGGCAAATGCGCGTATTCTGGACGAATCAACGATCGATGTATCACAAATATCCGTACTGTCGAAAGTAAAAATAAAGAATAAGAAAAACGGTGCTGAAATGAACTATACGCTCGTTTCGGAAGAAGAAGCGGATCTGAAAACAGGCCGGATTTCGGTTAGTTCGCCTATCGGAAAAGGTCTGCTAGGCAAACGCGTTGGCGAAACCGCCGAAATCAAAGTACCTGCGGGCGTGCTGGAATTTGAAGTAATCGAAATCTCCCGATAATTATTTAGTAGTAGGAGTGAGGTGCGAGTATTAGGAGAAAATGGACATTAACCACTTCTGGTACTCGCTTCTCACTCCTACTACTTTTAAAAACATAGTTATGGCTTCCATTTTCTCTCGCATTGTGGCTGGTGAAATTCCGGCGCATAAACTAGCTGAAACCGACGATTATCTGGCTTTTCTGGACGTAATGCCCACAACAATGGGACATACGCTCGTTATTCCGAAAAAAGAAGTCGATTATATTTTCGATCTCGATGATGAGCTATATGCTGGATTGATGGCATTTGCCAAAAAAATTGCACCCGCTATTGAAAAAGCAATTCCCTGTAAGCGTATCGGCGTAGCAGTTATTGGGCTGGAAGTGCCACATACACACATTCACCTGATTCCGCTCAACTCAATGGGCGATATGGATTTCAGTCACAAGATTAAGCCTACTCAGGAAGAACTGGCCGCAACAGCTGAGAAAATCCGTAATTTTTTACAGTAGCTGTTTGTTATACTACGTAGCAAAATGGGCATCGAAAAATAATTTCGATGCCCATTTTGCTACGTTAAAGATTATCTACGTCAGAATATTATTGACGGGTTGGATCGCTGATGGAATGTCTGATTGGTCGAGCATTTCGCGCAGATCGATTTCGATGCCACGACTCATGGCTGTAATAGGTACGTCATTTGCTCCGCCTTCAAACGGATTTTCAGTGCTTTCGCCCACACGTTCCATTGCATTGAACACCCACGATACCAATACGCTGAATGGAATGGTGAGCCAGATGAAATGTTCGCCCATTTTGGCAAATTCTTGCAAAAGCCCAAAAGGAACCAGTATCACAAATAAGCGGATAAAGAACAGATTGATACTGGCAAACTGGCGCGGATAGGGAAAGTTTTTAATACGTTCACATTTGCCCTGCTGGTCGTATAAATCTTTCAGTATGCCCGCCATTTCTACATACCGAAAATCGCTGAGTAAACCTTGTGCTGCCAATTCGCTCAACTGTTTCGATTGCAGACTGATCAGATGAACCGCGCGATTTTTCTTGCTTAATACGTATTCAGCTTCCAGTGACGATAAAAGTGGCTTCAGCTCTTCCGCTAAATCTCCTCCGTGTTCGGCCACCGTATAAAACTGACGATATTCTGCATTATAAGGTTTGGTCAGATTTTCCCAAGTACGTGCTTCCCGAAGTTGAAACCGCATGGCAGTTAGCCAGGCAACATGGCGTAAAATGAGTTGTTCGCTAATCTGATGCAATTCCTGCGAACTCACGGTTATATCGGCAGTACGGCTATTAATAAAATCCTTAGCCATAATACCCCAGGTTCGGCTAAGGTTTACAATGCCGCCATAAATCTGCCGAGCTTCCCAAAGGCGGCTATACGTAGCGTTGTTTTTGAAACCAACAATAAAAGCGGCTGCTGTGCCAATCATAGCAATGGGCACCCACGGAATACCCAGCCATTTCCAGCCAACAACCTGATAAAGAACGGTTGGAACAACGGCCAAGGCAAAAAGCCAATAAATATCCCGTCGGGTCCAGAGAATAAATTCTTTTAAACTGTACTTTCTTCCTGAATGCATATGTAATAGGTGAATGGTTACTTAAAACATAGGCAAAGTACAGTTAAATACGTTTGTGGCCAATTATGACAAACGGTTGGCTTTCCATTGACTCTTTCGTGCTGTTGACGTAGCAACTCCCGGCGATTTTGATTTGGCTGTATTAAGCAAATACGCTGCCAAAACTGTCGCTAATTCTTTTTCTGCCGCATCTGTTTCTGGAATGAGCCTATCAGGCGTAAAATACGTACCAACAAAACCCGTATCGAACTGGCCAGAGCGGAAAGCCTGATGCTCCATCACAAACCGACAGAATCCTAACGTAGTCTGTACGCCCGAAATCTGGTATTCGTCAATGGCACGTATCATTTTTTGAATCGCTTCTTCCCGACTGTCGCCATACGTAATGAGTTTGGCAATCATCGGATCGTAATAGATAGGAATGGCCATTCCCTGTTCGAAACCTTCATCAACACGTACGCCGTTGCCTTGCGGACGAACATACGTATCGAGTGTACCAACGTCGGGCAGGAAATTGTTGGCCGGATCTTCGGCATACACCCGAATTTCGACTGCGTGGCCTTTTATCTGTAAATCTTCCTGCTTAATGGTGAGTGGCTTGCCTTCGGCGATGTAAATCATCTGCTTCACCAGATCGACGCCCGTAATCTGTTCCGTAACAGGATGTTCGACCTGAAGCCGCGTATTCATTTCCAGAAAATAAAAGTCGAGTTTGTCATTCACGATGAACTCAACCGTACCAGCTCCGTAATAACCACAAGCGCGTGCTACGTCGACAGCGGCCCGGCCCATAGCTTCACGAATTTCGGGCGTTAAAATAGCCGATGGCGCTTCTTCGACTACTTTCTGATGCCGACGCTGTACTGAACATTCGCGCTCGAAAAGGTGAATGATATTGCCATGCTGATCGCCCAGAACCTGGATTTCGATATGTCGTGGTGATGTAACGTATTTCTCAATAAACACCGAACCATCGCCAAAAGCTGATACTGCTTCACTGACAGCCCGATCCATTTGCTCATCGAAATCGGTTTCCTGCTCCACAATTCGCATGCCTTTTCCGCCACCGCCCGCACTGGCTTTGATCAGAATTGGATAACCGATTTGGGCAGAAATTGCTTTAGCTTCAGTTCGGTCTGTAATGGCAGCGGGCGTACCGGGCACCATCGGAATATTGTAATTAGCAACAGCAGCTTTAGCGGCTAGTTTACTGCCCATTACCTCAATGCTTTCGGGCGATGGTCCGATGAAAATCAATCCGGCTTCGCGCACCTGTCGGGCAAAACTGGCATTTTCAGACAGAAAACCATAGCCGGGATGAATAGCATCGACTTGTAATTTTCGGCAAACATCGATTATTACATCGGCTTTCAGATATGATTCTGACGAAGGTGCCGGACCAACACAAACCGCTTCATCGGCGTAGCGAACGTGTAGAGCATTGCGGTCGGCTTCGGAATAAATGGCAACGGTACGTATGCCCATTTCGCGGGCGGTCCGCATTACACGTAAGGCAATTTCGCCCCGGTTGGCAACGAGAATTTTCTTTATGGTCATCGGGTAATTGTTGATAGTCAGGAATGGGCAGGGGTTATCAGAAACGGTTGATTATTTCTGTTTATGACATTCTCAGATCATTTAACACCAATAATACTAAATGATTATCGAATTGAATTTTAAGGGTTGTGTTTGCGCTACCAAAAGTTAACCGTATTTTTGCACTTAACGTGTAAAAAAACAAGGCTTTTGCCTGATAAACACCAATAAAAAGTGGATTTATTTGAGAAACTACGTAACAACCTAGGTCCTATCGGCTCGCCAGCGCGTGAATTCAACGGCCACCATTATTTCGCATTCCCAAAACTGGAAGGGGAGCTTGGTCCGCGTATGCGCTTCCGGGGGAAAGAAGTGTTGAACTGGAGTCTGAATAATTACCTTGGTTTGGGTAATCATCCCGAAATACGGAAGGCTGATGCCGATGCTGCTCAACAATGGGGACTGGCTTATCCGATGGGTGCCCGCATGATGTCGGGAAATAGTGACCTCCACGAAAAATTTGAAAAAGAACTGGCCGAGTTTGTTGGTAAAGAAGATTCGTTTCTGCTAAACTATGGTTATCAGGGCGTTATGTCGGCTATTGAAGCAGTAGTTGACCACCGCGATGTTATCGTTTATGACGCTGAGTGCCATGCCTGCCTCATCGACGGTATCCGTCTGCATAAGGCAAAAATGGGCGAATACTACAAATTCAACCACAACGACATTGCCAGTTTAGAAAAGAACCTGCAACGGGCAACCAAAAAAGCAGCCGAAAAAGGTGGTAGCATTCTGGTTATTACCGAAGGCGTTTTTGGTATGTCGGGAAAAGTCGGTAGCCTTGATGAGATTGTGGCGTTAAAAGAAAAGTACGAATTCCGGTTGCTGGTCGATGACGCACACGGTTTTGGTACGATGGGTGCTACAGGCGCTGGCGTTGGCGAAATGCTCGGTTGTCAGGACGGTATCGATCTGTATTTCTCTACGTTTGCCAAGTCGATGGCAGCTATCGGTGCATTTATTGCCGGTGACCACGATATTATTATGTACCTCAAGTACAATATGCGGTCGCAGACGTATGCGAAAGCCCTGCCAATGCCCTACGTAGTAGGTGGTCTGAAGCGGCTTGATATGATTCGCAACTCGTCGGCTTTCCGTGATAAGCTTTGGGAAAATGTTCGGGCTTTGCAAAGCGGTTTGCGGGAACGTGGTTTCGATATTGGCGATACGCAATCACCAGTAACGCCGGTTTTCCTTCACAATCTGGATGGCGGAGTAGCTGAAGTTGCTACGTTGACAAAAGATCTGCGCGAGAATATGGGGGTCTTCTGCTCAATTGTTGTATACCCCGTAGTACCGAAAGGAACCATCATGCTACGTATCATTCCTACGGCTGCCCACAACCTCGAAGACGTTGAGTATACACTCAATGCTTTTTCGTTAGTAGGCGAAAGATTGTCGAAAGGTTACTATCGTCAAAATATGGCTCCAGTAGCCGAAAAAGCGATAGAAATATCAGCCGAAGCATCCGCAGAATAGACTTTTAGTAGAAAAGTTGCATTTTTCTACTATTTTTTTGGCTTAGCTATTGCGCTGTATGAGAGAATGACTAAATTTCAGCCGAAAACCGCGTTTTTAGCGGAATTTGGGCATTTTTCACAAACTTAAACCCATACGTATCGCTATGGCACGCTTCGATGAAGTAAAGAATTTGGTTTTATCGCTGGAAGGTGATTTCGAGAAATTCTACGAAAAAAACAACCAGGCTGCTGGTACCCGCGTTCGGAAAGGAATGCAGGATCTAAAAACACTGGCACAGACGATTCGTTCGGAAGTTCAAAATTCCAAGAACACAAAAGAATAAGCCAAATCGTCAAGGCTAAATACTAAAACTCCCTCGCAGAAATTGCTGCTGAGGGAGTTTTTAGTTATGGGGTTGTAGAGACAAGGCATGCCTTGTCTCTACAACTATATCTTCTCCCGGTGCATTAACGTAGCAATACCTCGTGTTGTCACCTTGCCGGTTTGTACATCCCGTAATTCGCCCAGAATTTGTGCCGTATGTTTAGCCGCATCAATCGACTGAACAGTGAACGTAGCTTCGTAATCGGTATCGACAAACATGGGCCGAAGAAACTCCAGCGTCTGACCTAGATAGACAGAGCCATAGCCCGGAAATTCGGTGCCAAGAACTTTGGTGAATATACTAGCCCCAAGCATTCCGTGAATAATTGGCCGTTTAAAAGGTGTCTGAGCCGCAAATTCAGCGTCTAGATGAAGCGGATTGTTGTCGCCCGTAACTTGCGCAAAAGCTACTACGTCGGCCTGAGAAAACCGAAAAGCGTATTTGTGAACGGCATTAAGTCCAAATTCCATAAACCAACGAATAATGGATAATTTAAAAATGTATACTGAATAATAGTGCCGAAGTTCGATATAGAAATCCATTTCCCATTGTTTAAAAGGTATTATTCATTCGACATTCTGCATTATACATTTTTCATTACTCCGTACCTTCGTAACTGATTATGTTTAGAGAACTACTTTCGCTCGATACGTCGGCAACGAAACGTGTATTTGGTTTAGATGTAATGCGGGCTATTGCAATTTTGCTGGTTGTTGACTCGCACGCTACCATTGCCCTCAAAGAATATTACAGTGGTATGTTTATTCATCACCTGTTGCCCGATGGTGTCGAATTGTTTTTCGTACTTAGCGGCTTTCTGATTGGCGGAATCCTGATTCGTACGTATGAGAAAAAAGGCCATTTCGACGGTTCGATCCTGCTGAATTTCTGGACACGCCGATGGTTCCGAACGCTGCCCAACTATTATCTGGTGCTAACCGGGCTAATTATGTTTGCCGTACTACGTGCGCTACGTAGCGGTTTGCCCGTAGCATTACCCAGCAAAGGAACGTTGGTGAAATACTATTTTTTCGTACAGAATTTCGCTACGTACATTCCTGATTTTTTCCCCGAAACGTGGAGCCTTGCCATTGAAGAGTGGTCATACATTACATTGCCCTTGTTGTTGTGGCTCATACACGTAGCGCTGTCAAATCGTATGTCGCGGCAACGTATTATCCTGACCGCCATTCTGGTTATTGTTTTTGGTACGAATCTGTACCGGCTGATTCTTGCCATGCAAGTGCCGCTTTCGGAAGGCGAGTTAGGGTTTCGGGGTATCGTAGCTACGCGCCTTGATGCGATCTCGTACGGCGTTCTGGCAGCTTATGCGAAGCACTATTTTGGAACAACATGGGCAAATCCGGTGTTACGTCGCCGTTTGTTTTTTATGGGCTTGGCGCTGACTGTTCTGGCGGCTTTTACAGCGTCTATCTTTATTCTGTCGTTCTACTATCAAATTGGGATTGGGCAGGCTTACGTGTTCTATAAACGTACATTTTATTTCCCGTTTATTGGCCTGAGTATGGCGTTGATGGTTCCATATCTGGATGGCTGGCGAACCGCTACGGGTATATGGGCAAGATTTGGGATTGGAAAGGCCATAACCCACGTTAGCTTGATTTCGTATTCGATGTATCTGCTCAATTTAACGCCAGTTATGCAGCACATTGTCGAACGGATTCCTACCAGTTCTATAACGGTAGCCTGGCTGAAAGTAGGACTTTTCTGGGCACTGGTACTTTTCCTATCGACACTACTTTACAAATATTTCGAGAAACCAGCTACCGAACTTCGCGAACGAATGTCGGCCAAAGAACCGACGCAACTGGTGAGTTAATATTGAGTGATTGAATAAAAATGCTAGCGTAAGCCTATTCAATCACTCAATCATTCAATATTAACTAGAGTGGTCACTAACGATGACCCAGCGGTTTTTGATTTTGCGCCAGAGAAGCGTGAAATGACCTTCTGCATCACCGATTTTCGGGCGTGTGAGGTGAAACTTCCCAATTACGTATGCTACGTTAGGTGAGTGAAAATCTAATTGTAGAATGTCGAATTTGAGCGTTCCCATTGCGTCGCGGCTAGGGTACCTTTTTTTGTAGTTGGCTAACGTAGCCTGATAGCCATACGTAATACCGGCCTTGCCAACGAACGTCAGCGAATCGGAAGGCCAATAGCCAACCATAAACTTATCTACTTTACCCGCATTCCAGTCTTCGGTCTGGCGTTTCAGAATCTGAAGAATAGCCCGCCGGTCGCGATTGGCCTGCTCAACAGTAGTCGATGTTTGAGCGAAAGTTGGCTGAATCAACAGGCCCAGCAGTACAACAAAAAAATATCGATTCATAGGTGCTTTTTTTATAGAGCGAAAATACGGATTCGCCCGGCAAAACAAAGCTGAGAAGGCAACACTAGCTGGATTGTAGGGAGGGTAAATTTTTTTTTGACAGAATTAACAGGATCTATTGAGTATGATATTGGCAAAAATAATTCTGTTAATCCTGTCAAAAAAACAGTTTATCGTATCCTTGAATGAAACTGATCCTAAGCCTGATTGAGAGGACTTAAGGATGTGATTCTAGCGAAACACGTATCTTTACCGTATAAAAGCCGTAGCTGTACTATGAAAAAGATTCTAAAATTCTATAACGACTATAAGCCGTATATTTTCTCCGACGGCTGGTACTACGTCTTCATTGTCGTTTTTATTCTTCTAATGTTCATTTTTTTCTCCTGATCTCAAACAGGAATATCGTAAATCATAGTGGCGAATCGTTCGGCCGTTCTGGCCATCATCAATCCAAATTCCGGCACTACGTCGGCCGAGCAGAAAGAAGTGCTACGTGACGCTTTTCTACGACAGGCCGAAGCACTTTATTTCGATGCCGAAGTGATTCAGACGACGCACCCCGGCCATGCCACTGAAATTGCCAGACGGGCTGTGGAGCAAGGAGTAAATCGGGTGCTGGCTATTGGCGGAGACGGAACCATAAACGAAACTGCTCACGGACTGCGCAAGTCTGCTACGTCGTTGGGCATTGTGCCAATCGGTTCGGGTAATGGATTGGCTCGCCATCTGAAAGTACCCCTTAATCCGCTCAAAGCGGTTGAGCGAGCGCTGAAAGGTCAGCCTGTTGTGATTGATAGTGGCGAAATAAATGAGTATCCGTTTTTTTGTACGGCAGGTATGGGTTTCGAAGCCTACGTAGCACATGCTTTTGCCAAAGAACCCGTACGCGGTTTGCCCACCTACATACGTACCGCTTTTCGATCATTCTGGAGTTATAAGCCCCAGCGTTTCAGCATAGAAGAGCAGGAGAAAGAACTTTTCTCGATGACGTTTGCCAATGCCGGTCAGTTTGGAAATAATGCCTGGATGGCACCAACTGCCAATATTTCAGACGGGCGGCTCGACCAATGCGAGGTACGTCCATTTCCGGCCCAGGCTGCCGGAATGCTGGCCTGGCGTTTATTCAACAAAACGCTAAATCAATCGACGTACTGGCGCGGTCGTTCCATTACAAAAGCAACCGTTGAGGTAGAAGGGCCTTTACTGATTCATGCCGATGGTGAACCGCTAACCTTGCCTACCGGAAAAGCCGATATACGCATTTTGCCCGCAAGTTTGTTAGTACTACTATAGTTTATTGGTATGCCAGCTCGTAAAGAATCTGCTCGAAAAGTCATTATTTCACTTGATACGTATCTGAGTATTCTGGCTGTTATATCCAGTTTTTGCGCCATTGGTATTACGTTTTATCAGGCTTATCTACAGCGGACGCAACAATACGCGTCGGTAATGCCCATTATGGATAGTTTTCTAAACGAAGAAGGTGGGAAGGGTGGCTGGAAGTTAGCTTTTGTGTTTATCAATAATGGGGTAGGTCCAGCCATTATTCAGCGAACTCAAATTACGTACAATGGGAAAAACTATGATAATTTGAGAGAGATTGCTGAAAGTATTGTGAGTGAAAAACTAGTGGCTAAGGAAGTTAAACCTGAAGACGTTAGAAATTACATCTTGATCAAAAGCGACCTCTGGCCAAAACGAGTAATAGCACCCGGCCAAAGCGTAGAATTGTGCAATATTGATCATAAATACGTAGCACGCTGGCTTGATGAAGCTATTGGGCGAAAAGAAATTCGGGTGAAAATTATATACGAATCAATTTATGGCGAACAATGGCGGTTTGATACTACTCCAGAACGTATTGAATTGAGAAATGAAAAAATTGAGTAGATATTAGCCCATCAACAAGTAGCATTTTTACTTTTTAAATTAAAAAAATAAAAATGCTACTTGTTGAAATTTCAACTGAAAATTAAAAACTATGGAGAATTGAACTATTAAAATTGATGGATATAATAGAAAAAAATTCTGCCCCGTTTTTTCTCCAAACCGTGTTGATCGCTGGTGTCTTTTCTACTTGTTTAAGTCAATTTTATGTTTCAACACGAGGCCAATTCCATGCATAACGGATGATTATACAAAGAAGAACGACTTCTACAACAGCACCAAACGCCATGTGTATCCAATCCTCGCCGGCCAAATTAAACAATGTATAAGGAATATATACCGTGGCAATAATGATATTTGCCCAACGATTCACTTTAGCAGGCAGAGCAACAGAAAGGAAAATCATAAGTGCTGGAATTGTAATTGAAACAAGTGCCAACAGAAGAAATCCTTGCGTAATTTCGAATATAAAGACACGCCCTTTCAGAATATCTTCTATCTTTCCCGGCATGTATAAGGTAAAATAATCAACATAGATATAGAGAAACATAAAACTCGTCCACAGCGTAGTAAGCTTTAGCTTAAAATTGACTCTAGTGTCTTGAAGCAAATTTTGCGGTGTTTGTTGAGTAGTCATAATTACTAACTAAAAATTATACCCGAAATGTAAACCTGGTTCAGGCGTGTATTTTGACCATTTGTCATCTTTTACCTTAAAACCATCAGGCATTTTAGTGTGATAAGGGCGGCCAGCAATACCAAGTGATGGCTGTATAAAAAACTTATCTTTAAAGAGTTTAATGTGATAGCCAACTCGATAAGAGTTGAATATATGGAAACCATTATTCACCTCATTGCCAGTATTATTCACAAATCTTTGCCACATGGGCATTATGTGTACTGCTGCGTAAAGACCTTTCCAAAAAAAACGTTGATAAGCTAGACCGATACCATACTCTCTTATATAACCAGGAAATTTCTCTTCTGGATTTCCGTATGATTTGTTGAAAAATGGGTTAATACCAAGTGGCCAGGCATATTTCCAAGTTATTAGTTCAAGAGAAACTACATCTTTCCCTGTAATCCGATAGACTAAATTAAGTTGAGCGAAGTTGGGACTATTTGTAGTAGCTAAATTACCCAATAAAAACATAGTGCTCCCAACGAACCACCGTTTGTAAGTACTGTCTTGTTTGGAATATTGTGCTTTTAGCTGTAGACTGATTACCAACATTAAGGCAAATCCAATCCATAAAATTTTCTTTTGCATATCTCTTAAATTGATGTTAAACGATACTGCAAAGATTGATTGGCAATAGACTTAAAATCGTTCACTTAAGTTAAGAAATGAATTTGATGGAATTAGTAGCTATTTTGATAGGAAGTTGACTGCCTTATGGGATTGATATAGAAACTTCCTGAATTTATAATCCTTCAGGAAGTTCGTGATGAAAGCAGGTATTTACTTTCATTAAGCGATTCTATAACTAAAAATTAAATCCAAAATGAAGCCCAGGCTGAATAAAATAGTTAGGCCATTTTTTTTCTAATGCTTTAAAAGATTGTGGAACATTAGTTCTTACAGGCCAATAACTACATCCAATAGCTGGTTCAAAAAAGAACCGATTTTTAAAAAACTTAAACTGATAACCTAAATGGAAGTTTAGATATAACGTATATCCATTTCCAATCTTTTTTTCATTCTCGTCAATATATTTTTCAAAAGCATTCAATGCATGAAGGGATGTGTAGACTCCTTTCCACCAAAAACGCTGGTATCCTACTGTCGGTGCAAGTATGCGTACATGTCCAGGATAGTTTAGTCCCGGTGCATCAAACGATGGTCCAAAAGGGATACCTAATGGCCATGAATAAATGGATCTTTTAAATTCAAAGGAAACGACATCTTTAGGTGTGATCCTATAGCCAACATTTATCTGAATATACTCTGGCGGATTTTTATCATTAGGAATTAGATTTCCTAACATCAGGAGTGAACTGCCGACGAACCACCTTTTGTAAGTACTGTCTTGTTTGGTACTTTGAGCTTTTACTTGTAAACTGCTTGACATCATTAAAGTCAAAGCGAACAGTAAAATTTTCTTTTGCATATCAATTCGTTTTTAAATGATAATGCAAAGGTAGATTGGCGAGCTGCCGTCACTCGTTCACTTTAGTTAAGAAATAAATCTTATCCCTTATCTTTCTCCACAATTCTTGCTCTTAATCTACTTAAAGATTGGGGTTTAATACCTAAATAGCTCGCTAACTGGTGTTGCGGAACGCGTTGAATAAGATCTGGTCTTTTTTGTATTAAATTCAGATACCGTTGCTCAGGGGAAGACGTTTTAAACGCGTCAAAATCTATTCGTTGTTTCGCTAAAAGTTCTTCGGATAATATTCTGCATATGGTTTCAAACTTTGGAAATTTACTGTTTATTTCTACTTCCATATCAGAATTTGAAATTGTAAGTATAGAGTCTTCTACACAACTTATATAATATTCGGACGGTGTTTTATTTATTACACAGGGTGGTGTCAACACTTCCATTTCTGTATAGAAAGCAGTAGTTTTTTCATCGCTATCTAAAACATAATATGTTCGAATACAACCCTTTAGAACAAAGTAGCTGTCTTTCGATTTTTGTCCTTCTTTGAGTAAAATCGTTCCTTTCTTTACCGAGCGAAATATATCCAAAGAAACGATTGCGTCCTTCTCATCTTCTGTCAGAGAAACGTATTTTGATATAAAATCAAATAGTATATTTTCCATTGTCTTCTTGTTGTTACTGCTGTTTGTTACCATTGTCGCCAACAGGTCAAATGTGCGAAAGTTTTGTCGCAAGTTTTGTATTTATACTGTATTTTCCTTCTTTTTTAGTGGTTTACGTATCGTTGTTTTTACATTGCGGTCTACCAGTGAAGCAGTTTAGTCGCTATTATTTAGGCGTAATACGTCAAGCAGGGTTCTTATTTTTGCAAGCATTTTCGGCTATCGTGGGTATAACTGACGAGTATTTTTGATGCCATTATGCTTGCATAAGCTTTACATCTGTATCTGACTCATACTGTCTTCTTTAGGCTATGAGACGTTACGTCTTGTAGGATTTTAGCCTCGCTCTTGGCATGTTGGAGTCCCTTTTTAAACAACGTGTACTGTAATGCTCACCGATACAGTGTCTTTCTCTACGTTGTTATACAGTAGTTGATCCAAGATTACAAATTCATCTTATTTCATTCAGACTGTACAGCAGAGATGGTATGAACACGTGTTTGTTAGCCTATGATTTTTTGAAAAAACGAAACGACGCTACGTAATACCGGGGTTTTTCATAAACAAGACCGATATTTGCACCTCCAAAACTAGACTGACCCTCAGACACTACGTTGGCTGGGGCCTTTTATCCGATGTCTCAAAAAGTTGTTCTTGCGTTTAGCGGAGGGCTCGATACGTCCTTTTGCGTGAAATATTTATCTGAAGACCGGGGTATGGAAGTGTACTCGGTGCTGGTCGATACGGGTGGTTT
The DNA here is from genome assembly GCF_054776875.1 of Spirosoma daeguense. Classification (NCBI taxonomy): domain Bacteria; kingdom Pseudomonadati; phylum Bacteroidota; class Cytophagia; order Cytophagales; family Cytophagaceae; genus Spirosoma; species Spirosoma daeguense. The sequence continues at coordinate 477,532 of NZ_BAAHBF010000003.1, forward strand.
CTCCGATGATGAACTCAAAGCCATTGAAGAACGGGCCTATTCGCTGGGCGTTAAATCGCACAAAACGATTGCCAAAACCGACGATTACTATCAGCAATGTCTGAAGTTTCTGGTATTTGGTAACGTATTGAAAAATAATACGTATCCACTGAGTGTCAGCGCCGAACGTATTTTTCAGGCCATTGCCGCTGCCGAATATGCTCGCGAAATCGGTGCTTCGGCGATTGCCCACGGTAGTACGGGAGCTGGTAATGATCAGGTTCGGTTCGACATGGCGTTTCGGATTATTGCGCCCGATGCCGAAGTCATTACGCCAATCCGAGATTTGCGCCTATCGCGCGAAGCCGAAATCGAATACCTTAAAGCAAAAGGTGTTGACCAGGAGTGGCACAAAGCGGCCTATTCAATCAACAAAGGTTTGTGGGGTACGTCGGTTGGTGGCAAAGAAACACTGACATCTGATCAGTATTTGCCCGAGTCCGCCTGGCCGACGCAAATCACCAAAACGGAGCCTGAAACCATTACGTTGACGTTCCAGCATGGTGAGATCAAGGGTATTGGCGATGAGAAATTTGCTAATCCAGTCGATGCAATTCGGAAACTGACCGAACTGGCCGGGCCATTTGGTATTGGTCGCGACATTCACGTGGGCGACACCATTATCGGTATCAAAGGCCGGGTTGGTTTTGAAGCACCCGCACCGTTAATCCTGATTAAATCGCACCATACGCTCGAAAAACACGTATTGGGCAAGTGGCAGCTTTACTGGAAAGAGCAATTGGCCAACTGGTACGGTACGATGCTGCACGAAGGGCAATTTATGGACCCGGTCATGCGGAATATCGAAACGTTCCTGGCCGATACACAGGCACACGTAACGGGTAAAGTACATGTATTACTGGCTCCGCATCGGTTTCAGGTGCTGGGTATTGAATCGGACCATGATCTGATGTCGTCGAAATTTGGCTCTTATGGCGAAATGAACAACGCCTGGACGGGCGACGACGTGCGCGGCTTCTCGAAAGTAGCGTCGAATCAGGTTATGATCTACGAGAAAATTAATAATCAGTGATTGGTAAATCGCGAAAATATTGTGCGCCCCGCAGTGTAGCATATCCGCTTCAACTGCTAGATATAGCCGTTGATCGATACGCTCGGGGCAACTACAGTCGTCGGAATTTTGGGTCTCTCAATTCGGAGAGCCCTGAAATTCTGTTGATGACCTCCGGTCATTTGGGGGATGCGCTGATTCTCTCATACGCCTTTCCGTTACTTCGGGAACGTTTCCCAAAGGCGCAAATCGACGTACTGGCAGGCGCGTGGTGTGATCCTATCTGGAAAAATAATCCATATATCCGGCGGGTTGTTCATCTGAACCACGTCACTACGAACCGGCGGCCATTGTCTAAATTTCGGAAATGGCGTGAATTTTTTCGCACCACCCGATCGGCTATTCAAACCTTACGGGATACGGTATACGATTATTCGATTGACGTTCGGTTTTCTGATTCGCCGATGCACTTTGTCTTGCCTTATTTAAAAGTCAAGCGAAAAGTTGGTTTTGGCACACGCGGTTTTGGCGGGTTGCTCGATCAGGAATTTTTCATGCCCGATGGCGAGGTGCACAATTTCGACCTGATTCTCGATGTGCTCAAACCGCTGGGTATCGATGCTGATTTGCGGTCGGTAAAACCTTATTTCGTTCACCCTGATCTATCGCCAGCGGATTTATGGCGTAAATTGGATCGACCAGTTCCTGCTGGAAAGCCTATTCTGATTTTTCCGGAATCGGGTAATCCGGTACGTATGCTACCTGTCGAATTCTGGAGCGAATTGGCTTCAAAACTACTTGCTGAAGGAAATTACTCACTAGTATTTGGTGGACAAACGCCGTTCACCACCGCCGTATACGAACGGGTTCGCTCAGAAAATCCGGCAGCAGCCGAACGACTGGCTCCCGCTGTTGGTAAGTTAAATCTTCAGGAAATAGCCAGTTTGAGCGAACAGTCGAAAGCGGCTTTTACGCTCGATTCCTTACCAATGCACTTGTGTTGTCTGGGCTGTCCGACGATTTCGTTTCAGAAAAATGGCATGGGCATTCAGTTTTTCCCGATAGCCAGCCAACCCACGCTGGTTCTGCACAACCATCAACTGAGTCAGAATTTGGTATTAGACCGACCGGGATTTACGAGCGAGTATGTAGCGACGTTTGAGACTCCTCAAATAGACCGCGCTATGGAATGGTTTCAGTCGTTGAATGGTTAAAAAGATATGTCACAGAGATGCACGAAGCCAAGAAGAGATTCACGGAGAAAGTCAATAAAGTCTCTGTGAATCTCTTCTTGGCTTCGTGCATCTCTGTGTTACAATTTTAAAAAGTATGGAAAAAATTAACGTTGGTATTATTGGTGGAGCAGGTTATACAGGTGGTGAACTGTTACGTATTCTGCTGAATCATCCATTTGCAAACATTGCCTTTACGCATAGCAATAGTCAGGCTGGTAAACCTGTTTGGGCAACGCATACCGATTTACTGGGCGATACCGATCTTACGTTTTCTGGCGGAGACATTGCTACGTTGCTGACGCAGGAAGGTTTAGATGCTATCTTTCTTTGCTCGGGTCATGGTGCTTCTGCTACGTTCATGGCCGAACATGAGGTATCGGACGACGTAATGGTGATTGACTTGAGCGCCGATTTCCGCGATGAGCACGACGACTTTGTATACGGTTTACCCGAACTCCAGCGCGAGCGCATTCAGGAAGCCACACGTATCGCCAATCCGGGTTGCTTTGCTACCAGCATTCAATTGGCTCTATTGCCATTGGCAAAAGCAGGTAAGCTGACCGATGCCGTTCAAATCAGCGCCATAACGGGCAGCACTGGAGCCGGACAGGCACTTGTACCGACAACTGGTTTTACGTGGCGTAATAATAACGTATCGATTTATAAAGCATTTACGCACCAGCATCTGGCCGAAATACGGCAGAGTCTGACTCAATTGGAGCCAGATTTTAATGCCGCTATCAATTTTGTACCGTATCGGGGCGATTTCACGCGGGGCATTATGGCCAATGTCTATACACCTTTTGCTGGTACACTGGAGGAAGCCAAGCAACTTTATAAAGACTTTTACGCGAACCATCCGTTCACGCACGTAAGCGATACGTCGATAGATGTAAAACAGGTGGTGAATACAAACAAATGTTTACTGCATCTGGAGGTTCACGACGGACAGTTGCTGATTACCAGTGTGATTGATAATCTTACGAAAGGTGCATCTGGGCAAGCCGTACAGAATATGAATCTGGTTTTCGGTTTGCCGGAAGATACGGGCCTGCGCCTGAAGTCAGTAGCATTTTAAGCTCATAACACGTATTATTGAAGCCACGCTGACACCATATCAGCGTGGCTTTATTGTTTATAAACTATGTTCGAAACCGACCGATTATTTATTCGCCACTTCACGGTTGACGATGCTCCGTTTATGCTTGAATTGCTCAATACGCCAGCATGGTTTCGGTTCATTGGCGACCGGGGTGTTCGAACGCTCAAGGAAGCTCGTCTTTATATTGAGAATGGGCCTTTAAAAAGCTATGAACAGTTTGGTTTTGGACCGTATCTGGTTGGTCAGAAATCTGATAATCAATCGGTTGGGCTTTGCGGTTTATTTAAGCGAGACGGCCTCGATGCTGTCGATATTGGCTTTGGTTTTTTGCCCGATTATGAAGGGAAAGGCTATGGTTATGAATCGGCTTCGGCAGTAATGAATTATGCGGATAACCAGTTGAAAATGAATCGGATTACCGGGCTTGTGCTTCCTACTAACCTGCCCTCTATTCGGTTGCTCGAAAAATTGGGATTACGGTATGAGAAGAACATTCTTTTTCGCTCCGATGGCGTAGAAAACATGCTGTTTGGTGTAACGTTGAGTAACTAGAATTTCTTTAGTATATGCCATTACTAGGTTTAAAAACTGTGGGTTGGTTAGTTGGCATACAACTACTGTTCTCCTGTGCGTCGTCTACTATTGGTCGTAAGCCTGTTATAATCGAAAATTATTGTGCGCCTACGCTGACCTACTCTTATGATAGTACGTTTAGGCCGATAGCTGACTTTGAGCGGTTTATCAGCGAGAATCAGGATTTGCGCAAACAGTATTCTGAGCATGACTTATTACTTGCCAATGCCGTAGGTGTCTTACCGCAACTAGAGGAATTGCGTCAATTAGAAAACAAAACACAGCTCCATATCGAGACAGAACGTACACGGGTTCGTCAGAAAATCCTGAGCCGTTTAGTATTAGCAACTATCGAAATTTCGAGTATTGCCGCCGAGCTGGATTGTGAAGGTGAGCGAGCTGACCAACTGGCCACTTATCTCGATCAGCGGGATAGTCGCCGGGTACGTAATTTAACTGTTTTGTCGGTGGTAATTGGAGCAATTACCACCGTAGCTACTACGTTGATTGATGCGAATACACCCAACAAAACAACGGCTATTGGAGGAGGATTACTTAGTGCTGGTTTGGGTGGGTTAGCTGCATTTTCATCGGGCAAGACGGTATCATTAGATCATAAACGTAATCTGTTAACCGATATCTGGAATCAGAAGCAAAGCTCTTCACAAATTTATCCGCCGTTTTTGTGGTATGTTTTAAATCAGAAGTTGTTTAGCAATACAGGGCAGTTTCCAATTCGGTATAATATTCGTAAACGTTGGGAGGCTTACGTAATAAAGGGAGTATCAACTGAAGAAAAACAGCTTTATTTTGGCGATGGAGGGCTTTATCAGGCAGACGACTTACATACTAGAGCCAATATGCTCAATCAACTCCAATCGTCAATACGTTCGATTAATCAGGATTTACAAAGCTTATTGCTCATACTTTCCAGATAATATCTTCAGCGAATCAGTAACCATACCAGTCGCCCCACCACTTTTGCAAGCTCCGGCGGATTTCGGCTTCGCGGGCGTTATGGCCGGGTTCATACAGCTTACGACCTTTCAAATCATCGGGCAGGAAATTCTGGGCCACAAAATTTCCTTCGTGAGAGTGAGCATACTGATAATCTTTGCCGTAGCCAATCTGCTTCATGAGTTTGGTTGGGGCGTTACGTAGATGCAGGGGAACGGGTAAATGTGCGGTTTGTTCGGCTAACGCTATGGCTTCATCAATGGCAACGTAGCTTGCATTGCTCTTGGGCGACGTAGCGAGATAAACCGCTACCTGACTCAAGATGATGCGTCCTTCGGGCATACCAATTGCTCTGATGGCCTGCACAGCTTCAGATGCCATAATCATGGCCGTTGGGTTCGCATTACCAATATCTTCCGACGCCATAATAAGCATGCGCCGAGCAATAAAAACCGGGTCTTCGCCAGCCACAATCATGCGGGCCATCCAGTAAAGTGCAGCATTTGGGTCGGAACCACGTAGTGATTTGATAAACGCCGAAATAATATCATAATGCTGCTCTCCCGATTTATCATAACGCGCGATGTTTTGCTGAACAACGGTAGTTACGCCTTCGTCGGTAATCACTAACGGATCTGCTGATACGTGAGCAGAAGCTACTAACTCCAGTAGATTGAGCAGCTTACGCCCGTCTCCCCCCGACAAACGTAGCAGCGCATCGTACGATTCGACTTGTATCTTTTTCGACTGTAAAAACGAATCCTGCGCAATGGCCCGGTCAATAACCTGAATCAGTTCATCGCGGTCGAGGGCTTCCAGAATATACACTTGGCAGCGGGACAATAGGGCACTATTTACTTCAAAGGAAGGATTCTCGGTTGTGGCTCCAATCAGCGTAATCTGTCCTTTTTCAACGGCCCCCAGTAGCGCGTCCTGCTGACTTTTGTTGAACCGATGAATCTCATCGATAAATACTACCGGTGGAAACATGCCGCTGGGTCGACTTAATACGTCCCGAATATCTTTTACGCCTGAGTTAATGGCACTGAGCGCAACAAACGGACGCTTCACGGCTTCGGCCAGCAACAGGGCGAGAGTTGTTTTACCAACACCCGGCGGTCCCCACAAAATCATGGAAGGCAACCGCCCGGCATTGACCGCCCGACGTATTGCGCCATTAGAGCCTATAAGTTTTTGTTGACCAATTACGTCATCGAGAGTGCGGGGACGAACCCGCTCGGGTAGGGGCGTTGAGTCTGTATTCATTTGGCGAAGTTAAGTAACGCGGGCATTCTGTCCGCATAGTCACACCAACTTCCCCGCGAACAATATATCCCTATTACAACAAAAAGCCCGGTAGCTGCGTCAGGGCTACCGGGCTAGGTTAGGTTTAGGAGTAGTCAGCGTCAAAGAGACACATTTTCTAACGTGACATAACGCTTCAGATTGCTCATGGCGCCGAAAATCAGGTTATAAACTGACTGGATATTGATTTGCATGAGGGCCGAAATTTCCTCATTGCTCATGTTCTGAAAATAACGGAGGTGAACCGCTTCACGCTGGCGACGTGGAAGCTTTTCGAGCGCCTGATGCAGACAGTCATTAATGAACGTGTCTTCCTCAAAGGCAATCATCAGATTCTCGTGCGATGGGTCGGCTCCGGGTAGCATGTCGCCTACGCGCCGGCCATTGCTCATATCATCCTGACTAATTAATTTCTGCTCAGCGGTTAAGTGCCTTACAAGTTTACGTTTGATGGAAGCCATCAGATAAAATCGTACCGAAGTAGTTGGGCCGATAGTAGTGCGATGTTTCCAGAGTTCTACAAATAAATCGTGTATACAATCTTTAATTAAAGCCCGGTCAGTAGCAAAGTGGGCGCAGTAATGGTAGAGTGTTTGAACATAATTTTGATACAATCGGGCAAACGCATTTTCATCACCACCGCGAAAAAGATTCCATAAGGTTTCATCGTCGGGGCCGGTTTGGGTACGAGAGCGAGCCATGCTAGATAGGATAAGTAAAGGTTAGGAATAGCCTTGAGGTGTGTAAACTTACCGATAAAAAATAGAATTAAAAAAGGTAGCTAAATAAAATTTTTTTTAATTCTTATTTCACTATTTGAAGAGAGGTGAAAGTAAACGTTTTTCCATCGAATAACCCCTTATCACTCAACTTGAGAGCCGGAATCACTAACAGCGCCATAAAGGATAGGGTCATGTAAGGGGCTGATAGCGTACTTCCTAGCTCCTGTTTAGCATACGTATCAAGCGCTGCATACTGCCCTGCTACGTCGAAACCGTCATCATCTGTCATCAGTCCGGCAACTGGTAACGGGAGTAACTGCGTATCGGGCGTAGTGGTCAGATGCAGAAATTCACGTCGGCTCATCACGTCATGTTCATGCTCGCTCGTGTTAGTTCCGCTTACTGCTGATAAGCCACCTTGCGCTTCTATGACCAGATTTATTGCCCGACAAATGCTTTCATCGTCGCAACCAACCGCCGTAATGTTGTGAGAATCATGCCCAACCGACGAGGCAAGGGCTCCGTGTTTAAGACCGAAGTTTTTGATAAAGGCAATCGCTGGCGGGGTGTCCTGATACCGATTTACGACAACCAGCTTCAGAATGTCGCGTGATACGTCAGAAACGATCTGGTCGCCGTCAACCAATGCTTCAAACTGAAGTTCGTTGGTGATAAGCTGCCCGTCGAGGGCTTCAATGACGCGGATTAGGGGTTTTTCCTCGCCAGCACTAGTAAGTTTGACCGCAAAATCAACTGATTGTTTCGCTGTACAGTTGAATTTGTTAATGTGTTCACTACGTATATCTGGAATGTGCGTCTGACCATTTTCGGCAACAAGTTCTCCATTGATGAAGGTTTGTTGCACCCGGAAATCCCGCAGATTCTTTACTACAATGTAATCAGCAGGATCGCCTTCCCGTAATAGGCCTACGGGTAATCGGTAGTGAAGTACCGGATTCATACAGGCCGCTCGTAGAATATTCCAGAGTGAATGTCCTTTCGCCAGCGCCCGCATCACCAGTTGATTAATGTGCCCGACGGCCAACGTATCAGGGTGTTTGTCGTCGGAACAAAACATGATTTGCGTCGGAAACTGATCAATCAGCGGAATCAGAGCCTCGAAATTTTTGGCTGCACTGCCTTCCCGAATGAGAATATCCATTCCCCGCTGGGCCTTATCAAGACCTTCTTCATACGTAAAGCATTCGTGGTCAGTAGTAATACCCGCATCAATATACGTCTGCGCATCATCGCCCATCAGGCCCGGAGCATGACCATCAACGGGTTTATTGAACGCCTTAGCCAGCGCAATTTTGGCCATTACGTCGGGGTCGGCATGTAGTACGCCCGGAAAGTTCATCATCTCGGCCAGATAGCCAATTTCTTTCATACCCAACAGCTTTCGTACATCGTTCACGTTGATGGTCGCACCGCCGGTCTCGAACGTAGTGGCTGGTACGCACGATGGCGCACCGAACATGAATTTGAACGGAACACGCTTAGCTTCTTCAAGCATATAATGCACACCATCCACACCCAATACGTTACCAATTTCGTGCGGGTCAGATACCGTTGCTACCGTGCCGTGCAGCACAGCCAGTCGGGCAAATTGAGGAGGTGTAAGCAACGAACTTTCAACGTGTACGTGCGCATCCACAAAGCCGGGTAATATGTAAGGGGCATCGGGCCGTTCGGGGCCAAGGTTCGTGATCTGAATAATTCGCCCATTTTCGATGGTAAGCGTACCGTAAAAAATGGTTTGGTCGAACAGGTTCAGCAGATTAGCTGTAAGCATACAATCAGATTCGGATAAAGAGTTTTCTCCGGTACATCCAGAGAAGAATCAGGTAAAAAACGCCCAGTGTGATCAGGCCAATCAAAAACGATTCGAAGGCGGTGCCAAAAATCTGAAAAATGCCATGTCCCAGATGGGTGTAAAGAGACGTAATGATAAAGTGGTCGATGAGATGAACCAGACAGTAAATAGTAATCGAATTCATACCAACCACCACCAGCGGGAACGCCCATTTCCGATATTGTGCTACGTCGATAACACCGAAAAAGAGAGCCAGCAACCAGCAACACCAGCCACCGCTAAACAACACCCAGGCGGGTGTCCAGATGCGCTTTACAATCGGGCATATACCCAAAAAATGGAGCAGTAAGCCACCCGCAATACTTATGGCTCCGGCTATGACTAATCGTTTAAGCAACTCGCGCGAACTAAGCCCTTCTCGCAGCCACCGACCCGCCTGTAGGCCCAGTATCATAGTGCCCAGCGTTGGTATGAAACTTAACGTAGCATAACCACCGCCATTAAATAAAAAGACTTTTGCGCGCGGGAATAGATTCAGAAACCACGTATCGAATGCCCAGGCCAGATTGCTGTTTTTGTTGAAATGAGCCATTAACCCCGTATAATGTTCGGACCAGTCGGGTGGAACATTAACGGCACTGTAATCAAAATTGGCCCCAGGCGCAGGATAGAGAACGAAAGCCAGCCAATACGCAAGCAGAATACCAGCAAAGGCAAACCAGGTTGTTCGCGGTTTTGTGTGACCTAACAGAAATAGAAATGGATAACCCAGCCCAATTTGTGTTAGCGTATCTTCAAAAGTGAAATTCGTTTGCTCAGCGTGGGTAGAACGTAGAAAGAAACCCAACAAAATTAGAATAAGCGAACGACGTAGTGCATGACCAAACTGATTACCGAACGACTGTGTTTGAGTGGCTCGGCTGGCGATAGAGTAGGGCAGGGCTACGCCTACCAGAAACGAAAACGACGGCTGAATTAAATCGTGCAGCGAGCAGCCTGCCCACGCTACGTGGCTCTGATGATGAGTCAGAAAGGCCCAGAAACTGCTATCGGGAAAAGATTCATGGAGATCGTGAAACCGGAGAATTTCGGCAGCCATCAATGTCATCACGAAGCCTCGATAGGCATCAATAGACATAAGACGGCCAGCCGGGAAGCCGGTTTTCTGAACAGGTAACGATGGGGGCATAGGTAAGGTCAGGATTTCGGCTTAAAACTTGCCAATGACACTCACATTCGCAATAGCATTGGCTAAAGTTTTTGGCGGAGGTGGTATATTTCGGGCTAATATGTCTCTTTACTATAAAAAAAGATTGCCTGATGACTGCTCGTGTCCTGAAAGTTCATTCTGCCGATAATGTAATCGTTGCGTTACGTAACCTGTCGGCGGGCGAACGGATTGAATTTGAAAATGAAACGTATGAGCTTCCGTATGCTGTGGGAGCCAAACATAAATTCGTGACCGAGGATCGTCAGATTGGCGAACCGATTACAATGTATGGCGTATTGGTGGGTAAAGCGACCCAGCCAATTCGGCGGGGCGAACCAATCACTACGTTCAACCTGAAGCACGATGCCGACAAATATAGTCTTGATAAAAAACAGCCGTTTTCCTGGCAAGCGCCCGACGTATCGGCCTGGCAGGGGCGGACATTTAAGGGCTATCATAGGGCCGACGGCAGCGTTGGTACGCGAAACTATTGGGTAATTGTGCCGCTGGTTTTCTGCGAAAATCGGAATGTGCTAATTCTTAAGGATGCATTTGAGCGTGAACTGGGTTATGCCCAGCCCGAAATGTATCGCGATCAGGTGCATGAGATGCTGAGTCTGTATAAAGCCGGTGAAATGGACGTAGTGAAAAAGATGCAGCCATTTGTCGACGCTGAACAGAATCATACACTTCAACATGTTCAGTCGACAGCGGCCAATCGCCCTTTCAAAAATGTGGATGGCATTAAGTTTCTGACGCACGAAATGGGTTGTGGTGGCACTCGTCAGGATTCGGCGTATCTCTGCTCATTACTGGCCGGATTCATTAATAATCCGAACGTAGCCGGTGCTACAGTATTGAGTCTGGGTTGTCAGCATTTACAGGTCGACATGATTTCGGAAGAAATTAAACGACAGAATCCAAAATTTGATAAACCCTTGTTGCTTTTCGAACAACAGGCTGGCACGGAATACGCGCTCATGTCGCAGGCTATTAAGGAAACATTTCTTGGGTTGGTCGAAATCAATAAAATTGAGCGGAAGCCCGCGCCACTCAGCGCTTTAACCGTAGGGTTGAAGTGTGGCGGTTCGGATGGTTTCTCGGGTATTTCAGCCAATCCGGTGCTCGGGCATTTGTCTGATAATCTGGTTGGTTTGGGGGGTAAAACCGTTCTGGCCGAATTTCCTGAGCTGAACGGCGTTGAGCAGGAACTCATCAACCGGACTCCTGACAATGCAAAAGCCCAGAAATTCATTACGCTCATGGGCGATTATTCTGCTCAGGCTGAGGCTGTTGGTTCGGGTTTCGATATGAATCCCTCGCCCGGAAATATTAAAGATGGCCTGATTACCGATGCTATCAAATCGGCAGGAGCAGCTAAAAAAGGCGGAACGGCTCCCGTTGCCGACGTACTGGATTATGCCGAACCTATTGTTACGCCCGGCCTGAATCTGCTCTGCACCCCCGGAAATGACGTAGAAGCAACAACCGGCATGGCGGGTTCGGGCGCAACCGTAATTTTATTTACAACAGGTTTGGGTACGCCTACGGGTAACCCGGTTTGCCCGGTTGTAAAAGTGTCGACGAATACTACGTTGAAAAATCGGATGCCCGACGTAATCGATTTCGATAGTGGCCCGGTTGTCGATGGCGAGCAGAGCATTGAGAAAAATGCCGACGAATTACTGGAATACATTATCCGGCTGGCTTCTGGCGAGGTCATAACGCAAGCTGAGCGACTCGGTCAGGACGATTTCATCCCCTGGAAACGCGGGGTTTCACTTTAATATGGCGAAAGAGTGAATGAGTGAAAGAGCGCATATCCGCAATCATCACTCTTTCGCTCTTTCATTCTTTCACTCTTTATGTTTTCTCTCAAAAATAAAACAGCCCTGATTACGGGCGGGGCCAGTGGAATTGGGCTGGCTATTTCGCAGGCGTTTGCACAGGCTGGCGCTACGGTTCATATTCTGGAAATCAATGATCAGCAGGCGCAACAGGTAGCGGCTGACATTAAAGCCGCTGGTGGACAAGCCGAAGCACACGCTGTCGACGTATCGAATCAGGAGCAGGTTGTCGACGTTATCGGGAAAATTGCGGCTGCTGGCCCGATTCATATTCTGGTCAATAACGCTGGCGTGTCGCACATCGGGAAAGCGGATACTACGTCGGAAGCTGATTTCGACCGGATCGTTCGGATTAATATTAAAGGTGTTTATAACTGTTTGCACGCCACCATTCCGCATCTGAAAGCCAACGGTGGCGGAGTTATTCTGAACATGGCATCGGTTGCTGCTACGTTGGGATTGTCTGATCGGTTTGCCTATTCGATGAGTAAAGGTGCTGTTTTGAGCATGACATTGTCGGTAGCGAAAGACTACCTGAGCGATAATATTCGGTGCAACTGCATTTCTCCAGCGCGGGTTCATACGCCGTTCGTCGATGGGTTTCTGGCCAAAAATTACCCCGGTCAGGAAGCGGAAATGTTCGCCAAACTATCGAAAACACAGCCCATTGGTCGTATGGCCAAACCCGAAGAAATTGGTGCGTTTGCACTCTATTTGTGTTCTGACGAAGCCGGTTTCGCTACCGGTTGCGACTATCCACTCGATGGTGGTTTCACGCGCCTGAATTCTTAAAACACGTAGTATTTTAAGAATTATTTAAAAACCCTCCCGAAAATCCTCAGTTTTCGGGAGGGTTTTATTAATGACTTATTTCCCCGATTTTAAAAGACGGATAGACCGATGTTCCTTATTGTCGTATTGAATATGGAACAGATAAGAACCGGCTGGTAACTGCTCTCCGAAACGAATTGTCTGACCTGCTTTAGCGGTGCCTAATTTCAATCGATTTCGTCCCATTTCATCCACTACGTTTATTGACTGAACATCGCGTTCAACTTCAAATGAAAAGGCATCTGTCGTTGGATTTGGAAAAACGAGATTATTGGCAACTTCTTCGATACTTACTCGCGCACCGGGTGCGCAAACTGTTACGTTCTTGCAAAACTGTGAATACCAAGGCGATGCCGAATAATTAATACCGACGCAAACCTGACCACCTGTAAACCAGGGACCGAAGCTATACGTCGCTTTTCCTGGCTGCGTAGCGGTTATACTGCTGGTTGAGCCCGTGCACCACCACGAAAAATTTGTTGCATTAGCCATTTTTGCTGGATTCACCTCAAATACCTGCACGGCATTAACCGCCACGCAATTTGGCCCAATCAGATCGGCGGTTGGGTTCGTTGGTGGGGTAGAAGCAATAACAGTAATCACAACACCCGCCGACGTAGCAGTTGCGCCCAGATTATCAATGGATTTGGCTGTGAGCGTATACGTACCAGCATTTACGCTGCTCCAACTGAACGTATAGGGCGACGTAGCATCTTCGCCGAGTTTGGTTGAACCGTTGTAGAATTCAACTTTACTGATTGTGCCATCCGTATCATTGGCATTTGCCGACAACGTAATGGTAGCCGGGGCCGCGAACGTAGCGTTTGTGGTAGGCGACGTGAGTGCAACTGTTGGTGCTTGATTGACCGGTGCCGGATTACTTACCTGAATGTTGATTGTACCCGACGTAGCAGTGGCACCACCGTTATCGGTAGCTTTCGCCGTGAGCGTATAATTGCCAGCGCCTACGCTGTTCCAGACAAACTGATAGGGTGAGCTGGTACTTTCGCCAAGCTTCGTTGAACCGCTAAAAAACTCAACTTTAGTCACGCTACCATCCGAATCACTGGCCGAAGCCGTTAACATAACGCTAGCTGGAGCTGTGAACGTAGCGTTCGCGCTGGGCGAAGTCAGAGCTACTGTTGGATTCTGATTGGTTGGGTTGGTAGGTGGCGTGCCGGGGCAAACTGTTACGTTCTTGCAAAACTGCGAATACCACGGAGCCGCTGAGTAGTTGATACCTACGCAAACCTGTCCGCCTGTGAAATTAGGGCCAAAGTTGATAGTGGCTTTGCCGGGCTGTGTGGGTGTAATGCTGTTGGTTGAACCCGTACACCACCACGAAAAACTCGTTGCGTTTGGCAGTTTATTGGCGTTGGCTTCGAAAAGCTGAACGGCATTTTTATACACGCAGTCAGGGCCAATCAGATCGGCGGTTGGATCGGGGCTGCCCTGATTATAAACATGTACGGTTATCGCCGATGATGTTGTGACGGCGTTCTGATTATCAAAAGCTTTGGCCGTGATTGTATACGTACCGACAGAGGCTCCTGTCCAGCTAAATTCATAAGGCGACGTAGCATCTTCGCCCAGTTTCGTTGCTCCATTGTAGAATTCGACCTTCGAAATTGTTCCGTCAGAATCATTTGCGGTAGCTGCTATCGGAATAGTGGCTGGTGTCTGAAATGCGGCATTATTGGCTGGTGAAGTCAGACTAACGGTTGGCGGTTGATTTGGTGCTGGTGTTGCCGTAACCTGTACAACCGATGACGTTAGATTCCCACTGCCAACGAAGGCTTTAGCCGAAAGCGAATACGAACCTTGCTGAATAGCTGCAATAGTCCACGAATAGGGCGACGTAGCGTCGGTGCCCAGTAACGTAGTGCCATTATAAAAGTCAACTCCTGTGGCCGTAGCGTTATTGACACTGGCGTTAATAACCAGATTCGCGCCGATGGCAATGGTCGAATTATTGGCTGGGCTAACAATAGAAATCGAAGGCGTGACAGGCCCGAAATCATCGGCAGGGTTGAGAATATGATCTTTCACCCACGTACCCGACGGACTCGTGTTATTCCACTGCTGACTGTTACAGGCTCCGCCGTTTAATGCCGCTGACGATTCGCCCGCATCGGAAAATGTCCAGTTGCTCCAGCTAATTTTTTGTCCACCCGGATTGTTGCCTGCCATCAAATCGACCCACGCTTGGCTGTTGTTTAAATCCAGATTTCCGCCACCCGTATACGTACAGGTTCCCCATTCGCTACAGAACAGGGGCAGTTGATTGGTTACCGACCGAATGTCGCTCTGGAAAAAGTGCGATGCCGCATAATAATGGAACGTATACATGATGTTATGCGCGTTGGCTCCACTCAACGGATTGCTCAGTACGTCTTGCGGTCGCTGGCACCACTGCGGTGTACCCACCAGAATTATGGCTTCGGGGTCGTATTGACGGATGGCCGGAATAACCTGATCGGCGTAGGATTTGATCGTATTCCAGTCGACACCGTTCGGTTCGTTACAGATTTCATAAATGACGTGCTTCTTGCCAGCGTGCGTCTGGGCCATCGTTTTGAAGAAATCGAGTGCATACGACAGACGGTCGTTCGGATTGCCGGGATTTAGAATGTGCCAGTCGATGATACAATAAACACCGGCTTGTGCAGTCCAGTCAACAATCTGGTTGATTTTAGTCCGAAGTCCACTCTGATTGTTCAAATAACCACCTTCATCGACATACATCGCAGCCCGAAACATGTCGGCTCCCCAATCCGTAGCCAGCGCATTTACGGAAGATTGGGTATAGCATTGGTCGAACCATTGCAGACCGTGGGAACTCATGCCCCGAAGCTGAATAGCTTTGCCCGATTCGTTTGTGAGCTGATTACCAACCACTTTCAGTCGGCCGTTGGCTGCGAGTGGGGTTACCGTTTGGGCAAAACCCCAGCTAGTGTAAAACAGAAAAGCGAGAATCAGTAAACCGTTTGCTTTCATAAGGTGCTAAGTTTTGGGAAAGTTTAGATATAATAAAGATTCAAAAACTAAAATAAGTAAACATATAGTATTCAAAATTATCTTTTTAAATCAATTTTTTGCCGATTTCTGACGTAACGTATTATTATTATTATTTCGCCATCCTGATTCGAGCCGGAATCGGTTGTTACGTGAGTCAGGAAAGCGAAATGGTTTTTGACCAAATACTTGCCGAATAATGGTTAAACTTGCACCCTCACAGGCTTTTTTCTGTCAACGTACAATCATTCCGCATGAAACTCTTCCGATTCGGCTCGCCCGACCACGAACATCCCGGTGTTGAATTACCCTCCGGTCAACGTATCGACGTAACGCATTTTGGTGAAGATTACGATGAATCTTTCTTCGCCAGCAACGGCCCCGAACGGCTCGCTCACTGGCTTACGGCGCACGCTCATAATTGCCCGGAAATAGCGGCCGATCAGCGTTTGGCGTCTTGTGTAAAACGTCCGTCAAAAATTGTATGCGTAGGCTTGAACTATGCCAAACACGCGGCCGAAACCGGTGCTGCTTCCCCTGCTGAACCAATTTTATTTTTCAAGTCGACCACGGCTCTTGTTGGTCCGAACGATAACGTAGTGATTCCGAAACGGTCTGAAAAAACCGACTGGGAAGTTGAATTGGCAATCATTATCGGTAAGCGCGCCAGCTACGTTGAACTCGATGAAGCAATGGAGTACGTAGCGGGCTATGCCGTGCATAACGACTATAGCGAACGTGCGTGGCAGTTGGAGCGCGGTGGTCAGTGGGTAAAAGGCAAAAGCGCCGATACGTACGCCCCACTCGGGCCCTATCTGGTTACGAAAGACGAAGTACCTAATCCGAATGCATTGAACCTGTGGCTCAAAATAAATGGTGAAGAATTGCAGAATTCAAACACCGACGATATGATTTTCAACGTACCAACGCTCGTGAGTTATATCAGCCAATTCATGACGTTACTACCCGGCGACGTTATCTCAACCGGAACACCTGCTGGTGTGGGCATGGGCCTAAAACCACAACGTTTCCTCAAACCCGGCGACGTAGTAGAATTAGGTATCGAAGGACTTGGCGAGCAAAAACAGACAGCTGTCGCATTTGTTTAAACCGAACTTCTGAACCGGGATTTAGCTGATTTAAGGATTTATTGGATTTTGTTTTCGCTTCTCTGAGGCACATATTTAATTAACAAAATCGTGTAATTCCTTCAGCTAAATCCCGGTTCAGAATCTATTTCAACTCTTTCAATCTCGGTTCATACAATGACAATCGACGCTCACCAGCATTTCTGGCATTTTGATCCTGTTCGTGATAGCTGGATTACAGACGACATGGCTGTGATTCAGCGTGATTTTTTACCTGCTGACTTAGAACCCGTCCTGACTCAAAATGGTATCGATGGTTGCGTAGCCGTGCAGGCTTCACAGTCGGAAGAAGAAACGCTGTTTCTAACGCAGATGGCCCAGAATTACGACTTCGTAAAAGGAGTGGTTGGCTGGGTTGATTTGCAATCGGCACAGCTTGTTGATCGGTTAGAATTTTTCGCTCAGCACAAAGAAATTAAAGGCTATCGGCACGTAGCACAAGCTGAACCCGACGATTTTCTTGCTCGTCCTTCAGTAATAGAAGGTATCCGAAAATTAGCCGATTTTGGTCTGACATACGATATTCTGATCTATCCAACGCAACTAAAAGCGGCTTTGCAACTGGTGAAAGCCGTGCCGGAAGTCAACTTTGTGATCGATCATCTGGCCAAGCCATATATCAAAAAGCAGGAGATCAATCGGTGGTCGAATTTTATGGCTGAGATTGCCAAATACAAGCATGTTTCCTGCAAACTGTCGGGGATGGTAACCGAAGCCGATTGGCAAAACTGGAGCAAAAAGGACTTTTTCCCTTATCTGGACATCGCCTTTGAGCACTTCGGCCCAGATAGGCTGTTGTTTGGCTCCGACTGGCCGGTATGTCTGGTTGCTGCTAATTATACACAGGTCAAAAATCTCGTAGAGGAATACGTAGCACCTTGGGGCGACGAAGCTCGGGCGAAGGTTTTTGGCGAAAACGCTACGTTATTTTATAAGTTGTAACTAAAAATTTAGCCACAGAGAAGCACTGAGAATAAAAGAGATACACAAAGTCTCTGGGAATCTCTTTTACGCTCGGTGCCTCTTTGTGGAAAATATCTTATGAACTGTTTTATTGGCGTTGATATCGGAACGACAAACGTAAAGGCTTTAGCCATGTCGCCAGACTTGAGTACGATTTTGGCACATGCATCGGCTCCCGTTACAACGCTAAATCCTGAACCGGGATACGCTGAACAGGACCCCGCTGAAATCTGGCTGGCGTTTGAACAGGTGATGGCTGAGGTAAATCAGGAGCTAAAAGCAACTGATCATATCGCCACGCACGTAGCGTTTTGTACGGCTATGCATAGCGTACTGCCTATGGATGATGACGGTCAAGCGTTGGGAAATGCAATCATCTGGTCCGACAATCGGGCCGAAGCACAGGCAACCGAACTTCGTACTACGGAGGCACGTCTTGGTAAGGCAATTCATAAAGAAACGGGAACGCCAATTCACCCGATGATTCCGCTGTGCAAACTGGCCTGGCTACGTCAGCACGACCCGCGCGCACTGCATCGAACTCCCCATTTTGGCTCCATTAAAGAATACTTGTGGCATAAGCTGACCGGAGAGTTTGCGATAGATTTTTCGATGGCAACGGCTACCGGTTTGTTCAACGAGCGCAAACGGCAATGGAGCGAAAAAGCGATGACGTTTGCTGGTGTTCGTGCCGACCAACTCTCAACGCCCGTGCCAACAACGTATCAGCGCCCTTATCAGGCGAATGCCCAAACCCAGAAAACCGGTCTTCCGGCTAACGTATCACTGCTTATTGGCGCATCGGATGGCTGTCTGGCAAATCTGGGTGCAGGTGCTATCAAACGCGGCACCGCTACGTTGACTATTGGTACAAGCGGGGCTATTCGGCAAACGGTTCGTAAACCGCTACGTGATGAGAAAGGTCGGCTGTTCTGTTATTATCTTGACGAAGGTTACTACGTAGTAGGTGGCCCAACCAACAATGGCGGTAACGTACTGGAATGGGTAACGGAAAAACTAACACTTCAGGAAACCGAAGCCGTACTTACTGAAGCGGCTACCATTTCGCCCGGCTCCGACGGACTGGTTTTTCTGCCTTATCTTCAGGGAGAACGCGCTCCACTTTGGGATGCCTCGGTACGTGGGGCCTACCTGAACGTCGACTGGCAGCATACGCGAGCGCATTTTGTTCGTGCAGCTTTAGAAGGAGTTTTGTTTAATCTGCTCAGTATTAACAAGCTACTTATTGAGCATACGGGTTCAGCGCAGGTAATTCATGCCAACGGCGGTTTCGCTCAATCGAAGTTCTGGGTGCAGATGCTGGCCGATATGGCCGGTGTTCCAGTGAGATTGAATGCCAGTAACGAAAGCGGTTCGATGGGGGCTATTCTGTTGACAATGAAAGCAGAAGGTATCCTGAAAACGCTGGACGCTGCCGCTGACCGTGTCGCTTTTGGTGATACGTTCAAACCCAATCTAAAAAATCATAAAAGTTATCTGGAAGCTTTCAAGCGATGGGAGGAGGGCATAAGTAAGTTGTAAAAACCAGCAGTTTTAATTCAATAGCTGGCTATTTTGCAACCCCCACATTACGCAATTGCCATAGGCTGACTACCTTCTGACAACTGCGTAATGCGGTAAGAGTTCAAGAAATCTCTATCATCAACCGTGGATAGGTTGTAACTGGACTGATTTTATTTTTAATGAGATTTACCAACGAACCTGACCGTCGCCTACCACAACCCATTTTTCGGTAACAAGCTTCTCTAGGGCGAATGGGCCACGGGCATGAAGTTTCTGAGTTGAAATGCCAATTTCAGCGCCAAGGCCAAATACGCCACCATCCGTAAACCGTGTTGATGCATTAGCATAAACGGCAGCCGCGTCCACTTCACCTAAAAACAGGTCAATCAATTCCTGATTTTGCGACAGAATCGCTTCTGAATGGCGCGACGAATAAGCTTGAATGTGAGACAATGCCTCTTCTAGCCCTGAAACGACTTTAACGGCAATTTTGTAATCCAGAAATTCACGGCCAAAGTCTTCAGATTGGGCGTGTTGTAGTTTTTCGTAACCCGATTTTTCGAAAATAGAATAGGCTGTTTCATCAGCGAAAACCTCTACGTTCCATTTCTTGAAATCGTCATTTAACATCGGCAAAAAATGCTCGGCAATCGCTTCGTCAACTAGCACACAATCCAGCGAATTACAGACCGATGGGCGAGACACACGGCCATTTACAACGATAGCTGCGGCTTTATCGAGATCGGCGGTTTGCTCTACGTATGCGTGACATACACCGGCACCCGTTTCGATAGTTGGTACCAGCGAGTTTTTACGGACGTATTGAATCAAAGATTCGGAACCGCGCGGAATAATAATATCGACGTAGCGTGTAGCTGTTAATAGTTCGTTTACAACAGCGCGATCGGGAGGAAGCAACGTAACGGCGGCTTTCGGTACGTTAAATTCTAGCAATACGTTCTGAATCAGGCCTACCAGATAACGGTTGGAGAAATCGGCTTCTTTTCCGCCCTTCAACACACAGGCATTACCCGAGCGCAGACACAACGACGCTACGTCGACCGTTACGTTTGGACGAGCTTCATAAATAACACCAACAACCCCGAGTGGTACAGCGATTTTTTTGAGTTGAAGTCTCTGTTCAATTGTTCGCTCCAGAATTACCTCGCCTGCCGGGTCGGGCAACACCGCTACGTCGCGTAAGCTTTTTGCCAGATCATTTACGCGTGCTTCGGTAAGTTTCAGACGGTCGTATTTTGGGTCGGATGTGGGCATCCTATCCAGATCTTTCTGATTTTCGAGCAGTACGTCGGCGCTATTGGCGATCAATACGTCGGCCAAGCGATTCAGAAGATCTGTTTTCTGGGCAGGCGTGAGCCGACGAACAACGGCTGCTGCCTGTTGAGCCGATTGAAGAAGAGGGGTAATAGGTGTCATAATTACAAAAGTACTATATCATTGGCATTTGCAACTTCAACGTTCTGCTGATTAAGCTGTTGGGTAAGTGTCTCTGATGAAATACGCGCTCTGGCGACGGCAATAGTCGTTTGATGATCATCAACAATTTCAACCATTTCACCTACCTCAAAGTCGCCCGGAATTGCTCTGACCCCAACGGCCAGTAAGCTTCGTCGCTGACGTAGTGCTTTTACGGCACCTGCATCGATCTGAACCTGCCCAACTGCCAGGCTACCACTACCCAGCCAGCGATTTCTAGCTGAGAGTGTATTGGTTTGCGGAGTGAATTCACTACCTGTTTCGCCACGTAACGCCTTGCTGATGCTGTCGGGTTCATTTAGCCCAAAAATAACAACTCGAATGCCCATACGGGTTGCCAGCTTGGCAAACGTTAACTTCGACGCCATTCCCCCCAAGCCCAACGATGATTTGTCGGTACGTACTACGCCAAATATGCTTTCATCGAACGTAGTGATCTGGCGTATAATCTGACCGTTATTGTCCAGTAAGCCCCCAACCGACGTGCAGAGCATAAGCACTTTAGCACCGAAACCTACAGCAATCAACGTAGCGAGTTCATCGTTATCGGAGAATTTCAGTTCGCGATTGCTTACTACATCGTTTTCGTTGGCAATTGGAATCAGACCGTTGGCCCACAACTCTTCGTAAGTTTGTTTGAGTTGCAAAAACTGGTCACGATTGGCGAAGTGATGCCGTTCGCAAAGACTTTGTGCGATGGAAACGCCGTAAATCGAAAAGAAACGCGAATACTGATTCAGCAGTAACAGATTACCAACGGCAGCGGCTGCTTTACGTTGGATGATGTCGCCCCGATAATCTTGGATCAACGCTTTCCCGGCACCTACCGCTCCTGATGATACCAGCACAATTCGGTAGTGTGGATGGAGAGCGGCTACCTGCCGGGCAATATCGACCATGACAGGCTCGTTCGGTTCGCCCGTTGATTTGGTAATGGAAGCTGTGCCGAATTTTAGAACAAGTACGGGTTTTGACATGCCCGCAAAGATAGGCGATTCTGGTTTTAGACCGCTTACTGAAACACTACAACAAGCTATGTCTGTTTACTGAGTAAAGGGCCAGTCGGCAACGTAACAAAGCGAGACTTGTGCTTTAGGGCGGTTCTTAACTGCTTTAGATAATCAGCTTTTGGAATTTCGATAGCCCCATACCGACGAACATTGTCATTGATAAATTGAGTATCGAGCAGGGTAAATTGTTGTTGTCGAAGAATTTCGATTAAATAATGAAAGGCTACTTTAGACGCGTTGGGCTCCCGATAAAACATAGATTCGCCAAAAAAAGCAGAACCTAACGCTACGCCATATAAACCACCAACCAGCCGATTATCCATATACGTTTCGATGCTATGAGCTAGCCCCATTTCGTGCAGTTCGGTGTAGGCATTAATAATTTCTTTCGAAATCCAGACACTATCAAATTCGTCGCGCGGAGCAGAGCAGGCATGCATTACGTCGGTAAATGCCTCATTGATACGTATTTCGAACTGGTTTCGGTTAAGAACCGGACGTAGTGATTTGGCTGGTTTATAGGTATGAAGTGGAATAATAGCCCTTGGGTCTGGGGCATACCAATAGAGCGTACCGTCGGCGTCGGCCATTGGAAAAATACCGTTGATGTACCCGTAAATCAGGTCGTCGGCGGTTAGCTTATTCATGAAAACGAGGCTTGTGTCTTTTAACAAATATAGAAGATTCTGAGGCTTCTTTTTAGCGCAAATGCAATCTGTATTAAAGGTAACTATAGAATTGCCTACGTAACGTTTTCCTGTTTTATGTAAAAGTAACCTGTCAATTTACTTAATTGTACAAATAAATATATATTGCCAAGTATTCTATTTTTTCATTTTTCTTCTATTCATGCCGACCGTTTACTCAATTTCCCGCTTTGCAGGAATGTTAATTTTTTGTTTCTGGCTTGCCAATACCTTCACTATCGCTCAGAAGTCAGATGTAAAATCGCCCGATATTAAACTAGGACAATTAACCCCCGATCAATTTAAAAAAACAGCTTCTGACTCTACTGCCGAAGCTACGGTTCTATATGATTATGGCGAGGTGTTTTTTGATATGAATAACAATGGGTTATGGATGAACTACAAACGGCATATTCGGATACAGATTCACAAAAAATCGGCCTATAAACGAGCTACTGTTGAAATTTTTAGCAGACGTGGTAAGGCTGGTCAGCATGAGTTTGTAAGTAATTTTGAAGGATATACGTATAACCTTTCAAATGGAATGGTTCTGGTTGATAAATTGGGTAAATCAGGCCATTTTATTGAAAAAGCATCAGATGCGCTTTGGTTGGAAAAATATACGCTACCTAATGTTCGGGAAGGCGCAATTATTGAATATAGCTATACTATTCAAACGCCGTTCAGTATTTCAGTAAACCCACGTACCTGGCGTTTTCAACAGGATATTCCTGTCAACTGGAGCGAATATCGGATTACTATACCCGATTATTTTTATTACAAAATGATCATGAATGGGTATCTGTCGTTGCTTGTTAATGAACAAAAGCCGATCAATGTTGATATTCTGGGCTATAGCGGAGTAGGTGCAACGGCCTATCGATTTGTATTGAAAGATGCGCCAGCGTTTCGTCAGGAGGCATATATGACAACGGAGGATGATTATCTGAATAAAATCGATTTTGAATTGGCTCGTTATCAGCTACCGACAGGCTTTGGTCAGGACTTTTCAGTGAGCTGGGAAACGTTAGGGAAAACGCTACTTGCCGATCCTGAATTTGGTGGGCAAATTAGACGAACCGGTTTTTTACGGGATAAAGCGAAGGAATTGTTAGCACAAAAAACGGATACGTTAGAACGGATTAAGGCTGCGTATAACTTTATCCGTCAGAACATCAAGTGGACCAGAGAAGCGGCTTTGTGGTCAGACGTAGGTATCAAAAAAGTGTTTGAGAACAAGAAAGGGGATGCCGCCGATATTAATCTAATGCTTATTGCGTTGCTTCGAGAAATGGATATTGATGCTAATCCAGTTATTCTAAGCACGCGTGCACATGGGCGGGTCAGTGAACAGTTTCCGCTGCTAAAGCGATTTAACTACGTTATTGCTCAAGTATCTGTAAAAGGAAAGGATATGCTGCTAGATGCAACAGATGCCTTGCTGGTGCCGGGAGTATTGCCAGTACATTGTTTGAATGGGATGGGCCGGCTGATTCATCCGACCAAATCTCGCTTTGTCTCGCTGGAGCCTGTAGAACGCGACATTGATTCTTACATTGGTAGCTTTGACATTAAGGAGGATGGCGAAGTAGCCGGTTTGTTGAAACATTCACATGCAGGTTATAGTGCTTTAGATGCTCGGACACGATTTGCTGATAATGGCAAAACGAAGTATCTGGAAGCTGTTCAGAAAAAACGCCCAGTATGGCAAATTGAAAGTGCTGATTTTACAGGAATTGACACAGATGCTAACGCATTCAATGCCAATTTTACCTTATCTATTCCTGATGCCTGTGGCCGGGCTGGCGACCGACTTTATCTTCGGCCCATGCTAACCGAGGGGCAGGGAAGTAATCCGTTTAAAGAAGCCAACCGCATCTATCCGGTCGATTTCGGTTTTCAGAAAGAAGAAACATTTGTGGCAACCTATACGCTTCCCAAAGGCTATCAGGTCGAAGAAATGCCTAAACCAGTTTCGATGGTTTTACCCGAAAATGGTGGTCGATTTGTGTTTCAGGTGGGGCTCAACGTCGACAATAAACTTCAAGTGATGAGCCGCATTTTGCTACGTAAGCCAATGTATTACGCCGAAGAATATGGCGCGCTACGTGAATTATTTAATCAGGTAATTGCCAAACACGCCGAACCGATTGTATTAAAACGAGGTGAGTTAGTTGAGAAAAAATAATGAAACTACTTTTTTTACTAATGCTGCTTACCATGCAGGTTGCGTGGGCGCAAACAGACTATAAAGCTTCTACAATACCGGCTTCGCTCAAAGAAAATGCACATAGCGTAGTACGTCTTTATGAAAAAGTATTTACGGTGAAATCGCCGGGCGAAGCTACTGAGCGTACAAGAAGTGTTGTAACTGTGCTGGATAAAGAGGCTGATGATGAAGCTACAGAAGTTATACCTTACGACAAATTTTCCAGAATAAACTCCTTTGAGGGGGCGCTTTACGATGCTGAGGGAAAGTTGATCAAACGCCTGAAAAAGTCTGATATAGAAGACTACAGTACGTTTGGTGACTATAATTTGTTCGATGATCAGCGAATAAAACGAGCTACGTTTCCCCGGCAGCCGTCTTATCCCTATACTGTAGAGTTTGTAGTTGAGACTACCGAACGCAATTTGATGTTCTATCCAACCTGGATGCCGCAAACAGAGCAACACGTAGCAGTTGAACAATCGAGCTATACAGTGAATATGCCACCGGGCTTGGCACTTCGTTATAAAGAACAAAATCTAGCTAATTCTTTGGAAACAAGAGCATTGCCCGATGGTGGAAAAACATATATCTGGAAATTGACCAATCTGCCAGCCATTGAATTTGAGCCACTTTCATCACCACCATCTGAGCAACTGTCTATTGTATACACAGCTCCATCCGAATTTGATGTTCAGAACCGTAAAGGAAAAATAACTAGCTGGAGCGACGTGAGTCGATTCTATTACCAATTGAACGATGGGCGAGATATGATTCCGGATGAGCTAAAACAACGTGTTTTAGAGCTGATTAAGCAGGAAACTACAACGAAAGGTAAGGTGAAGAAGCTTTATCGGTATTTGCAGGAGCAAACTCGCTACGTTAGTATTCAGTTAGGGCTAGGTGGCTGGCAGACCATTGAGGCCGAGAAAGTTGCAATCAATAAATATGGCGATTGTAAAGCATTGACCAATTATGCACAGGCCTTATTAAAAGCTGCTGGTATCAAATCGATTCCTGCATTGGTTCGTGCTGGCGACGATGAACCCGATTTACTTATCGATTTTCCGAGCTTTCAATTTAATCACGTAATCTTGTGCGTGCCTGATGAGCGTGACACGTTATTTCTGGAATGTACGAGCGAACATGGTCATGCCGGATATATGAGCGATTTTACTGGTAATAGACACGTTTTGCTGGTACTACCTGATGGTGGTCGTTTGGTTAAAACGCCAACGTATCACTCTGCGTATAACCGTCAGCAGCGGCATATTAACATTAAACTGACAGATCAGGGAGATGCCAAAGCAACTGCTTTGACAAACTATACAGGTCTACAGCAGGATGCATACAAGCTGGTGATGCATAGTCTTAATCAGGACGACCAACGAAGCTGGCTTCTGAAACGTATTCGAATTCCTACGTTTGAGCTGGAACAATTTTCATTTCGAGAGCAAACGGGAGATATTCCTGCTGTTACAGAAACATTATTGCTAACCGCTCGAAACTGGGCAACAGTAAGCGGAACGCGGCTTTTTCTGCCGCTAAATCTAATGTCAGCTTTATCGTTGGCAACACCATTAACGCAACCTCGAAAAACAGGAATGTATTTAGACGCAAGTTATGCTTTTGAAGATAACGATACGATTGTTTATCAACTCCCAAAAGGGTATGTGCCAGAATTTCGTCTGGAACCTGTTACGTTAGAATCGAAATTTGGCAGATACAACTCCAAACTAACGATAGAGGGTGACCGGGTTATGTATATTCGTCATATAGAGATGCAGGGAGGTCGTTTCCTACCAGCAGCTTATTCTGAATGGATTGATTTTCGAAAAAAGATTGCCAAAGCCGACCGAGCCCAACTGGTCTTTGTTAAAACCAATTAAACCAAACACTTTTCTCCCTGTCGAACGTTTATAACGAAAGAGTTAAACTGATATGAAAAAGATACTTTTTGTTACCCTATTTGCATTGCCATTTCTTTTTAGCCGTTGTAGTGTAAATCAGCAACTTGCACAGGCAAAAGCACTGGGCGATTGTCGGTATGCCATAGCTTCGGCCGATAGTGTATATCTGGCTGGAATTGATATTCGGGAGTTCCGGAAACTGGAAGATTTGAATTTTGCTCGTTTTCCCCGGCTGGCAACGGGTCTGTTGACACGTAACGTACCGCTGGATGCGCGTGTTAATCTGGAAATTACAAACCCAACCAATAAGCTGGCAGGGATTAATCAGTTGGAATACCGGGTGTTATTAGCTGGCCAGGAATTGTTTAATGGATTTCTGAACCAACGTATCGAAGTGCAACCGGGTGGCGGCAAAACACGTGTACCAATTCGCTTGAACACCAATGCGTATCAACTGATTACGGATGCCAAAACACGGGATGCTTTCACGCAACTAGTTCAAAATCTGGCAGGCGCGTCAAATTCACAGCCTTCTAAACTAACCATTAAAATCAAACCAACGCTGGCTCTTGGTAATAAAGCGATTAATTATCCGGGTTATATCACAATTGATCAGGATATTACTAATAAAATATTATTAGGAAATTAATCCGTAATAATCGGACTTATAAAGTGCGTTAGAATACAAATTGCCCATTTTTGTGGGGTTTATGTCAGTAGCATTTTATTGGCCCCGGCTTTTTTAGGTCGGGGCAATTTTATTGTTCCAAAATCATCGTTTGTTTAACCAACCTCCCGATGCGCCAACTATTGTTTGCCTGTTTATTAACCGCTTCTGCCGGACTCAGTCAGGCTCAGAATCGTATTCAGATTACGCCAAATGAAGCTCAGAAAAGCGTTGCCGTTACGGTAGACGGAAAACCGTTTACCGCTTATATTTATCCAGGCCCTTCGGTGCTGAAAAAGCCAGTTTTATATCCGATCCATTCGGCTGGTGGAAATATTATAACACGAGGGTGGCCATTTGAACCCCGTGCTGGTGAACGAGTTGACCATCCGCACCACGTTGGTATGTGGTTCAACTATGGCGACGTGAACGGGCATGACTTCTGGAATAATTCAAATGAAGTTGGCCCACAACATAAAGGCCCATTCGGTACAATTGTTCATACAGGAATTAAGTCGGTAAAAAGTGGGAAAGATGCAGGTCAGTTAGTGGTAACCGCCGACTGGCTCGATAAAGATGGAAAAGTGATGTTGCAGGAAACGACCACCTTTGAGTTTCGTGCTAGCGCAAATAACCGGACTATTGATCGGACCACTACGTTGAAAGCTGTTGATAAAACGGTGGAGTTTAAAGACAATAAAGAAGGAATGATTGCCCTCCGGCTGGCTCGTCAGCTCGAACAACCGTCCAATAAACCAGAAGTGTTTACCGATGCACAGGGCGTAGCAACCAAAGTGCCTGTGCTTGATAACGCTGGCGTAACTGGCCATTATAAGAGCAGTGAAGGCGTTGAAGGTGATGCCGTTTGGGGAACGCGCGCTCCGTGGGTTAAGCTTACCGGAACAATCAATGGGGAAGCCCTTACACTGGTTTTATCGGATAATCCGAAAAATATTGGCTATCCAACCTATTGGCATGCAAGAGGTTACGGTTTATTCGCGGCAAATCCGATGGCACCTTCTGTATTTAGCGATGGTAAAGAAAAACCAATGAATTACACGCTGGCGGCAGGAAAGGAAGTAACGTTCCGTTATCGGTTTCTGGTGCAATCGGGTAACGTATCTGATGCTAATCTCACTACGTTGATAAAGTAACTTATTGATATATAGATTGTTATTTACTTATAAAGCGCGTACTATTTTTTATAGCTACGCGCTTTTTTGTGTCTAATATGGTAGATATATAGTAAATTAGCTGCTTCGTGAATAGATGTAACGACATTTTTAACAGAACATTACGTCTTTTTTTATTGACCAGAAGTGAAAAAATACGTCAAAAGAGAGTCTATTATATAGCTGAATAGCTATTAAATACAGCCTTGAAAGATCTTTCTTGACGATATTGGTTAAAGCCCATTTTTGATAATAGCACTACATTGAAAATTAGTAACATTAAGCAACTAGTTGTTTGGCATAGTATTTGTGACCCGGCTTTTCTAGTACACATAATCGTACTAGTACTTATGCCTTACTACCCATATCATAAACGGCTTCGTTGGCTTGGGATCGCTCTGCTGGTCATTAGCATCGCACAGGGAATAGCTATTGCTCAGCCCAGAGTATCAACGAATCCTGTCTCTAACCGTGGAGGCTCGCCTTCAGCGCGGCAGGGTGCTCCAACTGATGAATATACAATTGAAAATGATCAGATTCGGGTTGGCGTTAGTACAGCTTACGGGGGCTCAATTACGTACATGGCCTTTCGTGATAGTAAAGGTGGAAAGGTCAGCACTGCCAACATGGTAAATAATCCGGATCTTGGCCGTCAGGTACAGATCGCTGTGTATGGAGGGCCGAGAGACTACTCCAAAAATGGCGAACCGGGCTGGATTGGTTTGGGCTGGAACCCTATTCAGGCTGGTGATGTATATGGAAATTCGTCGCAGGTTCTTAGCATACAAAGACAGTCGAACCTGATTTATGTAAAAACAATTCCAAAGCAGTTTGCCTACAACAATGAACCCGGTGAAGGCACAATTGAACACTGGCTTCGTCTGGAAGGCAACGTAGTGAAAGTGCACGCCCGAGTGGTACTGGCTCGAACCGATAAAACGCAATATGCTGCCCGTCAGCAGGAAATGCCCTGTGTGTATTTGAACTCTGATTACAAAACTTCGTGGTATTATAAAGGCAACTCACCCTTCACAAATGCTCCGCTTGATGCTTTGAAACCAACATTTCCGAATACATATACATACGGGGATGCCTATCCTACCGAACCCTGGATGGCATCTGTGAATGATAATGGATATGGTGTTGGTCTCTACGTTCCTAATAACTACGACTGGAAATGGGGCTATTTTGGCGACGAAGGCAATGGTTCCGAATTCAGTACGTCATCATCATACATAGCAGCGGTTAATTTTGTTTTGCTCGATCACAATATTGTGCATGAATGGGATTATGAGCTTGTTCTGGGGCACTATAACGAAATTCGGTCATACGTTTATAATCAGAAACGTCCATTTGCCGGGCCAAATTATCGCTTTAAGTCTACTCGCAGTGGCTGGTATTATTATACGGCAAAGGACAGCGGCTGGCCAATTGTTGATAAGCTCCACATTCTTCTAGATGATCCTGAAAATGACCATATTAAATCACCATATGTTTTCTGGAAAGGCCGGAATACGCCCAAAATGTATATACGTGGTGCCTTCAAGAGCCAAAGTGATAAATTTAGGCTAAGCTGGCGCCGGGTTGAGGACAAGGTGTTGAGTCGGGACCCGAATCGATACACTGAATTCTCCGTAATTAACGACGGACAGATGCGGACTTATGAAGTAGATTTAAGTCGAAACATCGATTGGCTGGATCATGATATTGGTCAGATTGAGTTGCGAACAGTTTCGACAGCTTCTAAGCCTGGTGATTATATGGAGCTGGAATGGATTGCCCAAAGTCCAAACGGACCTAGCGATGACGTGGTTACGACTCCCGTTGATCCCGACCCCGGTATTGTTTGTACACCAGGTTGCATACCAATTGTAGTTAAGAAAACACGATATATCATGGCAAACCGGAAACGGTGATATACTTCCAAAACAGAAAGAGGAATGCAACCGCATTCCTCTTTCTGTTTTGGAGAAAAAACTGTTGCCTGATTAATTTAAATGGAGTAACCCTGACCGATAAACGCGCCCCTGAAGTGACCCCATCCAGGTACGTAGCGAATCACTTTCATTGGTTGCCTTTCCAAGCTCTGTATCGATTTGACGTAGCAAAAAGAATAACTGATGCACATGCATCCACTGATTTGTTAATCGATTGCTAGTCTGAATTAGCTGATTCTGTTGCCGGGCTTCCTGGGTAAGCTGGCGCAAACTCATTTTAAGATGGTAACGTAACATAATAAGACGACCTGCCATTGGTAAGTTACTTGGCTTACGTTCCATCTGCGAAATACTCTTCGCCAGTATATTATTACGTTGCTGGAGCTGATCCGACACAATCATCCAGGCATGTTCTGCCTGTAGCGATTCGTAAGAGAGAGTTTGCATAATAGTTTAGTACAGTACGGTTAACAAACAAATATACCCAAAATAACAACATATAAAAGTGGTAAACAGGCTAATTTGGGAAATTATGATTGGAGTATTACTTGTTTCATAAGTGAAAAAGTAAGTAATTGGTCATTCGGCAGATTTGTTGATAATGTTTAAAATGGTTGTGGTGAGACTATTCATAGAATCAGTCCGATAGCTATTTGTACTTCATTAAGAATTGAAGGTTTGAACTTTAAAAATTTACATCGAACTTCAGCCGTCGAACTCAATTCCGGCTCATGGATCCTATCTATCGTGCGTTAATCGTTTGCACTAATCATTCAGACTATCCGGGTAAAGCACAGAAAACGGGCATATGGCTAAGTGAGGTAACTCATTTTTATGACGAACTAGCCGATCGGAATTTACCCTATGATATCGCCAGCCCATTAGGTGGTCTGATTCCGATCGACGAACGTAGTATAGATCGGCGTGATACGATCAATGAAAAGTGGTATAACAATCCTGCTTTTCGTTCGAAACTGGAAAACTCCCTTAGCTTAGCCGAAATTGATCCTAAAAAATATCAGATTCTTTACCTTGCCGGAGGGCATGGTACTATGTGGGATTTCCCTGATAATCAGTCGTTACAGTCAGTTGTTCGGCAGGTCTACGAAAACGGGGGTATGGTATCCGCAATTGGGCATGGCGTAAGCGGCCTGCTGAACGTTACGTTATCAGACGGAGATTCTCTTGTGGCAGATCGACAATTGGCTGGATTTTCGAATATGGAAGAAAAACTGATTCGGCTGGATAGCGAACTGCCGTTTTTGCTTGAAGATGCGTTACGTCAGAAAAATGCGCTGTATAGTAAAAACCTTATTCCGTTTCTGCCCTATATCGAGGTCGATGAGCGGATGGTAACGGGGCAAAATCCCTTGTCGGCGCGGAAAGTAGCCCGAAAAATTCTTGAAGAAATGTATGAAAAGTAACGTAGCACAGCCAATTGATTTGCTGTGCTACGTTACTTTTAACTAGACAACTGCCTGTGGAAACACTTCCCGCAAAGGCTTTAGTTGCTGATCTTTACCCGATACAATCGGATTCTGAACGCCCCAGTCGATGTTTAGATCAGGGTCGTTCCAGATGATGCCCGATTCCGAAGCTTTGTTATAGACGTTTGTGCATTTATAGCTAAAAACGCTGTCTTCCAATGCTACAAAGCCATGCGCAAATCCTTCCGGAATATAAGCCATGTTCGCAATTTTAGCATCCAGCAAAAATGCTTCATATTGACCGAAGGTAGGCGAATCAGGCCGTAAATCCACAGCAATATCTAATACCTGTCCGGTAATTACCCGTACGAGTTTCCCTTGCGCGAATGGTTCATTCTGCATATGTAATCCCCGCAGGACACCCTTTACAGAAAACGACTGATTGTCCTGAACAAAGTCCATGGTCAAACCTAATGATGCAAAGAGGGATTTGTTATAGGACTCGAAAAAATGACCACGCTCGTCTTCGAAAACGGTAGGAATCAGTTCAATCAGACCTTCAATTGCTGTCTGCCGGACTTGCATAATAGTGTAGGCTACAATACGTAGAGTTGGTTTTACACACAAATTTATGAAACCGGCATCGTAAGTTGTAATTTTGACCCGCATCATTTTAGTTTATGGTGCTAATCAGGGCATGACGTATTCCGAATTAAGTAAACAGATAGCGCAGAAACAGTCTTATTTATGTGTCGGTCTTGATACCGATCCGCGCAAACTACCCCATCATTTACTAACCGAACCTGACCCGGTTTTCGCTTTTAACAAAGCAATTATTGATGCTACGGCTGATTTAGCGGTTGCCTACAAACCTAACATTGCGTTTTATGAAGCACAAGGTCCTCGTGGTTGGGAAAGCCTTCAGCGCACACTTGATTACATTCCAGCCGACTGCTTCACCATTGCTGATGCTAAGCGGGGAGATATTGGTAATACCTCTGATTTATACGCCCGAACTTTTTTTGATCCTGAAGCTGCCGGTCTAAACTTCGATTCGGTTACTGTGGCTCCTTACATGGGTAGAGATTCGGTTATGCCATTTTTGGCCTATCCGAATAAATGGGTCATTTTACTCGCACTAACTTCGAACGTGGGTAGCGCTGATTTTCAGCAACTCATTACAAGTGATGAGTTATCTTATAATCCAGCTATTGATATGGTAATGGCTGGGGGGAATTACGTATTAGAAAACATGACCGCTAAAGTTTACGAACGTGTAATTCAAACGTCACAAACGTGGGCCGGGTCTGATCAACTAATGTTTGTAGTTGGGGCAACGCAGGCCGATGAATTGAGTCGAATCCGAGAGTTGGCTCCCGATAATTTTCTTCTCGTACCGGGCGTTGGCGCCCAGGGAGGAAGTCTGGAAGACGTATCACGGCGCGGTTTAAATGCACATGGAGGGTTGCTGGTCAATGCGTCACGTAGCATTTTGTATGCTTCAGACGGAACTGATTTTGCCGATAAAGCCAGACTAGAGGCAAAAACACTACAGCTTGACATGGCTCGGTATCTGGCTGAGTTTCGGGGTTAGTAATTAATTGGAAGATTTTTGTATATATTGGCGAGTGTCTAAAATGTTTGCCAATATATACTACTAGTCTTACTGTGCCCGAATCTTTACTTTATTTCATCTGGCAATTCCAATATTTCACGAAAACGGAGCTTATCACTACAGATGGTGAATGGGTACACGTAGTACATCCGGGATTTAGGAACTCTAATGCGGGGCCAGATTTTACTAATGCGCGACTGCTAATTAATGACGTGGAGTGGGTAGGCAACGTAGAGATGCACACACTTACATCGGATTGGTTGGCGCATGGACACCAACATGACCGGGCTTACGATAACGTAATTCTGCATGTAGTGTGGGAGGATGACTCCGCAGCGGGTAAAACTGTAAGACGTACGAACGGTACGTTGTTGCCTACGTTAGAACTTTCCCAACGTACTGACTCGTTGTTATTATCCCGTTATCAGACCTTTATTGATAACCAAGACTCAATTCCCTGTGCTGGTTTATTTCGTTCGGTATCGCCATTACGTGTTACGTCGATGCTGGATAAAGCCATGTTGCAGCGGCTTGAACGTAAAGCGGCTGATGTAAAGCAACTGGTTGAACAAACCAAAGGCGATTGGGAGGAGGCAACGTATCGACTATTGGCAATCAATATGGGTTTCCGGATAAATGCCGAGCCAATGGCGCAGCTAAGTAGAGCGGTACCGTTAAAAGCAATTCGGAAACATCGCGACGTTTTGTTGCAGGTTGAATCGATGCTATTTGGTGCCGCAGGCTTGTTGGAGACAGATGAATCGGACGAATATCTGGACATACTTCAACGGGAGTATCGTTTTCTGGCCACAAAATATGAGTTGACCAACCAGCAGTTAGAAGCACATTTCTGGAAATGGGGCAGATTAAGACCTGCTAATTTCCCGACACTACGTATTGCGCAGCTTGCCAGTCTGCTAACGAAGCATACGAGTTTGTTTTCGCTATTTATTGAAGCTGATGAGGTTGCTACGTTACTAACATCATTACAGATAACTCCGTCAACCTACTGGCAATCGCATTATCGTTTTGGGAAAACGACAGAAAGGGCGGCTTCTATTCTAGGCCCAAGTTCTGCAATATTGATTGTTGTTAACACAGTAGTGCCGTTATTGGCGGCTTATGCCCATCATCGCGGACAACCCGCTTATATTGATCGAGCTATTCGGTTGCTGGAGCAGCTTCCCGCCGAAAAAAATCAGTTGACTGATAATTGGAATACTTTCGGACTAAGTGTACGTACTGCTTTTGATTCACAAGCAGCTATTGAGCTTTACAATGAATTCTGCTCTGTAAAAAAATGCCTCAACTGCCAGATTGGGGCCGGAATTTTAAAATCAATGGTCGATAATCAATAGCTGCCGTTTCGGACTCAGCAACTACTGACTATCGACCATCAATATCGTTTACTAGCTAACCGTAATATCCTGTTTGGTGGAATCCCAGGTTACGCGTTTGCCGGTATGTAGGGCGGTTGTCGCCATAATGTTGGCAACGGAGTGATTAAAACCAACACGCGCAGGCGCATTCGTTTCTTTGCGGCTACGTACGCATTCCATCCAGTTCAGCATGTGCAACGACGTCATTGGATCGCCACCAGTGTTAGCCGATGTTTCCATTTTAGCAGCTTCACCTAATGACATTGTCGGCAGGAGGTTTGCTTTCATACCCATATCTTTGGCATACTTTTCTTCAAGGCCGCCCTCGGGTGAAATTTTATTCGTGTCGAGGTTAATCATACCACCGTTCGAGTAGTAGTATTCTTTAACGCCACCCGCTTCATTATTCATCCGCGACGAATAAAGAACCTGGAAACCTTTAGTCTTATCGTTATCTGGGCCGTAATCGAACACGGCTGTGAACGTATCAGCGTTAGTACGTCCATCTTTCCACACGTAGATACCTCCGTTGGCAACTACCGAACGAGGATGATCTAAACCGCTGAACCAGTGTACGGTATCAATCTGGTGCGACATCCATTGCCCCGGAATACCCGATGAATAAGGATAGAACAGACGGAATTCCAAATACTTACGAGGGTCCCATTCAACCTTTGGCCGGTTCAACTGATAGCGGACCCAGTCGGTGTCTTCTTTCTTGATTTCATTGACGAGCTTGGCCCGGCGCCAGCGACCTGGCTGGTTTACGTTCCAGGTCATTTCAACCATCGTAATGTCGCCGAATTTGCCTGATCTGATAAAGTCGTTCGCCTGATGGTAGTTAGGGGCCGACCGGCGTTGTGAACCAACCTGAACGATTTTTTTTGTTTTTTCAACGGCTTTTACGGCCTTACGGGCATCGTCCAGCGCTTCTGCGAAAGGTTTTTCCACATAAGCGTCGCGTCCCGATTCAACAGCATCGACAAGGTGCAGCGCGTGCTGGAAGTCGGCAGTGCTGATAATTACGGCGTCAACGTCCTTACGATCGAGCAGTTCGTCGTTGTTACGTGCTTTGAAAAACGAACTATCATTTAACCCTTTGGCTTTCAAAAAAGCATCGGCCTCATCGCGACGGCGATTCCAGATGTCTGATACGCCAACAAAGGCGAAGTTCTGCGCTTTGGCATGTTCGCCAAAAGCTGGAGCCAGCGATTGACGGAACCGGTCTGAGAAGCCGATAATACCAACCCGAACCCGTTCATTGGCACCAATGATACGAGCGTAACTGCTGGCTGAAAAACTCATTCCGAGTCCGGCCAAAGCAGATTTTTTTATGAATTCGCGACGATTTTCCATAAGGATTATAGCGTTAATAAGCTGATATAGAGAGAAAGACTTTTTTGTTGAAAGTCTAACGACTGGTTGTCAATAGGATTTAGAGTACTTTGATTTTCATGTTCCGAAAATAGACACGATTTCCGTGATCCTGCAGCAGAATATGACCTTTTGGAGCTTCGCCAAAACGTCCGTTCGAATTATAGCTGGGGGCTTTATATTTGCTCATCGCTACTAATTCCCGGAATTTTTCGCTACCACGTTCGTATTCAACCACTTTAGTGCCGTTCAGCCAGTGCTCTACGTGGTTACCTTTCGATATAACCCGGCCCGTATTCCATTGGCCAATCGGATTTGCTTTTTTGTTGCTGGCCGGAATCAGATCGTAAAGCGATCCAACCGTGCGATTGCCATTACGTCCCATTTTAGCATCGGGGTGTTTATCGTCGTCAAGGACTTGAAACTCAAGGCCAAACGCTGATCCTTTGGGTTTCGGGCTTTCTTCTGCTACGAAATATTTCAAACCACTATTGGCGCCTTCGGTCAGTTTGAAGTCGAACATTAGGTCGAAATTGCTGAATTCCTCGTTCGTAACGATATCGCCAAAGTTTTCAGATTCGCTGCCATCCGACTGTTGAATGGTTAATGAACCATCCGTAACAGTCCAGCCTTTCTCTGGGAATTTATCTTTATAAGCTCCTCGCCAACCGTTGGTTGTCTTGCCATCGAAAAGCAATTTCCATCCTGCTTTTTTTTCCTGCGGACTCAGCGTATTTGGTGCTTGCGGGCCTTCAGCAGCCATGAGACTCAGCAGCAGAAACCCAGAAATAACCAGTTGTTTCATAATGAACATCTCTATGAATCTCTGTGCTTCCTCCTTGCATCTCTGTGACTTACAAAATGACACAAAAATTTACGGAGAACACTCACAGATTTACAGAGGAATTTTTAGTGTTTTGGTAATATAATCTTTATTGATTGCGGCACACTGAGCTGGTGTTTTGTCGGTTTCGGGCACACCGTCTAATTCAATAACGCCCCAGCCTTTAAATTTAATCTCTTCCAGTGCTTTCATCACAGCTGGTACGTTCACATTTCCACGACCTAACTCAACAAATTTATACGCTTTAGGATCATTAGGCTTGTCGGGGCGGGGCGACATAGTGTCTTTCAGATGCAGCGCATGAATAATGTCTTTGTATTGTTTAACTGCCTTTTCGGGTTCACCACCGCCCTGCTTGTAGTGCGCGATGTCGAGGAGGAGTTTGCAATACTTGGGATTCATTGTCTGAACAATCACATCTACTTCTTCGGGTGTTTCGCCGAGCTGATGCATGTGATTATGGTACGTTGCTTGTACGCCCATATCGGCGGTTTGTCTGCCAATTTCATTCATTACTGCCGCCAGCCGTTTCAGTTCTTCGGTGGTTGGGAGTCGATCTTTTGGCCGGAGACTATTGGTCATTTGAAAGGCCGATCCGCCAAGCGCTTTTACGAAACTGGCATGCGCTACGTGCATATCAATCGTACTTTGCTCTTTTGCCGGGTCAATCTCTACGTTACCACTCGAAAACATTGCCAGCGTTAGCTTGTGTTGATCGAGTATGGCTTTGAGTTCTGACGGTTTGGCTTTGTAGGGGCCAAACGTATTGGCACGTAGCTGAATACCCCGGTAACCCAGAGCCGATACGTCGGTAATTGCCTGAACGGTTTGGGCGTCAGTATTTCCCCACGTAATAGCTGAGTAGCCAATCTTTAAGCCAGTAGGTATAGAAGTTCCGGCGAATAGTTGTTTTGAACTTGCTAGTAAGGCCAATGTCGATAGGCCCGTTGTTGCGAGAAATTGCCGTCGATTTACAGTTTCCTGCATGATTTAGAACTGGTGAAACAGGTAGTTTACGTTAAAAGAAGTGGGATTTTCCTAATTCTACTGTTCTAAAAAGTAAACGAGCGAAAAGTCCTGACGGATTATTTTCACTCGTTTACTTTTTCGCTCGTTCATTCTTTAGAACCCAGTATTCTGTGGGAAGCTTGCGCTACCACCTTCGGTACGGTCAATCTGCGTTTGAGGAATCGGGCGCAGGTTATGGTAGTCTCTTATATTCGCGGCACCGTCGGGGTTGTATAGTTTAACCCGTTCTACCAGATTTCCCCAGCGTTTCAAATCAGCCCACCGCAATTGCTCACCAGCTAATTCGCGAGCACGTTCCTGCATAAGCATCTCCATATCCATTTGGGCAGTCGTTATCTCCATTGCAGTCTCTTTACCAGGATTGGCAGCCCTGCGACGTACCATATTTATAGCGGTCACAGCTTCGGCTGTTTTGCCCTGCTTCAGTTGGGCTTCGGCTAGGATAAGATATGTTTCTGCCAGACGGAAGACTAAGAAATCGCGGCTACCTGGTTCGTAAGTACGGTCGGGACGTTGCGGATCCATAAATTTAGTTAATGGAGGAAATAAGTCTCCGTTATAAGCACTTGGCACCAGCACCTGATACGGTTTGGCCGCACGTTCGGCTAAAGGCATTTCGTAACCAGGAATGAAGATGGTTGTATCATTCATTTTAAAAGTTACTTTGGCCTTCGAATTATCAAAACTGGTGTTGTAGGTACCAGGTGCGTTAGCCAGCCATGTGCTTTGGAACGATTTTTTATAGCGAGAGTCATTAACCCGATCTTTGAAAACCGTTTCCATCAAGAACGTCGTTGGACGTAATCGTCTGAAAGGACGACCATAAGTGACATCACGTACCATACCCGCCTGAATGTCGTACCGCATCGTAAAAAACAAGTGCAGGTTATTACCATTGCCGTTTAGCGTATTAGCCGAGTTGATGTTGGTTAGTGGGTCAGATGTATATTGGACCGAAAAAATGACCTCATCATTGATTTCTCCACCTCCCTGCGCAAATACACTGGCAAAATCGGGCAACAGTTTATACCCATAATTGGCAATTACATTTTGAGCATACGTAGCAGCTTTGGCATAATCATCGGTTGCTTTAGCCGATGAGGTAGCTTTGGTCAGATATACACGGGCCAGCATATGTTCGGCTGCCGATTTAGTTGCCCGACCGTAATCACCTGAAGCTTGAGCAGAGGCTTTAGTTGCTGGTAAGTCTGCTACTGCTCCCTCAAGATCAGCTATAATCGCTTTATAAATATCCGCTTCTGTTGCTCGCTTGGTTACTTTAGTTGGCCCCAACGTTTCGGTCAGCCGAAGGTCAACGCCACCCCACTGCTGCATTAGAATAAAGTAGTAGTGAGCCCGAAGAAATTTCATTTCTGCTACACGTTGTTTCTTCAAAGCATCGGAAACGGCAGCAGTCGGAGCACGGCCAATTACGGTATTACAGGTGTTGATACCCTTATACAGCTCTTCCCAAACCTGCTGAAGATAATCAACGAAGCTGTTCATTTGGGTATCGTAAAAGTGAAATCCTTTATAGCTCCCATCAGCTCCGACCCGATAAATATCTGTACCGTATTCGGTCAGGGTCAGGCCACGCTCGGTACCATAAAAATTCCGAAGTGACGAATAGGCAGCTTTACTGGCATCTTCGAAGCCTTTGGCTGTATTGACGTAATCATTGCCAATACTGGATATTACTTTTTCATCCAGTATATCCTTACAGGCCTGCCCGGTGAACAGGAGAGCTGCAAGGCCCAGATAACGGAATGATTTTGCTGAAAATATAGATTTCATGATTTTTTGAAACTAAAGTTTGAGTTCGAGATACGTAATGGTTACTAATATGTGATTCTGAAATTTTCGCAGACATAGCAACCACTACTCACGAATTTAGAATTTTACGTTCAGGCCAAAAGTGGTTACACGAGTAGCGGGCGTAACATCATTATTGATAGTGCCATTGGCGGTTTCAGGATCAACACCGTTATATTTCGACCGATACGTTGAAAAGATAAATGGTTGCTGAATACTGGTAAACAGACGTAGCGACTCCATGCCCAGCTTTTGAACTAACTTAGACGAGAACGTATAACCAAAATTGATGTTGCGAACTTTCACGAATGTACCGTCGAAGTAGAACAACGCCGAGTTATACACCGGGAACTCCTGAGTCGACTTAGGTTGTGGGAATTCGTTGGTTGGGTTGTTAGGTGTCCAGTAATCTACTTTGATTTGCTGATAACGGCCAGCTAGCTGGTTGTTGTCGCGGTGGAAACCACTCAGGATTGTCTGACCAAACCGACCGTATACGAAAAATGACAGGTCAAACCCTTTGTAACTAAAGCGGTTTGTGATACCGGCACTGAAGTTAGGTATGTCCGATCCCAGAAATACGCGGTCATCAGCTGTCGTTTTGCCATCTTTATTTGTATCCTGTACCTTAATTTGACCAACAGAACTCTGAAATGATTTAGCCAGATCAGCTTCGTTTGTTTGCCAGATTCCCGCTTTCTTATAGTCGAAAAAAGCCGTTAATGGTTTGCCAATGAACCATTTGTTACCTACGTCATCAATAGGGCCATTATAAAGCGAGACAATAGCTTCGTTGTTTTTCGTGAAGGCGAAATCGGAAGTCCATTTAAATCCACCAGCAGTATTAACGTTCACAGTCGATAAGCTAATCTCAACACCTCGGTTACGGGTTTCACCAATGTTTTTGGTTACGGCGTTAAAGCCAATAGATGTTGGTAACTGATCAGACAGCAACAAGTCTGTTGTATTGGTCTGGTAGAACTCAATAGAACCAGCTACACGACCTCTCCATAGGCTAAAGTCAATACCGATATTTGACGATGTTGATGTTTCCCATTTCAAATCAGGGTTGCCAATTGTATTCGGGCGATAGCCGAAAGCACCGGTAGTACCAAAAGCATATACTGTGCGTCCTAACAGACCTTGTGTTTGATAAGGCACAACCCCTTGGTTACCAACCGATCCACGGCTAACACGCAGTTTCAACTGATCGAGCCAGGAAACGCCTTTCAGAAACTCTTCATTGTTAATATTCCAGGCTAAAGCAATACCGGGAAAGTTACCATACTTTGTGTTTTCACCAAAACGGCTTGAGCCATCGCGCCGAATTGTCGCAGTTACCAGATATTTATCTTTGTAGTCATAATTGACACGACCCATGAACGAGTTGATTGTCCACTGAATCAGGTTACTGCCTACTCCTAGCACCAGACTTGCGTTGCCTACATTCGTATATTGTTGCGATTCAGCCGGAACACCCTGTACAGAAACGTTGCTGTATTCGAAATTATCGCGCTGAATAGACTGTAAAGCGGTAACTCCCAGATTGTGGTCACCAAACGTCTTATTATAAGTCAGGATGTTTTCGAGCGTATAGTTGAAACCAACCTGATTATAGGTCGAAGCCAATGGGTCGCCACCTTTCCGGTCGTTTGTGATAGAGCCTACAAAGCGACCATTCTGCGCTACCGCGAAATCCGGTCCGAAGTTCACACGGTACTTAAGTCCGTCAATAATATTCGCTTCGGCATAAACACTGTTGAAAATCCGGTATTTCTTAGTTAAATCAACCTGAGCACCTGGCACAATTTCGGCAAGTGGATTGGTCAACAGCGCATCATTAGTAGGAGCGAAGATAATGTTTCCATTATCGTCATATGGCCGGCCAAGTGGATTCTGCTGAAGCGTAAACCGATACGGGTTAAGGCTGGTTCCGTTACGGGTGCTATACATCATGTAGGCCGAGAGGCCAACTTTGATCACTTTGTTAATCTGGTGGTCGACATTGGCCCGAAGTGAATAACGCGAATAATCTAGGCCTGGAACGATCCCCTTATCCAGAAAATAACCTGCCGAAATATAGAACTGTGTTTTATTATTCCCTCCCTGAATACCCAGCGAATGGTTCTGCTGGAATCCTGGGCGAAGAAGCATCGACTGATAGTCGGTGTTCCGGTTGGCTGCAATACCTGCTGCTACGGCAGGGTCGCCACCCAAAACGGCCACTTTTGAGTCGGCAAACGCGTCTGCTACGCCAGTTGGTACGTCCTTTCCGGTGGCATCTTTATACAAACCTGTAGAACGATAGGCTTCCCGAACGTACTCCGTAAATTCAGGTCCGCTAAACAAATGTACTTTGTCAAGTGCCTCAGTAGCACCCGCATACGCATCGTAGCTAATAGTCGTTTTGCCGTTGTTATTGCCGCGTTTCGTAGTTACCAGAACTACGCCGTTTGCACCTCTGGCTCCGTAGATTGCTGTTGCAGTAGCATCCTTCAGAATTTCAAGCGAGGCAACATCATTGGGGTTCAAATCCTCGTAACCGCCCGATGCAAAATCGAATGGGCGAGTTCCTAAAAGTTCATTCCGATCTCCCGTGAGCGGTACACCATCCACAACGTACAGTGGGTTGTTACCTGCATTGAATGAACGACGACCCCGAATACGTATCGTTGGTGTTGCACCTGGCTTACTACCCGACTGGGCTACGTCGACCCCGGCAACCCGGCCCTGCATAGCCTGGCCAATGTTGGTAATAGGCATTTCGGTAATCTGCTTCGCGCTTACCGAGGAGATGGCACCTGTTAACTGACTTTTCTTCTGCGTACCATATCCGACAACAACAACCTCGTTCAGGGAGCGGTTGTCGGCCTGAATTGTAATGTCGATCGAAGAACGGTTACCAACGGTAACTTCTTGAGAAACAAAGCCGACCGAGGAAAATACTAACACGGCCTGATCGTTCGGAATGCTAATTCGATACGTACCATTAGCGTCGGTGGTTGTACCACGCGATGAACCTTTTACCGTTACGTTAACCCCGGGTAGTGGGTTGTTATCGTCGGAAGAGAGCACTTTACCGCTTATGGCTCTTTCCTGAGCTGGGTTTGTGTGCGAAGGCGGGCTACTTGGCACAGCGCTTAACGCTGGTTGCCCTGCCAAAGCCAGTGCTGTCAGGCCAAGCAGAGGAAGCCACGTTCTACGTAGCAAATGAGTAGTTGTTGTACACATTATAG
Source organism: Spirosoma daeguense (assembly GCF_054776875.1). NCBI lineage: Bacteria > Pseudomonadati > Bacteroidota > Cytophagia > Cytophagales > Cytophagaceae > Spirosoma > Spirosoma daeguense. Next base: position 520,635 of record NZ_BAAHBF010000003.1, read on the forward strand.
GTTGGAGTAAGAGTTAATTAAGAAAACGTGAAATAGAATAGACTATGGTAATAGCTTAGGCGAACTGGTAGGAACCTCGATCCATTCGCCGGGTTGAAGGTGAATGGGGTTATGGTGTTTGACCAGCAGATTAATACTGCCCGATGTTAAGGCGACGGAAGTGCTCCGCGATTGTTGACGAACCCGAAATGCTGTACCCAGTGCTTCGATAGTGAGATCGGTTGTATGTACCCGAAATAATCTTGCCGACGACGTATCATTGCGGTGTTGAACCGAAAAATCAGCTTCACCTTTGAGCCACACGGCCCGTGGCGTGTCATCGTTCCACCGGCGGGCATAACGTACTGTGCTGTTAGGATATAGTGTTAGTGTTGAATTATCTGGGAGCTTGAGTTTTCGTGTCTGATTTGGTTCAGTTGTTATGGTCGATACCCCCTGATTTGGTCCATATTGCATCCACAATGCCCAGCCAATCAATAAAACAACTCCCATAGCGGCTACTATCGTGCGGATAAAATACCACCAGCCAACCACAGCCCGTACATCGGGGAGAAGCGGTCGTACATCTTCCATTGTCTGGAGTGATACACGAATACGTCCCCAAACGGATGAAATTTCATCGGTCGACAACGGAGAGCTGGCGGGGCGGCTACTGACTGTAATCAGTTTTCGAGCTAGCTCTGCTCTGTCGCTGCATTCAGGATTCTGAGCGAGCCAATTTTGCCAATATGCTGCTACCTCATCGTCGTCAGGATGCTGCACCCAACGAACAAACAGGTCGTCAAGTACTAGTTCCTCAACAGTGTAAGCAGAGTATGGCTTGTTCACGATATATGTTTGTTGCGTGTAGGCCAAAGCGTCTGGACTGAGGGTTTCTACTTATTGAATCGCTAAATAAAATGTATTAATTTAATTGTATTATAAGGCCGAGTTTCTGGATTATTCTGCGTTTATAAAGAAGCTAAGAGACTCACTTTTAAAGGAAACGCATTCATAATGTTTAGAATAAAAATAGATATTATGAATAAAAAATCTGATTTTTTTTATGCAAGCGTTACCGGGATCGTTCCCAGAAGCCGCTAGGCAGACGAACAATTTCTCAAAAGTTAAAAAAACAGAATACTTAATAGGCCTATTTAAGCTGCTCCGTTGCGATCTTTGAAGTGGGAGAATTTGTACTTATTTAAGAATTTGCCTTTTCGATATTTAGCACAGCGGTATACTAATGAAAGGAACCATAAAACCTGAGTGACATGAGCGCCTTTCTGTGGGATGAAATTTAGTTGAACATACACGAGAGTTTTTAGATCACCGATTCAAAAGTCCAGAAAATAGCAAGTTGAGGTTGCAAGTTACTCGTTCAGAACCATTACCGGCTTCGGTCGTTATATCGTTATCAACGTTCTGAAATCTATGCGTTTACCTTATCGTCTGTTTTTATTTCTTCTTTTGTACCTCTGCACTAGTCAGTTGGTTATGGCGCAGGCTAAAGTATCGGTCAAGGAAGAAACAAAGCTGACTAGCACCCAATTGGTAAATAACATGCCTGATACAACGGCTAGTATACAACCCAAATCACTAACCTTTACGGCGTCGACCGATCAACGTTTTTTTTTCTTTAATGATACACGTACAGAAGATAATCGACGTGTTCCTGTCAGTGTTTATGGATTGCGGGCTGGTTTTTTGTTCCCGCCCAGCCGTCGGCGACCCAATCTGAAAGAAGGACGAACGGCCAGTTTTAAAGCTGGTGCTGGCTTTTACTTTGTCAATCAGCAACTTGACAAGCCTGGTTTATTACCTAATACGTCTGAATCAATTACCCGCCGACTGCGAATGGCTACCGTTTATTACGAGCGGTATCTGCTACGTCGGAGGGCGTTTGAAGTTAGTTTACCCCTCGAATTTGGTTATGGGCATTCGCGTTATGAACGTAACGACGATGGAGCCGACAAGCATGAACTAGCCAGAGGAGTGTTTATTCCATTAGGTGTTGGGGTTTCAGCCGCGTACCAATTTCCGACAGTGAAATGGCTACGTCCTTTACACTGGTTTGGTCTGAATATGTTGGTGGGCTACCGTTTTATTCTGAAAAAAGATATTCCCGAAAGCCAGATTAATTATACGGGATTATATCTATCAGTCGGCCCGTCGTTTTTTCTCGAAAACCTGACCGCCGATATTAAATATTGGCGACAGAAGCATAAAAAGAGAAAGAATGGATAATGAAAAATAGTTTGTAAAACATTATCCATTATCAAACGCCTATTGCAGTTTCCCACCGAACGCTTATCGCCTGTTCGAGATCGGGGTGTAGGCTAATGGCAACGGGGCAAGTATGGGCTATTTTTTCGAGCCGTGCGCGCGTTTCGTCATCTGGTAGAAAAACTTCGCCGTTTCGATTGGCACGTAGCACAAGATCGATTTCAATACGTTTGATACGTCGGGGGGCATCAGAGCTCATAACTTTCGTTACGTCGAGGGCGCTGTGTGTTAAATCGATGCCATCGCGACGGGCGAAAATCGCCATAGTTGTAATAATGCAGGAGCCTAGTGCGTTGGCTACTAAGTCGGTGGGCGAAAAAGCTTCACCTCGTCCTTGGTTATCGGTTGGTGCATCGGTGTTGATATGCGTTCCTGATTGGATGTGCTCACAGTCGGTACGTAAATTGCCCTGATAATCAATATGAATGGTTGCCATATGCTGGAAATTATGCTGTATTAGCAGTAAGTTAAACCACTTACGAACTTACTTTTTTTGGTTAAACATAAAATAATTGGTGTAGTTACGCTAATACGGGTTATGATTTCGTAAAAATTAGTAGCTTTATTTCAGGAATTTACGACAATGCGAACACTTTACGGACTTCTTGGGCTTACGGTATGCGGCCTGATGCTCTCGGCTCAGGTTGCTCAGGCACAAAATACAGATGCCGACGATGAAATTTACCCAACTGAAACCACGTTTGGTATCACTACCAACACAAATGCTGGAGTGATTGGTGGCGTTTCATTTCGGCAATCGAAACTCTTATCCGGTACGTTATTTGGCTTACCGCAATACCGATATTTAAGTGTAGAACTCGTTAATGTGAAGCACCCAAAGGAACTTCAATCTTCGATTAACTCACTAGGGTCTCGTTATATCAACGGAAAAGAAAATTACCTGTTTGTGCTACGTCCGCAGTATGGTCGTGAGGTGAAACTGTTTCAACGCAAGGCCGATGAAGGTATCGCTGTAAGTGCAATTGTAGCTGCCGGACCATCGTTGGGTATTATTAAGCCTTATTACCTTGAAGTTGCTTATGGCAACAACAGTCGAACTGTGCCCGCTTCGCAGGTAAATGGATTCACAACACCAACTGGCGAAACCGTGATTGGCTCGGGTGGGTTTCTGGAAGGATTTGGTCAGTCGAAACTAACGGTTGGGCTTAATGTAAAAGCGGCTCTAAGTTTTGAACTGAGCGCGTTTCGAGCCAATACAACAGGTGTTGAAATCGGTTTTCTGGCCGAAGCTTTCCCAAACACGATTGTGATTATTCCCAATACAAGCCCTACTGGTAATCGCGAAGACGGTAATCGAAGCCTATTTACATCGGCTTACATAACCCTGTTTTTCGGAAGCAAGAAGTAGGGGATAGGGATTGCAAAGAGCGGGGTAGAATAAAAACTACGGTATCCCATCCCCTGCTATCCGTGCTTATGACAACCCCTGCGCTTTTCGTGAACTTTACGGCCGAAAAACGAATTCTGATGGAAAGTATTGAGGAGTTATGATTGAATTACCTGTAATACCCTCCGAACAACAACGCAAAAAACGTCCGGACTGGCTCCGCGTAAAGTTGCCTATTGGGCCCGAATACGCTAAAGTACGTAAGCTGGTCGACGAACATAAGCTACATACCATTTGCGAAAGCGGCAATTGCCCGAACATGGGCGAGTGCTGGGGAGCAGGTACGGCAACCTTCATGATTCTGGGAAATGTTTGTACCCGGAGTTGTACGTTCTGTGCCGTAGCGACTGGCCGTCCTAATGAGTATGATACCGACGAACCGCGTCGGGTAGCCGAAGCCATCGTACTGATGAAGGTGAAACATGCGGTTATTACATCTGTAAACCGTGATGAGCTGAAGGATCGGGGTGCTGAAATTTGGTACCAGACCGTACGGTTAATCAAAGAAGCATCGCCTTCTACAACAATCGAAACATTGATTCCTGACACAAAAGGAAATTGGGAATCGCTCGAACGAATGATTTCGGCTGGCCAGGAAGTGGTTTCACACAATATGGAAACGGTTGAACGGCTCTATCGTCGGGTTCGTCCACAGGCTCGTTACGAGCGTAGTCTTGAGCAGATTCGTCGGACGAAAGAATATGGACAACGTACTAAATCTGGTATCATGCTTGGTTTGGGCGAAACCCATGACGAAGTTTTTAAAGCGATGGACGATTTGGCTGCAAACGGTCTGGACGTACTGACGCTGGGTCAATATCTTCAGCCAACCAAAATGCACCATGAAGTAATTGAATGGATTCACCCTGATACGTTTGCCATGTATCGGGAAGAAGGGCTGAAACGAGGGCTGAAATACGTAGAATCAGGTCCACTGGTACGTTCCAGTTATCACGCTGAGAAACACGTAAATGTTTAAAATGAGCCTTGCTACGTCGTTACAGTACGTAATAACTGCCATTGAGGTGCCAATTTTATAAACAATTAAGCAACTATAGTGCTTACTTAAGAAAAGTCTGAACTTGGGTTCAGACTTTTTCTTTGCTGCATGGAAAAATACGACTTCATCATTGCGGGAGGAGGAATGGCCGGACTTAGTCTAGCCTATTATCTGTCGCAGTCACCGCTCCGAGATCGCCGTATTCTAATTATAGATCGTGAACCGAAAGACCGAAATGATCGAACCTGGTGTTTCTGGGAACGAGAAGCAGGTCCATTTGAACAAATCTTGTTTCGAAAATGGAAATCTGTTTGTTTTCATGGCACTACGTATGCAGGCCCTGTAGATTTGGGCGAGTATACGTATAAAATGCTACGTGGCATTGATTTCTATCAGTTTGTACAGAATGAACTAGATAAACATCCTACGTTTGAGCGAAAACAGGCAACTATTAACCGGATCAAAGAAACGCCACAGGGCGGCTTTCTGATCGCTGACGATGAGCCATATATTGCCGATTACATCTTCGATAGTACGTTTGCTCTGAAACTAAACCAACCCGAAAACCATAACTTACTTCAGCATTTTAAAGGTTGGGTCATTACCACCGAAAAGCCCTGTTTTACTCCTGAAAAAGCTCAGATAATGGACTTTCGGATGGAACAGCACGGCGACTGTAGATTCGTTTATGTATTGCCGTTCGATAAAAAAACGGCATTGGTGGAGTTTACGCTTTTTAACGAGAAGCTTCTTGCAGACGATGAATATGAAGCACAGCTACGTCAGTATATCGACCGTTTTCTGGATACGGGTACGTATCGAATTGCTGAAAGTGAGTATGGTGTCATTCCAATGTCAGACGAACTGACACAGGAGAAACCTTCGGAACATATTGTTCGAATTGGTACATCGGGTGGATTTACAAAAGCATCGACAGGGTATACATTTCAACGAACACAACGGTATTTGAGCAATATAGTCCAGAATCTTGTCGAAACCGGAAACCCAATACGTCAGGACCCTTGGTTTAAGAAGCGATTTAAATTATATGACAGTATATTCTTGAACGTACTGGAAAAGAATCGTCATCCAGCCGACGACGTTTTTACGCGAGTTTATACCGGAAATCCCCGACGTGTGTTTACGTTTCTGGACGAGGATACGAGTTTCGTTGATGAACTCCGACTCTTTGCTACGATGCCGATTTGGCCGTTTATAAAAGCGTTTTTCGATGTTATTCGGCGTAAATTAACTGGAGCGCGCTGAGCATTATTGTTGATTTGTTTGCCACCTATTTATAAACTCGTAGCTTTGTGATTGCAAACAAAGTCATATAGATAGCGTAATGCCATATCTCTTCACGTCTGAATCCGTTTCTGAGGGACACCCCGATAAAGTCGCTGACCAAATCTCTGACGCACTGATTGATAATTTTCTAGCGTTTGACCCATCTAGTAAAGTTGCCTGCGAAACACTGGTAACAACCGGACAGGTTGTACTGGCTGGTGAAATTAAAACTGAAACGTATCTCGACGTTCAGAAAATCACCCGGGAAGTTATCCGTAAAATCGGCTACACGAAAAGCGAATATATGTTCGAAGCTAATTCGTGTGGCATTTTCTCGGCATTGCATGACCAGTCGGCTGATATTAATCAGGGCGTTGACCGTCAGGCCGATGATTCGGATTTCGAAGCCAAAGCCAATGCGCAAGGCGCTGGCGATCAGGGCATGATGTTTGGCTATGCCACTAACGAAACGGATAATTTTATGCCATTGCCGCTAGATTTAGCGCACGCTATCCTGCGTGAAATGTCGAATATCCGTAACAACGAAATTGATCTGATGCCGTATCTGCGTCCTGACGCTAAGTCGCAGGTTACGATTGAGTATTCGGATGATGACCAGCCGATACGCATCGATACCATCGTAGTTTCGACGCAACACGATGATTTTGCCGATGACGAAACGATGCTGGCGAAAATTAAAGAAGACATTATCAATATCGTGATTCCTCGGGTAAAAGCAGCTCAGAAAGCAGACCTGCACAGCCTGTTCACAGATGATATTACGTATTACATCAACCCAACAGGTAAGTTCGTAATCGGTGGTCCACATGGCGATACGGGCTTAACCGGACGGAAAATTATTGTTGATACGTATGGTGGTAAGGGTGCTCATGGTGGTGGTGCTTTCTCAGGTAAAGATCCTTCGAAAGTTGACCGTTCGGCCGCTTACGCAACTCGCCACATTGCTAAAAATCTGGTAGCTGCTGGTCTGTGCGATCAGGTGCTGGTACAGGTTTCATACGCGATTGGCGTTGCAAAACCATGTGGTTTATACGTAAACACCTATGGTACGTCGAAAGTAGATCTGCATGATGGCGTGATTGCCGAAAAAGTAAGTCAGATTTTCGATATGCGCCCGTACGCTATTGAGCAGCGTCTGAAACTGCGTAACCCAATCTATTCGGAAACGGCAGCTTATGGCCACATGGGACGTAAGAGCGAAGTTGTAACGAAAACATTCACTTCGAACGGACAGACGAAAGAAGTGGAAGTTGAATTGTTCACTTGGGAAAAGCTTGATTTTGTTGATAAAGTCAAAGAAGCTTTTTCGCTGTAAGGAATATATACCTACAACAAAAGCCTCTCCGTTGGAGAGGCTTTTGTTGTTTTTAGATTAGTTATAGTTGGTTAAAAGTCGTCTGTTTCAACAACTTCATCTTCTTCCTCTTCTTGGGTTCTTGCCTGTACAATGGCCGAGTTGGAAATATCATTTCGTTTTTGCTTACACCGAACGAGTTTATCTTTTAATACGTCCATAACGCGGTCGGTAGCGCTTTCGAAACTTTTGTCGTGTTCTTTCACGAACAACTCTTTGCCGGGAATCAATACTCGTACTTCGACTATTTTTTCCTTAACCTTGTTAGTGTCAGCCCCTTCGAGCCTTAAAAATACCTCTCCGCTGATAATGCGGTCGTGAAAGGTATCCAACTTGTCAAGCTTAGCCTGGATGAAATCTAACAGGCTTTGATCGGCTGTGAAACGCACAGCATGAATTTGTAGTCTCATTGTGTCGCCTTTAAGGTGAATAATCTATGAACATCAATGGATTAACTAAGTTTGGCTATACATACCAGAATGTCAATAGCTTCTACGAAAGATGCAACTCGGTTTCACGGATTTATCTGATTGAAAAACGTAATAGCCTGATGGAGCAACGTTTTAGCATCCGCGTGGAACGATTTACGACTAAAGTTCTTCGAAAAATATAATTATAAAATTATGCCAATAACGCAAAAATGGGTTTTGCCGGGCGTAAGGTAATGAGTGGCCGAGGTGAAATAAGTTTGTTATGTATCGATTTGAGAGCAAATGTACGCACGAGCATCGCCAGCAGAATCTGCATTTCCATCAGCGCAAATTGATTACCGATACATAAGCGCGGCCCGCCACCAAAAGGCAAATAAGCATAAGCGTGAGCCTGGTCTTTTTCATTGCCCGGCGCAAATCGATCGGGATTAAATCGCTCAGGATCTTGCCATGAATTGGGGTCGCGATGGAGCAAGTAAGGGGATACAAGAGCTGTGGCTCCTGCCGGAATAATATATGGTCCGACTGTGTCATCCTGAAAGGCAAGTCGGGTCATAATCCAGGCGGGCGGATACAAACGTAGTGATTCCTGAATAATCTGTAATGTATACGGCAACGCCCGAAACACGTCGGCTGGTGGGGTACGCTCGTTGCCCAAAACAGACTCAATCTCTGTTTTCAGACGAGCCAACACGTCAGGATACTGGGTAAGCAGGTGGATCGTCCACGCCATCGACACTGCTGTTGTTTCATGGCCCGCTGAGAAAAGCGTAACACATTCATCACGTAGTTGGGTATCGGACATGCGCTCGCCAGTTTCTTCATCCTCGGCACTAAGCAACATGCCCAACAAGTCACTACGTTGTGCTTCTTCTATTAATGAATTTTGCCGTCGCTGATTTATCACATCATAAATGAACGTATTAACTAGCTGGCTCGACTGACGAAAACGTTTATTAGCTGGCGTTGGCCAATGCAACGGGAAACGAATAGGTGATAACAATCGACGGTTCGCTACGTAGTTGAGCGTATCCAGTGCCGACGACAGTCCCGATAATTTGCCTGCCGTATCAGAGCCGAAAAGCGTTTTGCAGACAATACGCATCGTAACGTCCATGAATGCCTGTGATACGTTAACAGGCTGTTGTTTTGGAAGCTGTTTAAGTTCATCAATCCAGTCGGCGGTTTCCGAAATCATTGTTTCTGCCAGAGCCACCAGTTTTTGCCGATGAAAAGCGGGCTGAGCCAGTCGCCGTTGCCGACGCCAGAAATCGCCTTCACTGGTGAGTAGACCATTCCCTAGAAAAATCCGAAGCACCTGAAAGGCTGGTGAGCGGCCATAGTTTCGATGATTCTCCTGTAAAACATGCTTGGCATCTTCGGGTTTAAAAACCAGATATTGATTTCGTCCGCCAATCTGCAAATGAACCATTCGGTCGTGCTGTTGCTGGAGCGAACGTAGCGTTTTCAGCGGATTATAAAGAAAAGCAAGGGTATTGCCCACCATCGGCAGGCCAGCTAATTGCGGTACTGGCAGGGGCGACGTAGCAGTAGTTTCCATTAAAAAAAGCCATTCCCGAGTTATAAGGAATGGCTTTAAATATAACAGCTAGCTAGCAGAATCGCTACGAATTTACCACCTCGCCACCGTTGATGTGAATAACCTGACCCGCATAATACGTAGCGTCTTCGGAGGCCAGAAAAACGTAGGCAGGGGCCAGTTCTGCGGGTTGTCCGGGACGTTCCATGGGCGTATCTTTTCCAAACTCACCTACTTCCTTTCGGGTTTTGGTAGCTACAATCAACGGTGTCCAGATTGGGCCGGGAGCCACTGCATTGACGCGAATGTTACGTTCGATTAGATTCTGCGACAGAGAGCGGGTGAAAGACGTTACAGCTCCTTTGGTCGAAGCATAATCAATAAGCGCTTCACTACCCCGATACGATACAACCGACGTCGTATTGATAATTGAATCGCCAGCGGTCATGTAGGGCAACAGAATTTTCGTGAGCCGAAACATCGCCAGAATATTCAGCTCAAACGTTTCGCGCATTTGCTGATCCGAAATATCGACGAACTCTTTTTGTTCGACATGATTGGCGGCATTATTTACTAAAATATTGACGCGACCATACGTATCAATCACCAAATCGACGGCATCCTGAATAAATTTCAGGTCTTTCAAATCGCCCGAAAGCAGTAAACACTTACGGTTTTCAGCTTCAACAAGCTCTCTGGTTTTTTGCGCGTCTTCTTCTTCTCGTGGATGATATATGATTGCCAGATCAGCACCTTCACGAGCAAAGTGAAGCGCAACGGCCCGGCCAATACCCGAATCGCCACCAGTGATGAGGGCAATTTTATTTTTCAATTTATCGGAGCCCCGATAATCGTCCCGGATGTAAATCGGTTGCGGGTCCATTTTATATTCCAGCCCCGGCTGTGCATTCTGATGCTGAGGCTTGGTTGCAATTTCCATTTGATCCATGTCTGTAGGGAATAAAGCAAGTGTTAAGAGCAGTGGCTACCCAAAGAAGTAACAGGTGTCGGTAAATTTGCTGCTCTTTAAATTTGATTTTACGCATTCACGATGGTTCCGCCATTGGGATGTAATACCTGACCGGTAATATAAGATGCATCACTTGAGGCCAGAAAAACGTAGGTAGGCGCGACTTCACTGGGCTGTCCGGGGCGTTTCATTGGTACGTCTTTCCCAAACTCGGCAACTTCTTCGGCACTTACCGACGCTGGGTTCAATGGAGTCCAGATGGGGCCGGGCGCAACGGCATTAACCCGAATACCTTTGGAAATCAGATTGCTCGACAATGCCCTCGTAAACGTCATAATTGCCCCTTTGGTCGAGGAGTATTCCAGCAAATCAGCGCGGCCCTGATAAGCCGTTACGGAAGTTGTGTTTATGATTGTATCACCTTCCTGCAAGTGAGGTACAGCCGCTTTTGTGACCCGAAAAAATGAATAAATATTTGTTTCGAACGTAGCGAGCAGGTCTTCGTCGGTTTCCTCTTCCAGCGTTTCGTGTTGTAATTGGAGGGCCGCATTGTTGACCAGAATATTGAGTTTCCCGAATTTCTTTACCGTATCGTCGACAATTTTACTGCAATACGTTTCCTGACGAATATCGCCCGGCAGGAGTAAACAACTACGTCCTTCAGCTTCGACTAACTCTTTGGTTTTCTGCGCATCGACTTCTTCACGAGGTGTATAGGAAATGGATACGTCGGCACCTTCGCGGGCAAAATGCACAGCCACCGCCCGACCAATACCTGAATCGCCACCCGTAATCAGCGCGACTTTATCTTTCAATTTATCGGCTCCCTGATACGATTCCCGAATCACTTCGGGCTGGGGTTTCAGTTCTGCTTCAATGCCCGGCTGGGTGTTCTGATGTTGAGGAGGAATTTTAATTGACATAACGTTGCTTTGGTTTTTCTTGCTTTTATAAGCTCAAAGCAATGTTGGTTGTTTACAGAAATCTATCGGAATGATAGGATTTGGCCCCGGTAAGATGAATTCGTAATATAGCAGTTGAAATACATTGGATAATGAACATAACTGGTGATGCAAAAGCGGCTCGCACTTACGATGCTATCGTGATTGGTTCGGGTATTAGTGGGGGATGGGCGGCTAAGGAACTCTGTGAAAAAGGGTTGCGAACGCTTGTGCTGGAACGTGGGCGTGATGTACGACACATTACCGATTATCCGACGGCTACTCAAAATCCCTGGGATTTTCCGCATCGGAATCGAATGTCAGAAGCGTTCGACAAAGAGAATCCTATTGCCACCAAATGTTACGCGCTGGATGAGAGTACCCAGCAATTTTTCGTGAAAGATGCCGAACATCCTTATGTTCAGGAAAAACCGTTCGACTGGATTCGCGGCTATCAGGTAGGAGGTAAGTCATTGATTTGGGCGCGGCAGACGCAACGTTGGAGTAAATTCGATTTCGAAGCCAATGTTCGTGACGGGGCCGCTGTCGACTGGCCGATACGTTATGAGGACGTAGCGCCCTGGTATAGCCACGTCGAAAAATTTGTGGGAATAAGCGGTAATAAAGATGGTCTGGAAACGCTGCCTGACGGCGAATTTCTGAAGCCCTGGGAATTGAACTGTGTTGAGAAACATATTCAAAAACGCGTTGCTGAGCAGTATAAAGATCGCCACGTTATCGTCGGTCGTTGTGCCCATCTGACCGAACCTAAGCAAATTCATTACGATCAGGGCCGGGCACAATGTCAGGCACGGCATTTATGTTATCGGGGGTGTCCATACGGTGGCTATTTCAGTTCGAATTCTGCTACGTTACCTTGGGCTGCCAAAACGGGTAAGCTTACGCTACGTCCTGATTCAGTTGTTCACTCGATTATTTATGATGAAACAAAGGCCGGGTCGACGTTCGGGAAAGCGACTGGCGTTCGCGTGGTAGATGCCCACACAAAGGAAATGACGGAATATTATGCCCGAGTTATTTTCGTAAATGCAGCTTGCCTGAATACCAATCTGATTCTACTTAACTCAACCTCCCGGCGATTTCCAAACGGTTTGGGCAATGATAATGGCTTATTAGGTCGCTACGTAGCGTTTCACAATTATCGCGGAAGTATTACGGCTGATTATGAGGGTTTTAAGGATGACTACTATTTTGGTCGGCGACCAACTACGGCCTTTATGCCGAACTTTCGAAATGTTGGTAAACAGGAAATGGATTTCCTACGAGGTTATATGGTTGCTTTTAGCGCTGCCCGTACAAACTGGGGCAGGGGAAAAGCTCAGGCTGGTTTTGGTGCCGAATTCAAAGATAAATTAAGTGAACCGGGTGCCTGGAATATTTACATGATGGTGCAAGCCGAGACGGTACCGCGTTACGAAAACCATGTTCGGCTGAGCACTGACCAGAAAGATGCGTGGGGCATTCCACAACTCGTTACGTCGATTGAATATACCGATAACGATGTCAAAATCTCGAACGATTTTCTGGAGCAGGGAGCCGATATGCTCGAAAAAGCAGGCTGTATACGAATCAAACCTAATCATGATCAGCGTAATCCCGGTCTTGACATTCACGAAATGGGCGGAGTCCGTATGGGCCGTGACCCGAAAACATCACTGTTGAACGGACATAGCCAATTGCATTCGGTAAAAAATGTCTTTGTAACTGACGGTGCAGCTATGACATCCACCGGCTCTCAGAATCCATCTATTACGTTTATGGCATTAACCGCAAGAGCTGCTACGTTTGCCGTTAACGAAATGAAAAAGAAAAATTTATAGCGTGACTGATAACGATTTACAAATTAAGCAGACACTTTTTAGCCTTTGTCAAACCTACGTACAGCAACGTATCAACACAGCTCGTATGGCTATGGAAGCGGCTCAGGAAGCGGCCAATTCAGAGTCCAAAAGTAGTGCTGGAGATAAATACGAAACAGGCCGAGCAATGGCGCAACTCGAACGCGACCGAAACGCCCAATTGTTAGGAGAGGCACTAAAACTCCAGCAGGATTTAAACCGACTGGCGGTTGATAAAATCTACGAAACAGCTCAACCCGGAAGTATGGTTATTACCAATCGTGGTACGTTTTATATTAGTATCAGTGCGGGTAAATTAACCTTCTCTGGAAAGGATTATTTTGCTGTATCGCCCGCTTCGCCGATTGCTACATCGTTGTCGGGCCGAAAAGCGGGCGATACCGTTACGTTTAACCAACAGACGTATCAGATTCTGTCGGTGAGTTAATGTACCCGTTCGCCACCAATCCATGTTTGTTTTACCACAGTCTGGCGAATTTGTTCATTCGGAACAGTCATAATGTCGCGGTCAAGAACCACGAAATCAGCTTGTTTGCCAGGAGCGATGCAACCGCGTAAATGATCTTCGAAGCAAGCGTAAGCCGCCCAACGCGTCATCGCTAACAAGGCTGATTTACGGTCGACGGAGTTTTCCATCTGAAAGCCGCCAGCCGGATAATTTTTGGCATCCTGTCGGGCTACGGCTGCGTGAAAGCCGAAGATCGGATTTACGGCTTCGACGGGGAAATCGCTTCCGAACGTAATGAGTCCATTTTGCTTCATCAAGTCATTAAACGCATAAGCACTTTTCACTCGTGTAGCTCCCAGACGATCGGCTGCCCAATACATATCTGACGTAGCGTGTGTAGGTTGGACAGACGGAATGATGGAGTATTTCCCGAATTTCGCTACGTCATCAGGCGATACAACCTGCGCGTGTTCAATGCGCCAACGCCGGTCGTTTTTCTCGATAAGTAACTTGCCATATAAATCGAGCATCAGATGATTGGCCGAATCGCCAATGCAGTGGGTATTTGCCTGAAATTTCGAATTATACAGCAGTTTCGTAACACGCTCCAACTCAGATGGGCTTAATAGAAGAAATCCGCTGGTTTCAGGGCGGTCGCTATAGGGCTGGCGCAGACAGGCACCCCGCGAACCGAGTGCACCATCGGCATAAAGCTTAAACGAACGTACTGTCAGGCGGTCGGTTTGGAAAGGGCCGCGCTGGAGAAAATAATTCATATTCGTCTCGCCGAGACTGATCATGGCATAATCCCGGATTTTAAGCTTACCGATACGTTGCAGACTATCGATCAGGTTGATTTCATCGGGATTGATACCTGCGTCTGAAACAGTGGTCAGTCCTAAGGCAACACACATTTTTTGCGCATTAATCAGCATTCGGGTTTTATCGGCGGCATCGGGTCGGGGAAGTACGCGTCTGATGAGTTGCATGGCGTTATCTACCAATACGCCGGTAGGTTCGCCGTTTTGCAATACCACTTCTCCGCCAGCCAATTGAGAACCGGCCGTTATGTTTGCTAACCGAAGGGCTTTGGAATTTACGACCAATGCATGTCCATCTATACGCATCAACGCAACTGGAACGTCGGGAAACGCGGCATCGAGTTTTTCTTTTGTCGGAAAGGTTTTTTCAGGCCAGTCGTTCTGATCCCATCCCCGTCCCGAAAGCCACTCTACGTTGGGATGGGCTTTGTAGAAATCTTTTAAACGTTGAATCACTTCATCATACGACGTAGCACCAACTAAATCGGCCTGATCGAGAACCTGACCCAAGCCCAGAAAGTGCGCATGTGGGTCGTAAAAACCCGGATAAACAGGGAGTCCATCCAGATCAGTTTTGGTTTCGGCATCATATTCTTCGGCTAAGGTTTTCGACGAACCAACGGCCAGAAATTTACCATCTTTTATAACAAAAGCATCGGCGGTTG
This sequence comes from Spirosoma daeguense, assembly GCF_054776875.1. Lineage (NCBI taxonomy): Bacteria > Pseudomonadati > Bacteroidota > Cytophagia > Cytophagales > Cytophagaceae > Spirosoma > Spirosoma daeguense. The sequence continues at coordinate 535,666 of NZ_BAAHBF010000003.1, forward strand.
AAAAGCTCGAATCAGCGGTATAGATCGTGGCATTGGTAACGAGCAAATCCGCCTTTTTTTTTGATGAGCAACCAGATATAAGCAGCGAAAGAGTAGAAAGCAGTAATGCTATACGTTTCATGGTGTTCGGGAAGAAAAATGCAAGATAAATGAAAGGCTGATAAACTGATGTGCTTATCGCAGATTCCCTTACTTTTGTTGTAGTTGTTTTTGATAACATTAATTCAATGAAACTCAGCCACTGGCTCACTCTAGCTTGCCTGCCTCTTTCGGTCTTCGCTCAACAAACGCCCAATGCCATTCAACGTGCTCAGCAACGTACTTTTACAGTCGCTACAATTCCGCAACCTGGTGAATTACTGACTTTACAACAGGCTGTTCAACAGGCAATTGATAAAAACTATCAGATTAGAATCAATCGTTCGCAGGAAGAGATAGCCCGAAACAATTACACCAAAGGGAATGCTGGTTACCTGCCCGTTTTTACAGGAAATTTGAACTCGAACGGAAGCTTACAAAGCTTTCGACAAACGTTTATTGATAACATTCGCCCTCCGCAGGAAGTAAAAGGTATTTTTAACCGAAACTCCAACGTGGGGGTTAACCTGAATTATACTGTTTTTAACGGGTTTGCTCGTCGAACTTTTTACACGCAGCTTCAGCAGTTGCTTCAAATCAGCACGGTGAACACACGGGCTAACGTTGAGGCCACGATTGCTGGCATCGCAACCAGCTATTATGACGTAGTACGTCAGTTACAGCGCTTAATCGCGTTCAGTCAGGCGCTCGATATTTCGCGCGAGCGGCTTGAGCTGGCCAGAGCAAACTATGAAGTAGGAACGCGCTCGAAAGTTGATTTTTTGAGTGCTCAGGTCGATTATAATACGGATAGTGCGGCCTTGCTGTCGCAGGAGCAGTCATTACGAAATGCTAAAATCATCCTGAATACGCTATTGGTACGCGATCCGCAAACGGAGTTTTCAGTGCGTGATACCATCGTTGCCCGAGTTGATCTGCAACTGGCTCCGTTACAGCAGTCGATGTCGACCAACAACCCGCAATTAGCTTCGCTGGTGTTGAACCGTAGCGTGGTTGATTTGAACGTCGAGCTGGCTAAAGCCCAACAACTCCCGCTGGTTACAGCACAAACAGGATATAACTATCAATTTATTGATAACCAAGGCGGTTTTGGGGTTGCTACCGGACGTACCAGTGCCGTAACCTATGGCGTAGTAGCGTCTATCCCGATTTTCAATGGCTACAATCTGAAGCGGCAGATCCAGAATGCAAAGGTTAACACAATGATTGCGCAAAATCAGGAAAACGATTTACGTCTTCAGTTGCAGTCGGCTGTGACACAGACGTATCATAACTATCAGAACAGCTTGAAGCTACTTAATCTGGAGGTTCAAAATAACCAACTGGCGAATCAGAACGTAGAAATTGCCTATGACCGGTACAGAATTGGAAACTCAACGTTTGTTGAATTCCGGGATGTGCAACGTAACGCCATCAACGCACAGACGCGCCTGATCGAAGCCGAGTACAACGCTAAAGCGGGTGAAATTGAGTTACTTCGGCTTAGCAGTACTATCTCGCAGGAGCTAGGTTTGTAAACACTTATTGGTTGAGCCAGTTATTGCTGAAACGTATTAACTGCTCAACCAACATGCCCTGGTCAAAAACAGACTATCCTAATTCGCTGAAGTATTTTATGGCCCCCGTTCGGAACAAGGCCATCGAAATCGCTAATGCCCTTCTTGCCGACGGTGCCCCCGATGACCGCGCTATTGCCATTGCTACGTCAAAAGCCGAAGAATGGGCCGAAAATCGTGGGATGAAGATTCGGAAAAATAACGCCCCAGAAACGAAATAACCGCCAGATTTCAAGCCTGTTTATATACCGACAGAAACTATGAAAGAACCGGTTGAACCGTTCGATTGGGAGCGCATACTGCTCGATGATTTCCCTTGGCTATATCTGGGCGAAGTAGCGCTTCGAACCATATTCATGTTCCTGATTCTGCTGATAGCCTTGAAAATTTCAGGAAAGCGGCAAATCAGTCAATTATCAGTATTTGAGCTTGTTTTGGTGATTGGCTTGGGTTCGGCGGCAGGCGACCCAATGTTTTATCATGACGTACCACTGGCTTCTGCGGTTGTGGTCTTTGCGGTCATGATAATTTGCTATAAACTAATCACAACATTATCCGATAAAAACCGCCCAGTACGGGAAGTGCTGGAGGGCAAGCCGATTTATGTGATCGAAAATGGCTGTATTCTGATCAATAACTTCAAAGACGAAGATATAACACAGGATGAGTTGTTTACGATGCTACGTCTATCGGGAATTCGTCACTTGGGAGAAGTCCAATACGCTATTCGCGAGCCAACGGGTGAGGTTAGCATTTTTTCATTCGAAACATCTGAAAAACGCGCTGGCTTACCAGTTCTGCCAAACGCGTTGAAGATGGCTGTAAAAACTATAAAGCAACCCGGTACGTATGCCTGCTGCGTATGCGGTAATGTACAAACGTTTGGGAATGAGCAGCATCCGGTTTGTCTAAACTGTGAACATGATAGTTGGGTTAAAACGGAGCAGTAAACGTTGTTACGTTGCTTTAGCCACTTTTTTTACTGACTTTTTTACCTGATCGTTCAGGAAAGTCAGTAATAATTTCTCTACACCGTCGAGACCATGCGGGCTGGTTTTTCGATAACGATTGCTACGTTGAATATACGGATTCAAATCATGACATTCGTAGGCTTCTAACAGTTGCGGATGAACGTAGTGTTTTCGGCAAACGGTACGTGTATTTCCTAATTGATGCGCCACCTGATCGAGCACTGTATTCACATTCTTCTTCGATTGTTTTTCACTCTCGCAGGGTTCTAGTTCAACAAGTAGACGTAATGCATTGACGGTTCCGGCCCAGGTTCGAAAATCTTTGGCCGAAAAATCGCTTCCCATTGTTTCGTGCAGATAGTCATTAACCATCCCTGAATCAATAGGATGCCGTTCTCCGTTTTCATCGAAATATTGAAACAATTCTTTACCCGGAATGTCACGACAGGCTTTAACTAGTTTTGCCAGCCGTCGGTCGTGGAGCGCGATGTCATGATAAATACCTTTTTTGCCTTTGAAACTAAAACGTAGCTCCTGTCCATTTAGCTTAACATGACGGTCTTTCAAGGTGGTCAGGCCGTAAGACCCATAATCCTTTTCGTAAGCCGCGTTGCCAATTCGAATCAGCGTCTGTTCCATTACAGATAAGGCAATAGCAATTACTTTATTGCGTGATAATGAGCGCTGATTCAGATCTTTATGAAGTTGCTTGCGTAGCAACGGCAGGGCTTTACCGAAAGCCGCCATCCGGAAGAATTTTGTTTCACTCCGAATAGCATTCCATTTTGGATGATATCGATATTGTTTTCGATTTTTGGTATCGATGCCGGTTGCCTGTAAATGGCTATTGGCTTTTGAGCTAATCCAGACGTTTTGCCAGGCAGGAGGTAGGGCAAGCCCACGAATACGATTCAACGTTTCGTCGTCATGGATTTTATTTCCCTTCGTGTCAACATAGGAGAACGTAGCACCATTTGCTTGCCGACTGATACCGGGCGTGGTATCGTTGCTATAAATGAGTCGGGCAGCACGGGCTGTCTGAACGAGGTCGTATTCGGGTTGCGATAAATTCACTGTATTTAGGTCTCAAAAGAATAATGCAGGTGAATAACCGCTTGAGCAGGGAATTGGTTAGGTAGCTGGAGAAATTTCTGGGGAAACGGGTTTTACTACGTATCGTTGACTACCGAATAGATGTACGCCATTCGGCTGCTTTTCCGAAAAACCACAAGGATAACGTAGTGGCATAATGATAAAAATCGGTTGGATGAATAAGGCTCTTGAAGGCATCGGCTTTTGTGGCAAGTCCCATTGCCATAGCTGCCATTACAACCCACAACCCCCGTTTATTACGTTGCAGTAGTGAAAATACCGCCAACAGCATCAGTACCAGAATTCCCAGTGAGGGAACAATTGGTGTAAAAACGCGCACATCGGGGAGTAAGAGGCTGATAAACAGGAATAAACCGAATAAAACAGTGGTAACGAATGTGACCAGTGAAAGGGTCCGCAGATTAAGAAGTGCATACACGGCAGTAACCACGCAAACAACACCTAACGTATTGGAAAGAACAACCATGGATTGGCGCAAAGGCTCAAGCGATTCATTTCCTGCAAAATGAATAACGCTAATCAGTGCCGCCAACGAAGTAGTAAGCAGGAAAAACCCCCATAATAGGCGGTTAAAAAAGGAAATACGTCCGAAAAAATGCCAGAATACGCCAACGCCCGCACCGGCCAAAATAGAGCCGGAAAGGATGTGTGAAAAAATCATCACGTAATTTACGAAGTTTCGGCTACTTTTGCCCAACTTTTTATGAGAAGTAACGTGGTTAGACGAAAGAAGAAAGATAAACGTTGACTCGAATGCCTTTTTTCAACTATCTGCTCGTCTTTCCTCTTTAAAACCGTATCGCCAACGATTTCCAAAACCGTCATGAGTGTTTTAGTAAACAAAGACTCCAAAGTTATCGTCCAGGGCTTTACCGGCTCGGAAGGCAGTTTTCATGCCCAGCAAATGATTGAATATGGCACCAACGTAGTTGGGGGCGTTACGCCCGGTAAAGGTGGGCAAACACACCTCGACCGGCCGGTGTTTAACACCGTTCAGCAAGCTGTTGACCAGGCCGGAGCTAATGTGTCCATTATTTTTGTTCCACCTGCATTTGCTGCCGATGCCATTATGGAAGCCGCTGAGGCAGGCATCAAGGTTATCATTTGCATTACGGAAGGGATACCAACGGAGGATATGGTTGGTGTGAAAAATTACCTGACCGACAAAGATGTACGCCTTATTGGGCCAAACTGCCCAGGTGTTATGACGGCCGAAGAATGTAAAGTAGGTATCATGCCGGGCTTTATTTTCAAAAAAGGTACAATTGGCATTGTTTCGAAGTCGGGAACGTTAACGTACGAAGCTGTTGACCAGTTAACCAAAGCAGGTTTGGGCCAATCGACTGCTATCGGTATTGGTGGCGACCCGATTATTGGTACGACGACCAAACAGGCTGTTGAATTATTAATGAATGACCCCGAAACCGAAGCTATCGTTATGATTGGTGAAATCGGTGGCGGTATGGAAGCTGAAGCAGCTCACTGGATAAAAGCTGACGGAAATCGGAAACCTGTTGTTGGGTTTATTGCTGGCCAAACGGCTCCAAAAGGTCGTCGGATGGGCCACGCTGGGGCTATCGTAGGCGGTGCTGATGATACAGCCGCTGCTAAGATGGCCATCATGCGTGAATGTGGCATTCATGTAGTTGAATCGCCTGCTCTGATCGGTGATACAATGCTGAAAGCTTTAGGAAAATAAAAAAAGCGAAAGAGTGAAAGAACAAAATAGTGAAAGAGTGAAAAAGCAGGGGTGGTGTATCAAAACGATCGCGACGCTCTTTTGCTCTTTCACTCTTTCACTCTTTTTATTTTCCAGTGTTACGGCCCAGACGCGAAACGTAGGAACTGGCCCAGATGGACGTTATTACCCTGTACATGATTTTCGGGAGGATTTTCAGGTATATGACGAAGGAGCAAAAGCCTATATTCCGTACATTGTTGAGCAACATGCCGACCAGATTGCCCTAAGTGCTTATATCGACCTCGAAAGTAACCGGAATTACAGCCTGTTGATTTCAACAAAAGAAGACGGCTATCTATTTATCAATGCCGCTCTAAAACGAAAACTGGTTGCTAATCAGTGGCAGATACTACGTATCGATAGCCTGTATCGATTATATCGTCAGCCCGAGATTTTTCTGACTATTTACGGTGCCCCCGGCATTGATGGTAAACAACTATTTATTGGTTACCCAAAGTCGACTACGCAAAAGCAAGTGGTACTACGTGACGATAATTTGAGTGTTCGGCCTCGTCCACAGACTGTTTATGCGAATTTTCTGGGCTTAGGTTTATTGTTTTTGTTAGCCTCCCATGCGTTTCTGTATTCACTATATCACCGAGCTTTTCTTCGGTTCTATAGCCTACGCGATTTACTCTCATTGCGAGCGCAGGAAGAATCTTTTCTGATTAATAGGCCACTCAGTGGTACTAATACACTATTCGTGCTGAATCTTAGTTTTGTGATTGCTTACCTGATCATCTTTGTGCAAAGCCGAAATCTGGACGTATTTGCATCGCGGAGGCTATTGTTAGGAGAAACCAATCTGGGTTGGCTGATTGGTGAGTTTTTCCTGCTTAGCACGGCCGCGTTCTTTAGCCTGATGGGCAAATACATAAGTCTTGAAGTCATCGGCGGACTCTATAAACTACAGGGTATTGTTTACGTTCATTATTTCAAAATCCTGCAGGCATCTCTGTTGTTTTTTTCCTTTCTAACAATCTTATTGGCCATAGTAGCTTATAACCTGCCTCTAGTCGAATGGCCGGCAAGTTTGCTGATTTTTCTTCTTACGGTCTTTTATGTAGCTCGCCTGGCGCTTCTCTACGTCGTGATACGTAGTCAGGAGCCTATCAAAAATCTCTATTTATTTTCGTACCTTTGCATTGTCGAATTGATCCCGCTTATCATTGGTTTGCGTTTTGCGCTGTGATAAGAAGTTGATGGTCTGAAGTTAGATAGCTATGGTAACAAACTGTTGGTTCTGGCAGTTTCTGATATATCTACCGGCTTCATCCCACAACCTAACGATTGACCCCGAGTAGAGATTCAATGAACGAGCCCAGCATGCATCTTGCCGAAAACCGGCTTACTAAGGTGAACCGGTTGTTAGTAACCCAATCCCGACCTGCCGACGAAAAGTCTCCGTATTTTGATTTAGTCAGCAAATACAACGTCCAGATTGATTTCCGACCCTTCATCCAGATTCAAGGCGTATCATTTAAAGATTTTCGTCGTCAAAAAATTAATATCCTAGGGCATACGGCCATTATATTTACCAGCCGTAATGCCATCGATCACTTTTTCCGGATTTGTCAGGAAGGACGTATCGAGGTGCCTGCCGATATGAAATATTTCTGTATTTCGGAGCTGACAGCCAATTACTTACAGAAGTATATTGTTATTCGGAAGCGTAAAATATTTAGCGGTACGAAAACGGCTGTTGAGCTTTTTGATTTAATCAAAAAACATAAGACAGAGAAATTCCTTTTCCCCTGCTCAAATATCCGTGGAAATGATATTCCAGAGTTTATGGATACGAGCGGACTGCACCTGACGGAGGCTGTCATGTATGAAACCGTACCTACTGACTTATCTGATTTGGATATCCGTAGTTATGATATTATTGCTTTCTTCAGCCCCTCTGGTGTTAGTTCCTTATTGAGCAATTTCCCAGATTTTGCTCAGAATGGTACACGATTAGCAGCATTTGGTCCTACAACGGCTAAAGCTATTGTGGAGGCTGGATTGACTCTGGATATTGAAGCTCCTTTACCCAATGCACCTTCTATGACCGGGGCGCTGGAGTTGTACATAAAAAAGGCCAACAATTAATTTAGTAAATAATACTTATGTGTTGAATGCCAGAGGTGAGTTTTATAGCTCATTACTGGCATTCAGTCTTTATTTATATACCAATAATTTGGCCTTATCAGCGTTTACTTGTAAACTGTGACCCGATAGTAAAAAAGCTGTGTTTGTTCATAACCAGCAATTCCGAATCCTGTTGTATTAGTATGATTCGCACACTCTACGTTTACGCCTTCCTGCTTACCATTGCTATCCCATCAGCCTTGGCTCAGCAGGACCCACAATTTAGTTTGTATATGTACAATCCGGTTTATTATAACCCGGCAGGAGCTGGATCGGAGGGCGTATCCAGACTACAACTTACTCATCGGACTCAGTATCTGGGTTATCAGGCAATTGGCAGTAATGATGATGGAGCACAGAGTACGCAGTTGTTGTCATTTAATATGCCTCTTGATAAAATAAAATCAGGTATTGGCATCTATGCACTGAATGATAAGCTCGGGGCTGTTATTAATCAGGCTGTACAACTTTCTTATGCTTATCGAATGACACTTAAAAACGGTACGTTGGCAGTTGGCTTACAGGCAGGGTTGTTCAGTAAAGGATACAATTACGGCCAATTACGGCCCGGAGAGGCAGGCGATCCGCTTATTCCTACGGGTACAATTAGCCAGGCAAGGCCTGATTTTGGAGCTGGTATTTATTATAACACAACGGATTACTGGATCGGTGTAAGTATGAACCATATCAACCAGGCAACTTACACTGTTGGGACAGATCGGTCAACTAACCCGCTGAATCGAAACATGTATTTGTCGGCAGGTTACCGACTCGGGTTAGGATATAATATTGACATACAGCCGTCTATACTGGTTCAATATACAACACCCAGTCAGGGAAACGTAACGGTTAATTTGACTGGTACATATGACAATCGGATTTGGGCAGGGCTGGGGTATCGTTATCAGGATGCGATAATGGCTACAGTAGGCGTAAACCTTATGCGTAATAATGCATTACGTGTGGGCTACTGTCTGGATATCGTTACGGGGCAGGTAAAGAGCCCAACATCACATGAGCTAATGGTATCGTATGCGCTGCCAGCTATCGATGCCAGAAAAAAACCTATTATACGCACCCCACGTTTTAGGTACTAATTTAATAAAAAATTGTATAGTTCTCTGAAGGGGTGTATACCGTTAAATATTTTGGCAATATTGTTGTTAGAGTGTTTGGCATAAGAATGTTATTTTTGGGAGATAGGCTGTTTTGACGATTAATGACGGTTCGGGCTATGCTCAAAATAAGAGTTATAAAGAATACCGAACAGAAAATAAATTGGAACGAGCATATACATACAATAACCAAACAGATTTTCGTTTTTAGTCTGATCTCGCACAAGAAGAAGGTAAAAGTTCTACAATGATGAAGTATAACTGGTTAATAGTCAACGCAACCCGGGTAGTGATGGTAGCTGCAGTGGTATTGCTTATGCAAGGTTGCGGCTTTCTAAAGTCGAAATTTGGCGGCAAGGGAGGTAAAAATGGCGAAGTAGGCGTTACGAATGGTGAAATTACCGCCACGAAACGTAAAGGCTACTCGCAAACTACGCCTTATGGTATGGTACTGATTCCATCGGGTTCGTTTATCATGGGGCAGGCTGATGAAGACGTAGCAGCCACTCAGATTAACATGAACCGGCAGGTGACCATCAGTTCATTCTACATGGACGATGCCGAAATTTCGAACCATGAATATCGGCAGTATGTAAATGCACTTCTGGCTGACTCAGTTTCGACGCTGGGCGAAGAAGAAATTATGTCGAAATATTATCCTGACACAACAGTTTGGAAAAATGACTTTACCTATCACAATGGTGATCCGATGCTGGAGTACTATTTCTCTCACCCAGCTTTTGATACGTATCCAGTAGTAGGTGTCAGCTGGAAAGGCGCACAGCATTTTAGCCAGTGGCGTACAAATTTGTATAATGATTTCCGGACAAAAGAAGGCCAGTTCAACTCCCCCCGTTTCCGGTTACCATCAGAAGCCGAATGGGAATGGGCCGCACGCGGTGGTAAAAACGGTGCCAAATACCCTTGGGGTAACCCCTACGTAGCAAATGGAAAAGGTTGCTACTTAGCTAACTTCAAACCACAACGTGGTAACTTTGATGCTGACGGCTACCCATATACAGCACCAGCAACAGCTTATAGCCCTAACGACTATGGCTTATACAATATGGCTGGTAATGCGGCAGAGTGGTGTCGCGATGCTTACGCTGACAACTCAAATGCTATTGTGTGGGATATGAACCCAGATAACCAGAACGCTGATGAACCTCGCAAAGTGGTTCGGGGTGGCTCTTGGAAAGATATTGCCTACTACCTCGAAACAGGTACACGCTATTACGAATATGAAGACCAGAAACGTTCATACATCGGTTTCCGTTGTGTAATGGATAACCTCGACGGACGTACCGCTACGGCACGTGGTGGCAAGGTAGGTGGTAGCAAAAGTAAAAGCAGCAAAAAATCAGCGAAGAAAGTATAATAATCAGGCATAGATGAATCGTTTCATTCTGAGACGGCATCTATGCCTGATTTTTGACCATTACCCATACATAGTTCCCTATTCCAACCAACAATCGCTTATCATGGCAGCAAAACAGTCAGAGAGTTTCTTTTGGGATCGCTTAGTTCCTACAATTTATAGTGCTGGTGCAGCCGTCGTTATTTTCGGCGCATGGGCTAAGATTACACACAATGAGCAGTTTGGTTTTATGTTAACAGTTGGTCTGCTGACCGAGGTTGTTATCTTCGCCTTGTACGCTGTTCAAAGCTTTACAAATCCAACAACAGCAGCTAGTGATTACGCCTGGGAACGAGTTTATCCTGAATTAGCTGATGATTTTAAAGGTGAAGCGCGGAAACCTGCCGCTCAGCCAAATGGCCTGACTGCCAATATGGATCAGATGTTGGCGCAGGCAAAAGTTACTCCTGACGTGTTTGAGCGCTTGGGCTCCGGTTTCCGTAACCTGAATGATACCGTATCAAAACTGAGTGATTTGACTGACGCTACAGTAGCTACCAACGATTATGCACGGAACGTAAAATCGGCGGCTGGTTCAATTGGTGAGATGAATAAGTCATATGGTACGGCTATCACGGCAATGAATTCGATGGCTGATGCCACGACCGATGCAAAAGACTATCGCGACCAATTCCAGAAAGTAACTAAAAATATGGGTGCGCTGAACGCCGTTTATGAACTTGAATTACAAGATACGAACAAGCACCTTAAAGCAATGAATGCATTCTATGGCAGTCTTACAGCCGCTATGGAAAACATGAGTGACGCAAGCCGTGATACGCAACAGTTCAAAAACGAACTGGCAAAATTGACAGGTAATCTGGCTTCACTGAATAACGTTTATGGCAGCATGCTGACAGCCATGCGTGGCAACTAAGATTAGTTATGGAGTTGTAAAGTTGTATGATTGTAGAGTTCCTGAATAGGAGCTTTGCCAACGTACGCACACTTTACAACTCTTTAATGTTACAACTTTATAATTCCTTTTATTCATACTACCATAATTTATGGCAGGCTCACATGAGACACCCCGTCAGAAGATGATCGGGATGATGTATCTGGTATTGACCGCAATGTTGGCTTTGCAAGTCACTTCGGCGATTCTGGAAAAATTTGTACTGATTAACAATAGCTTAGAACAATCAACTGGCGCTGTTAGCAAGGTGAACCAGTCGACCTTTGATAATATCCGTGCTACCGTAGAGAAATCAGGAAACCGGGCTACCGATTTGGCCATCGTTAAACAAGCCGACGAAGTGCGGAAATTGACGGCTGATATGGTTGCAGAGGTTGATAAGCTAAAAGAACAAATAGTTGAAGCAGGTGGTGGTCGTGACGAGTCTGGTAATATCAAGAACCTGAGCGAAGAAGAAAAAGTAGCTCAGTTGATGATTGGCACAGCTCGTAATGGCGCTGCTTTCAAATTAAAAGATCAGCTTAATGGATACACCGATAACGTGTCGAAATACGCTGGTACAAAATATGCACCTTTAGCACTAGATGGTAAAGACGATCCAATTGCTAACCGCTCGCCAGAACAACGCCGTAAGGATTTTGCTGAACTAAATTTCGCCCAAACACCTGTCCCAGCCGCTTTAGCCGTACTGAGCCAGAAACAGGCCGATGTTCGTCGTATTGAAGGTGAAGTACTGGACGTACTAGCCAGTAAAGTCGGTGCACAAGACGTTAAGTTCGATAAAATTATTGCTATGCTTAGCATGGATTCTAAAGTTGTGGTAGCCGGTACGAAATTTAAAGGACAAATGTTCCTCGCAGCTTCGTCTTCTGGTATTCAACCGCGCATGAGTTTAAGCGGAGCACCGGTACGTATGCAGGATGGTCTGGGTATTGTCGAATTTACAGCGCAGGGCGGTGCTTATGACAAAAATGGTCTGGCACGCCGGGTTCTCACAGGATCTATTGCTTATCAGACAGCCGCTGGTCTTAAAACTGTTCCGCTATCAGCTGAATATTTCGTGGCTAAGCCATCATATCAGGTAGAGACAGGAACGATGCCTCCGCTGTACTTGGGCTGTGCAAACAAACTGAGTATCCAAAGCCCGCAATTGGGGGCTTTATGGAATCCCAACTTCTCGGCTGATGGCGCTTCGGTTGTGGCCTCGGGCGAGAAAGGAAAGATTACAGTTGTACCTACTTCTAAGAATGTGGCGTTAAATATCAGTAACGCTGGTAGTCTGTTAGGAACTGAACGCTTCAGAGTAAATGTAGTTCCTCGCCCAAGTATAGAAGTTTTTGTGGGCGGAACGCGCGCAAACGATCCACGTGGTGTACCGGTATCTTCGGCACGTAGCGTGCGGATTCAGGCCATAGCTGATCCTAGTTTTGCAGCTTATTCACCAGATGATGCTAATTTCCGGACAACAGGTGCCACGGTATCTCTAGTTAGAGGAACTCGGCGTGTTACGTTTACAACCGTGCCGGCTGGTGGTGGATCTATTACCGGTATTGCTTCCGAAGCACAACCGGGTGATCGACTGATTATCCAGATTGATGGTGTGCAGCGTAGAAATTTCCGGGGTGAAATTAATGATGTACCAATGGGTAGCCCTATTTCACAGGTTTCGCTCTATTAACGTACTAAATAAGTTTGTTAATCGTTAACAACTAAGAATTTACAACAAATAGCAGCCATGAAACAAAAGAGTATGATAGGATATGCTGGTGGTCTGGCCGTAGCATTCCTTGCGCTGACAGGTGGTGAAGTACTGGCTCAGGAAAAAGCAACCAATGGTACGAATCCGAATTCAGTTCGGGGTATCAATGAGAATGACATCATGATGAAGAAAACTCTGTGGCGTCGGGTCGACCTCAAAGAGAAGCAGAATCAATCGATGTTCTCGAAGAATAATGAGATTTCAAAATACCTTTTGGAGGCTGTAAAAGCAGGTTTAATCGATGCCTACACATCAGATTCGTGCACGACAAAGATTACGCCTGAGAAGTTTCACGAAAATCTGTTAGTTCCAAACTCAGGTGGTGGTCTGTCGAAAGAAGAGATTGCCGCTGGCTTTGGAGAAGATAATAAAAATGGTGCCGCTGGTGATGGCTGGGATAAGCCTAAAGCAGATGATAAGAAAAAAGCTGATGATGGTTGGGGAGCACCCAAAAAAGCAGCCGCTAAAGCAGAGCCTGCTGACGATGGTTGGGGAACACCCAAGAAAAAGGCAACAGCCAAGAACGCAAAAGGTAAAAAAGGTAAAGCAGCACCTGTTATTGAGCAGCCTATCGTAGAACCAAAGAAAGATTCGGCTGTTGCAGCCGCTCCTGCTTTCTCGGGTGATGAGTTCTTTCCAAAAGAATTGAACATTCTTGAAATTAAGGAAGACTGGGTATTTGACCGTAAGCGTTCACGTTTGTATTATGATATTCAGACCGTAACGATTGTGTTGCCCGCCGATAGAAACACTGCTGGAGGATACGAAAAGCCAATCGCGTCGTTCAAATACAAAGATCTGGACAAACTGTTCCGTAGTGATCCGAAGAAGTTTATCTGGTACAACCCACAAAACCAGGCACAACACAAAAACTTGGCTGATGCTTTTGATCTACGTTTATTCTATGGACGTATTACGAAAGTGGCAAACCCAGGCGATCAGGATTTAATTGGAATGTATGGTGACCGCGAAGGTCTTCTAAAATCATATCAAACTGAATATGAACTGATGGAGACGGAGCATGGTCTATGGGAGTATTAATAAAAAAAGCGGCTTGAAGGCCGCTTTTTTTATGATCATTTGCCAGCTTTAAAAAAGCTGGCTTTTTATTGCTCAATAGTTTCAAAATACGTTTTCAGCTTCTCAGCCCGATCTTTGCCAACTACTTCGGCAACCTCATCGAACGTAGCTTCGCGAATTTTTTTCACTCCTTTAAAATGCTTGAGGAGCTTAGCCGCTGTTTTCTTACCAATACCCTCTACGTTTTCTAATTCGCTAATCAGACTATTCCTGCTACGTTTATCGCGGTGATACGTAATAGCAAAACGGTGAGCTTCATCGCGAATTCGCTGAATAAGTTTAAGCGATTCCGACTTCTTGTCAATGTAAAGCGGGAGGTTATCTTCAGGAAAATAAATTTCTTCAAGTCGTTTGGCAATCCCAATTATAGGCACTTTACCATACAAATCCATCGCTTTTAATGCGTCGCAAGCGGCACTTAGCTGGCCTTTTCCGCCATCAATTACAATTAAATCCGGCATATCAGTTCCTTCGGTCAGTACGCGAGAATAACGACGCGTAACAACCTCATACATGCTGGCAAAATCATTCGGACCAATAACAGTTTTTATAGAGAAGTGCCGGTATTCCCGGTTAGCTGGTTTTCCTCCAATAAAACAAACCATCGCCGACACTGGATTCGTGCCCTGAATGTTTGAGTTATCAAAGCATTCAATTCGAACAGGTAAGTTTTTTAATTGCAAATCCTGCTTTAATCGAATCAACACACGATCTTTTTTGCTGGCGTTGGCTGTGGCTTCGGCAGCAGTCCGTTCCTGACGTTCACGACGGAAATACAATACATTTTTCAACGACATATCCAGCAGTTTCTTTTTGTCGCCAATCTGTGGTACTGTTACTTCTGCTTTTAGATCAATATCCAACGGAATATTCGTTATGATTTCCTTCGCCTGACTATCGTATTGGCTACGCATTTCAACAATCATCATGGCCAGCAAATCAGGGTCTGTTTCTTCGAGTTTCTTCTTGATTTCGACCGTGTGCGTCTGAACGATTGTACCGTTCACAACACGCATGAAATTAACATAAGCTGCTGATTCATCGGAGGCAATAGAAAAAACATCAGCATCCGCAATTTTGGGGTTAACAACAGTCGATTTACTCTGGAACCGTTGAAGCAGCTCCATCTTTTCTTTATATTTCTGAGCCTGTTCAAACGCTAAATTGCCCGCTGCTTCAATCATACGGGTTTTGAAATACTCCTGAGCAGGTTTCAAATTACCTTTCATGATGTGGTGGATCTGCTCAATATCCTTTTCGTAGTCACTTTCTGTCTGTTTGCCTTCGCAAGGCCCTTTACAATTGCCAATATGATACTCCAGACAAACTTTATACTTTCCGGCGGCTATATTTTCTGGAGCCAGATTATAGTTACAGGTACGTATGGTAAACAGTTGGCTAAACATATCCAAAACCGTATACATAGGCTTCAGATTGGCGAATGGCCCGTAATATTTACCTAGCTTACGGTCGATCTGGCGAGTGGTTAAAACACGTGGAAAGTTTTCGTTTGTGACACAAACAAACGGATACGTTTTGTCGTCACGTAGCAGAATATTGTATTTAGGCTGATACCGTTTTATAAGCTGATTCTCCAGCAAAAGTGCATCAAATTCAGTATGAACAATGGTGAATTCAATTTTTCGAATCTGACTAACCAGACGTAGCGTTTTGCGATCGTGATTTTTGGTGTTGGTAAAGTAACTACTGACTCGATTTTTCAGGTCTTTAGCCTTGCCAACATAAATAACTTCGCCTGATACGTCGAAATAGCGATATACACCCGGCTCGTGCGGCACTTTAACTAATTCCTGTTTGTAGTTGAATTCTGGCATAGTGGCGCCCCAATGAGATGGTCTAACGTAGTAATACTGGCAATTAGGCCAGCATTATAAAACAACGAAAATTCGGGAAAGGTTGCTATGAAAAAGGCCAGCTTTATAGCTGGCCCTCCCTAATTATTGCAAAATTTCATCTTCATCTTCCGGCACTACTTTAGGCGGAACGTAGCGTTGTGTTGAGTCAATATGATAACCGCCACAGTCGATCTGAAAGTTATTTGGTTTGCGGAAAGGCTCTGGGCGATAACTGGTTAACGTTTTATCGGCATAAACCTTTTGCATATACATAGCCCAGGCTGGCATAGCTATGCGCCCACCCTGACCAAGCGAAATATCGCGGAAGTGAATTGGTCGATCATCGCCACCAACCCAAAGCCCAGAAACAAGGTGTTGGGTCATGCCCATAAACCAACCATCGGAATAATTCGACGTAGTACCCGTTTTAGCGGCAATTTCGTTGCCCCCTTCCAGCAGTTTGTATTGAGTACGTAGCCGGATAGCGGTGCCATTCGGTTCTTCAACAGCTCCGCGCATCAAATGCAACATTTCATAGGCCCGATTGGAACTGATGACCTGATTCGCATCGGGGTGAAATTCACGTAATACGTTGCCGTTTTTATCTGTAATTCGCCAAATCATCATCGGTTTAACTCGAATACCTCCATTGGCGAAAGCACAATAGGCAGCTACCATCTCATATACCGATACGTCGCTTGTTCCCAAACAGAGAGTCGGGTCTTCACGCAAATCTTTGCTTTCTATGCCCATCTGGTGAGCATATTTGATTACTTCAGCCGCACGAGTTTTCTTAATCAACTGAGCACTAACCGTATTGATCGACTGGCCTAAGGCTTCGCGCAGAGACAAACTCTGATAACTGTAACGTCCGGTTGAATTTTTAGGCGTCCAGGCTGGGCCATTATTATTGTCCTCACCGTGAGCAAATGTGGTTGGCTGATCAGTTAGATGGCTACAGGGAGTCACAAATCCCTGATCCATAGCTGTCAGATAAACAAACGGCTTAAATGTAGATCCCGGCTGACGGCGGCTTTGACGAACGTGGTCAAATTTCATGTGTTTGAAATTGATACCACCAACCCAGGCTTTTACATGTCCGGTACGTGGGTCCATCGACATAAATCCCGTGTTCAATAATCGCTTGTAATAGCGTATCGAATCTAGCGGACTAAGCGTTGTATCTTTCTCATTTCGTTTACCGCCATATACAAACACTTTCATTTTCAATGGCTTACGCATTTCACGCCAGATGGCCTGCTCATCGCTTCCAAACTCTGTTTTTAACTGTTTATAACGGGAAGTACGTTTCGCTACGTTTGTGATAAAATCAGGTATTTCAACGTATTTCTTGGTACGTGTATCTTTCTTAACCCACGGATTCCGACCGCGCCAGTGCTCGTAAAACTTCTTCTGTTGATCACGCATATTGGCCATTACAGCTTCTTCTGCGTAGGTCTGCATTCTCGAGTCAATAGTTGTATAAATCTTCAGGCCACTGGTATAAAGATCGAGATCGGCACCGGGATTTTCTTCGTTATATTGTTTGATCCAACGTCGTAGGTCGGCGCTGATAACCGAACGAAAATAAGCCCCCATACCCGTATTCTGGTTCTCAACGCTAAAGTCGAGTTTGAGAGGTTTCCGTTTGTAAGCAAAAAACTGCTCTTCGGTCAGGAACTTATATTTCTTCATCTGCGACAGTACTACGTTCCGACGCTCTTTAGTACGTTGCTCAAACAGACGAGGATTGTATAACGTAGGGTTTTTAAGCATCCCGACCAGCATGGCAGCTTCTTCTACGTTCAATTGCCAGGGTTCTTTGCTGAAATAGGTTTTAGCCGCTGTCTTAATCCCATACGTATTGTTCCCAAACGAAACCGTGTTCAGGTACATCATCATGATTTCCTGCTTAGTGTAGTTTCGCTCCAGACGCAAAGCCAGAATCCATTCTTTTGTTTTGGCGATAACCAGACCAAGAATAGGAATATTTCCTAAAGCACCACGTAGCTCTTCCTGACGTGTATCGAACAGGTTTTTGGCGGTTTGTTGCGTTAGCGTACTACCTCCCCCTGAGCTAGACGCATTCCGAAATGTTAGAAAACCGGAAACCGCGCGAAATAGCGAGCGAGGGTCGATGCCTGAGTGTTTAATAAAACGAGCATCTTCGGTAGCCAGCAGTGCCGACGTAACGTTGGGCGAAACCTGCGAAATTTCGATAGGTGTGCGGTTCTCGATATAATACTTACCTAACAACTGCTGGTCGTAGGTGTATACTTCCGAAGCTTCTTCACTTTTCGGATTCTCAAGGGCTTTCAGACTAGGCATACCGCCGAAAAGCCAGAAAAAATTGTAACTGACGGCAACCACGTAAAGGATCAATAACGTGATGCCAAGCAGTGTATATCGCCAGAGGTTTCGGATAATTTTCCGAAAGGGGCCGGACGCAAATTCAATCATTCCAGAGTTTGGGTTTCAAGTTCTAGTGTGTTGTCTGATTTCAGATTTTCGATTAACTACCCTAAAATAGGATGTATAAAATCAGGAACAGTACAAGTTTATTTACGTTTGGCAGTTGCTTGTTCAGCAGCCGTTTGCATTTCTTTAACGCGAGGAAGGAGCTGACTGGCCGGGTAATCGCGCACAAACTCCTTGAGAGCCTGACGATACGCATCCAGCGTTTGCATTTTGCCCACAAGAATAACACGTAACAAAGCCAATTTATCTTCTAATTGAGTACCTGCAAAATTACGTAGCGCATTTTCGGCTTGAGCTAAGGCTTCGGTGTTATTATTGGCTTTGTATAATTCATATATGGTGGTATACGTTTTTTGCGCTTTGGCTTCTGAATCCGTTGTTTGACCAGCGCTACGTCCACTCAGGCGCGCATAAGACGTATTAGGGTACTCTGCTAGGAGTTTTTCTTTCCAGGACGACGATTTTCCTAGTTGCTCGTTCGACAGGTGAAGCAGGTAATAAACTTCGGGTTTTTGTATAGTATTGGGATAACGTGTCAATAACTGCTCGAAGGTAGTAATAGCGTCGGTTGGCTGATTTAGCTGAAGCTTGTAGAGTTTTCCTAATTGGTAAAGTGCATTTTCTAGACGCTGATTGGCAGTTGCCTGTGCATCTTTCGAAAATGGAATTTGACTCCGCATGGCGTCTTTTTGCGATTTTCGAGTAGGAGCAGGGTTGGCTCCGGCAATAGGTGCTACGTCAGACAATTGAATCGGCACATTCGGATTTATTGAATTGGCGGGTGAATTGCCCGAAATCGGATTGTTCTCCGCAGCAATGGCGGCTGATGCTTCTTTGTTACTACGTCGCCAGTTATCTTCAAGTGGGCGGCTACTCCATTTGGTCGTGAATTCCTGCCTGCCCTGACTTAATGAAATCGGATTATATAAAGCCCAGCGTTCGGCAGGTTGGAGATTCGAGTTTGTAGCTCCCGGCACTACGTTGGTTGTCCCATTGGTAGCCTTATCAACAATCTGTTTTGCTAGTTCAGCCTGCGCTTTATCATCTTTTTCGCGTTGGTCAAGCACCTTGTCGAGAAGCTTATTCAGTGCTGCCGAATCGAGCTGGGCCAGATGAAGTAAACTGTCCTGAGTACGTATCGTTGTTTTGTGGAGAACGAATTCATCAAGCGTTTTTTTACGAGCCGCCAACGCTACGTAGTCAGGCGATTGTTTGGGCAACAATGCCAGTGCACTGTCGTAATACGTTTTTGCGCGGTCGTAATTACCTTTCTTGTCATAATATAATTTCCCGATTTCCAGATACGTATAAGGAACCTGCGTGGTATTTGCACCGGCTGCCTGAATCGATTGAGTATAGAGTTGAATCGCTTTATCGACCTTACCGCTACGTGCTTCAAGAAGCCCCATCGTAAAGTAAATCTTATCTTTCAGGTCTTCGTTTTTACGATCTTTAAGCATGCGCTCAAAGGTTTCATTCGATTGCGCCAGCCGTTTCTGATCGCCCGTCAGACCATTACTCTGAATGGCATAAAGGTTAGCGTAAAAAGCCTGATCATACGTTGGCCGTGAGCTAAGGACCTGCCGATATTGATCGACCGCTTTGGCTGGCTGGCCAGCAATATCATACAATTGCCCAGCAATCAGGTGCAAGCGAGCCTTTGCTTCCCCTTTTTTCAGCACAGGGAACGTAGCTTCCAGAATACCTACGGCCGTAGCGTATTCGCCCTGACGTTCATGCAGATACGCTTTGGTAAGATAGAAATCGCGGGTGTTTGCTTTATTGAGAGGTTGCGTTCGAAGAAATTCTGCTACGTTCAGGGCGTTTGTATAGTCACGCGCTTCTACATACGCCCGCATCAGACCCACAAGTGCTACGTGTTTATCGTTTTCGTTCGTCCCCTTCGTATTGACGTATTTGAATACCTCGATCGCATTTGGTAAGTCCTGTTTCAGCAATCGCGCCCGGCCAATGAGGTTGTAAGCATCATCGAGCCATTTACTATTCTGGTGTCGTTCGGGAATGAGCGAGGCTTTTTTTATGGCATCGTCAATTTGCGGTTTTACCGACGAAATGGCATTAGAATCGACCGGGAGAAGAATCGGCAGTAATTGGCTGTAATTTTCCTGACGGGTTTTAAACAGAATCTGTTCAGCCTCGTTAATCTGATCGCGGGCAATAACGTAGGCGTTGTAGTGAGCGGTCAGGTTATGATAACCTTTACTAAGCGGCTTTGTACTATATTGAGAGCACGACGTCAATATGTCGGCCAATAAAATAAAGGTCGCAAGGAGTAAGAATGGATGTTTACGAAAACTGCAGGACATTCGGAGATTACGCGTAGTCGCTCGTATTAAAACGTCTCAGGCCGCTCTGACAATATGGAACGTTTGGCCAAATTAACGAATTTTATAGGCCATATTGTATTTACTGCCTTAATTCTATGGAAAATAGCCCTGAAAGCCCTGATCCGAACAGCGATCAAAAGAATTTATTGAAGAAAACTACTGAACGGACTACGTCGTTTGTGCAGTTCAGTGGCATTGCATTTCAGATGCTTGGTACAATTGGGCTGGGTGTCTGGGGCGGAATGAAAATTGACGAATGGCAGCAAAATCAACGGCCCATCTGGACTATTGTGCTAGCACTTACGGCAATAGGTGCATCGTTGTATCTTTTTATTCGCCAGTTGACCAGATAGAGACAGGGCATACCTGTCTCTACATAGATCTGCGTTATTTTACCACTTAAGCAATGCCGATGCCCAGGTGAATCCACTTCCGAAGGCTGCCAGGCAAATTAGATCGCCTGGTTGAACTCGTCCTTGCTCATAGGCTTCGGTTAAGGCAATGGGTATAGATGCTGCTGTTGTATTGCCGTAATGCTGAATATTATTGAAAACTTTCTCTTCGGGCAGGTTCATCTGCTGACGAACATATTCCGAAATCCGAATATTAGCCTGATGAGGTACCAGCAACGATAAATCGCTGGCACTGTACCCATTTGCTTCCAGACTTTCGTTAATAACTTCCATGAACCGGACAACGGCATGTTTGAAAACCGTATTTCCGTTCATCGTTACGTTGTAATTTCCTTCAGCTAAGGTTTTTTCATCAATCCAACGCCCATCGCGACTACTTCCCGGATCGCGAACGTAAAGTTCTTCGGCATGACGACCGTCGGCATGGAGGTGTGTCGATAAAATACGATGTTCAGGATCGGTAGTTGCCTGTAAGACGGCCGCGCCAGCGCCATCGCCGAAAATAACGGCCACGCCACGGCCTTCGTTACTCTTGTTTAGGAATGTTGACTGAATCTCTGAACCAACCACCAGAATGGTTTTATACATTCCTGTTTTGATAAACTGGTCGGCAATAGATAGCGCATACACAAACCCTGAGCACTGGTTTCGAATGTCGATAACGCCAACACCCTCAATTCCTAGTTCGCGTTGCATCAGAAACGCAGAACCGGGAAAATAGTAGTCGGGCGTAATTGTAGCATAAACAATCAGGTCAACGTCGGAAGGCGCTACGTTAGCACGATCGAGCGCCATCCACGAAGCTGCCGTTGCCATACTGGCATTGGTATCTTTGCCGTAAGTGAAATACCGACGTTGTTTAATACCCGTCCGTTCCTGAATCCAGGCATCGGAGGTATCCATATATTGGGTCAGATCCTGGTTTGTGACAACATTTTCGGGAACGTAGTACCCTAACCCTTTTATGCTTGAATAAACCGTGCTCATTGATTACGTAGAAAGTAAGAAACGAAAATAGTACTTTTTGTAGATGGTATAGGCATCAAAAATGAATTGTACTATTTAAGCTAATCAGACAACTGCTTAAGCTGCGTGTAACTCAAAGGAATATTCTTCCATAATAAGATTGGCCAGCAACTGTTTGCAGGCTGAATCGACGGTTGAACGCGCCTGATCCTCACTATCGGCCTCAACTTCGAGCCGGATATGTTTGCCAATACGAACGTTGTCTATATTGTCCATCTGGAGGTTGTGAAGTCCAAGCTTAACAGCTTTTCCCTGCGGGTCCAGAATTTCCGAGCGGGTCATGATATTGATCTCAGCGATGTATTTCATAGATATGGAAAGAGTGAAAGAGTGAATGAGTGAAATCGGACCGCCGATGCGGAGCGACTAGCCTGCCGAATGGTACTCGCTCCGCATCGGCGGTCCGATTTCACTCATTCGCTCATTCGCTCTTTAGAAAATAGTGAAACAAGAATGTACAGAAGAATAATTAATGGAATGGCTGCGAACTGCAAAAATAACAGGAGCAGTACAGAAGCCAGCAGAAAACTGTATTTAATCCGATTTTCGGCCCAACCGAACGACTTGAACTTGAGGGCAAAAAGCGGAATTTCAGCCACCATCATAAACGAGAAGGCGATCATCATGCCTAGTGCTACGTCATTTTTCCAGAGGCTATCGAACTGAGGCTGATAGCGTTCCATAAGTGGAAATGCGGCAATAAACAACGTATTGGCTGGCGTTGGTACGCCAATAAACTGATCGCTTTGCCGGGTATCGATGTTGAACTTGGCCAAACGTAGCGCCGATAAAACCGCAATCAGAAACGCACCGTATGAAATATCCCCTAATCCCTGAAACCAGCAGAGTTGAAATACCATAGTGGCTGGCAACACACCGAACGTAACAACATCGGCTAGCGAGTCGAGTTCTTTACCAAATGGCCCCGATACCTTTACTAAACGTGCCACAAACCCATCGCCAAAGTCAAGAACAGCGGCTATACCAATTAGCCATGCCGCCGTATCCAGATGACCACGTAGCGTCATAACCAGACCAATGCACCCGCAAAGCAAATTGCCGCAGGTCATAGCATTCGGAAGATGTTTTAGTAAGTTTCTCAATGATAAGTGATGAACGATAAGAGATAAACGATGAGTGATAAGTTTGCTGACACCAGCGTTTATTGAGTGCGTCAGCAAACTTATCACTCATCGTTTATCACTTATCACTCCTTTAATAAATGGATTAGTCCGTTTTTCGTGTCCAATTGTGGTTGTTTCCATATGACCTGGATATACTACGTAGTCGTCGGGCAAGGTATAAAACTGAGTTCGTATGCTGTTCATCAGATCGTCATGATTGCAGTACGGAAAATCCGTTCGGCCAACACTTCCCCGAAATAACACATCGCCACCAACAACGTAGCGTTCGGCGTGATTGACAAATGCTACGTGTCCGGGTGCATGACCGGGCACAAAGATTATATCCAGCACCGTATTCCCAAACCGAAATTGCTCGCCTTCGGTTAAAAAGGCATCAATTTCGGAAGGTTCATAACCACGTAGTCCATAAAGTATGCAACGCGTTGGTACGTCGTTATAAATGACCATATCGCGCTCATGTAAATACGCTTTAGCGCCAAACTTGCGTTTAACGTAGGCAACGCCAAATACATGGTCGAGGTGCGAATGTGTTAAAAGCAAGTACTTGACGGTAAGCTTATTCGTCTCGATAAATCGGCTCAGTGTTTCCTTCTCGGCCTGCTCATAACAACCAGGGTCAATAATGACTGCCTCGTTGGTTGCATCATCAGCAATTACGTAAGTATTTTCCTGAAAAGGAGAAAAAGTGAAGGCGTGAACCATAACGTAGTAGCGACAGAGCGTGAATGTTCCTGTCTAAAATTTTACAAAAGTAGAAAGACCGTTGGCTTTTTACGCAAGTCAGGTACCTGGGTTTTCCATTCCCGTATGGTTAATGTCCGTATAAACGCATCGGGGGCTGTTATATTACAAGCTACGCACAGGCGCGTATTGGCCTGACAACTGGTCAGAATATCGGCAAAAAGCGCATCGTTTCGGTAGGGCGTTTCCATGAAAATCTGGGTTTGCTGCTTTTGTTGCGCTTCGCTTTCCAGATGACGTAGCGAACGGATACGGTCTTGCTTTTCGATGGGTAAGTAGCCGTGAAACACAAACGATTGGCCACTCATGCCCGACGCCATTAGCGCTAATAATATAGCCGATGGCCCAACTAATGGCTCCACGCGCCACCCCAACGTATGGGCCATACTGACTAACGTAGCACCCGGATCGGCCACACCAGGACAACCCGCTTCAGACAGGACTCCAGCGTTACGTTTCCGCTCCATCAACTCCTGAATCTGTCGACGCGTTTCGGTAGGGGGAGTGTCTTTGTTGAGGTCGAAGAACGTAGTATCGTCAATAACCCGACTAGTTTTCAGGCCGCTGATAAATCGTCTTGCCGACCGGGTATTCTCAACAAAATAAGTATCTGTTGTTTCAATAACCTCCCGAATTCGGGAAGGTAAAACCTGCGCGAACGTATCATCGGCCAGTAATGTAGGAATCAGAAAAAGTGTTGGCATAACTGGTTACTGCACAAATTTCATAAGAACGTCAACAAACTCAGTTGGTTTTTCGGCCTGCACCCAGTGACCCGCTCCGTCAATGGTTTCGATTTTGGCGTTTGGGAAGATACGTTTAATTGTCGAAACATCTTCATCCATAATATAAGGCGATTTTTGCCCTCTAATAAACAGGGTAGGCTCAGTAATGGTACGTGGATTGGTCAGTTCTTCGCCAATGCCATGTAACTCCCGTTCAATTACGGGCAGGTTCAGGCGCCAGGCGAACTCGCCCTGTTCATCGCGATAAAGATTTTTAAGCAGAAACTGACGTACTGCCAGAATTGGCTCATATTTACTGAGTATTGCGTCAGCATCGCCACGACTTTTGATTTTCGTCAGATCGATAGCGTTTAACCCACGTATCAGTTCGGCATGATGAACGGGGTAAAATTTGGGGGCAATGTCGACAATGACCAATTTTTGATACGTTTCAGGATATAGCATGGCATACTGCATCACCGCTTTGCCACCCATTGAATGCCCAATCAGAATAGGTGCGTCAAGCTTGTGGTCGATAAGAAATTCATGTAAATCGGCGGCCATTGTCTGGTAATCGTGATCATCAGCACGCGGGGACTGCCCGTGATTTCGCTGATCAAGTAAATACACCTGATATCCTTGTGCCGCAATTGATTTACTGATCGTAAGCCAGTTGTCGGACGAACCAAAGACACCATGAAGAATAACAATGGCCGGACCTGTATCGCCGACTTGACGGAAGAAAAGTTTCATAAAGTAGATATCAACTAAATATGATAGCCAGCAATCGGTGGCGAAGCAATGTCAGCACAGCTATCGTGATTGGTCGGACAAAGATAAAAACCGTCAGTAGTACCACTATAAAATGTGTTAATAAATAGCATTAATAAGATTGGTTGTTATGGTAATTTGAATTTATGTATACTAAGATAGTTTTATGAGTTACTATATTTGTAACTCGCTAGAACTTAGTTAATAATATCGTAATACAGTATTATAGAACCTAAACATCCTTAAATTGGGTTATTTGTAGAATTTTGTCGATACATACGTATATAGTGGTACTTTTTAAAGATAAACCTCTTTTGCGGCTCAAAAAAAATAAGCATATTTGTCTCTGAGAATTTCTCAGAATAAAAAAGGGTCTTAACAAGACTACTAACCAAATCAAACACTTCTATGTCAAAAAAATTACTGCAATTTCGAGTAGCTCTTGTGCTGATCGGCAGTATGCTGTTTGCTACGTTCGCTGGAACCGTAGCCGTAGCGCAGGTAACAACCTCGGTTATTAACGGTCTTGTGTCCGATGATAAAGGAGCAGGTTTGCCTGGTGCTACAGTCATCGCTATTCACGAACCATCGGGTAGCCGATATGGTACAACAACGAACGCATCGGGGCGGTATACGCTGCCGGGTGTTCGGGTAGGTGGACCCTTTAAAATTACGTCAACGTATGTTGGTTTTAAAGATCAGGTAGTTGACGGTGTATTTACGAACCTCGGTACATCTGCCGACGTAAACTTCAAGATGGTTGATAATAGCACAGCTTTATCGGAAGTTGTTGTTTCTGGTAACCGGAACGGTATTATTAGCTCTAACCGCACAGGGGCTGCTGCTTCTTACGGTCGTGAAACCATCAACACGATTCCTACGCTTGGCCGTACGATCAATGACGTTACCAAATACAATGCGTATGGCAATGGTCAGTCTTTTGGTGGTCAGGATGCTCGTTTCAACAACATCACGATTGATGGAGCGGTTTTCAACAACGGTTTCGGTCTGGGCTCTTCAGCTATTGCTGGTGGTCGGACAGGTACAACTGCCGTTTCGCTTGATGCTCTTGACGAAATTCAGTTGAACGTAGCACCTTATGACGTACGTCAGACCGGTTTTACAGGCGCTGGTATCAACGCTGTTACGCGCTCTGGAACGAACGATTTCTCTGGCTCAGTTTACTACCTGTTTAGAAATAACAGTCTGGCTGGTAAAAAAGCTGATGGCCGGGATTTACCTCCTGTTACGATTGATCAAAAAACACAGGGTTTCCGTATCGGTGGCCCGATCATCAAAAATAAACTGTTCTTCTTCGCTAACGTAGAACAATACAAAAGCAGCGTTCCTGCTCTGGATTATTCAGCCAACCGGGGTGCAGGTAGCACAGGTAACGTATCACGCGTAACGATTGAAGATCTGGACGATATTACTACGTTCATGAAAACAAACTTCAACCGTGATTTGGGTGCTCCTGATAATTACAACAATGAGGTTAAAAGTATCAAAGCGCTGTTACGTCTCGACTGGAACATCAACGATAACCACAAACTGGCGATTCGGTACTCACACCATGATTCGCAGTCTGACCAATCGATCAGCAACAGTAACAGTAGTGGGACGGCCGGTTTTGGTAACCGGGCAGGTTATTCTTCATCGGGTTATGCTGGTAACTTAGCTTTGTCTCCTCGAAACACAGGCTACATCATTGCCGATAACACTCGTTCGATTGCTGCTGAATTAAACTCGACCTTCGGCGGTAAATTTGCTAACAAACTGGTTGTTACGTATAACAAACAGGTTGAAGACAGAACCTACATGACCGATGTTTTCCCAACGATTGATATTTTGAAGGATAACACGACCTACATGTCGGTTGGTTTTGACCCATTTACGCCAAACAACAAGCTGAACTATTCTACGTTGAACGTAACGGATAACTTCAGCTACTTCGCTGGTAATCATACGTTGACGTTTGGTTTGTCTTACGAAAAATATACATCGAACAACGTATTTTTCCCAGCGTCGAACGGTGTGTACGTATATAACTCGATCGCTGATTTTAAAACAGCAGCTCTGGCTTCTCTTAGTGCTAATCCTCCTACTACGTCGCCAGTACCAGTACGTCAGTATAACCTACGTTATTCACTTCTTGATGGTGGTGTTGAGCCACTACAAACTCTACATAGAAGCACCTATAGTGCCTATGTTCAGGATGAATTTCAGGTTAAGCCAAACTTTAAGCTGACCGCAGGTGTACGGGCTGATATCTTTGCCTATGACAATTCAACGGCTTCTGCCTTCAACAACCCGGTTGTAGCTCGTCAGATTTATAAAGATGAAAACGGTCAGGATTATAGACTGAACACAGGTGCATTTCCGAAAGCTCGTCTGCTTGTTTCGCCACGTATTGGATTCAACTGGGACGTGAAAGGTGATAAAATGACCCAGATTCGTGGTGGTAGTGGTATTTTCGTATCGCGTATTCCTGAGGTTCTGGTATCTAACCAGTTAGGTAACAATGGTGTAAACACCGCCCTAATTAGCTTCCAGAATACCACCGCTTATCCATTTGTAACAGATCCAAGTAAGCTTCCTACTGCTGTAAAACCTGTTGTATCGAATGTTGAAAGCATCACCGGTTATGCAGTTAACGCTACAGATCCTGAATTGAAATACCCAATGGTTTGGAAAACGAACTTGGCGGTTGACCAACGTTTGCCATGGGGATTGATTGGAACAGTAGAGGTTATCTATAACAAAACGCTGCAGGCCCTACGTTATATCGATGCTAACCTAAAAGCGCCAACACGTCAGTTGGCTGGCGGTAGCGATACTCGTAGCCTCTTCCCTGCGGCAGGTGTAACGGGTAGCGCGGCTATCAACACAGCTCGATTCATCAATTACCCGTATAATACCAATGCTTTCGTTCTGAAAAATACAAACGAAGGTAACTCGTATACGTTCACGGGTAAATTGGAAAAGCCTGCAACCAATGGCTTTGGTGGAATGTTGGCTTATACGTATGGTTTGGCTAGAGACCTTCAGTCGGTTGGTAGTACAGTTGTAGGTAACGCCCCAACAGTTTATGGTCAAAACTACCTGAATGTTTCTTTTGGCGATAACGACCTGCGTCACCGGATTATCGGTTATGCAAACTATCGTTTGAACTACGGTGGCAAGTTCGGTGGCTCGACCACCTTCACGCTTGGTATGCAGTCGACCAGTGGTTATAAAGTATCGTACATTGTTGGTGGTGACCTGAACCAGGATGGTCAGACGTCAAATGACCTGTTATTTGTACCAGCCGCGGCATCGTCAACGAACTTTGCTTCATTAACCGTTGGCTCAGGTGCTGCCGCAGTTGTTTACACACCAGAGCAACAACAGGCTGCTTTCGAATCGTATATTCAGAACAACGATTATCTGAAAACTCGCCGTGGCCAATATGCTGAACGTAACGGTGGTTTTGCTCCATGGCTAACTCGTTTCGACTTCACCGCTATTCAGGAATTCTACATTCGTGTTGGAGCTAAAGGAACCAAGCACACGCTTCAGTTCCGTGCTGATATTCTTAACGTAGGTAACCTGCTGAATAACAAATGGGGTGTAGGCTGGGTATCTACATCGGCTAGCCCATTGTCGCTGGTTAGCGTTAACGCTGCGGGTGTTCCAACGTATCGTCTGGGAACTCAAACAATTAATGGCAGAGCGGGCCTAATTCAGGATTCGTTCGTGAAAAGTGTAACAATCGATAACGTTTGGCAGGCTCAGCTTGGCGCCCGTTACTCATTCTAAACGTAATAGAAAGTGTTTTGCAAAAATCCCCGCATCGTTTATGTGGGGATTTTTGTTTTTTGGTTTGTATCATGAGAAAGTCAGTTTTTGTTTACCTGTTTTTTCTGTTCGGGAGCCAGAGTATGGCTCAACAGATTGATCGTTTTCGTGAAACGCAGACACTGGATGAGTTTTTTGAGTATACCCCAAACCGTAAGCGACCTCTTATTCTCGCCCATCGCGGTGGGCCGGGGCAAGGTGATACGGAAAACTCCATTACTACGTTCGATAAAACGGCTAAAGATCTGCCCGACGCCATTATTGAAATGGATGTGCGAATGACCAAAGACAGCACGCTCGTTCTGCTCCACGATGCTACGTTGGATCGGGAGTCGGATGCGAAAGGGAACGTAACAGAATGGACATCCGATAATCTGAAGAAAGTTCGACTTAAAACATTGTCCGGCCAGCTAACCGATGAGCCAATTCCTACTTTCGCCGACGTATTAAACTGGAATCAAAATCGCTACGTACTGGCCCTGGATGTAAAGCCTGGGACTGATTTGGGACGAACGATGAAGATGGTGCAGAAATATCAGGCCGAACATTCGGTGTTTGTCATTTGCTATTCACCTGCCGAGGCCCAGCGAATGCGCGACCAATACCCAACGCTCTGGCTGGCGTTAGGCGTGAACAGCATGGCCGATCTGGACCGTTTCGAACAAAATCCACTTGTAAAGCAAGGACGTTTAGTCGCTTTAACTCCTCAGGTACTTCAGCCAACATCGTTTTATGAACGACTGCATAAACTAGGCATTCTCAGTTCTGTTGGTACGTATGGAACCGGTCAGTTAGACGAAAAACCAATGGCCGAAGCTGGTACTGGTTATAAGAAAATCGTCAAGCAGGGAGGTGATATTCTGACCACAGATCGTCCGCAGGAAGTAAACGCTTTGTTCTAATGATTATGATTCGTTTCCTAATTCTTGCGTTACTGCTGTATTCGTTAAGTGTAAAAGCGCAACAGACGGGCAGTACGTTGCCAAACTGGGAGGAAGGACAGCTCGATATTTATCACATCAATACGGGTCAGGGAAATGCTACGTTTGCTATCCTGCCCGATGGTACTACGTTGCTAGTTGACGCTGGAGCCATTAACTCGCTTGACTGGCGCATCAACAAACCCCGAAATATTCCTACTAAACCAGACAACACACGGCAGGCTGGCGAATGGATTGCGCGTTACATCCGTAATACGTTACGTTTTCAGAAAAATCCCGTTATCGACTATGCCATGATTACGCATTTTCACGACGATCATATGGGAACACCGCTGAACGTAACGAAGCGTTCTGATGGCGGATACGTAGCGAGTGGTATTACCGAAGTTGCCGATTATATCCCGATTCGAAAAATAATTGACCGTGGCTGGCCTGATTACACGTATCCGCGCCCATTTACGGCCGATTCGATGGTTAGCAATTATCGTCAGTTTTTGAAGTGGCAAATAGCGAATAACAACGTAGCGGTGGAGCGCTTTCAGGCCGGACGTAGCGATCAGATTGTGTTACGTCGCAAAGCAGCAACGTATCAGCAACAGTTTGACATTAGAAACCTCGCAGTCAACGGCAAAATCTGGACAGGGAAAGGAAGCGAAACACAGGCTATTTTTCCCGATTTAAGTACATTGAAACCGGCTGAATATCCGAACGAAAATATGTGCAGTATCGTCTTTCTGCTACGTTATGGCGACTTTACTTATTTTTCGGGGGGCGATATTCAGGGCGTTCTCCAATTTGGTGCACCAGCCTGGCATGATGTTGAAACGCCAATTGCCAAAATATCAGGGCCTGTCGATGTTCATTTGCTGAATCATCATGGCTATCCGGATTCAGAAAATGGAACACTGCTGGCTAGTTTGCGTCCTCGCGTGCTGGTGATTCCGGCCTGGGCATCATCGCACCCCGGCCGTGATGTATTGGAACGGGTTTTTTCTAATCAGAGCTACAAAGGCCCACGAGATGTGTTTGCGATTAATTTGCTCAATGAAGCAAAACCACCTATTCAGGATTTGTTACCCCGTTTGAAAAGTGAATCCGGGCACGTAGTGATACGTGTCGATAAAGGCGGGAAAACGTATCGCGTGCTGATTCTAGACGATACCAACGAATCATTTAAAATTAAGGCTGTACACGGACCTTATTCAGCACGCTAAATAAACGAATAACGTAATGTTATTTCTTTTCCGCAACCCGCTTCCCTTTCAGTAATTCAACACCAGCCTGATAACCCATCACAATCAAACGACCAATGTCGTCGGAGGTGAATTTCATCATATTCAGGAAGAGCGGTTCAGTTGGGCGCACAACGGTGAGGTTCAAGTCGCGACCATGTAGTTTTTCACGTTCCGCGAAGCGTTCGGCCCAGGCAATATCATTGTTAACTAATTGATTCACCGTAATATCTTTAACCCGATCCATCAAATTCAACAGGTTCCGATAATTGAATTTCTCGTTATAAATTTTTCGGGCGTGGCAGGCTACACAGGCAATATCGGTAGCGCCATCTTCAATAGCGACACGTAACGGAGCTACTTCACGTAAGCCCCCATCCAGAAACGCCCGCCGATGATCGCCACCAACCTGAATCGCTGGCATCAGAAACGGTAGGGAACTACTGGCAAATACATAATCCAGAAAATTCGGATCGTGCGCATCAGCATAATACATATCGCCTTCGATAATATCGACGGCACCTACCTTAAGCTTTACGGGGCCATTTTTAATTCCTTCCAGATCAATCGTATTTCGAATCAAATTCTGAATTGGGCTGTTATCTAGCAGACCATCGAATCGGCTCATGATTGTATTATAGCCCATTAAAAACCGTGACCGAATAATCGCTACGTCTTCAGGTTTTGTAATGTTACGTATCCAGAACTCCATCAACTGTCGTCCTACTTTTTGCCAGTCAACTTTTCCCGTTTCCTTCTGCTGACGAGCTGCTTCATGTGCAATGAACGTAGCATTCAGGCTACCAACCGAAATACCATAAAGCTGATCGGGCACAAAGCCAGATTCGAACAAGGCCATTACGGCGCCAACCTGAAAAGCCCCTTTTAATGAACCGCCACCAAGAACTAATGCTTTTACTGACGAATTTGATGGAGGAGGCACAGCGGCTGGTTGCGGAACGGGCGGAATAGGATTATCGATCATTGCAGACAGAAGTATTAAAATGAACGTCGAAGCTGGTAAGTTGAGGGTTTTCAATTAATAAACAAAACGTGCAAACACAACGATAGTTGCGAAAGAACGGCCAGAATTGCAAAACGTCTTTCGGCGTCTGCGCTTTCCTTACTAATATTGTCACTGAATAACTATCAGTCAATAGTTTCCAGTCGATTGATTCAATTCAATCGCTGGTTGATTTACGACTACCGATTCCCAGCCGACTCGTCGGATCGTTAACGATTGAAAAAAATGCCCCTCTCCGTCGCTGATATACAGGCCCCAATTGCTGCTGAAATGGACTTATTTGAGCAGAAATTTCGAGGGCAGATGAAAAGCGAGGTAATGCTGCTCGACCAAATCATGAATTATATCGTGAAGCGGAAAGGAAAGCAGTTGCGCCCGATGTTTGTATTCCTGATGGCCGGTATCTGCGGCCAGATAACCGAAGCAACGTACCGGGGCGCATCGCTTATTGAATTACTTCATACAGCCACGCTGGTTCACGACGACGTAGTAGATGATTCGAACTATCGACGCGGGTTTTTCTCGATAAACGCGCTCTGGAAAAACAAAGTAGCGGTGCTGGTGGGTGATTATCTGCTTTCACGCGGTTTATTACTTTCTGTGGATAATGGCGATTTTGACTTGCTGCAAATTGTTTCACGGGCGGTACGTGAATTGAGTGAAGGTGAATTACTACAGATTGAAAAGGCACGTCGGCTCGATATTACCGAAACGGTTTATTACGATATCATACGCCAGAAAACGGCTTCACTTATTGCTGCTTGTTGTGCTGTAGGTGCCCGTTCGACAGGTGCAGATGCAGAAATGGTTGAGCAGGCGCGGGCATTTGGTGAACAGGTGGGTATTGCTTTTCAGATAAAAGACGACCTGTTTGATTATGGAACGGCGGAGGTTGGTAAACCACTAGGCATTGATATCAAAGAGAAAAAAATGACACTTCCACTCATCTATGCGCTCAGCAAAGCCGGATTTATGGAGAAACGCCGGGTCATTAATACCATCAAAAACGAAAGCGATAATCCCCGGAAGGTAAACGAGGTCATCGAATTTGTGAAGAAATCGGGCGGTATTGAATACGCAACCGAAGCCATGAATCAATACGTTACCAGCGCACAATCGTTACTGAACTCCTTCCCCGATTCAAAGTATCGGCAGTCTATGCACCAATTGGTACAGTACACCATTGAACGTAGCAAATAAATGAGTGTTGTATACGAATCTGCCAGTCATGCCGATTTATTGATCTGTGACCATCAATTGTTTTATACATTTGCGAAAATGTTATTTCAACTACTAACGTAGCAGCTTATGCGTTTAATTATCTCTGGTATACTCGTAACGCTTCATACCGTATTTGCTATCGCCCAGCCGAAAAAAACGGCGGCAACGCCATCGCCAATTGCCCGACCCAAATTAGTGGTTGGGATTGTGGTTGATCAGATGCGCTATGACTACTTATACCGCTATTATTCAAAATTTGGTACAGGTGGATTCCGTCGGATGATGGATGGCGGATTTAATGCCCGTAATAACCATTACCATTACGCTGCTACGTATACGGGACCGGGTCATGCGGCAATTTATACGGGCTCCGCACCGGCATTAAATGGCATTGTTGGTAACGATTTTTATGAACGTAACATCGGCCGATTGCTCTATTGTGCAGAAGATACGACCGTAACAACGGTGGGGAATACGGGTAGTGCTGGCAAAATGTCGCCCCGCAACTTACTTGTGACTACCATTGGCGATCAGCTTAAATTGGCTACCGATGGTCGGGCCAAAGTGATTGGTATTGCCTTGAAAGATAGGGGTGCAATTTTACCCGCTGGTCATGCCGCCGATGCTGCTTATTGGTATGATTCGAAAGATGGTAATTTCATCAGTAGTACGTTCTATATGAAGGACTTACCTGAGTGGGTAAAGGCATTTAACGCCCGTAAACTGTCGGATCAATACTTAAGCCAGAAATGGGAAATGTCGTTGCCTGAGGCTCAATACACCGAAAGTACCGTTGATGATGAGCCATATGAAACAATTTTAGCGGGTGAAACCAAATCAGTTTTTCCACATACGTTTGCCATTCAGGCGGGTGGTAGCAAGTATGAGCCGCTACGCACTAGTCCATTCGGTGACCAGCTAACCAAAGAATTTGCACTGACGGCTCTAAAGGAAGAAAAATTAGGCCAGCGAGACGTAACAGATATGTTATGCGTCAGTTTCTCGTCGCCCGATTACATCGGTCACGCATTCGGTACACACGCCATCGAAACAGAAGACAATTACATTCGGCTCGACAAACAATTGACCGAAATTTTCAATCAATTAGACGCAACCGTTGGGAAAGGCCAATGGACAGCGTTTCTCTCTGCCGATCACGGCGTTGTCGATGCTCCGGGATTTTTGCAGCAATACCGTATTCCAGCGGGAATTCGGAGCTACGGCGAAATTGGCGAAACGGTGAAGGCAACCCTCGAGAAAGCGTATGGACCCGGTCAGTGGATGCTGTCGTACATCAACCAGCAGATTTATTTGAATCATGCGTTGCTGGTTGAAAAGAAGATTGCGATGCAGGATGTTTATGAACTGCTACGTAGCAAGTTACTGTCGATAAAAGCGGTTGTCAACGTAGTGAATTTGCATAATCTGGGAGCAGAGGCACTGCCAGAATTGCAGGCTAATTTATTCCGTAACGTAAATCACCCAAACCGTAGTGGTGATTTCTACGTAATGCAGCCACCGGGCTGGCTTGAAGGCCGCAGCCGAGGCACTACACACGGCACTACGTATGCTTATGATACACACGTGCCATTTCTGATTTATGGCTGGGGTATTCGTCCAGGCCAAACGCTACGTCGGACGCACATTCACGATATTGCTCCAACTGTTACGGCTCTACTCGGCCTGCTCGAACCTAGCGGATGCATAGGTAATCCTGTTGAAGAAGCGATAAAATGATATATGAAGTATGATATAGTAAGTATGATATATGGTTTTGAGTTAGATCATATATTATACTTACTACATCATACTTCACCCACGAAGCTTATTTCTTTAAAACCGAAATAACGTGTTACGCTATTTTCCAGAACAGCCAGTTGGCCCATTGCGTCGATGCCCGTAATAGTTCCTATAAAAAATTGCCCCTGGCTTTCAAACAGATGCTCTTCCTGATAGCGATAAAGTATCTGTAAGTAATTGGTTTTTAGTAGTTCTCGTTGCCCTGAGCGTAATTGAAGGTAGCGTTGTTCCAGTGATTCACAAAGCATACCTAGTAAACCGGGCAGATCATATCCATTCGGTAGGGGCGATTCTAGTTGTAATGATGTGGCCGTTGCGTAACTCATTTCTATCTGGTTGATATTGAGTCCCATACCAACTACAGACCACGCTATATTTGCGCCGTGAAGCGTATTTTCAATTAAAATTCCTCCTAATTTTTTGGTGCCTACATACACATCGTTGGGCCATTTTATGCGTAATTGATCTCCCAGAAGAGGTTGCAGTGCATCGTAAATACCTAGCGAGATTGCTATATTAAGCCAAAACTGCTCGGTAGCCCGAAGAAAAGATGGTTTCAGAATCAGTGAAGAGGTTAAATTCTGACCTGATGCTGCAATCCATTGATTGCCACGTTGGCCACGTCCGGCTGTCTGGTTGTCAGTAATGACAAGAGTACCTTCGACTGGGTCAGTTCGGGCAATCAAAGCAGACGCTTCGTCGTTAGTAGACTGACAGCTTGGCAGATATTGGATTATTTGTCCAACAAAAAGGGTTTTGGGATAGATTTTGTACAAAATATTGTATAGTTTAGTAGTAGAGCTAGTGGATGGTGCTAGGGTATTTTTACCCGGCAGACAAAGTACCCGCTGATTGGCTATCGTGCAATGTTAAACCGAAAGCATGAGAATTAACAAAAAGGAAGAATTTACCATCGAGCAAATACGTGATCTGGTTGTTCGGGGAATGCAGGAGAAGAAGGCGCAGGATATAGTTGTGATGGACATGCGTCAGGTTAAAAATGCTATCTGTGATTACTTTGTTATTTGTTCGGGTAACTCAGATACGCAGATTGACGCCATCGGAACATCCATTGAAGAAGAAGTATATAAAGTCAGTAAACAGAACCCCTGGCATCGGGAAGGGAAACTTAACCGTGAATGGATTTTGCTGGACTACGTAGATGTGGTGGCACATATCTTTAAAAAAGACCGCCGTGCTTTCTACGATCTGGAACAATTGTGGGGTGATGCCGAAATTCATTTGATTGAAGAGGACAACCTGACAGTAGCATCCTGAAGTAGAACTGATTAATTTTGACAGGTTAATACCATACTCAAAGCTAATTGGCCGTTGATGGGAAATGACAACCGCTTATCCCAAGCGTTTCGAAGAGGAAACATTCACTCTGGAAACGATGTTATTTTTTGAAATAGAAAAGTCAGTATAACCTGAAGAAATGGCAGAGAATAATAATAGAAATCCGTTAGTACCCCGTGGTGGGCCGCGTAAGCCCAACTTTCAGGGCTGGATTGTTGCGTTGCTGATTGCCGCTATTCTTGGCATTACGTTCTTTAACCGAAGCTCTGCCACGCGTGAAACCACGCAGAAGCGTTTTGAGAGCATGGTGAAGAACCATGAAGTTGCCGAGGTAGTAGTTGTTAATGACAAAATAGCCGAAGTCACTCTCACTCCACAAGCGGCCCAGAGCCCTAAATACCGCGCTCTTTTTTCCGAAAAACCTTATTTTGGTTCAAACAGCGGACCGCATTACCAGTTTCAAATTGCCTCTGGCGAAACATTCAAGAAAGATCTTGACGTGATTCAGCAGGGCATGCCCGATAACGAAAAAATTGATTACCGATTCGAGCAACGTAGTGATTTAGGTAGCATCATCAGTACATGGGGCTTCCTGATTGTTATGATTCTGGCTATGTATTTCTTGCTTGGCCGGATGTCGGGAGCGGGTGGACCGGGTGGTCAGATTTTCAATATTGGTAAGTCGAAAGCAGCGTTGTTTGATGCAGATAACAAAGTGAAAATTACGTTCAACGACGTAGCAGGTCTCGACGAAGCTAAAGAAGAGATCAAGGAAATTGTTGACTACCTGAAAAATCCGACCAAGTTTACGAAACTGGGTGCGAAAATTCCGAAAGGTGCTTTGTTGATTGGCCCTCCAGGTACAGGTAAAACGTTATTGGCGAAAGCTGTTGCTGGCGAAGCGGGTGTTCCTTTCTTTTCGCTCTCAGGTTCCGATTTCGTTGAAATGTTCGTTGGGGTAGGAGCCGCTCGGGTTCGTGACCTCTTCAAGCAGGCTAAAGAAAAAGCACCCTGTATCATCTTTATTGATGAGATCGATGCCGTTGGCCGTTCGCGTGGCCGTGGTTCTATGCCCGGTGCTAATGACGAACGTGAAAATACGTTGAATTCGCTGCTGGTCGAGATGGATGGTTTTGCTACCGATTCTGGTATCATTATTCTTGCCGCAACCAACCGTCCTGATGTATTGGATTCAGCCTTGCAACGTCCGGGCCGTTTTGACCGTCAAATCAGCATCGACAAGCCCGATATTATTGGTCGTGAAGCTATTTTCCGGGTACACCTGAAGCCAATCAAACTGGCGGCAGATGTTGATCCAAAAGAACTGGCTGCCCAAACGCCAGGCTTTGCCGGTGCCGAAATCGCAAACGTTTGTAACGAAGCTGCTCTGATTGCGGCACGTAGCGATAAGGATGCGGTTGATATGAAAGACTTCCAGGATGCGATGGACCGTGTAATTGGAGGTCTGGAAAAGAAAAACAAAATCATCTCTCCTGAAGAAAAAGAGATTGTTGCCTATCACGAAGCTGGTCACGCCGTAGCAGGCTGGTATCTGGAACATGCTGATCCACTCGTTAAAGTGACAATTGTACCGCGTGGCGTAGCCGCGTTGGGTTATGCTCAGTATCTGCCGCGTGAACAGTATCTGTATCGTACCGAACAGCTTATGGACGAAATGTGCATGGCATTGGGTGGACGTGCTGCTGAAGATATCATCTTCGGTAAAGTATCGACGGGTGCTTTAAGCGATCTGGAACGTATTACCAAGCTGGCTTATAGCATGGTAACGATGTATGGCATGAATGATAAAATCGGTAACATATCGTTCTACGATTCGAAACAGGCTGATTATGCATTCAACAAGCCGTATTCGGAAGAAACGGCTAAACATATTGATGAAGAAGTTCGTAAAATTGTTGACGTTGCCTATAAGCGCACGATAGGTTTGCTGACCGATAAGCGGGAAGCTCTGGAAATCATCGCGAAGGAGTTACTTGAAAAAGAAATTCTCTATCAGAACGATTTGGTTCGTCTTATTGGCAAACGTCCTTTTGAACGCGAAACGGTTTATCAAGCCTATAAGAATAAAGGCGTAGCAGAAGAAGTTAAAGAGGAAATTGGCAAAGAAGCCAAACCTGCCGAAACAGAACCTGAATCGCTGCCACTATAAAGAATCTGATTTAATATAAAAAGCCCTTCCTGATCAGGAAGGGCTTTTTATATTAAGAAGACCTATTTTTTGCCCAACTCAATAACCTGCATATCTAGAATTTTTCCGGCATCAAGCGAGAAACGTAGCACTGTTCGCATTGTATGAAATCCGGTTTTACCAGCTGCTCCCGGATTGATGAATATCATATTGTTTAGACCCGGATCACGTACTACTTTGAGAATATGCGAATGGCCACAAACAAAAATATCCGGAGTATCCGTCTGCAAAATAGGTCGAACAGTTGGATTGTATTTTGGTGGGCTCCCGCCGATATGGGTCATCCATATCGTTGACTCTTCACAGACGAATCGTTGGTTAGCTGGTAGTTCAGGCGTTTCATGGTCGATGTTTCCAGATACAATACGTAGCGGACGAAAGGCACGTAGCTGCTCAACAACATCTAATGCTCCAACGTCTCCTGCGTGCCAAATTTCATCACAGGAATCGAAATGCGCGAAAAGTGTTGGGTCAAGGTAACTGTGTGTGTCAGAAAGCAAACCAATACGTATCATATAAGCAAATTTTAAGAAGCCAGAATGGCGTCTTTCATCTCTGTTCGAATCCGTTTTTTATCAATCTTGCCAACGCTGGTTTTTGGAATCTCGGTGACGAACAAAATCCGATCAGGAACGTACCATTTATGTAATTCTCCCCGATCAACTCTCGCCTGTAAGCCAGCTTTTATACTTTCAGCAGTCAGATTATAGCCCGGTTTCTGAATGATAAGCGCATGGGGTCGTTCTCCCCATCGTTCGTCAGGTAAACCGATCACGGCTGATTCTGCAACGCCTTCTATCTGCGACAGTACGTCCTCCATATCTAAGGATGATACCCATTCGCCACCGGTTTTAATGACGTCTTTTGTTCGGTCGGCAATCGTAATCCAGTTATCAGGTGAAATACTGGCTACGTCTCCGGTATGTAACCAGCCACCTTTCCAAAGATCAGCCCCGCGTTCAGGGTCATTATAATAACCCTGAGTAAGCCAGGGACCACGTGCCACAATTTCGCCGAGTGAATGACCGTCATGCGGAACAAAATTTCCTTCGTCATCCATTAAACGCATGTCAACAAAAGGCGAAATACGTCCGGCACGGGTTCTAAGTTCAAGCTGCTCCGGCATAGGAAGTTGTTGCTCCGCTTCGTTCAAATAGCCAACAGCCATAACCGGAGCTGTTTCAGACATACCATAACCAGCCAAAACGGTAATTCCCAGATCAATAGCCGCTTTAGCCAGCCCTTTTGTTAGTGCTGAGCCACCAATCAATACTTTCCAACGACTAAGCGGTTCCTGAAATTTCTGAGCTGCCGGGTTGCTGACAAGCATATTTAAAATTGTTGGCACACAGTGCGATAACGTAACGCCCTCTTTGATCAGCAACTTCAAGAGTAGTTCAGGCTCATAGCGGCCGGGATAAACCTGCTTGGCCGACATCATGGTTGCCAGAAATGGAAATCCCCACGCATGGACGTGGAACATAGGCGTAATGGGCATATACACATCGGCAGAACCTTTAAAAGGCATGGCTTCATAACCAATTATATAGGTTAACAGGCCCATTGTATGCATAAACAACTGCCGATGCGAGAAATATACACCTTTCGGATTGCCCGTTGTACCCGTCGTATAGAACGTAGTGGCCCACGTGTTTTCATCGAAATCTGGAAATTCGAAATCTTTGGAAGCTGCTTTAAGTAAGGCTTCGTATTCACCGGCAAAACCTTCCGGAACTGCTGCCAGCTCCGTAATTTCTTCTGAACCTGTATATACTTTGTCGCTGAGCACTACGTATGTTTCAACCGTAGTTAGCTGGCCTTTTATAGCGGTTAGAATAGGAAGAAAATCCTCATGAATCAACACGATTTTATCTTCCGCGTGATTCATTGTGTATAAAACCTGTGCAGGTGAAAGCCGAACGTTAACGGTATGAAGAATGGCTCCCAGGCTCGTGACACCAAAAAAACATTCAAGGTAGCGGTGACTATCCCAATCCAGAACAGCTACCGTATCGCCAGGTTTTATACCTAACCCGGTCAGAACGTTTGCCAGTTTTCTAACGCGTTCGTTAAGCTGAATGTAATTCAACCGGAATAAATCGCGGTAAACAATTTCGCGTTGGGGTTCGTAACGTAGCGATTGGGCCAGCATCGTTTTTATGAGTAACGGTGGCTCGTGGGCTTCGGCCGTTCGAGGAATTAGTCGGGTCTGGATCATGAAATGTTAAGGGTGTTTAGTAGAAAAACTATTAACTCGAAGTTAGGGTTGATGATCGGAAAGAAAAAGTGCTGAAATAAAAAAGCCCGGCTTCAGTTGAACTGAAGCCGGGCGGCAAACTATGGATTTACTACGTTACAACAGTAAACCCGCCAATGTTGCCGACATATAACTTGCCAAGGTACCGCAGATGAGTGCTTTGAAGCCTAATCGGGCTAAATCACTCCGTCGATTGGGAGCTAGTTCACCAATACCGCCAACCTGAATGGCAATCGAACTAAAATTAGCAAATCCGCAGAGTGCAAAACTGACAATAGCAATGGTTTTTGGCTCAAGGGTTTGTTTCACTTTTACCAGATCGAGATAAGCAACGAACTCGTTCACCACCATTTTAGTACCCATCAGAGAACCAGCTTCCTGAATGTCCTTACCGGGAACTCCCATTGCCCACGCAAAAATGGAGAAGACTTTACCAAGTAGGAAGTTCATGCTTAGGTAATCAATTCCGATTAAGTAGAAACCAATCCGGAATAAAATACTATCAAGCAGGGCGATCAGTGCAATAAAGCCGATCAGCATAGCTACTACGTTAAGTCCCACTTTCAAACCCTCGCTGGCACCTGCGGCAATGGCATCGAGCAGATTCGCATGTGTTTTTTTGATCTCTACTTTTATAATGCCTTGGGTTTCAGAAGTCTCTGTTTCGGGCATCACTATTTTACTGATAACCAAAGCCCCCGGAGCAGCCATGATGCTGGCAGCCAGTAAATAAGGAGCTGGAACACCCAGAGAAATATAAACTGCCAAAACACCACCGGCAATACAGGCAAACGAACCGGTCATACTAGCCAACAATTCGGAATTAGTCATGCCGTTCAGATAAGGCTTGATCATGATTTGGGCTTCGACCTGACCAACAAACGTACTAGCTACGTTCGACAGCGCTTCGGCACCACTAACTCCCATGAGCCACTTCATTGCACGGGCCATAACCGCCACAATGCGCTGCATGATACCCAAATGGTAAAAAATATTGACTAGAACTGCTACGAAAATGATCGTTGGAACTACCTTGAAAAAGAAGATAAAATCATTGCCGGGGCCAAAGGCTTTAACCAGAACATCTGTTCTGACCAGAGATGAAAAGACGAATTCGGCACCCGTATTGGCTTTTTGAAGAAGACGGTCAACGTAGTGGCCCAACCCCTGAAAAAGTTGTTGACCAACGTCGGTTTTTAAAACAAATACCGCTAACCCAAATTGAAGAGATAATCCGACTCCAACGGTACGGTAATTAATTGCTTTTCGATTATTTGAAAGGGCATAGGCAATCCCCAGAATTAAAACAATGCCTGTCAGACCTGTAAAGCGTTCCATTCAGTAAAGCTACGTGACAATTTGATAGGCTAAGATACAAAAAGCGGCTAGAATAAATGCGAACAGGACGATCTGACAAACAATATTCGCCAAATCGTCCTGTCTATGTAAGGTAGTACTACGTTAATAAGCTTGCTACGTCTAATGTAAAACCGGGTAGTAGATTTTCGCCGGTCAAAATTCCTAGACCACTACGTTCTTCAACGGCTTGATCTGCACGATATATGTAGGTTCGCTGATTGTCTAAATCGATTAACCAGGCCAGCCGACAACCGTTTACCATCCAGTCATCCATTTTCTCGAAGCAGTCTTTCAAGCGATCCGATTTCGAACGCAGTTCCAGTACA
The DNA here is from genome assembly GCF_054776875.1 of Spirosoma daeguense. Lineage (NCBI taxonomy): Bacteria > Pseudomonadati > Bacteroidota > Cytophagia > Cytophagales > Cytophagaceae > Spirosoma > Spirosoma daeguense. Next base: position 578,574 of record NZ_BAAHBF010000003.1, read on the forward strand.
AAATCTGGACACAGATGCAAAATCTTACGACGCTCTTCGGATGTAAGGGCATCCCAACGGCTTTGTGAGATTGCAGCGACATCGGGCGACATAATCGACGTATCGGGAAGCCGAAACGCCGTTGACGAATCGAAAAACTTCCCGTATTTGGCTTGTCGGTTCCAGATGCCAAATGTAACGCTAAGCTCGAAATTGTAATTTCCTGTTTCTCCGCCGGTGTTTGCCATAAAAACGATATCGCCATTCTTCCGGCGCTCGAATTTCAAGTCCGGGTTGTCCTGGCAAAAACGAATAAACTCATCGTCGTTCATTCGTAAATCTTTTGGCAAATGTACTCGTATTGACTCCATATTTGTATTAACTAAGAAATCAAATATAGAAAAATATTTACTAAATGTCAGCTATGGCCCGTTCAGCTCCTTCCTGATACTCTTCTTCAATCTTGGCAACTTCAGCCGGTTTGATTTCGGAATCGAATAAACGTACTGCCATCGCTTCTTTCTCGGTTACCTCGAAAAATTCCTTATGCATATTAAACGGTTTATCTCCGTCTGCAACTTCACATTTTTTGAAGTTACCGTCTTCCTCTAACTCATACGCATTGACGTTGTCGCGGAGATTATAGCTTAGAATCAGCATAGCCAATTGCTTCACGCGGGTGTCGGCGAAATAAAACAATGATTCAATACGTCGGTCGAAACTACGTACCATTACGTCGGCACTGCCGCCATATACTTTTGGATCGCCGTTGTTATGGAAATAATAAATGCGGGTATGCTCCAGAAAATCGCCGACAACAGACCGTACTGTTATGTTTTCACTTAAACCGGTACGGTGAGGACGTAAACAGCAAATGCTACGTACAATTAATCGAACCGGGACACCAGCCTGAGAAGCTTTGTATAATTCGTCAATTATCTGTCGGTCTTCCAGTGAGTTAACCTTAAAGCAGATTCCGCTTGGCATACCTCGCTGTGCATTGTCTGCTTCACAACGTATCAAACGGAGAAGCTGATCGCGCATGTCGCGAGGGGCGGTAATTAAGTACTGATATTCGTTCGGTACGGAATGACCGGTAATTACGTTGAAGAACTCCGAAATGTCGTGTGTATATGTTTCATTGGTAGTTAACAGGCCAACATCGGTATACAGTTTCGACGTATCTTCATTATAATTTCCGGTAGCCATGTGCGCATAACGTACCACGCGATTGCCTTCTGATCGGACAACCAGTAATAGTTTGGTATGTGTTTTATATCGGCTGATACCGTAGATGACAAAGCACCCTGCTTTCTGGAGCCGCTGGGCTTCCCGGATGTTGTTTTCTTCATCGAACCGGGCTTTTACTTCAAACAAAACCGATACGTGTTTACCATTCTCGGCTGCTTTTAACAGAGCTTCGGTGATACGTGACCGCTTTGCCAGTCGATAAAGGGTAATCTTGATAGCTAATACGTTCGGGTCTTCGGCCGCTTGTTCAAGCAATTGAAGCACCGGTTCGAAGTTATTATATGGGTGATGGAGCAATAAATCGCGCTGTTTTATCAGCTCGAAAATGTCATCGTTTTTATCTCTGCCCAATCCCAGCGGTGGCACTGGCGCGTGGGGGAGAGGCATATCATCTTTGAATTCGGGATTTCCGATAATTTGCCAGAATGCCGAAAAATCGAGTAATGTTTGCGATTCGAAAATGTTTAGCTCATCGATCTCCCACCGTTTTTTTAACAGATTGATCATCCAGGGAGAGGGCTCGTCTGTATTTTCTTCAGTTTCAATTTCCAGCCGTGTTACTCGTCCAAGGCGTCTATTTTTGATTTTCTGACGTACTTCATCAATAAAATCTACTTCATCATCTTCGTCCTCGTCGAGGGTAAAATCGCCGTTACGTGTGATACGGAATAAACTGACCGCCGTAATGCTGATATTCCGGTATAGTTTTTTGATATTATGCCGAATAATTTCTTCTATCGGCACAAAAACGACAAGATTATCGCGTTCGAAGGGTACGAATCGAGGAAGGTTAGCCGGAATCTGAACAAACGAAAGACGCTGTCTATCTTCTTCATCTTCCAGACGTGAACCGGGTGTAGGGGCAACTTCCGGATTTTGGGTGACTACGCCGAAAATAAGCACCTTAGCCAGCAATACCGGAAAGGTGTGCGTATAGTCATACACCATTGGCGTCAGCGTAGGATAGATTGTGCGATCAAAGTAGTTGTTCGCTTCAACCTGCTCTTCTTTGGCTAACTCGTCATAGCCAACAAGTTGGAGGCCGTTCTCTTCAAATAGAGGAAGTAACTGATCTAGAAAAACAGCCTGCTGATCTTGTGAAAATTGATGTGCTGCCGTGAAGAGCGCTTTCCGAAACGGTACTTCGCGTAAGCCTGAATAGTCGACACGCTGTTTGTGGTAATCCAGATAATTATAAAGACTACCCACCCGAATCATAAAGAACTCATCGAGGTTAGATGCCGAAATTGCCAGAAACTTTAGCCGTTCCATGAGCGTCCGGCTCGTGCTACGTGTCTGATCGAGTACGCGCTCGTTGAATTTTAACCAGCTTAAATCACGACTCAGATAATCACTCTGATCTATAACACTGCTAACTTTTTCACTGACTTTTGCCATTTTTTCAATTACCGGATTAGGAGAACTCGACCGGCTGGATGTGAACCGGGAAACGAATTTGCTGAGTAATGCGCGGTTAGGTTTAAAGGAATAACGCATATTCAATTCAAAACTTTGAAATAAAACAAAAAAGCGGGCTATTCGGCCCGCTCTATGTTATCATTCAGTTAAACATCCACTCGGGCGTATTTGGCGTTTCGTTCAATGAAGTCGCGTCGGGGGGCAACTTCATCTCCCATTAGCGTCGAGAAAACGTGATCGGCGTCGGCAGCAGATTCTACCGTTACTACCTTCAGACTACGTGTGTCTGGGTTCATGGTTGTGCTCCAAAGCTGTTCGGCGTTCATTTCGCCTAGTCCTTTGTAGCGTTGCACTCCTACGTTTTCTTCTTTTCCGCTACCGGCCAGCTCTTTTACCGCAGCTTCACGCTGCCCTTCTGTCCAGCAGTAGCGCTCTTCTTTTCCTTTTTTTACCAGATAAAGCGGAGGCTGAGCAATGTATATATAGCCATTGTCGATCAGCGCTTTCATGTTCCGGTAAAACAATGTTAAGATCAATGTTCTGATGTGGCTTCCATCGACGTCGGCATCGGTCATGATAATGATTTTGTGATACCGGAGTTTCTCCAGATTCATGACTGTTTCATCATCTTTCTTCTCAAGCCGGATGCCCAGGGCCGTCCATATATTTTTAATCTCTTCGTTTTCGTAGATTTTGTGCTCCATGGCCTTCTCTACGTTCAGGATTTTACCACGTAGTGGTAAAATGGCCTGATACGCCCGGTTACGACCTTGTTTGGCGGTACCACCAGCCGAGTCTCCCTCAACGAGATAAAGCTCACATTTTTCTGGATCAGTGTCTGAGCAGTCGGCCAGTTTGCCGGGTAAGCCCATGCCGCCCATAAAATCCTTCCGCTCCGTCATAATACGTTTGTAGGCCAGATCAGCAGCGATACGTGCCTGAGCAGATACCAGTACTTTCTTGACAATACCGGCGGCAGTTTTAGGATTTTCTTCCAGCCAGGTTTCGAGCAGATCGGCCATTGCCTGACTTACTGCACTTACCACCTCCTGATTTCCTAATTTCGTCTTGGTCTGCCCCTCAAACTGAGGTTCCTGAACTTTTACCGAGATAACGGCTGTCAGACCTTTCCGGAAATCTTCGCCACTAAACGTCACTTTACCCGCATTCTTGGGTAATACACCGGGGTTTTTATCTGCGTAGTTTTTGAGTACGCGCGTCAACGCCGAACGGAAACCCTGTACGTGCGTGCCGCCTTCGTGCGTATTGATGTTGTTCACATACGACAATACGTTCTCACCAGCCTCATAGTTATAAACCAGCGCTACCTGCACGGGCGTTGAGCCTTTGTCGCTTTCCATATAGACGGGTTTCATACCGTCTAAGGCAGGCCGGGTTTCGTCCAGAAACTGGACAAACTCAATCAAACCACCTTCCGAAAAGAATTCTTCCTGATTAACAGGCATGTTATTCTCATCCATTTCGCGAAGGTCAGTCAGGAAAATGCGGATGCCTTTGTTCAGATACGCTAGTTCACGCAGACGACCGGCAATGGTTTCATAGCGATAAATGGTTTCTGTGAAGATACTACCATCGGGTTTGAAATGAACCGTAGTGCCTGTATCAGCAGCATCGCCAATAACGCGAACATCGTACTGAGGTATGCCAATTTTATATTCCTGTTCAAAAACTTTGCCTTCCCGGTGAACTTCTACACGCAAATCGGTAGAGAGCGCATTCACGCAGGAAACACCAACGCCGTGCAGACCACCCGATACTTTATACGTGTCTTTATCGAATTTACCACCTGCGTGCAAAATCGTCAGTGCGATTTCGAGTGCAGATTTACCCATTTTGGTATTGATACCCGTCGGAATTCCGCGTCCGTTATCTTTTACGGTGATGGAATTATCTGGATTTATGGTAACACTGATACGGTCACAATAACCCGCCAGCGCTTCGTCAATCGAGTTGTCAACGACCTCCCAAATCAAATGGTGTAACCCCCGAATGCCGACATCGCCGATATACATGGCTGGGCGTTTACGAACGGCCTCCAGACCCTCCAGAACAGTGATGTTATCAGCCCCGTAGGTACCGTTTGACTTTGTTTCAGCAGGAGCGTCTTCTTCTATCAATTCGTTGGTCATGTCAGAATGAAAAATATCAGAAAATTTGTTGTTCAGGGTTCACGTATTATCCTCTACACAACGTGTTTTATAGATTGTAAAAATACAAAAAAACTCGATCTTTTCCTATCGTTTTTTGGTAAGATTGCCTTAATATACCGTTTTTTTTTGAATACTCAGTTGGTCTTATATAGGTGAGCTTCTAAACGGCTTATAGGGCGTTTGTAGCAATTTTATGACGATTTTGCAACGTAACCTAACTCAATGGGGAAAGCCATTCTTAGGGATTTTTTAGCAAAAGGGTTTCTCAAAAAAGTATTATTAGTGAGGAGAAAAAACAAACGCCGAATGCTGAGCAATCGGCGTAAGAGAAAATACCATAAAATCAACAATCCGAATAGGGTTTTTATGGTAGGGTATTACAATAATCGGTCTAATCTTCGGGGTAGGGAATATAAATAAAACCAGCAAAATCCCCTTGAACAACAAACAGACAGCAATACTCATCTGGTGCTTTATAATTTTCTTTCCACAGGTCGATGGACTCCTGACCAATCAGACCGCGCTGGATAAATTCATCCAGAAAAGAAGCCTTGTAATTCCACCTATTCTCAAGCTCACCAGCACCAATAAGTAACTGCCCGACAGGTACGTCCTGCTGAGAGGATACAAAAACTGGATTTTCCGAAAAACCACGTTTCCGGATCTGGTACGATGCCTCTTTTAATTGCTCTGCCACTTTTATGAAGTCGGAAGAAACAGCACCCATGAGTTTCTTATTAACATCATAGGAGTTGGCATCGTCAAGTATCGTATTTTCGTTGCTGTGATTAATCATTTTTTTAGGAGTGAGGAGTAAGTATTGAGTAGTGAGAATAGCTGACGCATCAACATTCTCACTACTCAATACTCGCTCCTGATACTAAAGTTAAAATCTTGCTGCCAGCAGAAGGTCTAAATCCTTGAACCGCATATTGAATTTCCGGGCAATGTACGCATTCGTCAAGGTGCCCTTATGCGTATAAACACCTTTCATAAACCAACGGTTCGCATACATCATCTGCTCAATACCGCCGTTAGTGCCAGTTGAGAGTAGAAAAGGTAAAAATATGTTACTCAGGGCCATACTAGCTGTATAAGCTACACGAGCAGCAATGTTTGGTACGCAATAGTGAATAACACCCAGATGTTTGTAGGTGGGCTCTTTGTGCGTGGTCATTCGGGAGCTTTCGAAATTGCCGCCCTGATCAATCGATACGTCGATAATAACCGAACCCGGCTTCATCCGCCCAACCATCTCTTCAGTTACGACTATCGGGCTTAAACCATCTTCGGCACGCATCGCACCGATAACCAGATCGGCCCGCTGAATCGCTTCTCCTAACGTATCAGAGTCAATGATCGATGTGTAAATGTGCTGCCCAACCGCATATTTAAGTCGCTGAAGTTTATAAAGGTGTTTGTCGAAAACCTTTACGTCGGCTCCCATTCCAAGAGCTGTTCGAATGGCATATTCAGTAACGGTTCCGGCCCCTAGCATCACAACTTTCGTTGGCGGAACTCCAGTTATACCTCCCAGAATAATGCCCCGACCATTATCTGCATTGCTTAAATGCTCACCAGCAATCAGCATCACCGTGCTACCGGCAATTTCGCTCATGGAACGAATAACTGGCAAGCCACCACTCTGATCCTCAATGTATTCGTAGCCAAAAGAGGTGAGTTGCTTATTATTGAGTTTCTCAAAATAATCGCGGTCATGAGCGGGTAAGTTCACGGCTGAGATAATGGTGCTACCCGACTGAACGTACTTAAATTCTGCTTCGACCAGTGGCTCGACTTTCAGAATTAAATTGGCCGCCTGATAAACTTCTTTAGGCGAATGGGCAATCTGGGCTCCGGCTTCGCTATATTCATTATCGGTGAATTTTGCTTTTTCGCCAGCACCCTGCTCCACAATTACGTTATGGCCATTACGTACCAGAATCGATACCGCTTCTGGTGTAAGTGCAATTCGGTTTTCCTGAAGCGATACTTCTTTCGGTAAACCAATCAACAAACTATGCTGGTTGGTTTTAACAGCCAGTGGGGCTTCTTTCGGATATAACGCCGTTTGTTTGGCTAACTCCTCAAATCCAGTCACTTCTAAAAAGTTTACGGTTCATAATCGATTGATCATGAACAGAATACCAAAACTATGCAACCATTTCAGTATCAATCTGTCGGCCCCCATCTGGAGCTTCCGAAAGCGAGATCTGATAATATGTAGTAGGCCAGATCGATTGAATTCGTGCTGGCCATTCAACAAAACAAAAATCGCCTGAATCGAAATATTCTTCGATACCTATATCCATTGCTTCCGCTTCGTTACGTAGTCGATAACAATCGAAGTGAAATACCGATTTCCCCTCGTGGGTGGTGTATTCGTTTACAATCGAAAAGGTTGGGCTTTGAACAATACTCACAACACCTAATACACGACATAATGCCTTTATCAATGTTGTTTTTCCGGTACCCATTTCGCCTTCAAACAACCAGACTGGCTGACTACGGCCTTCGGCCAACAACTGGCGGGCAGCAGTAGGAAGTTCGTCGGGATGTTCAATACGTAGTGTCATTCGAATGTAACGTAACGGCGCGCAAAGATACGCATTTTTATACCGTACAACTTCGACCTGTCAGACCATATAATCGCTTATTGACTACATGCTACGTTCATTCAGGATTCCAATCCCCCAAATCACCAACGTTAGTATTCTATTAACAAATGATTTTGCATGAAAAATGTCTGTTACCTTCTGATAAACAGCGTAGTAGATGATTGGTAGCCATCTATAAAAAATGAGCAGTCGGCATCTAGGCCAACTGCTCATTTTTATCATTTAGGCTTAGTATCCCGGATTCTGCTTCAACGTTGCTTGCCCGTTTACTTTACTATTCAGAATTTCCTGTAACGGAATTGGGTAATATTCGTGCTTACCTTTCACGAACGTAGCACCTTTAAAATACGTCCGCATGTTGGATTCTTTCTGCATGTACGCGTTCAGCGTTTCAGCGGCAATGCCCCAGCGAACTAAGTCGAAGAATCGGTGACCCTCCATACCAAATTCTAGGCGGTGCTCAAACTGTACTGCTTTACGAGCCACTGCTTTGTCGGACCATGCCTGCGTGTACTGACCCACTGCGTAGTTAGCGGCAGACGTACCGTTGTCCATTTTTACAAAGCCATCGGTGTTTGCGGCACGTTTCCGGATCAGATTGACGTATTCACGCGCTTTTTCTACAGAGCCAACTTCAATTTCAATTTCTGCCAGCCACAGATATACATGCGCTAAGCGCAGAATTCGGTAGTTGTTGGCATTGAGTCGGTTGTTACTTGCAAACGTGTTCGTTCCTACGTCGGTCCGATAAAATAAGTGCTTTTTCGGCTCATAAGGACCGCCATTGCCTTGATCACGAACCCAGGCTTTACCGGGCATGAGTCCCCAGTCGAGATAAGGAATACCACGACGACCTACAGTCCAGTCCAGACGAGGGTCTAACCGGCCAGCAAAAGGTGTAAATGGTTGTGTCGATTCAAGTCCCTGATCGTTTGAAACATCCGTATTATTGAACGTATCGAGCAGGGGCAAACCATTTGCGTCGGTCTGGAAGGCGTTCACGAGGTTCTGCGAAGGCTGGAAGAAACCGCAGCAAGTTGTTGGACCACCGTAAGGATAGTTCAAAACGGCACCGTTGTTTCCATTTTCGCCCGTACCATCGTTTACCGAAAACTGAATTTCAAAAATCGATTCAGCATTGTTGTTGGTAGTGGTTTTATAGTTATCGTGGTACCTATCCATCAATTTGTACTGATTACTGGCCACAATTGCTTCTAAGAGCGGCTTTGCCTCAGCCCATTTTTTCTGGAAAATATAAGCCTTGGCCAGCATACCGGCAGCCGCCCATTTGGTAGGCCGACCTACCTGCGATTGTTTTGCTGGCAGGTTATCGTAAGCAAATTTGAAGTCAGCTTCAATATTTGGCCAGATATCCTTGTCGTTAGGCACTTTTGTGCTGTTCAGATCGGTCGGGTTATACGTTTTTTCATCGATGTAAGGCACCATATTGAACACTTTCTTGGCCTCAAAATGATAGTGACCACGCAGGAACCGAACCTGTGCCCGAATCTGAAGCTTATCAGCATCGGTCATGTCGGTAACCTTCTCAAGCGTCTGTAATACGTCGTTCGAGCGGGCAACTCCATCGTAAGCAACCCGCCATTTCCCCCGGAAATAACCGTTATCTGGCTGAATACTCTTGAATTCGATATACGAAATATCAGGTTGGTCACCCGCTGTTGAGCCTTTGTAGGCATCGTCAGCACCTACGGCACCGAATACCCAGTTATCGGCCGCCGAGTGATACGACGTACCACCCGAACCCCAGCCATCGAGGAGCGAATAAGCGCCGATAAGGAGGTAGTTTACGCCTGTTGCATTATTGAAACTCTGAGGACCGAGCACAGCTTTAGGCTGTACGTCGAGGAAAGAATCTTTGCAGGCTGTTAATGAACCAATGGTCAGGAAAGCAGCCCATATTATACTTTTTTTCATGATGTCTTTTGCAAATTTTGGTTCATTAGAATGCCAGATTCAAGCCAACAAGCATCGTTTTCGACACTGGATAAGCACCTTCATCAACGCCAATGTGACGGTCGTTACCCGTACCGCCTGAATCACGCAGGTTGATTTCAGGATCTAGACCGCTGTAATTAGTAACCGTAAACAGGTTTTGTCCCTGAATGTAAATCATGGCATTGCTCAGTCCCAATTTGCCCATCAGCGTACGTGGCAGATTGTACGAAAGCTGGATGTTTTTCATCCGCAGGTACGAACCGGGTTCCAGATAATACGTCGATGGGTTTGAGCTGATGTTATCGTTCGAGCGGAGTTGTGGCAGTTTAGCATCTGTTTTGCCCGGACGCCATGAATCTTCCCACATCCGTTTACTACGTATGCCGCCAAAAGTTTGAAAGTCAGTCCAGTAACGGTTGTAGTTGAAGATTTCGTTACCATATACACCCTGACCAAATATGGTGAGGTTAAAGTTCTTATAGCCCAGATTCAGGTTCAGGCCATAAGCCATTTTTGGATGAGGGTTGCCAATAACCTGTCGGTCGCTGGCGTTGATGATGCCATCACCATTCAGATCGCGGAAACGGAATTGCCCGGCTTTATTGTTCAGGCCACCACCGAATTGAACGGCGGCTTTAGATGCTTCTTCGTCCGTCTGGAAAATACCGTCGATGACGTAACCAAAGAACGACGAAATTGGATAATCCTGCTGGGTTACGGTCATAGCCGGAATCCGGGGTGTAAAGCCAAAATACTGCGTAGATGGATTACCATCGGTTTTCGTTACCAGATTTCGGTAGGTCGAAATGTTGGCGCCAATGCTGTAGGTGAAGTCACCATTCATCAGCTTGCCGCTGTGGTTCAGCCCTAATTCAAATCCTCTGTTGCGGAACGAAGCAATGTTCTGGAATGGGTTCGTAGCTTGCCCCTGAGTAAACTGTACTTCAACCGGGAACAGCGCATCCGACGTAACACGGTTGAACCAGTCGAACGTAACGTCCAGCTTCCCTTTGAAGAGCGAAGCATCTACCCCAAAGTCAACCGACGTAGTGGTTTCCCATTTCGCATTTGGGTTGCCAAATTGTTGAAGCTCATAGCCTTGCAGTGACGATGTGCGTGATCCGTTCAGGTCGTAGAAAGCCGTTGTAGGTGCAGTTCCGTAAATAAGGAACGGGTTGTAGTTACCAATTTCCTGGTTACCCGTTTGACCGTAAGCCGCACGGATTTTCAAATCGTTGATCCACGTAACAGGCTTCAGGAAATTTTCCTGCGATACCCGCCAACCGGCCGATACTGCCGGAAAATAAGCAACCCGATTGGCAGCAGCAAAACGCGAAGAACGGTCACGACGGATTGTTCCATCGAGTAGGTATTTGTCGAAGAACGAGAAGCTGGCTTTCGCGAATTCAGACGCTAATTTCCAGTCAGAGCCACCGCCCGTATTGGTTTGCGTTCCAGCGTTACCGGCATCGAGATAGCGATTATATAGATCGTCGTTGGCAAAACGGGAACGGTCGGCGCGGAAGAACTCGAAATTGTTTTTGATCGATTCGGTTCCAAGTAATATGTTATACCGGATCGATGAGCCAATTTCAGCATTATATGTCAACGTATTATACCAGGTCCAGGTATAGCCAATCTCGTTACGTGTAAACATAGAGTTGGCCGTAGCGGCTTCTGACGATTCAATATCACGTGGCGTATAGGCCCGGATATTATACGTATTGTAGTCGATACCAAAGCTGGTTTTAGCTGTCAGGTTTTTCAGAATGTCTACTTCAGCGTAGGCATTACCAAAGAAACGTAGCTCTTTACCGACGTTGTCTTTGTTCCGATAAAGCAGCGCGACCGGGTTACGGGCATTGTCGAGGTCACCACCTTTTGTACCAGCGAAATTCCCTGCTACGTCGTAAACCGGAATGATTGGCTGAATCCGATACGCCATCGAAATGGCGTTACTTTCGTTGTTATTGGCTGTAGCACTTTGAGTTGAGTTAGAACCACCAACGCGCTCGCCGTAAGCAAACTGAATATTTTCGCCGACCCGAATCCGTTTCGTTACGTTAAACTCAGTGTTTGCCCGGATCGAATAACGCTTATACCACGTATATTTCAGAATACCTTCCTGATCGAAATAGTTGGCCGACATTGCGTAACGACCACCTTCGTTACCGCCCGTAACGCCAATCTGGTGATTCTGAATTGGTGCATCGGAGAAAATCTCGTTGAACCAGTTGGTGCCTTCTTTGTTAGCTTTGGTGATTAACCATTTCGATGTTCTAAAGGCAGAATTGTCAACATCTGTAGTGTAGTTGACAAAATTTCCGTTAGCATCTTTAGCCAGCCGAGGGTCACCTTCCGAAGCACCATCCGGAAAAATATAATCCGGGATAACGGGCGATGCGCCATTGCCGAACTGGGCGTGTTTAGGATTGCCATTAACCAGATTACCAGCGTTACGACGAGATTCCCAAATCAAGCTGGCAAAGTCCTGTGTGTTAACAAGTTCAGGAAATTTCCCCGGCCGTGCAACGCCGTAATAGGCATCATAGGTGAATTTTGGCTTACCCGCTTTCCCTTTTTTAGTTGTAATAATAACAACGCCGTTACCCGCGCGGGAACCATAGATCGAAGCTGCCGAAGCATCCTTTAATACCTGTAGACTTTCGATGTCGTTCGGGTTAAGGGTGTTCAGGTTGCCTTTTGTCGGTACGCCGTCGATAACGTAAAGAGGAGAGTTGTCGTTGATAGTACCGAAACCACGAATACGTACCATAACGCCACCACCCGGCGAGTTATCGTTACCAACGGTTACCCCAGCTACGCGCCCCTGTAAAGCCTGTGCTACGTTGGTAGACGGAACTTTGAGAGCCTCCTTCATGTCCACCGTTGCCACTGCGCCAGTGATATCACGTTTGGCTTGTGCGCCATAACCTGTTACAATAACCTCATTCAGGGTTTTAATGTCAGCAGCCAGCGTAATGTCGATGGTAGTGCGGTTGCCAATTGTAATTTCCTGTGCTACAAAGCCGATGGCCGATACGGTGAGGGTATTACGTCCCGATGGAACGTTTAGCGAAAACTGACCATTGGCGTCAGTAACCATACCCACCTGCGTGCCCGTTATCACTACGTTTGCGCCGGGAAGTGGGTTGTTGTCGGTTCCGTCCGTAACACGGCCGGAGATTTTGCGATCCTGGGCAAAAGCCCCTACGCACATCAGCCAACATACAATTAGTAGCATAGATGTGCGGTACGCTTGTCGTAAAGCGTTGATTACCATAGGAAATAATTAGAATAGGTGAAAAATAGAACAGAAAAACTGCACTAAATACATAAGTATTATTCCTCAAAGGCGATCATCGTAAAATTCTAATCAATCTTCTAATAATTTTAAATATGACGTAATGCGCATAAAAAAATCCCACTTCCTGAGAAGTGGGATTTAAGTAGAAATTGTTGAGAAATTGATAGCTACGTGTCTACGTTAACTGCAATTCGTCAATCACTTTTTGAACTTTTTCTTTGAGTTTGGCATACGTATCGTCGAAAGCTTCCTTGCTCTCAAGTGGCTCACGAACGCTTACATAAAATTTAATTTTTGGCTCAGTGCCTGATGGCCGTGCCGATACTTTGGTGCCATCTTCGGTAAAGAACTGTAATACGTTCGATGATTCGATTCCCATTTTACCCGCTTCAATGGCTGACGTAGTACCTGAACTTGCGTCCAGACGAGTCAATGCTTTGTAATCGTCGATACGTACTACCGGCGAACCTGCGATTGATTTAGGCGGATTGGCACGGAAATCTGCCATCATCTGCTGAATTTCTTCGGCCCCTGACTTCCCTTTTTTGGTAAGCGATACCAGCGATTCATAATAGAAGCCATTTTCCTGATACATCGCCATCAGCATATCGAACAGGCTCAGTCCCTGATCTTTGGCATAGGCAGTCAGTTCGGCGATGATAGCGCAGGAAGCAATGGCATCTTTATCACGTACAAAATCACCGATCAGGTAACCGTAGCTTTCTTCGCCACCGCCGATGAATTTCTCTTTGCCTTCCAGCTCGCGGATAACTTCGGCAATGTATTTAAACCCGGTTAGCGTATTGTAGCACGTAACACCGTAGTTTTTACACATCTGATCGATCAGATCGGTTGTAACGATGGTTTTCGCTACAAACTCTTTACCCGTCAGTTTGCCTGCTTTTTTCCAGGCGTTGAGCAGGTAATAAATAATCAGACTGGCCATCTGATTGCCGTTCAGCAACTCAAATTCGCCATGATGATTGCGAGCTCCAGCGCCTACGCGGTCGGCGTCGGGGTCGGTTGCCATCACGAGGTCGGCATCCAGCGAATTGGCCAGATCCAGCGCGAGCTGCATAGCGGCACGTTCTTCGGGGTTTGGCGATTTTACGGTCGGGAAATTACCATCGGGTGTAGCTTGTTGCTCAACAATATGTACGTTATTGAAGCCCAGTGCATCGAGCACTCGTGGCACCAACGTAATGCCTGTTCCGTGGATTGGCGTATATACAATATTCAGGTTTGCCTGCCGCTTGATTACATCGGGATTAACCGCATTCGACTTGAGACGCTCTACGTAAGGCGCATCGATTTCTTCGTCGATAAGGTGGATTTTTTCGGGAACGCCGTCAAACTTAACGGCATCGATAGAGGTAATTTTGCTAACCTCGCCGATAATTGCTTTATCGTGTGGAGAAACCACCTGTCCACCATCATTCCAGTATACTTTATAGCCGTTATACTCCGGTGGATTGTGTGACGCCGTGACAACAATACCGCTCTGGCAACCCAACTGGCGAATAGCAAACGAAAGCTCTGGTGTTGGCCGGAGGCTGCTGAACAAATATACTTTGATACCATTTGCCGAAAAGATATCGGCTGCCAGACGAGCAAATTCTGGACTCATTCGGCGGCTGTCGTGAGCAATTGCCACGCTGACATCCTGACCCGGAAAGGCTGCATTGATATAGTTCGAAAGGCCCTGTGTAGCAGCTCCAACTGTGTAACGGTTCATCCGATTTGAACCAACGCCTAGAACCCCACGGAGACCGCCTGTACCAAATTCAAGATCACGATAAAATGAATCAGTTAGTTCGGTTACGTTGCCAGAATCGATGAGGTGCTGGATAGATTCTTTTGTAGCAGCGTCGTAATTGCCACTAAGCCATTTGTCTACACGTTCCTGGGTAGACGCATCAAGGGCTGTTGCCATATCAATTGTAAGAATTAATAGTCAAAAATTATCCGCCAAAATTACAATTACCTGTTAGCCCACCAAATCTCTACAATAGATTCGTGACGGATTTTAAGAAAATGTATGAAAGGCACTACTATCTGGGTAAACATGGATTCAGAATTCATGTTTATAGATGGGCTAAAAATAACAAAAGCGTAGTACCTGTTTCGGTCATACGCTTTTGTTTACAGAAAATTGATGTACGCTTGCCGTAAGAACGTAGTATAACAGTAACCTTAACGTAGCTTCATGCTACGTAGTCGTAAACTATTACTCACTACCGAGACCGAACTCAAGGCCATGGCTGCTCCTGCCAGCATCGGATTGAGCAAAAAGCCAAACGCCGGATAGAGCACACCCGCAGCTATCGGTATACCAATCAGGTTATAAATAAATGCCCAGAACAGATTCTGCCGAATAACTCGGACAGTCTGCTTTGATAATTGTAGGGCTTTCGGTACGCTGGTCAAATCAGACGTTATGAGCGTCATACGTGCTACGTCCATGGCAATGTCGGAACCGTGACCCATGGCAATACTTACGTTGGCCTGCGCCAGCGCTTGTGAGTCGTTGATACCATCGCCAACCATTGCTACTACGTTGCCAGAATCCTGAAGCTGTTTGACAAAATTGGCTTTATCGGCAGGCATCACTTCCGCCTGATAGTGTTTTAGCCCTACTACGTTCGCTATAGCATTGGCGGTCTGATGATTATCGCCAGTTAGCATATACGTTTCAATACCAAGCTGTTGAAGCGTTTTAATGGCGTGTTTCGAGGACGGTTTAACCGGATCGGCAATTGCAATAATGGCAAGCAGTTGAGGTTGCCCTGTTGAACCGTTAGAGTCGAAAGGACGCCGGGCAAAAAAGACAACCGTTTTAGCCTGATTTTGTAAATCAGTTGCTTGTTGAGACAGACTCTCTGCAACCGGAATCAATACGCTATTAAGTAAGTTTCGGTTGCCAACAACGTATTGATTGTGCTGATAATTGGCCGTAACACCTTGTCCTGTCAGACTTTCAAAACGTTCGAGCGTTACGTGTTTTTCTGATTTCAGGTACGTAGCAACCGCATTGGCCAGCGGATGCTCTGACTGGGTTTCGAGTGAGTAGAGAATTGATTGCAGAAGCGGTTTTTCATCACCCGAAATTGTCCAGATCATGTCTGTTACAACGGGTTTCCCCTCGGTAATTGTGCCTGTTTTGTCGAGTACAATGGCGTTGACCCGATAGCTAATTTCCAGACTTTCAGCGTCTTTAATCAGAATATTATTTTCGGCACCTTTGCCTACCCCGACCATAATCGCTGTTGGTGTGGCTAATCCTAATGCACATGGACAGGCAATCACCAACACCGTAACCGATGTAAGCAGAGCGGTAGTAAGCGGATCAGTGTCAGCAGACAGGTAAGAACCAAAGAAAAACCAGACTACAAACGTGAGCACAGCGATGACCAGTACTACAGGAACAAAAATACCCGCAATCTTATCGACGATACGTTGTACAGGCGCTTTGCTACCCTGCGCTTCCTGAACCATACGAATAATCTGAGCGAGCATCGTATCGGCACCAACTTTTTCGGCCCGAAACCGGAAGCTTCCTTTCTGATTAATGGTACCGGCAAACACACGCGCTCCTGCCTGTTTTTCAATGGGTAATGCTTCGCCACTAATCATACTCTCGTCAATATACGATTGCCCGGATTCTACTAAGCCATCCACCGGGATTTTGTCGCCGGGACGTACCAATAACAGATTCCCGACTTGCACCGACGTAACAGGAACCTCCCGTTCTATACCATTTTCGACTAGCCAGACTGTTTTGGGTTGCAGTCCCATTAGTTTTTTTATGGCTGACGTAGTGTTTGATTTTGCGCGCTCCTCGAGCAACTTACCTAGTAATATAAAGGCAACAACAACCGAAGCCGCTTCGAAGTAGACGTGCGGATGCAAGCCTCGCTGATGCCAGAATTCGGGATAGAACGTATTAAATGTGCTAAACGCAAAAGCAATGCCGGTGCTGAGCGCCACCAGCGTATCCATATTAGCTTTGCCGTGGCGAGCCTGACGCCATGCATTCACAAAAAAGGATTGCCCAAGCCAAAACACTACCGGAGCCGATAACACCATCATAATCCAGTTCGCGTAAGGCATATCCATAAAGAACATGCCAATTACAACAACAGGTATCGACAAGGCGATTGCCCAAATGGTACGTTGGTGTATATCGTGAGCCCGTTGCTGCTGCGCTTCCTCCTGAATCGCCTGTGGATCGTCGGTATCAATAACCAGATCATAACCAATCGAACGAATCACATTTTGTAACTCGACCGGCGTTACGTTGCCTTGATCGAACTGAACCCACGCACTCTGATTAGCATAGTTGACCCCGGCATCAATAACTCCCGGTGTATTTTTTAACATCGACTCTACACTGACGGCGCATGCGGCACAGCTCATTTCGAGCACCGGATAAGTTTGGCGTACAGTCGATGATGTGCTATTCTGCCCGCCTTTATTATGACGTTCTGTTACGGGCGTATTCATTATGCTGGCGAATTTATTAGCTCAGCTTTGTAGCCAGCTTTTTCAACAGCCTGCCGAACAACGGTATCGTTGTCAGCTTCAACGGTCAGCACTTTATTTGGATTATGGGTGTCTACTTGCCAATGGCCTTCTCCAACGGCATCGTTCAGGAAAGGAGTAACGGTGGCAATGCAGCCTCCACATTTGATATTGGTTTTAAAAGCAATTGTTTTCATGAGTTGTATTATAAATTGGCCGACTATTTGCTACACGTTCGTATAACGTAGTGTGTCTACCTGAATAACAAAATTTACATATACAAAGGTCTCTTACCGAGAGCTAATACATTTATATAATTTTCTGTCGATCGTATATAATTGTACAATATGGGCAAGGCCAGACGTTATTGTTGTTGTTATATATTAAAAAACAGGCGGTACTATCGCAAAAAATAAAAAACAATAAGTTTATGTATGTTTATTTTTTGTTATATTTAACCTTCAGAAACACTCTAAAAGGGCAGATTTCACCTTCGATACTGTAATTTGCTACGTTTAATAATATTAGTAAAAAATTGTCGTTTTCTTGAAAAGATATTACAAACTTTGTGCTATCTTTTTGGTAAGGAAAAAAGTTTTGAGTTGATATATAAAGAAATTGCGTAGTTTCGCGCAAACAATCCTTTACAAAAGGGAAGGTTGAACATCAAGATACAGCGGCCGCCCGGTCGTTGGTCTTGAAATGGTGTGGATAGAAGCGGAAAGCCGCCCCGATTTTCGGAGCGGCTTTTTTGTTGGCTATCAATTAGTTAGATTCGAGATCGAAAAGCTTGGCTTAACTAGGGTATAGCTAGTATAGTAGAGTTCGGTCCAGCGTTCGCGAATCTATTTATAGAGCAACTACGTAAATACGTTTGTTGCTTTTGAGTATACTAATTCTCAATATTTCGTATTTTGTATGTAATTTAATCGATAATTAATTCACTTTGGGAAACTAGCCGGAATTGATTATCCTATAGAAACAGGCTATCAGATGTTAGTAAAAATGGAAATAAGTTAACTGTCTAGGAGATGCGTCTTGTCTACTACTAGTACCTTGGCAGTAGGCGGATGAATAAACTATGAATGACGCCTGATTTTGTTGATGTTTGGGATTAAAAAATAGGTTTAACACCCTTTTAATACTGTTTTCAATTTCTTTTAATACGCTTGCCTGAGATTGTCGACGCGAACAGATGTATACGCTATTGCCGGAAGCTTACTTAACGATGACTGGCAGTATAACTAATTTTCTATTCTTCCGTTCTTTTAGACAAGCGACTTATGTATTCTGTTGATATGAAGATTCTGGTAGTTGAAGACGAACCCAAACTGGCATCATTTGTCAGGAAAGGTCTGGAGGAGCAATCCTGTGAAGTAGACGTTGCTTTCGATGGTCAGGTTGGGCGAACAATGGCCTTAAATAATCCGTATGACGTGATTATTATGGATATTAACCTACCTAAACTTAATGGATTCGATGTAGTTCAGTCGATCCGTCAGCAAAAAAATAGTACACCTGTACTGATGCTAACGGCAATGGGGTCGGTAGATGACAAACTCACTGGCTTTGAAGCAGGTGCCGATGATTATCTGGTAAAACCATTCGAATTTCGGGAACTGATGGCTCGGCTGCGGGCACTGACCAAGCGTAGTAGTGATGCCGGTATGCAAGCCAACATCCTGAAAGTGGCTGATCTGGAATTAGATCTGAACGAAAAGGTTGCACGTCGGTCAAATAAACGTATTGATTTGACAGCCAAGGAGTTTGGTTTGCTCGAATACCTTATGCGAAACCGGGGGCGTGTTGTCTCGCGGGTAGATATTGCCGAAAAAGTTTGGGATATTCACTTCGATACGGGTACCAACGTAATCGATGTCTACGTAAATTTCCTACGCAAGAAGATTGATAAAGATTTTCCAACTAAACTCATTCATACAGTTATTGGAATGGGGTATATGTTGAAAGAAGAGTAGCGAACAGTTTTTAGTTGTCGGTCGATAGGCAAATACTACTAAAGCTAGGTTACTACTAACTATCGACCGACAATTAATGATTAGTTACTACGTATGAATATCCGCACTCGCCTGACGCTCCTGTTTATGCTGCTGGTGGCGTCTATTTTGTTGCTTTTTACCATCTCGGTTTATTACCTCTACAATCAATTCCGGCAGCAGGAATTTCAGCAACGCCTTGAAGAAAAGGCCTTTACGATGGTTCGGCTTCGCGAAGATGTGGGCGAAGTACCGCAAGCCGATTTACCCGCTATTGTGAACGAGCAGGTAACAATCTACAACTCAAAAGGTGTAATTATATTCAATCAGGGAGAGGAGAACCCCCGCTTTTTGGCTTCCACCGATTTTTTGAAAAAAGCTGCACTTGGTCAGACCCAGTATATACAACGGGATAGTATTGAAGCCGTTGGTGTTCAGCATATTAATCAACACGGTGAGCCATTACTTATTGTAGCATCGGGTAGCGATCGGTATGGATTCAGTAAGCTGGAACGGTTGCGCGAAATCCTGTTTTTTGGCTGGGTGCTTAGTTTAGGAATCGTTGGTATTGCCGGATATTTGTTTGCAACTGATGCGTTACGTCCTGTTTCAGAGCTGATTGCGCAGGTTAATTCGATTTCCGCAACCAATATACACGAGCGTGTGTATGTTGGTCGGCAGCGCGACGAACTGGCCGATATGGCTCGTACATTTAACGACCTGCTGTCGCGTTTGGAAGAAGCGTTTATTCTACAAAAAAGCTTTGTCTCACATGCATCGCATGAGTTGCGTACACCTCTGACTGTAATGATGGGGCACATTGAAGTAACCCGTTTGCAGTCTCGCTCTAAAGAAGAATATGAAACAACGCTGGATGGATTGCTCGATGAGGTAAAAAGTATGATCAGGCTTGTTAATGGCCTTCTTGAACTGGCTCGGGCCAGTGCCGACACTGCAACCAATAACTATAAACCGGTACGTATCGATGAATTATTATGGCAGGCGCAGAGTCTTATTCTAAACAAAAATCCTGATTATCAAATCAGTATCGACTTTGAAAATCTGCCCGATCAGGAAGAGGAGTTAGTAATTAATGGCGAAGGATCGTTGTTGCAGACTGCCTTCCAGAATCTGATGGAAAATGGCTGTAAATATTCGCCTGAAAAGCGTTTGTTAGTTGGTATTTCGTTTGAGCGCGGACAGATACAACTCACTTTCAGCGATCACGGATATGGTATTTCAAAAAGTGATTTGGGGCATATATTCGAGCCATTTTACCGCTCCGAAACAACAATGACTATCGAAGGACATGGTATTGGACTGGCACTTACTAAACGTATCATTGAGTTGCACCGAGGGCAAATTAAAGTCGACTCAGTAGTAGGGCAGGGTACTACGTTTCGAATCACCCTGCCCATCCCATACCGCTCTTCTTCGAATACTGATGAAACACCGTTGGCAGAGGATACGACAAAAAATGCTGTTCAACTGCCTAAGTGAGCCAACCGGATAAAGCTTTTATTCGCTGCGCATTGCCTTGAAGGTGTTCATCAATCCGTTTGTCGAACTGTCGTGGGTGCTAACAGTTGCATCATCCTGTAATTCAGGTAGAATACGGTTAGCCAGTTGTTTGCCAAGTTCAACACCCCACTGGTCGAAGCTGAAAATATCCCAGATAACGCCTTGGGTAAATATTTTGTGTTCGTAAAGCGCAATCAGGCTACCAAGTGTACGAGGTGTCAGCTTTTTAAATAAAATAGAATTGGTTGGTCGATTGCCCGAAAAAGCCTTGAACGGAGCCAGTGCTTTGATTTCATCTTCGCTCTTGCCTGCCTTCCGTAATTCGCTGGCCGCTTCTTCTTCCGTTTTGCCGTTCATCAATGCTTCGGTTTGAGCGAAGAAGTTAGCCATCAGAATTTTGTGATGTTCACCGATGGGTCGCTGGCTGATTGCTGGTGCCAGAAAATCGCAGGGAATCAGCTTTGTGCCCTGGTGAATCAACTGATAAAAAGCGTGTTGACCGTTAGTGCCCGGCTCTCCCCAGATAATTGGCCCGGTCTGGTAATCGATTGGATTGCCGTCGCGGTCTACCGATTTACCATTACTTTCCATATCGCCCTGCTGAAAATAAGCCGCAAAACGGTGCATATACTGGTCGTAGGGCAGAATCGCTTCGGTTTGAGCACCAAAGAAATTATTGTACCAAATACCAACCAGTGCCAGAATAACTGGTAAATTCTGGTCGAGCGTAGCACTCTGAAAATGTTGATCCATAGCATGAGCACCGTCGAGCAATTCCTCGAACGTATCGAAACCAACGTAGAGCGCAATCGAAAGCCCAATGGCCGACCAGAGTGAATACCGGCCGCCAACCCAATCCCAGAAACCAAACATATTGGCCGGGTCAATTCCGAATTTCTCTACGTCTTTCTGATTGGTCGATAGAGCCGCAAAATGTTTGGCAATGGCAGCTTCATCTTTAGCTGCATCCAGAAACCATTGTCGTGCCGTTTGGGCATTAGTCATGGTTTCCTGTGTGGTAAATGTTTTAGACGCAATCAGGAAGAGCGTTGTTTCGGGATCGACCGTTTGCAGGGTTTCATAGATATGTACACCATCGACGTTCGATACAAAATGAACACGCAATTTCTTGTCGTCACCATACGGTTTGAGCGCTTCGGTGACCATGACCGGGCCCAGATCAGAACCGCCGATACCAATGTTCACTACGTCGGTAATGGCTTTGCCAGTATACCCTTTCCACTCGCCCGACCGAATCTGTTCAGTAAACGATTTCATGTGTGCCAGTACGTCATTCACGTCCGGCATTACGTCTTTTCCATCGACCAGAATTGGCGTATTCGACCGATTTCGTAGTGCTACGTGCAAAACGGCCCGATCTTCTGTCTGGTTAATTTTATCGCCCGAAAACATTTTGCCGATAGCACTTTTCAGTTCGGCCTGATCGGCAAGCTCAATGAGCAGACGTAGTGTTTCGGCGTTAATGCGGTTTTTAGAGAAATCGAGCAGAATATCCTCAAACTGACGAGAGAACGTAGTGAAACGTTCGGGGTCTTCGGCGAACAAATCGCGCAGATGACGTTCTTTCAAACTAGCGTAGTGAGCCTGTAGCTGCGAATAAGCTGGTAACGTAGTAAAGCGATGATTGGCAAGCATGATTGGGTGCTGGTTTGCAGTTTAAAGTTTTCAGGGAGTGATCCGGCTGCAATTTTTCGGCCGTGCGAGGGGACAGAAAAATAGAGTCTGGGCAATCGCTGTAAACTGAAACGAAGTTGTCGGCGCGAATATCGGGAATCCCGGCAATCTTTTTTCCTCTATTTTTACGCTTCTTTCCCATTTGGGAAACCTGCTTACGACTATCAATACGCGCGTTAATGAATCAAAAACTTTTTTATTCGCTGGTTCTGATTGGATTAGGTACGTTGTTTTTTCTTCCGTTTCTGGGCAGCGTTCGCCTATTCGACTGGGACGAAATCAACTTTGCCGAGTGTGCCCGCGAAATGATTGTGCTGGGCGATTACCTGCACGTTCACATTGATTTTAAGCCATTTCACGAGAAACCGCCTTTATTTTTCTGGTTTCAGGCAATCGCTATGCAGCTTTTTGGGGTCAATGAATTTGCTGCCCGATTCCCCAACGCCGTTTGCGGTATCATTACGTTGGTATACGTTTACCATCTTGGCTACAAACTGCATGGGCATCGGTTCGGCCTGTTATGGGCGTTGGCCTATCTGGGTTCAATCACCCCACATCTTTACGCGCGTTCCGGCATTATTGACCCATTTTTTAATCTATTTATTTTCGTCGGATTAGTTAACCTGATTCTTGCCTCCTGGAAGCGCGAACGGCTTGGAGGAGCTATGACCGTTCCTAAAAGCGAGTGGCACTACATCGTGCTGGCCGGGTTAATGATTGGTTTTGCTGTTCTGACAAAGGGGCCTGTTGCTTATCTTATAGTTTGTCTGGTGCTGTTTGTTTACTGGCTGCTCAATCGGTTTCGCTGGTTCATTACACCTTTGCAATTTCTGGGTTTTACGGCGATGGCATCAGCAGGTTCGTTGTTGTGGTATGGTGTCGATGTATACCTGCACGGCCCTGCCTTGATGCGCGAATTTCTGGCTTATAATATTCGTTTGTTCAGCACACCCGACGCTGGACACAGCGGATTTCCGGGCTTTCACTTTATTATTCTGCTTGTAGGCTGTTTTCCGGCATCTATTTTCGCGATTCGGGCTTTCGGCTCGCTGTTTATCGAACGGAATTACCAGCGCGATTTTCGGCAGTGGATGTTTATTCTGTTCTGGGTTGTACTGATTCTATTCAGTATTGTTCAGTCGAAAATTGTCCATTATTCATCGCTTTGCTACCTCCCGCTAACTTACTTTGCAGCACTGACTTTGTTGCAGTTGGAAGAACGTAAGATTCAGTTTAACAACTGGCTATGGACTGGTTTGCTCATCATTGGCGGCATTTTCATTGTAGCAACCGTTGGTCTGCCGTTATTGGCGAAAAACCGTATGGATCTGGTCAAGTCAATTGCCGATCAGGATCCATTTACGCAGGGCAATCTGGCGGCTACTGTCAACTGGTCGGGCTGGGAAATTCTGCCTGGTATTTGGTTGCTGCTTGTGCTAATTCTGGTCTTAATCTGGTACAATAGCCATAATGTAGCACGGGCTTCGGTCATGTTATTTATAGGATCGGCGGTATTTGTTACGCTCACACTCTGGTCGTTTATCGGACGTATTGAAGGAATTGCACAGGATGCGCCCATGCGTTTTTTCGAGCAGGCAGAAGGGCAGTCCGTTTACGTAAAAACGTTTGGTTACCACAGCTACGGCCCGTTTTTCTATACGAAAAAACTGCCTGTCAAGAACCCTAAGTATTATGACACCGATTGGCTGCTACGTGGTAAAATCGATCAGGACGTATTATTTGTCCGTAAGGCTTCAGTACAACCTACGTTGCTGGATTCATTGCCCGATGTTCGGAAAACGGGTGAAGAAAATGGCTTTGTTTTCTATCGACGTAATGCTCTTAAAAAATAAGGTGATAAACGCTACGTCGGAATAGTGGTTTGGCAAACAAAAAGATAGCTGTAAAGTTGAGTGTGTAATTGGGGAACTCTGATGTATTACCCTGATTTTCACTTAAAAATAGTTCATGTCTGCCAAAACACTACCTCCACCACATTACCACCAGTTTTCTCACTCGCTGCTTGCGCTGGCCATTATAACAGCCGGTATTTATTTGGGTCAGGATATTCTGGTGCCGCTTGCCATGTCGGGGCTGATCGCGGTACTGTTGCGACCTATTGAAAACCGATTCACGCGGTGGGGGATGCACAAAGTAGTTGCCATCAGCATTGCCTTATTGATAGCGATTCTTATCGTATCGGGGGTAACTATTTTACTATCCATGCAGGTGTCGAATTTTGCAGACGATCTGCCAAAAATTCGCCAGAACCTAAACGATTCCTTTCATAAAATTCAGCGCTGGGTTCGTCAGGAATACAATGTAAGCTACCGACAGCAAAATCAATATCTACAAAAAGCGCAGGCCCAAACCCTTGATACGCTGCAAAGTTCGGATACGCTGGGCGTTATTACGGGGCCATTAGGAACGTTAACACTGGTTCCGATTTATGTCTTTCTGCTGTTGTATTATCGGACCATGCTTCTTCATTTCATCATTGTTCTATTTACCGAAAAGCATACAGAACGAGTTCGTGAAGTGCTGGGCGAAGTGAAGGCGGTTATCCAGAGTTACATGGTTGGTTTATTAATTGAAACAACGCTGGTTGCCATTCTTAATTCGGTTGGTCTGCTGGTTCTGGGGGTTCAATACGCAATTTTGCTGGGTGTTATGGCGGCCATTCTCAACCTGATTCCTTACATCGGCGGACTGGTTGCTACGTTGCTAACGGTACTTGTTACGTTCAGCAACACCCCGGAATTATCGGTCATTTTGGGAGTTGTTGGCATTTTTCTTCTGGTTCAATTTATTGATAACAACGTATTTGTACCTCTCGTTGTGGCTTCCAAGGTGCGTGTCAATGCATTGGTTTCTATTGTGGGCGTATTAATTGGTGGAGCCTTGGCGGGTGTTTCAGGTATGTTTCTTTCCATTCCTGCCATTGCCATTATGAAAGTTATCTTCGACCGTGTCGAAAGTCTTCGGGCATGGGGAATTCTTCTGGGCGATCAAACTCCGGAGGAATCTGGCGGCAACCTGTTTCAGATTTCCCGCCGAAAACAAAAGCGAAAGGAAGTTGAGGAGTAAATTATTGGATAGGTTCAGGAAAATGCCAACTTAAATTCCGTACCACTTCCCGGTTTTGACTGAACGCTAATCTGGCAGGCAATGGCGCGAGCCAGATCGCGAATCAGATGCAGGCCAAGCCCACTTTTGCCACTAATAACCGCATCATCACTATAGAGCGCGGTTAATTTGCTCTCCGAAAGGCCGGGGCCGTTATCTGTAATTGAGAGCACAGTTTGTCCATTTTCAGAATAGGCCTGCCAATGGATATGCGCATCGGGCGTTTGTTTCAGCGCATTGATGGCATTGCTGGTCAGATTCTGCATGATGGTGCGTAGATAATCTTCATCGCTGGCAACCTGTAGCTCATCGGACGTGTCGAAAGTGATACGTACATTGGGAGCGCTCGCAAAAAACCGTTGCAGGTAACCGAACAACGTAGCAATGGGAATACTCTTCTTATCGGGTTTGAACTGTTGCATCTGGCCCTTACTCCATAACAACATCGACTCCATCGTTTCGAGTAATCCCTCGGCAGCTTCGGTGATATTTTGCTCGTGGCGTGCTACCTGATCGACAGGAAGTAAATCGGGATTTTCGCGCTGGAGATGCAGAAAACTAATCAGGTTGGCAATTGGACTACGTAGGTCGTGGCTCAGAATGGCAAAGAAACGGGCCTTGACCCGATTCGCTTCATCAAGTTCCTGATTTAAATGCAGTAACGTAGTGTTGGTACGTTTGCGGGTGCGATTTTGCCAGTACAGCAGTCCCCCGATTACGGCCAACAAACCCAAGCCGACAAGCATCGCCAGTTGCTGGCGTTTCTGTGCCGCAATAGCCAGTCGACTGATTTCGAGTTGTTTATCACGTAATTCGATTTCGCGTTTGCCTTCCAATCCGGCAATCTTATTCTTAGCTTCCTGCGAATACAATGAATCCTGAACGTTTTGATAGGCCCGAAAATTCTCGTAAGCACCTTTGTAATTACCCGTCAAGGCTTGTAATTCGGCCAGATTTCCACGAAAATGAGCCTGATCACCCACCTCGCCTTTATCGGCGTTTAGCTTAATGGCTTCAGTCAAATATTGTTCCGCCAACGTCAAACGGTCAGTTCGGCTTGTAGGCTGGATGGTAGCGGTGTTTGGGCCGGGGCTACGTACCAGATCAAAATAAGCTACGCCAAGATTGGCGAGGTTAGAGACCGCATCCAGATGACGGGGATTTGTTTCATCCCATAAACGTTTGGCTTTTAGGGCGTACTCAATTTTTTTCGGATAATCCTGCTCCATGGCGATCGACAGGTTGCCGTATGTTTTAGCTAATCCCTGATTGTTAGCCACTTTTTGTTGCTCGGCCAATGCCCGAAAACCATATTGTCGCGCTTTAGGCCAGTTTTCCATCTGGCAATAAAGAGCCGCCATGCTGCTTAAGGCTCCGGCCAGTTCACGCCGTAGGTTGATGTCTGGATTACGCTTGTTTTGTCGATGTGTTAGCGCTCGCTGACCGAATACAAGTGCTTTCTCCCAATTTTTTTGAATCCGATAAATCTCCGAAATGTTATCTAAACACAGGCCAATGAGGTAATTATCGCCTATCACTTCAGCTTGTTTAAGGCCCTCGAAATAATAGCGTGTAGCGGCTGGATAATCGGAGCGAATGTTCTGTTCGGCCACGCCAAGATTATTGATTGTGCTCGCCAAATTCCACGCATCGTTCAGGCTTTTATAAATCGCAATTGCTTTTAGATAATAATGACGGCAGGAGTCGTAGTTGCCTTTATCACTGTAGGCTCGGCCAACATACATGTTGAATACGCCGATTCCCCGCTGCCATTTCATGTGGGTAGTGTGTTGCAACCCCAACCGGCTGTAATGCAGCGACTGATCAACGTTGGTAAACGACCATTCGTCGGCAATAATGCGGTATAGCCGCCCTTTCACTGTGTCGTTGACAGCTTTGGGTAGTTCTGCAACCAGCGAATCAATGAGGGCGTGCCCTTGTTTTTGGGCAAAAGAAGGGCAGGAGAGAATTAGTAAAATGATGACGAAGAGTTGTCGAGCAAACCCCACCCTAAGGGGAAGGGACTTCAAAAAGTTAGAGGTAAAGTCCCTCCCTACGGGGGAGAGATTTAGGGTGGGGTTCATTAGCAAAGAATCTGGTAAATCGTTAGTTTACTGCTAATCGTTTCATTCGATCTCATTGAGTACTGATTTGTAACTCCTTCCAACGGGTAGCGTAAACTGCTGAACTTGTACCTGTTGTGCACTAACCCGGTCAATGTAATGGCGTTGCACGGCGTAACTCCGGTGAATACGTAAAAAGGACTGGAACGGTTTGCTCTGCAACAGATTTCCAATGGATGACAGCACCGTATATTGATGCGTCGCTGTGACAATGCGGGTATAGTCTTTCAACCCTTCCAGATACACAATATCATGCAGATTCAGCTTAATTTGCTCATGGCCGTCTTTGATAAATATAGTATCGGCACCAAGACTCAAATCAAACAGTTGGGCCTTGCGGGTCAACTCAAAAAAAGACGCCACACGGCTCATGGTATGGGCAAAGCGTTCGCGACGGATCGGTTTTACCAGGTAATCGAATGCATCGACGGCAAAGCTGTCGGCGGCATAATCTGGGTAAGACGTAATGAATACACAAACCGGTAAATTCATCAGATTTGCCCGTAACGCCAATCCGCTCAGTTCGGGCATATCAATATCGAGTAGCAGTACGTCAACTGGCCGATTTATCAGAAATGGCAAGGCTTCCGTGGCTGAGCTAAACACGCCAACTATATCGAGAATCGGATACTGCCGGGCGTGAGCAAGGGCTGTTAACCGATCAATCTCGTTGTCATCAACAATAACGCAAGAATAGGTGCTGGGGGACATTTCCTTGTCGGACAGTCTGTAACCAAAGATATAGGCTTTGGGGGTACAAAACTAACCGCTCGCTCAAAGGCACCTGTTGTTAGTCGATTCAAATGGTCGTTAGTCGAGGGACAGTTGTGTGCGTGGTTAAAGGTGAGCAGTTTCGAGCCATCAACGCCAATTCGTCATGATACATGTCTCGTTTTTAGGACCGCTGCCGGTTGTGTAAGCCCATCAGGAAAACCAGTCCTCTTTTCGTTCCCATGTCGAACAAATTGGCCGTTTTTTACCACCATATCCACCCAAACGACGCTGACGTTTGCATAAACAATATAAACCAATGAGCGCAATCCGATCAATCCGATCTGTCTTGTCACCATCTGTAGCTGCATTCCTGATAATCAGCTTGCTCGCTTGTAGCAAAGGCGATAATACAACCCCTGATCCCAATCCGACGACTCCCACTAATCTGTCCAATCCAACTGACCCAACGACCGTTGGTAACGTAGCATTGGGCACTGGGCAACCGGGCGTAGTGGGTACTAATGGTATAAGTGCCTGGGATAATCTGTCGGCGACTGAGAAAGGACGTATCAAAAACTGGAATACCCTTTTTCTGCACCAGTCTGTCGGACAGGATTTGGAAGAAGGTGCCAAAGCCAACGGGATTTCGTTTGAATACTTTGGCCCGAAAGACGTGGTCGATAAAGGAGCCGAAGGAAAAGGACTTCGGGGTGGCATTTTCGTCGATGTTGGCGGTATTCCGAATGGCAATCCTTACGAGAAAATTCGGGTGTTTAAAGAAGCCGCGCTACGTAGTAAAGCCACGTTGAAAATTGCCGTGTTCAAATTCGGTTATGCCGATGTACTGGACAGTAATCGTGAACAGGTAAAGACGGCTTATAAAGCGTTTGTGGATGACCTTCGGCAACAGATTCCCGGCCTTCGGTTTGTGCACATGACACCCCCACTGGTGTATTCGACCACGGCTGAAGAAGGCAATGCGGCCAAAGCCAACGTAGGTCAGTGGATGAAAGATACGTTCAAAGCTACCGACGTAGTGTTTGATTTACAGGCTGTTGAAACCAACGAAGGAAGCTGCCAGCAAAACAACGTACCACGCATTTGCCAGGAAAACCGCGCCAGTGCTGCCGACCCATCGGAAGTAAACGGCGTGGATAGCGACGGACAGGGGCACTTGGGCAAAAAAGCCAGCCAACGTATCAGCAAAGCACTTTTGTATGCCATTTATCAGGTCGGGAAATGAGCAAAGGCGTTAAATTTCTCTTGATTCTACTGACGTTATCGGGGGTTAGCTGGGCGGTTTACGAATGCAAATACTACGTTAGCTACTATTCTGATCTGAAAGATCGCCCGTGGGCGTATAGCCAAGACGAAAATGCCAAACTACTGGTCGGTACGTGGCAGGGGGAGTTTCGTGATCCTGACAACGTAGCAAAAACCATTCGGCTCACCATTGTGGAGCCAATGACGGACGAAGAACGGTCAAAAAAAGCGGGTAAGCGAACCCGTAAACGTAGCGGTTTAGGCTCTCGAAGCGATAAAAAACACTTCGACGGTTTGGCTACGGTAACCAGCCAGCGTGGACAGGAAGATTACGAATTCGACGGCCACGTAAAAACGGAAGACGGGCATAAACTTAACGTCGTTCACTTTCAAACAAAGGATGAAACGCGGCAACTACGTAACAATTTCAAGATACTGTCAGGGCTTGAAGGTGGTACATGGCAGGACGATAATCTGACGCTGATATTCACTTTTTCGTTCATAACCAACACAGGATCAGGTTATTCGACTAGTTCTGATCCGCGTTACGATAAAAAAATTACCGTTCATTTTTCACGTGTTCAGTGATCATCCAAACCCTAGACTGATGAAAACCTTAGTTCTGATTCTCCTGTTTGTATCGACTTCGCCACTGTTGGCGCAGAACGTAGTGGGTACCTGGAAGCGTACCGCCATGATTCTGACCGAAGCAACTGGCAAAACCGAAGACTCGACCCCCGGACTCACGAAAGCCATGCCCTGCACCACCGACATTACGTATACGTTTCTGACCGATGGTACCATGAAGGTGAACGTACCAGAAAGTTGCGGAGCCATGAAACAGACCATCGAACGGATGAATAAAGCGGGCCGATGGTCAACAACGGGAAGCACACTACGTATCACCGTACCCGACAAAAGCCTACCTGATGCCGACTACAAGCTCAGCTTCAGTGGCAACACCATGAGCTGGGATTTCGACTATGCGGCTAATCCGCAAATGCCCAATCCTACGAAAGCAAATCGGCTGGTTATCAAATACGTGCGACTATAACCTACGATTTCATGAAACAACTTTCTGTACTATTCCTGCTTAGTCTGAGCATCGGGACTGGTGCGCAGGCGCAAAATCTATTTCTGAACCAGAACGGCGACGTTGGTATTGGCACAAAGACGCCATCGGCCCGATTCAACGTATCGGCTACGGATGAGAATGCGATGCGTATAGACGGCGTAAATCCATACATACTGTTTCGGAATGTTAACGAACCTGATCCTAACGGACAGATGCGCGAATATGGCTTTATCCGTACCTGGACCACCGATCCTTTCAATTCGGCAGGATATCATGGTCTTGAAATTGGTGTGCCGCCATCCGCGTCGGGGCAACCGGCTAAACATCTTTTGCTTTCGACCAGCTACATTCCCCGCATGACGATTCTAGCCAATGGAAATGTCGGAATTGGTACAACTAACCCGACCTACAAATTGGATGTGGCGGGAAATATACGAATAGCGGGGGCTAGTAATCGAATAGAGGGTTTTACGAATATCGTCGGAACGACCCTCTTTGAAGGAACCGCGTTCGATGGAATAGTTGGTATTCAGGGTAGTGCCGTTAACGCACTAGTCCATATCTCCAATACTGCTGATGAGACATCGGGAGCGGGGATCAGTGTACAAAGCAGCGATCTCTATGGAACTATCCGAGCCTTTAATTCCCGTGTGACCTCAGGTGGTTCGGCTCTATTAGCTGAGACGATGTATGGGCGTTATTCGGGGCATTTTGTGGGAGGGCGAATTCTAGTTGAAGGCGGAAGGGATGGTTCTCGCTCAGCAGGTATTGAGTTCAGAAACCTTAAAACATTTACGACGGGGTTTCCAACGACTCAGGCATACGTTGGCATGAGGGATGATAACGAACTGGGTATTTATGGATTTCCCCTCGGCGACTGGATTTTGCGAATGAATATCTATTCGGGGTCTATTTGTTCCCGGTCGGCCATCGCTCTTTGCTCCGATCAACGACTGAAACGCGATTTTGAACCGTTAACGGGCTCGTTAACTAAACTTACCAGCGTGCAGGGGCAGCATTATTTCTGGAAAGAAGTCAAAATGCCGGGTCTGCAAACGGGCTTCGTTGCACAGGAAATACAGCCGATTTTCCCTGAATTGGTTCGCACTGACGACAACGGGTTTATGAGTGTCGATTACACCGGATTTGTACCGCATCTGGTTGAGGCCGTGAAGGAATTGAAAAAAACAACCGATTCGGCTACAGAGGCTTTGAAGGCCGACAACCAGCTCTTACGAACTCAGTTGGAGCAGGTTATGAAGCGGCTGGCTGTGTTAGAATCGCAGTCGTTGGCTAGTCAGGTGGCAGCAATTGAAAAGAGATAACTAACAACGAATAGGTATGAAAACGTTTGTGTCACGTGTCATGCATGGGGCCATGCTTGGGTTGGGAACCCTATTGCTCCTTCTATTTCCACAATCGTGCAAACAGGCAGAAACTGATCCGGCTATTACGTCCGATGGACCGAAAGAAATCCGGTATCACCAGCTCATTATCGAATGTACCGAAGCTGCTACACAAAATAAAGGTGTAGCTATTCTCGACTTCCGATTTGATACGTATGCCGATGGGGGCGTGGTGGGATATGGGGCAGGAAAATACGTAGCGTTTACGAACACCAGCCTGACAACAATCGACGCGGCCATTCAAACCGCTAATACCGACATTGCCGCCAAAGCCGCCCAGGTGAAAACGTTTCCGACAATGACCGATTTTATGGTTAGTCGATTGACGAAAGTGGCGGGCTATTCGGCCACAAAAAGTTTAGGAGTCGATGCCATTTGGGGCGTTCTGGCCGG
Source organism: Spirosoma daeguense (assembly GCF_054776875.1). Taxonomy (NCBI): domain Bacteria; kingdom Pseudomonadati; phylum Bacteroidota; class Cytophagia; order Cytophagales; family Cytophagaceae; genus Spirosoma; species Spirosoma daeguense. The sequence continues at coordinate 611,106 of NZ_BAAHBF010000003.1, forward strand.
TGAAGAAACCACTCTTGCGAAGCTGCACAACACCTATAAACCGTTTGATTTTGGCAAGTTTCTAGCTGCTATCATCGCTACGCCCGCACAGGCCCAGAAGCTCCAGTCGCCGGGCTATACCGACGGACGATACCACAGTTCTTATTTCTATAGTCCTGCCCCTCAGCCCGGAGCGTTACCTGAGTACAAAATGAATCTGCCAGAAACGCTAAAGTCGCCCATGCCGTCGAACGCATCGCCCGGACAACGTAGCACGCAGGGAGAAACCGATGCTCAACGGGCCGCTCGCGAAGAAGCCGCCCGAGCCGCTGCACAAGCCGGACGTACCAACCGTGGCCCCCGTGATATTGGTGATATTTTCAGTGGTATTTACGACCGCCTGGGCGATGCTTTTAATCGGGCAACTGGCAAAGGTGGCTCGTCGGGTGATCCACATTTGCGTATGCACGATGGTGGCGGCACCTACGGCTTTCAGGCAATTGGCGAGTTTGTGGCTACTAAGGGAACAAATCTGGAAGTGCAGGCTCGGCAGGAAGACGCTTACAAAACTGGCCGGGCTGCGGTCAACACGGGCGTAGCGGCTAAACTGGGAAGCGACGAAATCTGTTTTTTGGCGAACCCGGCAGATCTTAAAGCTCCACGCCTTTTTGTCAATAAAAAAGAAACGGCTCTGTCGGCACTCGCCCAGACAACACTTAGCGGAGGTAATAAACTTCAACTAACCGGAACCGATAAGCTGGTTTTCAGTAATGCACAGAACGAAGGGGTTATTATTTACTGGAACACGCCCTATCTGGATTATTCGGTAATGCTGGGCGATGCCCGGAAAAAGCAGGTCACAGGTTTAATGGGCAATTACGATGGAACGTATGGTAATGACTTGCTTCTGAGCAACGGCACTGCCGTTGAACCTACCTTTGCTGCCATTCACAGCGTATTTGCCGATAGCTGGCGGGTTACAAATGCTACGTCGTTGTTCGTATATGAGTCGGGGAAAAATACCGACTCATATACCGACCGGAATTTCCCGAAAACGTTTCCCGTGGTCGACCCCGAAAAACTGGCTTGGGCCGAAGGTGTTTGTACGGCGGCTGGCGTAACGCGTCAGCCCGAACTGGGCCAATGTATGTTCGATGTCGGCATTACGGGCGATACACGTTTGGCGCAGTCGGCGTTGCTGAGCCAGCGTGAATTACCGGCCAGCCCCGACGTAGCAACATTCAACAATCTGAAAGTCGATCTGAAAGAAGGTCAGTCGAATGATGGGCAGACAAAGAATCTGCTGGATCTCGACAATGGTACGTTCTATTCATTTGCAAAAGGTGCATCGGTTGCTTACGACATCGACGTAGTGTTTGATTATTACTCGGGGCCGTGGTTTGCTGGGCCTAGAGCGGTCAAAAACTGTGGCGTATCGTGCGGGGCTTACACCATCTGGCCGAATATCGAACAGCAAAAATGGCCGCATTTTCAGAGCACGTTCCTGCGCTATACCAACATTCCGGCCACTCAATGGACTACATTCAACAATGCCGCTGATCTTCGCCGAGCCTGGACATTTGACGCATCGGCGGACGAAAAAACGGAACTGGTACAAACACTGGTTGATTTGAATACGTCGGCCCCGCTCACGCAGTATTTGTGGTCGTTCCGAACGCAGCAGGGCAAAAAAGGACTCATTCGCTTTACGCAGGCACAGGCTACGAAAGGAAGCGGTAACGCTACGTTCACATTCGATATTAAAATAGAACGGTGAGACTTTTAACTGTTCGCTTTGGTGAATAGCTATCTGAGACAATTTCATCGCTCACTCCCAATAGCAGATCATATCCCTCAATAACGATGAAATACTTAATTCCACACCTTGCGCTAGTTTTGATTATATGCCTATCGCTATCACAATGTAAAAAAGCCACTATCGACCCATCAGACCCAACCGATAGCACGAACGTAACAAACCCGAATGGGAATCCATCCGGTTTTGCCTGTAGCGAACCCAATCCTAATCCCCGAACGTGGTACGTATCAACAAACGGTAACGACAACAACGATGGTACGTTAGGGAAACCCATGAAAACGGTTCAGAAAGCTGTCGATTCGGCCAAACCGGGCGATGCTATCGAGCTACGGGCCGGAACGCACGAAAGCCGTGAACTCCGAATCATGACCTGCAATCTGACACTACGTTCGTATCCGGGCGAATGGGCAATTATCAAGGCCGTAACCAACAACGAAGATATAGCATCGACAATCTGGTATCGCGAACCAACTATCGTGGGCGGACTCATTGAGAATCTGGAAATTATTGGTGGTTATTACTACGGTATCAAGCTCGAAAACAACTGGGAAAACGGCGAACCTGTGCTACGTAGCGTCCGGGATATTACCATTCGAAATTGTAAAATCCACGATACAGGTCGCGACTGTATTAAAATCGTATCGGGTTGCGATAACGTTAAAATCCTTAATTGTGAGATTTACCGCTCCGGTGTTGGCCCGGCCAACGTATCGGCCAACAATGCCGAAGCAATAGACAACGTAAACGGTTCAGCAATGATAGTACGTAATTGCTACATCCACGACATTTCGACCAACGGACTGTATGCCAAAGGTGGCCCCAAAAACTGCGTTATCGAGAACAACCTGATTATGAATTGTGGGGAACTTGGCGTAGTGGCTGGATACACCAACACCGATCAGGAATGGTTCAGTAAAGACAACACCGAATACATCGAAACCTTCGACATGGTGATACGTAACAACATCATTGTTAACGCCAAATGGGGTGGAGTAGGTCTAATTGCGTCGGTTCGCCCGCAGGTGCTGAACAATACGTTTGTGAACGTTGGCAGCGATACGTATGGCGTGTTGTACATCAGCCGGGGCGAAACCTATGTAGGCGCTTCGGGTGCGCTACGTACGCCATCCAACCGCGATGCAAAAGTATTGAATAACGTTTTTGTGCAACCACAAACGGGCGATGTGCCGATGATTCGAATTCGGTATTATGAAGACGATAAGGCTGAATCGCTGGCGGGTACTAGTCAGATTGACTACAATCGGTATTATCGCCCTAATAAATCCCCTCTGTACGAAAATCGTCAGAAACGTGACCAGACGTTTGCACAGTGGAAATCAGCTACGGGTTTCGATGCACACAGTATTGAAGGCGATCCCAAATTAAGTGCGCAGCATCACTTACAGACCGGAAGCTCATGTATAAAAGCAGGCCTGCCACAGTCCAGTATCACAATTGATTACGACGGTAACCCCCGATCGGGCAACCCTGACATCGGCGCCGACGAAGCCGGTGGAGCCGCTCTAGCTGTTCCGCCATCTGCAAGCGTAATTGGAACTGGTCTTAAATAAGCGTAGTGGTCAAGTATTGTGTTTTTGTTGATAAAATTAATTTTATATTGTAAAATTAAATGAGAATCCATTTATTAATTGGCCACTCAACTTAGTATGGCTCATAGCTGATGAGTTATACTCTCCCAAATAGCTTTAGTTGCAGGTGTATGAACACCTATCTGCCTGAATACCAATATAGGCTATGACTGGACAAAAGGTTATGTAGCATTTAGTTGGTTTGGTTTTGAGTAGATAAATGATTGAATTATAATGATTTATGGCGTATCACTCTAGGGCTTCGGCCCTTTTTTTGTGCTTATCGGACTGGGGTCGTAAGAAGTCAATCATATAATATTTATAAAAAAAACAGAAAAAATTTGGAGAGAACCTATTTGTATGCCTAGAATTGCAGTGAAATAAAATTGAATTTTATAATATATAAATTAAACCCTCTTAAGCCTAATGAAACAAATTATATGCAGATGGATGAGCGTCTGTTTAACTGCTCTGATTAGCTGCTCGGTTGGGTGGGCTCAATCGGTTGTAACAGGGCAGGTGACGGGGGCTGGCGATAAAGTTTCGCTTCCTGGTACAACGGTTTCGCTGAAAGGAACAACAACCGGAACAACCACCGATGCCACCGGAAATTACCGAATCTCGATTGGCAATCAGGCAAACGCTACGTTGGTGTTTTCATCGGTTGGTTACCTGACAAAGGAGGTTTCGGTAGGAAGTCAGTCGACTATTAACGTAGAAATGACGGTCGATGATCGGCAACTGGATGAAGTAGTGGTTGTAGGATACGGCACGGTTCGGAAATCAGACTTAACAGGCTCACTTGCGCAGGTAAAAGGCAAAGAGATTGATGCCTTTCCAGCCACGAACGTATTACAGGCACTATCGGGTCGGGCACCGGGCGTACAGGTAACACAAAATACGGGTGCTCCGGGTGCTGCTATCAGTGTACGGATTCGCGGAACAAATTCGATTCAGGGAAGTAATGAGCCGCTTTACGTAGTGGATGGTTTTCCGACATCGGGGAGCAACCCAACCATTGTTAACAACTCCGATATTGAAAGTATTGAAATTCTGAAAGATGCATCGGCAACGGCCATTTACGGGTCGCGCGGAGCAAATGGTGTGGTGATTATCACGACCAAACAGGGTAAATCGGGCAAGATGACCGTCGATTACGAAGGTAGTTACAGTATTCAGTCGCTCCGTAAGAAACTCGATTTGATGAACGCCAAAGAGTACGCCATGTTCTACAACGAACAGGCTACCAATGATAAAGTAGCTCCATATTTTACACAAGATCAGATCAATAGCTTCGGCGAAGGGTACGACTGGCAGAATCTTGTGTTCCAGAAGGCACCTATGCAAACCCATAATCTGACGGTTAGTGGCGGCAACGAAAAAACGCGCTTTTCGGTAGGTGGAAGTATTTTCAAACAGGACGGTATTATCCGGGGCAGTGATTACAATCGATATTCAATTCGCGCCAATATTTCGACAGACGTTAGCAAAAAGTTCAACCTGAGCTACGGTGCTACGTTAACGAAAATTACGACAGGCCGCCAGAATTCGGGCGGTGGCAACCGGGGCGGTACGTTGATTTCGGCGGCTATTTCGGCTCCGCCAACGCTTACTCCATACAACGATAACGGATCTTATCGCGTGCTGGCAACGGCGTATCCGTTCATTTCCAACGTATTGATCAATCCGCTGAATTATCTGGAACAGTTTACGGATAACGTTGATGCAAACCGGGTACTGGCAAATGCAGCTTTGACATTCAAGCCATTCGATGGGCTATCGATCAAAATTTCGGGCGGTATCGAAAACAGCGATGACCAAACTGATACGTATACCACTACTAAATTTATCAACTCTCAGGGCAGCGCCAGCGTATCGAGTTCGCGCGGTATGAGCCTGTTGAGTGAAAACACGATTAGTTACATCAAAACCATAGGCCAGAAGCACAGCATTTCGGCGGTAGCTGGTTTTACGTATCAGGATTTCATGAACAAATCGCTGAACGCATCGGGCGTAGGTTTCCTCAGCGATATTACCGAAACCGCCAACCTAGGATCGGCGGCTATACCCGGTATTCCCGGAACGAGCTATTCGTTCAGCACATTACTGTCGTATCTGGGTCGGGTGAACTATAGCTACAATAACAAATACCTGTTTACAGCCAGCATTCGGGCCGATGGTTCATCAAAGTATAGCGAAGGCAACAAGTGGGGCTATTTCCCTTCGGGCGCGTTGGCATGGCGTGTTTCGGAAGAAGATTTCATGAAGAACGTATCGTTTATGACTGATCTGAAAGCCCGTGCAAGCTGGGGCTTAACAGGAAGTCAGGCCATTGGTGCCTACGCTACGTTGAATAACCTGTCGGCTGGAAAAACCGTGTTCGATGATGCACTTTTCAATACGTTCGCACCCGGAACACAACTGCCCGGTAACCTGAAATGGGAAACGACCGAGCAACTTGATTTTGGTATCGATGCCGGATTCCTGAACAATCGCTTCCAGTTGACACTCGATTATTACATCAAAAACACCCGCGATCTGCTTAATACGGTGCAGTTGCCAAGTGGATTCGGATTCACAAGCACGATACGTAACGTAGGAGAGATTCAGAACAAAGGGCTGGAAGTTGCGCTGACCGCTCGTGTGATCGACAAAGCGTTTAAATGGGATCTGAACGGCAATATTGCCTTCAACCGCAGCAAGGTTGTTAAACTTGAAGGAGGACAGGATATTCTGGGCGGAAGCGTGGGTGTTACGTTGATCAGCGATGCCGCCAACCTGCTACGTGAAGGTCTGCCAATGAGCGTATTCTATGGCTACGTGGAAGATGGTTATACCGATCAGGGACGAGTGAAATACAAAGATCTGAATGGCGATAACGTCATTAATCAGCAGGACAAAACCGTCATCGGTGACCCAAACCCCAAATTTATTTACGGGTTGAATTCAACCATGTCGTTCAAAGGTTTTACACTGACTGCGTTCTTTCAGGGAACACAGGGCAACAACCTCGTCAATGTCAGTTCGATCAACAATACGCTCGACTACGGTTTCGGTCTGAACATGCCACGTGAAGTTTACCTCAATCACTGGACACCAACGAATACAAACGCTAAGTATCCGGTTATTTCCCGCGCCAATAGCTACAACTACTCAAACCGATTTGTGGAAGATGGGTCGTACTTACGACTGAGAACCATCCAGTTGGCCTACGATCTGCCGTTGCAGACCCTGGGTGTAACCTGGATGCGGACGGCCCAAATCTATGCCAGCGGACAGAACCTGCTGACCTTAACGAAATACTCGTGGTGGGACCCCGAAACTAACTCACAGGGCGGAGCCAACGCTATCGGTCAGGGTATCGATCACTATAGCTATCCTACGTCGAAAGCAGTCACATTTGGTATACGGGTTGGGTTTTAATTTTGAATGATAGAATGATAGAATGTGTGAATAACTGACGCGCAAAACCATTCTATCATTCTATCATTCACTCATTCAAAATTGATCATGAAAAAGATATTATTCTTCCTCCCGTTTCTTGGCCTGCTTTCGTGTAAGGAGGTGCTGGTTGAGAAGCCCAAAGCAGTGGCTGTAGAAACGTTCTACAACACCGCCAGTGAAGTTGAAGCCGCTACTAATGCGGCCTATGCCCAGCTTCGGGCAACCAACGGAATTACGGGCCAGTTAGGCGCTCAGCTCGAAGCGTATACAGATTACAGTTATGGCCGGGGTAGCTATCAGGTACTGAGCGATTTTCAGGGCCTCAACAGCACCAATATTCCACGTACCGACGATGGCTGGCGGCTGTTCTATCTGGCGATACGTAACGCCAATCTGGTGATTCAGAACGCGCCGAAAGGCGCAAATATTAGCCAGGCCGACGTAACGAAATACGTAGCGGAGGCCAAATATGTACGGGCGTTTGCCTATTTCTGGCTCGTTCGTAACTGGGGCGGTGTGCCAATACGTACCGAAGCACAATTGAACGAACCGAACGTAAAACGGAACACCGCCGAAGAAGTTTACACGCTGATTCTGAGTGATCTGAAAGAAGCTGAAACCAACTTGCCCGATAAAGGTGCACAGGTTGGACGGGCAACGAAATGGGCGGCTAAAGCGGCTCTCGCTGAGGTTTATTTTACTAGAAATCAATATGCTGAAGCGCGTGATAAAGCCGACGAAATCATCAAATCCAATCTGTTTTCGCTGGTTCCGGTAGCGACGGCGGCTGAATTCGATACAAAGATTTTTGGGCCAACGGTTGTTACGACGCCTGAAGAAATCTGGTACCTGAAAGAAACCCGTCAGAATGATCAGGGCATGTATCTGGCAATGTTTGCGCATCATCCCGGCTCACGGTTGCACGGAGCAGGTGGTTTTTACGCGCATTACAGTGATACTGAAACCAATCCGGTTATTAAAAATTGGGATAGTGCCGACCTACGAAAAGCGGCTTTCTGGTATAGCTGGGACATTGGCTTGGGCAAAAACAGCATTCTCTGTAAGAAATTTTCGGACCCGATTGCAGCTACAGGCACCGGGGCTGGTAACGATTTTCCGGTATATCGTTACGCTGACATTTTGTTGCTTTATGCAGAGGCCGCTAGCCGGGCTGGTAATGGACCAACGCAAGCCGCAGTAGACGCTGTGAATCAGGTGCATCGTCGGGCTTATGGCAAAACGCCAACCGCTACGTCGACCGTCGATTTTAAACTGGCCGATTTCACCGCCACTACGTTCAACGATCTGGTGCTGAAAGAGCGCGGATACGAAACCCAGTACGAAGCCAAACGCTGGCTCGATCTGAAACGGCTGGGCGCCACCAGACTGAAACAAATAATCAAAGCCGCAACTGGCAAAGACGTTGCCGACAAGCATCTGTTCTGGCCCATACCGGTATCGGAGCTGAACTACAACAAGGCCATAGTGCCTACCGATCAGAATCCGGGGTATTAAAAGAATGAATAATTGATAATGAATAATGTAAAATGGTTTCTGGCTGTTTGAATTTCCTGCATTACCCATTTTACATTATTCATTATCCATTCGATTTTACATAGGTTGGTTGGTCAGGTAGCCGACCCTTGTTAGCTACCTGATTGTTTCTGATTATCAGTTGCGTAGTCGTTTGGTTTAACTCTTTTTCTAATGACTGTAAGGTTTATTTATATCGTCATCGGGCTGCTGTTGGCCTTTAATGCCAGCGGACAAGCTTTTACTCATTTTATTACAAGAGAAGGCGATAAGCTGAAGGATGGCAATAAAGTATTCCGGTTCATATCAGTAAATACGCCCAACATTACCGGGCAATACGACGGCTACAAAAACACGAATTCGGCGAGTGGCTACATCTACGACCCGATGGAGCTTTCCTATGAAATGGAAGCCTATTTTAAGGATATGGCGCAGATGGGCGTTAACACCATTCGGACCTGGGGAATCACCGTTGAAGATGGTACGGGCGAATTTGAAGCACTGGTTTCCGGCCCACGTTCGTACAATGAAACGGCATTCCGACGTATCGACAAGATGCTGGAATTGGCGAATAAGTACAAAATTCGGGTCATTCTTTGCTTGGTAAAAGAAAATAAATTCTGGGGTTCTACCGAATCGTTTAGCAAGCTCTATGGCGGTGGCGATTACTACGCTACGTCTGCCGTAAAGGACGGTTTCAAGGATTTGCTACGTGTGTTTGTGAACCGGAAGAACCAGTTTACGGGACAGCTTTACAAAAACGATAAAGCCATCATGGCGTGGGAATTCGGGAATGAAGTGCCCAACAGCAAGAGCGCCTGGATTTCGGAAATGGCCGATTATCTGAAAAGCATTGACCCGAATCATTTGCTAGCCGATCCGCGTCGGGCAAATGGTGTGCAGCAGATGAAAGACAACGTCAACGACGTAGTAACGAACAACCAAAAAATCGACATCGTAAAAACCCGCCAGTACCCCAACTACCGAAACACCGTAACCGAACTCTGGAACGAATGCAAAGGCAAACGTCCGATGATTATCGATGAGTTTCAGAAGCTGGACGGATTCAAGGACGTACTCGAACAGGTTTATAAAACGGGTACCACCGGGGCATTGCTCTGGAGTTTGATGAAACCGCAGTATAATGGCGGAATTGGTGGACACGCGCTATTTCATGCCTATTCGTGGGGTGGCAGTCGCTGGCCCGGTTTTGCTAGTGGCGACTACTTCAACGAACGGGAAAACCTGATGCTGATCCGCTCCTATGGCTATAAAATCAGAGGAGAAAAAGAACCTGCGCTGCCTGCTCCAACCGATGCGCCGTATTTGTATCCAGGTATACGTAGCGATGCGGTGGCGTTGAAATGGCGGTGCTCACCGGGGGCAAGGTACTACGTAGTAGAACGGGCCACTACGTTAAAAGGTCCCTGGCAGAATATCAGCGGTGATCTGGACATTAGTTACCACCTCTATTATTACCCCTTGTTTACTGACAACAACGTTGTTTCGGGTAAATCATACTATTACCGGATTAAAGGCAAGAATGAGTCAGGTATTACACCCGCGTCGAACGTAATAGGCCCGATAACACCTGCAACCAGCATGGCGATGGATAACTTGAAGGATTTTTCGCTGGCTCAATCGCATTCCGAAAATCTTAAAATCAGCACCGAATCATGGCCGAGACTTCGGCAAACGGAAGAAGATTTTTTTCAGGCCGAACGTGTCGCTGGAAGCGGTTCTGCTGAGTTAGTATATAGCGCCGACGCCCTGAAATGGATCGATGTTTTCGCCTTCAGCGACAAGGTAGATAGTATAGATCTGCTCTACTCCACTGATGGAACTGCCTGGAAATCATTGCCCGAAGGTGCCGTTGTGAAAAGTCATCGTAAGGCTTATCCAAGCCAGATTTCGAAGGATAAAGATAACCCCGTCGATAAATATACGTACTCCGTTCCGGCACTGCCGTATGGAACCGTTGCCGTTAAGATTGTAACCGGAAACGCACAGGCGGAGAACACGTATCCATGGATTGCACGGGTTCATATCGGCTTCAATGGCGCACTGAAAAAGACAAAATAGACTCAGTAGAGCAACCCTGAATTTTTAAACCCAATACGTCTGTCGATGGCTGACAGGCGGCTATTTTACAATGAAGCAACTTATCACGGCTACAGTACTGGCATTATCGACGCTTCAGGTGTCGGCCCAGCTTTCCGACGAGTATAAAAACCAATGGAGCGATCCGGCGGTGCAGCAACGTATCGCCGACGGTATCCGCGACAATCGGATGGGCGCTTTTACGGTTCAGTTTACCGATAAAGATGGCAATCCAATTTCTCCGGGCGAGGTTTCGCTCAGTCAGACCCGCCACGATTTTTATTTCGGTGCCAATGGCTTCATGGTCAAGGGATTTAAGAATGAGAAAGAGGATAAATTATACGAAGAGAATTTTACAAAGCTGTTCAATTTCGTAACCATTCCGTTCTACTGGCCCGAACTGGAGCCTGAGCCGGGCAAACTGCGTTTCGGGAAAGATAGCCCCTATAGCTACCGTCGTCCGGCCCCCGACGTCGTGCTGGAATTTGCCAAAAAGAACAACATCACGCCCAAAGGTCATACGCTCGTGTGGGACAATCAGCGCTGGTCAATTCCGACCTGGCTACCGAAAGACGAGAAAATTATGGAGCAGAAAATTAGCAAGCGTATTCAGGAAATCGGCGAACGCTACGGTCACGACATTCAAATCTGGGACGTAGTAAACGAAGTAACCGACCGCCACCCCGATGTCCTGATGCCCAAAGATTTCGCCTTTAAAGCGTTTAAGGAAAGCGAACGACAATTCCCGAACAGCAACGTATTTACGCTCAATTTCACCACCAACATCTGGAACCGTAGCAACAAACGCGAGTACAACGCTGATTATCTGCTCACCGAAAACTTGCTGCTACGTAACGCTAAAATCAACGCCATTGGTCTACAATTTCACAATTTCAGCGAGCCGGAATATGACCAGATTTTGAAAGGTAAGGCCATGACACCCACTACGTTGTTCAACACGCTTGACCTGTATTCCGATTTCAATCTACCAATGCATATCACCGAAATTACCGTATCCGCATTGACGGATAAAGGCCCTGAAATGCAGGCGGTAATGACGGAGAATTACTACAAACTATGGTTCAGCCATCCGAAAGTAGAAGGCATCATCTGGTGGAATCTGGTGGATGGTACAGCAGCCCCGGCACGTATCAAATCCGATGGAACGGTGGTGCCCGGCGAAGACAAATGGAAAGGTGGCTTGTTGAACCGTGATTTCTCTAAAAAGCCAGCTTTCGACGTATTGGATCGGCTGATCAACAAGGAGTGGCGCACGAACGTAACGGCATCGCCCAAAAATAACGCGGTGAGTTATAAAGGTTTCTACGGTACGTATAAAGTAGTTACGCAACGGAACGGTAAGAAATACGAGAAAGAAGTTCAGTTCCCGAAAAGCGGTGCCCGCACGCAGGTGGTGGTGCTGGATTGAAGGGGGCGGCCATAGACCACGTTTTGGGAATACAGTCGTTGAGGGTGGTAACATATTAAAAGCCATTACGTTATGCGTTACCTGAGTTTGTTTTTTCTGTTTGTTACGATGCAAAGCCTGGCCCAATCGACTCGCTACGATTCGCTTTGGAACGATTCGGCTATTGAAAACCGTATACAGCAAGGAATCGAAACCCATCGGAAGGGCGATTTTACACTGACTCTGACCGATAAGCAGGGAAAGCCGATTCAGAAAGCAACCGTCGACATTCGCCAGAATACCCATGATTTTTTGTTCGGAGCTAATATTTTTATGCTCGATGGCTATCCGAACGCTGACCTAAACCGGAAGTTTGAAAACGCGTTTACGAAGGTTTTCAATTTTGCCTCAGTCCCGTTTTATTGGAAAGATGTGGAGCCAATGCCCGGCCAGTATCGGTTTGCCGCTGATAGTCCGCCCATTTTTCGACGTCCTCCTCCCGATAAGGTTGTTGCGTTTTGCAAGCAGAATAACATTCGCATGAAAGGGCATACGCTGGTTTGGGATTCGCCAACGGCGTCGATGCCGGATTGGGCACCGAAAAATCCAGACTCACTGACGTCACTCGTTAAAAAACGAATCGAGGTAATTGGCCAACGCTATAAAGACGACGTTTTGTATTGGGACGTAGCGAATGAATCGTTTCTACGACACATGCAGGTGGCTATGCCCAACGATTACGTATTTCTGGGTTTTAAAGAAGCGGAGAAAAATTTCAATTCAACCAATCGGCTGATTTATAACGAAGTGCCGGAAACGTTTCTAATTAAAAATTTCCGGGGTGAATACAGCTATCTCTACGTATTTATCCATAACCTGCTGTTACGTGGGGCTAAAGTGAATGGCATCGGTTTGCAGTTTCATTTGTTTCCGCATCTGGTCGACCCTAAAGCGGTGTACGAAGGAACGACCAATGATTTTAGTCCTAAATCAGTGTTGAAGGTGCTTGATCAGTTGGCAATGTTCAAGATTCCACTGAATATCTCCGAAATCACATTTCCCGTATTAGCTGATTCGGAAGAAGGCCGAAAAAAACAGGCACTGGTTACCCGTAATTTCTATCGGTTGTTTTTTAGTCACCCGGCTATGGAGGCCATTACGTGGTGGAATATGCCGGACGGAAAAGCCTGGGGAAATGAAGGCAAACTCAACTCCGGGCTAATCGACGAAAAGCTGAACCCGAAACCATCCTACACGGCACTCGATGATCTGATCAATAAAGAATGGAAAACGGCATTCACTACGTCGGCCCAGGGTGGTAAACCCATTACGTTCCGAGGCTTTTATGGCAACTACGTGGCGAAAGTTACCGTCGGGAAAAAAACCATTGAAAAGACATTTACGCTGGTAAAAGGCCAGAACAATACGCTCACTATTGAACTATAGGCAAAAGCATGAAACCATACATTGGCTTTTTTCTGGCAACGCTACTTACCGTATCCATCAGTTACGGCCAAAGCCGCGATACAACCCGTCGGGCTAAAGAAGCAGTGTCGTGGTTCAAAGAAGGCGTTATTTATCAGATTTGGCTACGTTCGTTCACGAAAGAAGGTACGTTGAAAGCGGCCGAAAAACGGCTTCCGCAACTGGCTTATCTCGGTGCTACGATCATTTATTTGCCACCCATTTATCTGGCCGATACCATTAGCAGTGCCGCCTATTGGAGTCCGCGCCAGAAAGCATCGCCCGGCCACGAAGCGCGTAATCCATATAAGTCGATGGATTACAGCAAAATAGACCCGGAATATGGTACAGAAAACGATCTGAAAGCATTTGCCGAGACGGCCCATAAACTGGGATTACGGGTTATTATGGACATGGTGTACCTGCATACGGGGCCATCGAGCAACCTGACTCGCGACCCCAAAAATTACCACCGCGATGCATCTGGAAAGCCGCTTCTGAACAATTATAATTTTCTACGGCTCGATTTTTCGTACCCAAAACTGCGCGAATACCTCATCAACGACATGATACACTGGGTTAAAGACTGCAACGTCGATGGGTTTCGTTGCGACGTATCAGGCAGTATTCCGGTCGATTTTTGGGAAGATGCCCGTCAGAAACTCGAACGGATCAAACCCGACATCGGTATGCTGGGCGAGAGTAATAGCCCTGCCGAATTGGTACGTGCTTTTGATGCCTGTTATGGATTTCCGTGGCTGGAGGAGCTGAAAAACGTAGTAGTCAATGGTGGGTCGGCCAGGCAGCTTCGCGAACGCTGGAGCAAGCAAAACCGCGAATTTCCCAAAGGCGGACTGTTTATTCGCTATACTGACAATCACGATCAGAACCGTACCGATCTGGTATTCGGCGAAAAGGGAAGCCGCGCCCTGAACGTATTGAATTTTATGCTCGATGGTATTCCGTTTCTTTACAATGGGCAGGAAATTGGCGATGGTTCTCCGTTTGGCATTTTCGAACATTGGCCCATTCTGTGGGAATCGCAGGGTTTACCGCAGAAAACCGAATTACGCAACTGGTACAAAGACCTGATTACGCTTCGAAAAACTGAATCGGCTCTTCAAACAGGCGAAACCATCTGGCTCGAAACCTCAAAACCTGAATCGGTCGTCGCGTTTTTGCGGAAAACCAATACGTCCCAACTTCTTACGATTGTCAACGTATCAAATCGTCGGGAAGACGTAGTGATTCAATTGCCAGAGAAAACCAGTAGTCAATTTGGGAGCAGAATGAGAAAATTTGATGCCCGAACCAATCATAATTCTAACGTAACAACAAAACTCCCCGACGTATCGCCACTGACTGCGCAAGACGGCTCTGTTCGGATTTCGCTGGAGGGCTTCGATTACTACGTTGGTAAAAACTAAATTTTAGTAACGCATACAACCATGAAAATTATTGACATCCGTACCCGCTGCGTCGCCATTCCGCTCAATGCGCAACTGCGCCATAATACCGGTGTGCATCCGGGCTATTTCCTGCGTACCATTCTCGAAGTTATTACCGATGAAGGTATCGTTGGGCTGGGCGAAGTTGGCGGGGGAGATCAGCGCGGTGCGTTGCAGAAACTCAAACCACGTATCATCGGTGAAGATCCGTTTCATCTCGAAAAGATCAAGCTGAAAGTACTACGTAGCATTTATTACATGTCGAACGCTCGGCTGTATGCGGCCATCGAAATGGCGTGTCTCGATATTCAGGGTAAAGTTTTGAACCGCCCATTGAGTGACCTTCTGGGCGGACGTGTGCGCGACGAAGTACCATTCATCGCCTATCTGTTCTGGCGGTACGACCGTCCTAGCGGTGGCCACGATGAAACGCCTGAAGACATGGCCGACTTCTGCGTAGAGCTGCACGAAACGCTGGGTGTCAATTCGATGAAACTGAAAGCGGGGGTGAAATCGCCGAAAGAAGAAGCGCGGGTGCTGGAACTCTGCCGCGAGAAACTCGGCGATGATTTCGGCCTACGTATCGACCCGAACGGGCTTTGGTCGGTGCAGACCGCTGTGCAGATCGGGCGTCGATTGGAGGATCTGAATATTGAATATTTCGAAGATCCATCGTGGGGGCTAGAAGGCAACGCAGCCGTTCGCAAACAGATTCGTATTCCAATAGCCACCAATATGTACCCCGCCAAATTCGACGATCTGGCTCCCGCCATTCGGATGGGTTCGGTCGATATTGTGCTGACCGACATTCACTACTGGGAGGGGCCGCGCGGTGTGAAAGATCTGGCTGCGGTTTGCAATACGTTCAATCTGGGCGTGGCCATGCACTCCGGCGCTGAATTTGGCATCGAACTGGCCGCCATGATTCACACCGCGTCTACGATTCCGCAAATGAATTTCGCGGGTGATGCGCACTATCATTACCTCACCGACGACATTATCGAAGGTGGATTGATGAAGTACGAAAACGGCTGTATCAAAGTCCCAACTGGCCCCGGTTTAGGCGTATCGCTGGACGAGGATAAAATGAAGCATTACGAAAAATATTACGAAGAAAAAGGCGATTACTACGCCCGTTTCCACCAGGACCCATACCGCCCCGATTGGTATCCGACGGTGGGAGGAATGTAGTAAAAGGCACAAAACCCCACCCCAATCCCTCCCCCGCAGGAAGGGACTTTGACCTCTAACTCTGTGAAGTCCCTTCCTGCGGGGGAGGGGTTGGGGTGGGGTTTCTTTTAAATGATCAAGTATGCTGTATTCTCTGATTCGGAACGTATTGGTATTCACGCTACTCGCTCTTATAAAATGTGTAGCGCAGCCAAACGCGTTCGTTCGTGTGAGTGAAATCAACCCAAGGTATCTGGCGATTTCCGGAAAAACGTTTATTCCGGTTGGCCCCAATATCTGCTTTGCCCGGTCGATAACGGATGGAGACAGCGTACTGAATTACTACGATCATTATTTCGGTCAGCTTGCCAAAAATGGCGGCAACTTTACGCGTATCTGGTTGAGTACACCCATGCTTGAAATTGAAAAAGAGCAACCCGGTCAATTCGATAAAAACACCGAAACGCTGATTGACGGACTAGTGAAATTGGGTGAAAAATATGGGATACGTATCAAATTTTGTCTGGAACATTTTCGGAAAATCACGGGCTCGCCCGCTCCGTTTCCGTCGTCGGTGCCGTTCGATAAACCAGTGTATGCCAGTCAGATTTCCTCGATGGAGGATTTTTATCGTACCGAAACGGGCAAGCAGCTTTACCTGAATCGGGTGGCATTTTTCGCCAGAAAATACCGCGACAATCCAACTGTTTTCGGCTGGGAATTATGGAATGAGCAAAACTCGGTGAACGTTAAAGACGATGATTTACTCCTCAACTGGACAACCGAAATGCTCAGTAAGGTGAAAACGCAATTTCCGAATCAGTTTGTGATGCAGACGCTGGGCAGTTACGATTCGCCGAAGCAGCACGAATTGTACAAAACCTATTCTGCTCTACGTAGCAACGAAATCGCGCAGGCGCACCGCTACCTCGACAAAGGTGCTACGTTACCCATCTGCCAGTCACCGATGGATGCATTGGCCAGCGATGCCGTGAAAAATTTGCTGGCTTTTGCGCCCGGAAAACCGGTGTTGTTGTCGGAAGTTGGGGCCGTAGAACCTAATCATGCCGGACCGTTTAAGCTATATCCGAAAGACACGCAGGGTATTCTCCTCCACGATCTGTTGTTTACGCCCTTTTTCGCCGGAGCCGCCGGGCCGGGCCAAAGCTGGCATTGGGATTATTACATCGAAAAAAATAAGCTATGGTGGCATTTCGCTCGATTTAATGAAGCCATTAAAGGCTTCGACCCGGTGGCCGAAAACGCTGTTCCATATCAAAAAACAGAAGCAGGAAACCTGAAAGTTTACGGTTTACGCGGGAAAAAAACGACGCTGTTGTGGGTAAGAGATGGTACGTCGGACTGGAAGAGCGAACTGGAAGAAAACCGCCCGGCATCTGTTGTTTCAGGACGTAGTATTACGCCCGAACTTCCTCAACCTAAATGGCTTACTTTTTATGATCCGTGGAAAAATAAATGGGTAAAAGGCACTTCGGGAAAGTCCATAAAACTTCCTGATTTTTCCCGGTCAATTGTTATAAAACTGGACTATTGATGACACAAACATCAAAAAAAGCATTGGTGACCGGAGCATCGCAGGGAATCGGCAAAGCCATTGCCCTACGTCTGGCCGAAGCAGGTTGCGACGTAGTGGTTCATTTCCACGAAAACCGCGACGAAGCCGAAACCGTTGCCGAAACTATCCGCCAACTCGGACGTAATGCGTATGTGTTGCAAGCTGATTTGTCAGAAACCGCGCAGGCAATTCAGTTGGCGGAACAGGCGTGGGACGTAGCAAACGGTCTCGATGTATTGGTGAATAATGCGGGGGTGTCGTACAAAAAACACTTTCTGGACGTAACAGAGGCCGATTTCGACCAATTCAACAACGTCAACTTTCGCAGTACTACGTTCCTGACGCAATCCGTTGCTCGCAATATGGTGAAGCATAACGTAGCGGGTAGCATCTGGACCGTTACGTCGGTGAATGGTATCCGGCCGGGGTTGGGATTGACGCTTTATGGAGCCACCAAAGGCGCACTGGAAACCCTGATGAAAGGCGTAGCGATGGAGCTGGGGCCGCACAACATCCGGGTCAATACGCTGGCCGTTGGCGCCATCCAGACCGACATCAACCGGACAGTTTGGGAAAACCCGGCCCTGCTTCAGACCGTAAACGATGGCATCCCGGCGGGGCGTCTGGGCTTACCCGACGAAATCGCCAACGTACTGGTGGATTTAATCTTATCGGGCAGCTACATGACCGGCTCAACCATCACCATCGACGGCGGTTTGCTGCTAATGCGGGGTTACGGAAAACTGAAACCTTATGAAGGAGAAAAATGAGAATTCAGCGCATCAACGCTGTCGATAAGCGTAATACCTTCTTTACGACAAGGTTCCTGAAAATCAGAATCGTAGGAGGCTAGAAAAGAAATATTCGCATTCAGACAATGAGCCAGAATAATTGCATCGTTGGGCAACATGTTGTAAGTCGTCATCAGTCGAAGAACTTCGTCGGCGGATGGGTGGTTGTCTGTTATTTGCTCAAACAAATTGAACAGAGTCAGCGAATTGTGCTTAGTCAGTACTTCAGGAATACGCCTGGCCTCTTTCAGCGTTCGTGGAGCCTTCTGCCCATAGTGACCAAGCGCATGATAAACGTATTCCATGACAACAATACTGTTATAAACCAACCGATAACTTCGACTCAGCAGGTTTATCATCAATTCTTTTTTGTTGCCTTTCGAATATTCAATCAAAATAGAAGAATCAAGAAAAATGGTCATTCCTGCGTATACATTTCGTCCTCAAAATCAGGACCCGGTTGCCATTTGGAGTTGGCAAAAATACCCTCGTATTGCCGCAAAATCGCCAGTTTCTCCTCAACCGTAAGTTCTGGTTTTTTGGGCGTTTCTTTTTTCAGAACAATAACTTCTACTTCCTGCTCCCGATACGAAGGAGGCATGGGCAACACCAACGTATCGTCGGTGACGCGCTGTACAAACCGAAGTGCTTCCATAAGTCTAGCCTTTTAATGATGAAAAGTAACCACATTTCGCTACTCTTCCTAATAACGTTCCTGAGCGTTGTTTCGGTTTCGGCCCAAAGCAATACGTCCGCTACGTCGCCCGATAATCCGTTTGCCGATGAGAAAAATAAGTTCTGGCAACCGTACCGCATTACGCCCCGAACGGGCGCGCAACACGTATTGCTCTCGGGCGATGGCTGGGAATTGTCGCATACTGATGCGCCCATAGCTAATCCGAACGATCCCCGTGAAGATGCGTTTCAGACCAGCATTCCGAATTCCGTTCATTGGTCATATTTCAAGGCCGGGAAGTTGCCGCATCCGTATTACCACAAAAATTCCGACCAGTATAAATTCATGGACGAGAAAGCGTGGTATTACCGAAAATCATTTCCGACGCCAACCAAGGCTAAACCCGGCAGCTACGTATTTCTATGCTTCGATGGCGTCGATTATTTCTCGAAGGTGTGGCTGAACGGTACGTTGGTGGGTGTGCACGAAGGCATGTTTGGCGGCCCAACGGTTGAGGTGAGTAAGCTCCTGAAATCGTCGGGTAATAACGAATTGCTGGTTGAAGTTCGGGCCGGGAATTGGGGCAACAAAGCCACTGATTACGAGAGCTTACCACGTAACAGCAACGGCGAATACATGATTGAAAAGCGGAAAGGTTACAATCCACGCGCCAGTGGTCGGATCATCAAACCGTGGGTGATTTCGGGAAGTTCGGGTTGCGAAATGTTCTTCAGCGTGGGCATGTGGCAGGACGTTCGGCTCGAGATCGTACAACCCTACCACCTCGAACGGCCTTACCTGACCACTACGTCGATTCAGAACGGAAAAGCTACCCTTCACTTCGCGAGTGAGGTGCTGGTCGATACAAATTCGCTTGGTTATCAATTGCATCCGTGGAAAAACGCGCAGATGCACCATTACGATGGTCGCGTACCGGGCACTACGTTATCGAATACAAACCTGTCGGTGCTGGTCGAACTGGTTGATAAAGCGGGCAACGTAGCGTTTACGCGGGAAAAACCGTTCAAAGCGTTTAAAGGACGGACGTGGTTCGAGGATGAGTTGACCGTAACGAACCCAAAACTCTGGCATCCGAACGGATTGGGCGAAGCTAATCTGTACACGGTGCGCGTGGCTCTCAAAAAAGACAAACAGGTTGTCGATGAGATCAAATTTCCCTTCGGCATACGTACCATTGAGCGATTAGCTTCTGCTGGTCCACGTACCGCCGACCGTTGGGAGAATTGGCAGTTTGTGGTGAATGGCCGGAAGTTTTTTGTGAAAGGCATGAACTTCACCCCGCAGGACGTATTGCTCGAAACATCGAAAGATCGTTACCGATGGACGCTTGAAGCCGCTAAAAAAATGGGCGTTCAACTGATACGTATCTGGGGGGGGGGCCTGCTCGAATCCGAGCATTTCTACAACATCTGTAACGAGCTGGGCATCATGGTCTGGCAGGATTTCCCGATTGGCAATCAGGATACACCGCTCTATCCGCAGGACATTTGGGAGGCTCAGGTTGTACAGACTATTGTTCGGTTGCGGAATCATCCGTCGCTGGCGGTCTGGTGCGGAGGTAACGAATTCAATCCGTATTCCTACGGCAACGCGGCCACGATGGGCATTCTGGAACGCAATCTGGACATTTTCGATAAATCCCGGCTTTACGTTCGCACGACGCCCGACGATGGTAGTCTGCACACATACCCCGACATGGACCCGACATGGTACGGCGTGGGCTATAAATACGAACCATGGATTTCGGAAACGGGTATGCACTCGATGCCCGAAGCGAATTTGTTCTACGAAACTGTTGACAATAAGGAGTTTACGGGTTTAGGTAAAATGTGGGATAAAGACTTCTATCAAGGCCATAACGAGTTTATCCACCACTTTACCGAATACGGGCCGAGCCGTGTACCGCGCATGTTGAGTCGGGCGTCGCACATTACTGACATGGCCGACCCGACTATTGAAGCCGTTACGGAAGCGTCGCAGGTGGGAGCCGGGGAGTTTTATCAGGTGTTTTCCGAAAAAATGCAGGGCAATTATCCCGTTACGTCGGGGCTGATGCCGTGGGTGTTCAAACGTCACTGGCCGGTGGTTGCGATTCAGATGATGGACTGGTTTGGTAATGCCGGAGCGCCGTATTATTTCCTCAAACGTACTTACGAACCGACACACGTAGCGATTGACATTCCGCGTCTGCTCTGGAAACCGGGCGAACGTATCAAATTGCCAGTTACCGTAACGCACTCGCTAGTTCAGGGCATACCGGGCGCGAAAATTTCCGTACAGGTTCTCGATGATACGTTCAAACAACTCTGGAAACAGGAGCAGAAACTGAACGTAGCGGCTGGTACGTCGGTGAGTTCGGCTAATCTCGGCGAATATATAATTCCGGCTGATTACCGTGATCGCTACGTGCTCATCGTTGCCGAACTACACAATGCTTCCGGTAAGCTGGTATCTCGGTCATTTTATTACCCACGGAGTTTGTCGATGCTGGAGAACGGAGAGTTTTACCAGAAATACGTCAGCAATCCGATTCCGTGGCCAACGCTCGAAAAAGGACCGTTTCTGAAACCGACCGTTGCCAAAACCGCTACGTCGCTGACAGCTTCGGTCATGAGTCAGAAGCCAACGGGAACCGATCAGAGTACAGTACGGGTGAAGGTGACAAACACGGGCAAAGCGCCCGCTTTTATGGCAAAACTGGACATTACGGGCACCAAACGCGCCATTGTCGCATCCGACAATTTTACCTGGATTGCGCCCGGTGAAACGCAGGAATTTGACATGGACGTATTATGGCGTGAACCCGGAACTCGTAAAAGTGCCGTTCTGACCGTTAGTGCCTGGAATGCCGCTCCCACAACCGCTAAACTTCCGTAATCATGGTTGAATCACCGCCTTCCCTTACTAAAAAACCGACTGGCTTCCGCTGGGAGTTGCTGGCCCTGCTCTGGCTGGCGTTTTTCCTGAATCAGGCCGACCGGCAGATTTTCAGCGTCGTACTGCCACTCATACGCAAAGACCTCGGCCTGACCGATGCCGAATTGGGCCTGATTGCGTCGGCACTCGTCTGGACCTACGGGCTGCTGGTTCCCATCGCGGGCTTCATCGGTGACCGATTTTCGCGCCGGAATATTCTGGGGTTTTGCCTGTTATTCTGGTCGTGCGCTACGTTGATGACCGGTTTTTGCTCCAGCGTTGTTCAGTTCATTCTGTTACGTGGTGTGGCAACGGGTGGGGGCGAAGCGTTCTATGCTCCATCGGCGAATGCGTTGCTGGGTGAGAAATACAAAGAAAGTCGCTCGTTTGCGCTCTCGATTCACCAGACGGCGGTGTATTTCGGTATCATCCTGAGCGGCATTATTGCGGGCTATATCGGCGAGCACTACGGCTGGCAGAAAGCGTTCTATCTGTTTGGCAGTCTGGGTATTGTGCTGGCGTTCGTGTTCTTCAGCCGCATTCCGAAAGACGTAGTGAAGTCAACCGTCGAAGCGCAAACGCCCATGCTGGCCGACATTGGCCAAACGGCACGTATCGTTATCCGAAAGCCAACCGTAATCATGCTCACGCTGGGATTTGGTTGCATGGTGTTTGTTAACGTCGGTTACCTGACCTGGATGCCGTCGTTTCTGGTCGATAAGTTCAGTATGACGCTGACCGATGCCGGATTTTCGTCGCTGTTTTACCACCACCTTGGCGCATTTCTGGGCGTATTGTCGGGGGCGAAAATTGCCGATTACTATGCTAAAACCAATCCCCGAAGTCGGCTGATTGTGCAGGCAACAGGACTCTTGCTCGGCGCGCCGTTTATCTACGGCATCAGCATGAGCGAAACGCAGACACTCACCTACGTAGCACTATTTCTGTTCGGCATTTTCCGGGGCTGGTACGACTCCAACATTGTGGCCTCGCTCTACGAAGTGGTATCGCCCAAAATACGGTCATCGGCTTATGGGCTGATGCTGGCCTGCGCCTTCCTAATCGGTTCCATCGCACCCTATTTGTTGGGCGTATTAAAACCGACTTTAGGGCTAACCATTGGTTTGGCCAGTTTATCAGGCGTTTATGTGTTGGGTAGCTTGTTTCTCTGGGCAGGGGCCTTCCTCTTTTTCGACCGTGACAAAGAATCTAGTTTATGAACCGACGCCATTTTATCACCCAGTCAACCTTACTCAGCGGCCTGATGATGACCAACGTAACACACGCTTTATCCACAAAACCGGACTTGCTTTCCGTTCCAAACCTGCTGTGTCTGTGGGATTTTGCCGGAAAGCAGCCGCTACGTTCCAAAGGGAAATTTCAGTACGTATTGCAGGAACCGACCGGCCCGATTCCTGTTATGAAAGAGGGTGTTCTGTCTGCTAATTCGCTCGATATCAAGGAGCACGACTATCTGACTATTCCCCGCGCCGATTGCCCCGGCCTGAACATTCGAGGCAAAAATGCACAGGTGACCGTGCTGGCGTGGGTAAAACGACAGGTTAAAAGTCGCGACAATGCCGAGTGCGAAGCCATTGCCGGGATGTGGAACGAAACGCAGAAAAAGCGACAATACTGTCTGTTTCTGAATATTCGATTACGCGACAGCAAAAGTCAGGTTTGCGGACACATTTCGGGCGTGGGTGGCCCAACGCCCGGCGAAAAATGGTGCGTCGACGTATCGATTGGGCAAACACCGGTTCGCTACGATGAATGGACGTTTGTGGCTATGACCTACGATGGTCATCAAATCAAATCGTACCGAAACGGCCAGTTCGATGCCCGCGCCGACCGGAATCCGTATTCATACGAAGAAGGCATTTTCGACGGCGGTGAAGATGGAGCCGATTTCACCGTTGGGGCCGTTCATCGACTAGGCAATATCGGTAATGATTTCGTTGGGCAACTCGGCGGTCTGGCCGTGTTTGATCGGGCATTAACCGCAGATGAAATTGCGCAGATTCATACCAATTATCCGCTTTCTAAATCGTCGTCAGTTACTACGTTGACAACCGGACTCAGCTTTCCCGAAGGGCCAGCGTTTGCCGCCGATGGGAGTTTATGGGCGGTTGAGTTGAAAGGCGAAAGTTTGGTGCAGCTCAAAAATGGAAAACTAAAACGCTTTCCCGTTGGCGGTGGGCCGAACGGCATTGCTATCGACAAACAGGGGAAAATCTGGTTCTGCGATTCGGCGCAACGTAGCATTCGGCGCTTCGACCTTAAAACCGAAAAAACGGAAACCATTCTGGATAAAATCGACGGTGAAGCGTTCAACAAACCCAACGATTTAGCCTTCGATACGTCTGGAAATCTGCTCTTTACCTGCCCCGGCGAATCGCGTCAGGAGCCAACGGGTTACGCCGTAGTACGTATGCGTGATGGTACCGTAAAGAAATTTACAACCGAGAAATATTTCCCCAACGGATTGGCATTCAGTGCCGACGGCAAAACGCTGGTGCTGGCCGAAACTTACAAACATCGACTCTGGAAAGGCAACTGGAACGCCGAAACCGGAGAATGGACTGACGCTACGGTCTGGGCAACCGTTGAAGGTCCGAATGGACCCGGCGGACCAGATGGCATGGCGTTTGGCGAGGACGGCAACCTCTACGTAGCGGTTTATGGTACTGGCTATATCCACGTCGTATCGCCTGAAGGGAAAGTCATCAAAAAAATCAACGCAACGGGCCAGAACCCAACAAACTGCGCTTTCGACCCAACAGGAAAACTAGGGCTGGTCATTACCGAAGCCGAAAAAGGACAGTTGGTTAACGTATCGACGGCCATTAAAGGAATCACTTTATTTAATTGACTTATAAACAATCAAAACGAAATAATCATGAGTGTCGATCAGTATAAAAAAGAAGTCGGATTGATGAATCTGGAGAAGTTGATCGAAAACCGTGAAAGCGTTTCCGACGCTACGTTCCCTATCCCTGAAAAAGAACTACTTCAACGGTTTGAACAACTTTACACGGGTGCCGTCAATGATGTGATGCGCGAATTTTGCCTGCTGAATCAGGCGTTGCCCGGCCATATTTTGCCCTTGCGCGAATATCGTACCGTGGCGGGTTTTGCCTTTACGGTCAAGAGCGCACCTAACGCCATGATTCGGGGCGAAATGGAGTTTCGTACTCAAATGCTCGAAGAGATACACGAAGATGCCTTTGTGGTTTGGGATACAACCAACGATAGCAAAGCCACGCTTTGGGGGGGCGTTATGACGGCTACGGCCAAAGGTAAGAAAGTGAAAGCAGCCTGCATCGATGGCGGTATTCGCGATACGCACCAGATTCTGGAGGCTGACTTCCCGATTTTCTATAAGTACCGAATCTCAAATGGCAGTCTGGGGCGGTGTTTGATTACCCATTATCAGGTCACGATTCAGATTGGCGATGCAACCATTAAACCCGGCGACATAATTCTGGGTGATATCGATGGCGTATTGGTTGTTCCACGCGACATTGCATACGACGTATTGAAGCGCGCTGAAGAGATTATGGCGAACGAAAAACTGATTTTTGACTGGGTTCACGAAGGGCAAACCATTCAGGAAATCACCGAAAAAGGCGGGTATTTTTAACGTAGAGATATATTGCGTCTCCTGTATGGCAGCAACAAACCATCCGGCACAGGAGACGCAATGTATTGCGTTTAATATTGATCCAATAAGTAATTGATTACGTCGGTAGTTGTAACAATACCGATCAGTACGTTCTCTTCATCAACAACCGGCAGAGCGTGAAATTCTTCTTCAGCAAAAACCTTGGCAACGTCCCGAATCGTCATCGTAGCCACAATGGTTCGGGGTTTATGCGTCATCACCTGTTCAATCGTAAGCATCTCTAAAACAGCTTCATCGGCTTCATCCTGTCCTTCAAAAAGCGAGCCGAATGTCAGGCGATTAACGTCTGTTTTACTAATCATCCCCACGATCTCACCGGCATTTACAACGGGTATGTGTCTGATTTTATGATGATTAAGCAACTCAACAACCTGGTGAAGACTGTTCTTCACATTGACGGTGAAAACACTGGTGGTCATGATAGTTGAAACTGTTTCTCTGCGCTTCATAATCGATTCGTTTTGTTTGACCCAAAACTGCACTAATCTGGTTATTCTTTACCTGATCTGGCTCACGTACATTGATGCTTTTGGTCAATTAAAGTTTACTTAGCAACGTAGCATTTGTGTGTCGGGCAAGTATGCCAGTTTTTTTCGGTGCTTTTAGCCTAAATCTCTATTGCATTTCACCCTTTTCCAGACGCCCTATGCGATCAATTGCGCTATTTTTTACCGTACTTGTTATTTGCTCTGGTAGTGTTTTCCTGCATTTTCAGCCCTCTAGCACGGCCACTCTGCCCAAACCTAAACCCAGCGTTAAACTTATTCTTAAACAGGATGTGAAAGCGGGCACAATCTCCGTATTTCGGACGGGGGGCAAACAGCCGATTCTGGTGCAGAACGCCCTGCCTGATTTCCGACCTTACATCCACCCAATTTCAGCTCCCGACGGAAAAGGTATTCTGACCGAATACAGTCCCGGCCACCACAAACACCAGACAGGTTTGTACTGGGGGTTTACGCGCGTTAATGGCCGCGATTATTTTCACCATCCTGCCGATAACTACTGGCGTCGGGTATCGGCTAAAGTGGTGCAGACTTCCGGCAACGTAGTGAAATGGCAAACCGTTTATGAACTGCTCGATGAACAGGGAAACGCTACGTTGACCGAAACCCAGAACTGGGCCATGCGCGAAAAAGACGGCAAATTTCTGCTCGATCTCGAATGGAAAGGTAAGGCCAACACCGACGTAACAATTGGCAAATACGATTACGGCGGACTGTTTCTGCGGATGCCGTGGCGACAGGGAATGTCGGGCGAGGTGATCAATGCGGCCCGGCAACGTAACGAAAAAGCAGAAGGCCAGCGCGCCATGTGGGTTGATGTTGGTTTGCAAGTAGACGGACGTAGCGATCTGGCGCACGTTGCCATTTTCGATCATCCCGAAAACAAAGGCTATCCAAACTACTGGCGTGTCGACAATCAGATGGGTATCGGACCAGCGCGCGCCCGCATGGGAGACTGGAAAATCGAAAAGGGCGATACGGAAGTTATTCGTCATCAACTGGTTATCTACACGGGCGAACTTAGCGACGTAGCACTCACAAAAACCTGGGGCGAATTCAGCGGCAATACAGGGCAATACAATACCTCCATGCTGTGGGGACTAGCGCAGCAGGAAGGCCGCGATGCCAAATTTCTGACTCCGCAACAGGCCGTCGACAATATGACGGTGAAAGACGGATATCAGGCCAACGTCTGGGCATCTGAACCGATGATTACGCAGCCAATGGCTTTTTGCTGGGATGACCGAGGCCGGTTGTGGGTGGCCGAAAATCGCGATTATGAATCGCGTGGCTACGGATTCTCGAAAGCCGGAAACAGCCGAATTTTGATTCTGGAAGATACCGACAACGATGGAGTGGCCGACAAACAGAAAGTGTTTCTGGATAGCATTCCGTTTCCGGCGGCAATGGCTGTGGGTTTCGACGGGCTGTTTCTGGGCGCACCGCCCAACCTGCTTTTTGTGCCCGACCGGAATGGCGACGACGTAGCGGATGTGAATGATATTGAAGTGCGACTAACGGGCTGGGGCATCCGCGACCGGCACGAAACCCTGAACAGTTTTCACTGGGGACCCGATGGTTGGCTTTACGGGCTTCAGGGGTTTGCTACGCCCTCCAAAGTGCGCAAACCCGTCGGCAAAGGCAAACTCTACAAACACAACGACCCGTTTCCGGAAGATATTCTGCAAGGCGAAGGTGTAGATATTAACGGCGGTGTCTGGCGGTATCACCCCACAAAAGATAAGTTCGAGGTGGTAGCGCATGGGTTCAGCAATCCGTGGGGGATCGACTACAATGCTAAGGGTCAACTGGTTATGACGGCTTGCGTTATTCCGCACCTATGGCACGTTATTCCCGGCGGTATTTACCATCGACAGGGCGGGCAGCATTTCAATCCCTACGTGTACGACGACATCAAAACTATTACTGATCACAGTCACCGTTCGGCGCATGGTGGGGCGCGGGTTTACCAATCCGATGCGTTTCCGGCTTCGCAGCAGGGACGAATTTTTATGGCTAATATTCACGAACACGCCGTTTTGTCGGATATTCTGGAGCCGAAAGGATCGGGTTTTGTGGGGCATCATGGCGATGAGTTTTTGCAGGCCAACAACGCGCAATGGGTCGGTTTCAGTATGGAAATTGGTCCCGATGGTGCGCTTTACGTTCTCGACTGGCACGACGCCGACATTTGCGGAAAAGAAGTGCTGAACGGCGAAACGGGCCGGATTTTTCGCGTATCGGCTAAAAATTCACTCGCGCAAAACTGGACGGGTCGCTATTCCGACCTAAATAAAATGACCGACCAGCAACTCGTTCAACTACAAACTGTTACGAGCGATTGGCACGCCCGACGGGCACGTATCATTTTGCAAAAACGGGCCGCTCAGAAGAAACTCGACAGCCAGACCCACGTGCAACTTCGGCAATTGTTCGATACCCAAACCAACCCCGACTGGCGGCTTCGGGCGATGTGGGCGTTACACGTAACGGGTGGTTTCGACAACGCTACGTTGGTCAAATCACTGGACGATAAAGATCCGTATGTGCGGGCGTGGGCTGTTCAATTGTTGTGCGAAGATCAAGCAGTTCCGGTTAGTGCTCAGGAAAAATTTGTTCAGATGGCACGGGCCGACGTATCGCCTGTGGTACGGCTGTATCTGGCGTCGGCGTTGCAACGTATCGATGCGGAACACCGCTGGCAAATTGCCGCTGAACTGATGCAACACGGTGAAGACAAAACCGATCATAATCTGCCCAAAATGATCTGGTTTGGTTTTGAATCACTCGTTAAACAAAATCCCGCCCGCGCCCTCGAACTAGCCGAACGTAGCAACCTGCCGCAACTGACGCGCTGGATTGCTCGCCGAACCGTTGATGCAGATGCTACGTCGGCGCTCGTGACGGCCCTGGCTAGGTCGTCGAAAAATCCGGTTAGCCTGCTCGAAGGTATGCGCGATGGACTCGAAGGACGTACCGATCTGACGGTTCCCGCCAACTGGAAAACCACTTACGCCAAACTGAAAGCGAATCCTAAAACGGCCCAGCTTGTCCAGCAGGTCAACCAGCAATTTGGTGATACCGAAACGGCCCGACAGTCGCTCGCTACGGTAAAAAATGCCAAAGCACCAACCGATCAGCGATTGAAAGCACTACGTTCGGTAGCCAGCCAACAACGTTCTGAATTAGTGGACGAACTGCCTGCGTTGCTCGATGATGCGAAACTACGTACTGAAGCGATCCGGGCCGTGGCGGGTTATGATCGCGAATCGCTGGGAACATTGTTGTTAAAAAAATATCCGACCTTCAGTACGTCAGACAAATTGCAGGTCGTGCAAACCATGTCGTCGCGGCCAAAATACGGCTGGCAACTGGCGCAGGCGCTGAAAACGAATCAGATTCAAAAACGCGACGTCCCAACGTATGCGGCTCGTCAACTGCTACGTGTGGTGGGCAGCGGCTTTGTCGAAATCTGGGGCCCAATTGAACAGAACGATATCGACGAAAAAGCCTACACTCGTTATCAAAAACTCCTTACCGACCGAAATCTGGCCGAAGCCAACCCCGCCAAAGGCCGACTGGTTTTTCTGCGCACCTGCGGCCCCTGTCACAAAATGTACGGCGAAGGCGGCAACATTGGCCCTGATATTACCGGCTCGAACCGTACCAATCTCGACTATCTGCTGAGCAATATCCTGAATCCCAGTGGCGAAATTCAGGACGATTACAAAATGGTAGTGATTACAACCCGCAACGGTCGGACCTACTCGGGCAACGTAGTGTCGGAAAACGACCGGCAACTGACGTTACGTGTGGTTGGACAGGACCCGGTGGTTTTGAACAAATCCGAGATTCAGTCGCGCGAAGTAACGCCCAACTCCCTGATGCCAACCGGTCTGCTCGACGGCCTGAACGAATCTGAGATTATCGAACTGGTTGCCTTTTTACGTACTGCAAAGCCCGAAAAACAGGCAAGAAAATAACTGTCGGATTGGGTGTTGAATCGAGTGCTCCCTAAGAGCACATTTTAGGCGAACTAAAGCAGATTGACGAAAATAATTGTGCCCAATGCCATGATTCGGATCACAAAGGCAACAAGGCCACACTTTGGGAGACGTATTGATGCGCGATGAGGAAAACATCACGAACGAAAAATAGATTTTTGACTGGGTCTACGACGATCAGACCATTCAGGAAATCGCCGAAAAAGGCGGGTATTTTTGAGGCAGTTAAGTGAGTAAAATGCTAAACGTGAAGATATTACTGTAATTTCTTTATCATTCCGACGATAGGAGGAATCTCAAGCTTGAGTTACGATCAAATTGAGATTCCTCCTATCGTCGGAATGATAAAGTCAGCACTCGAAAATGTCTTTATTAAAAGTTGACACTAGTTCATAGACCAACAAATTGCAGCAGGTCGCGGTAGATGATGTTGTTTTTCCAGAACAATTGCGTGGCCATGCCGACGTGTTTTTTGCCGGACAATATGGTATACGTATGCTTTATACCAAACTGCTGTAGCTTTTTATCAAACTTCTGGCTGCTCGCAATAATGCCCGGATAGGTTTTCTCTCCTATGTAGAGTAGCATTGGGGGCGTAGTGCTATCGACATGATACAAAGCTGAAACCGTTCGCCAGACGGCCGGATCTTTCCCAAAAGGGACCAGATATTGTTCATCGCCTGAGTATTGCATTTTTGATAGATAATCGAACATATCCAGCCCCGCCGGATCATCGAGAATGGCTCCTTTTGTCGGATTTTTAGGTAATCCAAGTTTTGTAAAATAGCTTGTTTCTGTAGCCAACAAAGCTGCCAAACCACCTCCTGCCGAATGACCCATTACGAAAATACGATTGGGGTCGCCACCGTATTCTGCTACGTGTTTGGTGGCCCAGTAAACCGCCAATGCGCAGTCGTTCGCCATAGCTGGTACTTCAACAGCAGGAGCAAGCCGATAATTGATTAATACGGCTACAACGCCCTGTTTTGCCAGCCGTCTCCCAACGAAGGCATACATATTTTTGCTTCCACTATTCCAGCTCCCGCCATGAATAAATACAACCACCGGACGTAGCGACGTTGAGGCTGACGAAGGCGTGTAAATGTCGAGTTGGTGTCTTTCCGAAGATGCTCCGGACGTATCGTACGAAATATCTTTTATGCGCTTACTTCCCTGTGCAACAGCATATTCATTGACCGTGAATAGCAAAACGGTAAGTAATAGCAACGTAACGGGTAATATCCAGAGCAATCGAACAAAAAACATGATTTAGACCGCTTGATCAGAAGCCAGTTAGTGGTTGTTGGTACGTATATACAGCCAACAACAGTGTTTCGGATTTAATGCGGGTGTGAAAAGAGTTTTATCTAGCCGTTATTTCGTGAAGCTGATACGTCCGATAAGTTTTGTGCCGCTACGTGCTATAAACCAATATTGCCCCGGCCCCGGCAACGATACAGCTTCGCTAATTTGGGTAGCGTTGGCGTATTGCTTTTCGAGCAGAACCAGCCCATTGCTATCTGTTACGTGCAGATCGATATTCTGGCTGGTCGGTAATGTGATACGTACCGTTGCTGGTTGCTTATCTTCGTCGATAATCATTTCGCCGGAAAACGTTACGTCCGATTCGTCCGAGTTATCGACATCAACCGTAAATACGTCGGTCACACAGCCAAACTGGTCGGTTACAGTGTACGTAGTAGAATTGCTGGGCGCTACATTGATGGTACGACTGGTTTGATTTGTGGTCCAGCGATAGTCACCGGGCCAGGATGCGGTTAATGTTCGGGACGTAGCAGGAGCCGTAAAGAAATAATGTCGTTTTGCTACGTTCTTGAATAGCGTGAATTTATCCTTTACCGTACCGTCGGAAGCCAGCCATTGCGCATCGAGTCGGTTGTTATTTACATCAATCAGCATGGAACCGCCAACGGTATTATTCGAATAAATCATCGCCGGATGCGGGTAGCCAGCCGCCTGCCCGCCCAGTTGTCCGCCACTCCCGTTCACTACGTAAACAGTGCCCGATGTTTTATTAATGAATGGGCAGGAATTCGCCGAACCATCGTAACGGGCATTGCTGGTCGAAACAGCGTATTGATTCACGTTGAAGCTGGTTGCTGGCCCGGTATGGCCTTTCATCAAATAACTACGTTCGTAAAGATGGCTGTGACCACTTAGCACCAGATCGACGTTGTAACGTTCCAGGATTGGCGTAAGATTCTGTCGAATAAGGACTTGTTCCTGAAATGCATCCGAATCACGCGGGCCTTTGCTATAGGGCGGATGGTGGAAAAATACGATTGTCCAGGGAAGTTTATTGGCGGCCAGATCCTGTTTGAGCCATAGAGCCTGCCGCCCGGTTGTATCGTAAAGTCGGGTGCCATCCTGCCCCTGAGAATCCAGCGAAATGATATGAACGTTTGCGTAATCGAACGAATAATTCATCTTCGACCCCGACGGAATTCCGCCCGCTTCGCCCTGTTGCGGCACTGTTATGATATTGAAATAATCGATGTTGAGGTTGGTAGGCTGGTCGATGTACTCGTGGTTGCCGGGCGTTGGCCAGATCGGGAGTTGTTTGAGTTCGTTATTATATATAGTGAATACCGTTTGCTGATACTGCCAATCGAACCCCTGATCATACGCATTGTCGCCAAGCCAAAGCCAGATGTCGGCCGGACGTGTTTGAGCCGCTTGCCGATACCGTTGCAATACATCCATCTGATTGGCCGAAGCATTGCCAAAATCACCTAGCGCCCAAATACGTACCGGAACCGTGGAACCCGGTGTGGGCGACGTTTTGAAATACAAATCGTTTGACGCCAGTACGTCGCCAGCCGATGAACCAACTGCGTAGTAATAGCGGGTAGAAGGCTGGAGGCCTGTTAACGTAACGATATGTTCGGTAGTGCCTCCCGGATTGGTAATCTGTTGATTAAGCTGCCCTGGAGACGTACCAAACCGAACCCGGCTGTCAGTCGGTTGATCGGTTCGCCAGCGTATGGTAATACCTGTTGGCGTAACAGCCTGTAAATAAGGTGTACGGGTGAGTGACTGTGCCATACCAGCAAGGCAACTCATCAGGCAGCCAGAGATTAGCAGCAGATAACGTAACGATTGAGTGTGCATGGAGTTAAAAAAGAGGAGTGAAGGTACAAAGAAACGTCTGGAAGAGATTAAAATGATTTTAATCTCTTCATCGGTATTTAACAGTAGCTCACTACTTTTAACTTTTACAAATTATACAATTTATCACATGAAAATACTTTACAGTTTATTGTTCTTGTTTATTAGTATTCAATTAGTAGCTCAATCGACTAATTATGTAGCCAATGTGGCTAATTCAGTCGAACCCAGTACCGAAAATGTTCTGGTGGGTCATGATGCGGGCTACACTATTCCTGCGAGGGGCTATACGTTTTTGGGCTTTGGCAATACGTTTGTGGGAACTAGAGCTGGTTATTCTAGTACATGGGGTATTTATAACTCCTTTTTTGGAAATAAAGCAGGATATTCGAATACAACGGGCTTTTATAATATTGCTTTAGGTTACTATGCTGGTTATTCAAATACTATAGGTAATACGAATATTGCAATAGGTGTATACGCAGGTTATGCGGGGAAAACGGGTGGTCACAATGTTATGATCGGTGACTCGGCCGGTTTAAATAACCTTCAGTCGGGGAATCTATTTGTAGGTTCTAAAGCAGGGTTTGCCAACACAACAGGGTATTCTAATTCGTTCCTTGG
Source organism: Spirosoma daeguense (assembly GCF_054776875.1). NCBI lineage: Bacteria > Pseudomonadati > Bacteroidota > Cytophagia > Cytophagales > Cytophagaceae > Spirosoma > Spirosoma daeguense. The sequence goes on from NZ_BAAHBF010000003.1 coordinate 644,988, forward strand.
TAATAACACGGGTTTTTCTAATACCACCGGCGCTTTTAATACCTTTTTGGGAGAAGTCGCTGGTAGAGAAAACACCACTGGAATGGCTAATACATTTCTAGGCTATCAAAGTGGCTATTCGAATACTACCGGCCAGTCTAACGTATTTATCGGCCATCAAGCAGGATATAATAACACAACTGGCATAGGAAATCTGTTTATGGGCAATCAGGCTGGTTCCAATAATAACGGTTCTTATAATCTGTTTATTGGTAATGGTTCGGGGGGAGGAAATACCATAGGAGTAGGTAATACTAGTATTGGTGATGGGGCATTTATTAACAGCACTACCGGAGGAAATAACACATCTATTGGTCGTTACGCTGGTATCAATAATACAACTGGCTCTAACAATACTTTTATCGGCGTAGCCGCTACTAATCCAGTGGGTAGTGGTACCTTAACCAATTCAACGGCTATCGGTTATAATGCCTCAGTGACGGCTTCCAATGCGATGATTCTGGGAAATACCAGTGTTAATGTGGGGATTGGAAATTCTGCGCCCGGCAACAAGCTGGAAATTACAAAAGGTAGTTCTAATCAATCAGGATTGCGTTTTACCAATCTTACCAGTGCTTCGCCAGCCACAGCGTTCAATCAATATAAGTTTCTGACTGTTGATGCCAATGGAGACGTTGTTATAGGAAGTGTAAATAGTACGGCCAGAGAAGGTGTTGCTGAATCATTTTGGCAACGTACTGGAAAGTATTTACAAAGCAGTAAAGATGACGCTGTTATAATTGGTAGCAAGGTTTCACAAACACCAACAGGTTATAAACTGTTTGTGGAAGATGGTATTCTAACAGAGAAAGTGAAGGTTGCTGTCAAAAACACCTCAGAATGGAGCGACTATGTATTTGATAATGCTTATCAACTGAAAGAACTCTCAGAAGTAGAGAAGTTTATTCAAACAAACAAACATCTGCCCGGTGTTCCGTCGGCAGGAGAGGTCGTTGAAAAAGGTATTGATGTAGCAAAGATGGATGCCAAACTTTTGGAAAAGATTGAAGAATTAACGCTGTACAGTATTCAGATTGAGAAAGAGGCTAAGGCTGAGAAACAAAAAAATCAGCAACTGCGCGCCGAAATGGACGAGTTAAAGCAACTAGTTAAACAGCTACTCGACAAGAAGTAAGACAATAAAAAAAATCCTGACTAACCATAGTCAGGATTTTTTTTATTGAAGACCTAAATATTTGTCAATCAGAGAGAAGGACGAAAATTAGTTTGTAAGCCTTAAAAGGCTTTGTAGTTTTTGACACTTTCCTGTAACGACGTAAGAACGCCGGTAAGTTGTTTGTTTAGTTCGGTATAAATCACCTGAGCATCTTTCTCGTTTTTCTGGCTGAAGGTTTCGATAGAAATTCGTTTATCCGTTCCGTTTTCTTCAAGGTCGATACGAGTGATGGTTGCGCGGTATTTTCGGTTGGCGCACTCGATGCTTAAGCTATAGTGAAATGTGTAAACACCGCCGGGCGACGTTTCGGTGCGCGGAAGACGTATCACTTGCGTCAATCGACCCGCCAGATCACCCGTTTCTTTGTCCATAATCGGGAACGTAGCGGGTGCCGACAGGTTGAACTGACCTATCCAGAGACGTGCCCGACGAAATATATCTGTTTGCGTTACACTACCACAATCTACTACGTCGATGTAAGTAACTTTCTGATTAACAACAGGAAGGATGTCGTGTAGTTTATCGTTCGATGGGTTGGGAGGAGTTTCGGCGAAAACAGAGCCTGTAAGGAAAAGGCAACCGATAGCCAGCGAAATAAGTGTTGAAGTCATGAGTTGATTTGTTGTTGTTTCCAGCGTTTGAACTGGAAAACAAAGGTATACTCATGCTGAAATCACAACCAGCCAGATCTGATACGTAGCGGTTCTGACTGAATAACTGGCAGAAAACGAGCTGTGGTTGACTACTACTTGGCCACCACACGCACTACGTAGGTTCGGATTGGCTGACCAGCTCCCGACTGATTCAGCGGTCGGGCCGAGAAAACAACGTTGGCCGTACCAGCCGTAACCCCTTTTATCTGGAAAACAGTCGGTTTAGTAGTATCGCGACGTAACGTATCGACGGGAGGAGCTAACTGCTGCCGGGATACTTCAACAACTTCCTGATTGTCGGATGCGCCAATTAATTCGCTCGAACCGTCACCACGTGCTGGTAATGAAACTTCCTTTATTTCGCCCACTTCAACCCGAAGTCGCTGCGTTGGGCCATTGGTAGGCTGGCTGCTTTGGCTACAGGATAGCAAACCGGTAAACAGGCTAACTGTCAGTACGTTGGTCAAGAACCATAATTCTCTTGTTCTGGTAGTTGAGTATGTTTTCATAGTCGATATAACTGCCTGATTATGGGCATAGTTTGAATTTTAAAGAAAGTGCCCTAATCGCAAGCCGAACCGGGCGATTAGGGCACTTTCTTTACGGAAATAAGATTTGACAGAGTACGTTTGATTAAGTCAAACAGTTTCTGACGCTACGTAGTACGTAATAATGGCTATAAATAAAGATGTAAAATACTTGTAAGGTACTGATTGTTAGTGTATTGATGTTATTTTTTGCGTGGAGGAACGGCCGCCGTCATCGTTATTTCGACACTGGCCCCCAGTACTAGTTTCGCGACACCTACGGTTGTGCGTGCTGGATAGTTACCTTCTTTGAAAAACTGCTTGTAGATGGCATTCATTTTCGGAAAATCGTCCATATTGGTCAGATACACCGTTACGCTTACTACGTTATCGAGCGATGTACCGGCATCTTTCAAAACGGCTTCAATATTCTGAATGGTTTGTGTGGTTTCGGCTTCAATGCCGCCTGCAACCAGTTTTCCTGAAGCATCGGTACCTACCTGACCCGACACAAACAGTAATCCATTGCTCACCACGCCCGGACTAAACGGGTAGGGGAGAGATGGGGCATTTCGAGGTTTAATAATCTGTTTGGTTTGGCCAAATACAAAACTGCTGGTACTGAGAAGGAAGAGAGAGAGAATAAGGTATTTCATACAGGTTGTTACTAAAAAGTGAAATAACAGGTAAATATAACTTTTGGGCTTATTTTTAGGGTATTCAACTTTAACTCTATAATTTCACCACGTTAAAAACGTAACACGATCTTACAAGCCTTATGTCAGCTTCCAAACGTGTCCTGATTGCCGAAGATAGCTCCGTTATCCAGAATCTGGCCCGCAAAATTCTTGAGTTTCAGAATTACGATATCACCGCCGTTAAAAATGGCGAACAGGTGTTGCAGATTCTGGAAAAGGAAGACTTTAGCATTCTTCTGTTAGATATCAACATGCCATTGATGGATGGTATGGAGTGTGTGCGCCGGGTTCGGGCATTACCTGATTCAACAAAAGCCAACCTTCCGATTGTCGCCATCACCGGTAACGCGAAAAACTATACCGAAGAAGAATTTAAGACGGCTGGTTTCAACGATGTTCTGGTGAAACCCCTCAACTTCGACCGGCTGGTAGAAGTAGTGAATCAGTTGACAGACTAAAATATAATGAGCGAAAGAGTGAAAGAGCGAAAGAGTGAGCCCCATAACTGGCTTATCGTTCGCTCTTTCACTCTTTCACTCTTTCGCCATTATGGTTATTACCCTGCTTGGGACAGGAACATCGTCGGGTGTTCCTTTGATTGGCTGTACGTGCGAAGTATGTCGGTCTGTCGATTTTCGGGATAAGCGACTTCGTTCATCGGTACACATTGCCGTGGATGGTCGCAGTTTCATTATCGATACTGGTCCCGATTTTCGCCAGCAGGTACTACGGCTGAATCTCCAGCAGCTCGACGCCGTCATTTTCACCCACGAACACAAAGATCATACTGCTGGTTTCGACGAAATCAGGGCTTATAATTTTAAATCGGGTAAAGACATTCCGGTTTACGCCCGCCCGTCGGTTCTGGCGCAGTTACAGCGCGAATTTGCCTACATTTTTGCCGAACACAAATATCCCGGAGTAGCTCACGTTCAACTGAATGAGGTTGAAAATAAGCCATTTGACGTCCTTGGCGTTCCTTTTATTCCGATTGATACGCTCCACCACCGACTGCCCGTTTTTGGGTACCGCGTGGGCGATTTCACGTACCTCACCGACCTTAATTTCATTTCTGACGAAGAGTTACAGAAAGTGTATGGAACGAAAGTGCTGGTGTTGGATGCCCTGCAACGTCAGCCGCACATTTCCCACTTTACGCTCGATCAGGCAGTTGCGCTCGCGCAGCGTGTCGATGCCGAACGTACCTATTTCGTTCATATCAGCCATAAACTGGGTTTACATCGGGACGTTGAGAAGGAGCTTCCGCCTAACATCAGATTGGGTTACGATGGGATGCGTATTAAACTCTAGATTACATCGAGCTGAGTAATCAACGACAAACCAATTCGTACTACGTATCGTTACGTGTTTAGAATTGCAAACACGATGGTAGTACACGTAAAGCCTTCCCGTTTATTCTCCGATGAGATGTTGACCGTTTATCGTCAGCAGGGCGACGCTCCTGCCGATGCGGTTATTACATCAATTGTTGATGCAGAAGGAGCAGCAGGATTGCCTAAACTAATGCGTTGGCTGGCCGATACCGAGAACGTATCGACCACCGATCAGTTGCCTACAGTACGGCACTTTTTCGAGCAATATTCGCAACTTCCGGACTGGGCTGATTGGACTCGCATGAAACGTAGCATGGACCTGTTTCGAAAGAACGGGCGGCAAATTGGCTTATTGCTGGGGTGTTATTCGTTGCCCTATTGCTATCTGGGTGCTCATGGAGCGCAGGTACTCTGGCTGACCGAACGTATTAAACAGGACACAACTCGGCGGTTGCAGGAAACGGGGGAATGGATATTTGCTGTTAATAATCCTAAAGAATGGACAACCGGTAAAGCCATTTCACGAACACTGAAAGTACGATTGATTCATGCAGGTGTACGTTGGTATACACTACGTTCCAGTCGCTGGAATGATACGTGGGGACATCCTGTTAATCAGGAAGATATGGCTGGCACGAATCTGGCTTTTTCTTACATTGTGTTACGCGGTTTACGCAAGCTTGACATTTCCTTGAGCCAACAGCAGGAAGAAGATTATTTGCACCACAGCAACGTAATTGGCTACCTAAATGGCGTATCAGAAGAACTTTTACCTAAAAACTTACGAGAAGCTTATCATCTTGACCGAAGCATTAGTCGACGGCAATTTGCTACGTCCGATGCAGGAATAGGCCTTACCAACGCGTTGCTCAATGCTATGGCGGCTGGCATTCCGGCGCAAGGATCGCCTACGGATAAAGGAGCTGATAAAAACCGTCGCGAATCGGTTCGGAACCTCGCGGCTGGTGAAATGCGTTTCTTTCTGGGTGATCAGTATGCAAACTGGCTGGGCATTCCGCAGGTTCCACTCGAAAAACGAGTTGTGAACATACTGAATCACTTACCTATTTTTTCAAATTCTGTTTACGCCTGATTCCTGCAAAAGGTTCGGGTATTAGTAAACATCAAACTGAACCTGTCTGCTTGACAACGTATCAATTAGAACCGATTGCTGCCCTGGCAACTGCCCCAGGAATTGGCGCCATAGCGGTAATCCGCGTTTCGGGAGAACGTAGCATCGATATAATCAATCACATTTTTTACGGCAAAAATCTGGCTGACCAAGCGTCGCATACAGCCCATTTTGGAACGATACGTAGCACTGATGGCAGTATTATCGACGAGGTGCTTATAACTGTATTCCGAGCACCCAAGTCATTCACGAAAGAAGATGTTGTCGAGATTTCCTGTCACGGTTCCGAGTTCATTATTCAGCAGATACTACGCCGTTTGATGGCTGAAGGCGTTCGGTTGGCAAGGCCGGGCGAGTTTACCCAACGGGCATTTTTGAATGGTCAGTTCGATCTGATACAGGCCGAAGCCGTGGCCGATCTGATTGCGTCGGATTCAGATGCCAGCCACCGGGCCGCACTGACGCAGCTACGTGGTGGTTTTTCGAAGCAATTAAAAGAGTTACGACAACAACTGATCGATTTTGTTGCGCTAGTTGAACTGGAACTCGATTTTGGTGAAGAAGATGTCGAGTTCGCTCACCGCGATCAACTACGTCAACTCATGCTGACGATCAGACGGGCGTTACATCCATTAATTGACTCATTTTCGACCGGTAATGCGATAAAGAACGGTGTGCCAACCGTTATTGTGGGCAAACCCAACGCGGGAAAATCAACCCTATTGAATGCTTTATTGAACGAAGAAAAAGCAATTGTGTCGGATATTCCCGGCACCACCCGCGATGTAATTGAAGACGAACTGTTCATCGATGGCATCCGTTTCCGGCTGATCGACACGGCTGGACTTCGGCAGGCAACCGATCAGATTGAAGCCATTGGTATTGAGCGAACGCAGCAAAAAATGCGAGACGCGGCTTTGGTCATTTACTTGTTTGATGGACGTAACATTACGCCCGAAGATTTCCAGTTAGCCATTAACGATATACGTTCATCGGGCAAGCCGTACAGTCTAGTGGGAAATAAGCTGGATGCCATTGATGATGCGAAAAAACAAGTGCTGGAAAACATTGCGAACGAACCAATTGTCTGGATTTCGGCTGCTCAGCAAACACATCTTGATGAGCTGAAAGCTGCCTTATCGAGCCGGGTACGATTGGATTCTGCTGTTCAGACTGGAAGTGCTGTTGTAACCAACTCCCGGCACTATGCTCACCTGACCGGAACCGATAATGCACTTGCCCGCGCGATCAATGGACTTGATTCTGGTGTAACGCCCGACTGGCTGGCGATGGACCTACGAGTTGCGCTCCAGCATTTAGGTGAATTAACGGGTGAAATAACCACTGATGATTTGCTGGATTCGATTTTTAGTAAATTCTGTATCGGAAAGTAAGACCACTAAACAAAGGTATAATATTTATTGCTAAACATTACGTAAAGCCCTGAAAATGGGCTTTTTATATATATTTACTATACATTTATTAATATATGTTACTTATTTATTGAGCGATCATTTGTACCTTTATTGTATCTCCTATGTGGGCTTCATCTCAGAAGCCCATTTTTTGGGGAGATAATGGCACATACTGACATAACAGGGCACGTTATGTCAGTATGTGACACATCATGACATATGAGTTCTAACATACGTATAACTCGCATCTGCCAACAATGCGGCAACGAATTTGAAGCCCGTAAAACAACGTCCAAAACCTGTAGTGATGCTTGTGCGAAAAAGGCATATAAAGCACGTCAACGGTCGGGAAAAATTCAGGTAAGCGACGAGCAGACTTTGCAAGTAAAAATCAGACCGATTGAGGATATAAGGGCTCAGGAATTTCTAACGATTGACGAATCGGCTAAACTGATTCGTATCAGCCGCCGTAGCCTGTATCGGCTTAACGAACGTGGGGAGATTCCTTTCGTCAAACTCAATCGGCGTACTGTCATCCGGCGTGCTGACATAGATCGGCTCTTTGACCGACCAGCCGAACTTATGGAGAAAAGTCGTCCTGTTCCAATTCTTCTCGAAGACTGCTACACTATGAGGGAAATACGGGAGAAGTACGGAATCTCAGAAAAGGCTTTATATGAGCTCATTCATCGACATGAGATTCCGAAACAGTACAGTGGTATCTATGCTTATGTGCCTAAGTCTAGTATTGATCAGTTACTCTCTACTGCCCTAATATGATTAAAGTTAAACTACGTAAAAAGCCGATTAGTAACGGACGCACCAGTTTGTTTCTGGATTACTACCCAGCGATTCCTCACCCGGATACGGGTAAACCTACCCGGCGTGAGTTTTTGGGTATGTATCTATTCAACCGACCTAAAACCCCTGCCGATAAAGAACAGAATTCTGAAGCGCTGGCTTTGGCCGAAACCATTCGAGCTAAACGACAGATTGATGTGCAGATGGGATCGTATGGTTTTCTTTCCAAGCGACAACGTAGCGCCTGTTTCGTCAAATACGTTGAGCAATTAACCGCCAAGCGGAAGGGCAGCAATGCCGATAATTGGATTAGTGCGCTGTATTATCTGAAAGACTTCACTGGCGGTACACTGCGGTTTGCGGACCTGACAGTTTATAAATGCGAATCCTTCAAAGAATTTTTGCTCACTGCGCCAAATCGGCGTAATGGAGGTGCGCTAGCAACCAATTCAGCTGTAGGGTATTTTGGGAAATTCAAAGCCGCTTTAAAACAGGCTTTTAAAGATGGACTGTTGTCGAATGATATAGGTGCAAGAGTAGATGGTATAAAACCAGACGAAACACACCGCGAATACTTGACTCTAGAGGAGTTACAGATGTTAGCGCGTACTGATTGTCCGGCCATGCCTCAACTTAAACAAGCAGGCTTGTTTTCTGCTCTGACAGGTTTACGTTATTCAGACATTGCAGCGCTCACTTGGGGACAGATTCGTCATGATCCTTCTAATGGTTATCTGATTCATTTTACTCAGAAGAAAACCAAAGGCGTTGAAGTAATGCCCATTTCGGAGCAGGCTGTCTCTATTTTAGGTGATCGCCAACAAGCCGATCTACCCATTCTGCCAAAGCTTGAATATTCGGCAACACTCAATAAAGTATTACGTCGATGGGCAACGGATGCTGGAATAATCGGTAAACATTTGTCTTTCCATTGCTTCCGGCACACCTACGCTACGCTCCAATTATCACTCGGTACAGACATTTACACCGTTTCCAAAATGCTGGGGCACCGAGAACTAAAGACGACTCAGATTTATGCTAAAATCATAGACCAATCCAAGCGGGATGCCGCAGATAAAATAAAATTACAATTTTAAAACATTTTAATGCTATGAATACCCCTAAGTTCAAGCCAAAAACAGATGTTCAGGAGTATCTAACTAATGCCTTTACATATGAGATTTATTGCGGTCTAACAAACTCTGATAAATGGAATGGTTTTATTGGTCCACTTGAGTTTTTTAACTTATTATATGAGCAATTTGGTCTGATTATGAGTAATTTGTCTAAACCATTGGATATACTGAATGGCTTAAGCAAACTACCTTTAGAGGCTAAACAATATTATTTTTTATTAGACTGCCTTCTCAAATTAATTTTTGCAGAGGCTGAGCCTACCCGAGCTCCCGAATACATTACATCTCGTTTTATACGGGATAGTTACGAACCACTTAATGAACCAGCAAAATTTTTTGTCTTCAATCGGTTCAGAGACCTCTGCTTGGATGAATTAAGTCAAAATAAAAATTCATTGTTTCTCATCTTTACACTCATTGAAAAAGAACAGTCACGTATTAAAAGTGATGCTGAGTTAGTAATACCCAAGCCATTCAAATTTTCAGAAGAAGAGGTAACAGAGGAAAATCCCGAGCTGAAACTTAATAATAGACAGGGAGCGAAAGCCAATATGATCCGTATTCTTAGCGCACTATTCGAACTTCACCTTATTGATACAGCTGATGGGTCAGAACTCACCAAGGAAAAATTTATGAGCCTCTTCGGAAACGCAATGGGTGAAGATTTTTCAGGGTATGCACAGCTCTTATCCCAGGCATTAAAATCAAGCCAAGAAACACATTTGGAAATATTTAAACTGTTAACAGAAAAAGCTACACAGCAGTGGGGTAAAATGTTGGAAAAAAATACTCAAAATAAAAAACAACAAACTGCTAATAATGAGCATGTTAAGCGATGATTCATGGATTTGTAAAATTTTTGCAATCATGACTCAATATTGAGTATAGAGCGCCAGCGGGGGTGAATTATGAGCTTTGTAACAGATTTCGAGGGCCCAGAAATCGAAGTAAAATCAAAGTTTACCCCCGCAAAATGTTTATTACCACACTTACAGGCGACCAATTAAGCCAAATGATGCAGGATGCTGTTCGACAAGGCATTGCTGATTACACAATACGCCACTCTACTACCGTCGACACTAACAAGTGGTTCTCCATTGAAGAACTAAGTGGTTATCTACCAGGTAAGCCGGCCATCACTACCTTGTACGGTAAAGTTCAAAGACGTGAGATTCCTCACAAAAAGATGGGTAAACGCCTAGTCTTTCTCAAATCAGAGATTGATCAATGGTTGAAAGTGCAGCATCGCAAAACCAAGTGCGAAATCAACCTTGCTGCGGAACAATATCTATCCTCCACCCAAAAATGTAAATAAGAGATGGAAGCGCAAACAGAAATAAACTTCCCAAATGCATCACATGAGCAATCGTATGAGCTCATGCCGAGCTTTCATGCTCCACCAACTAGCACTATTGATAATCAGATAGATGATTTGTCAGAGCTGCTTTCTACCTACTTCGAGATTAATATAGAGCCGCCTTCCACGGAAAACTCGACCGTAGAGAATACGACGACTTTGTATACAGAAGCCCCAGAAGAAACTCTGGTGAAGGCAGTGCTGGCAGAAAGTCAGATTTTCTCTTCAACCACTGTGCCTGTTGACAGTAATGTCAAAGCTCATCTCAACCAATCTGAACGAATTAGGATTTTACTGAGTCGTCTGAAAATTCTTAAAAGTACATACGGCTACAACGAACAAATCACGCAGCGCAAAGCTCCCAGAACAACAGCCAGACACATTATGTCCACATTAGAGGAGGAGTTTGAGCCGATAGATTTTAAAGAGCGTGCAGGGTTACAATCTGGAGAGAACCTCAAAAATAAGCATTACCAGATAATTGCTGTGGAGGAAATCTTAAGGCAGGCTGAACAAAACGGATGGGGTATTGGCCAGCAGAACGATTCTGCGTATATCTATGACGGGTCTCACTGGAAATTAATAAATGCTGGTGAACTGAGAGAGTTTTTAAGTAGGTTGGCACAGCGTATGGGCATTGATCAGTATGATGCTAAGCATCATCTATTCATTGACAGCCTTTATAAACAATTCATGGAGCAGTCTCGTATTCTGGTTCGTGAAAGGGAGTCAGATGTTGTTTTAATCAATCTAGCTAACGGTACGTTTGAAGTCACGCCACAAGGTCAACGATTGCGCCCTGCGGATAAAAACGATTTTCTGACGTATCAACTTCCATTCGCCTATGATCCTGACGCCCAATCTCCTCTTTTCGACGAATACCTGCGTATTGTACAACCGGACGAGGAATGCCAACGACTGCTTGCAGAATTTATAGGCTACCTGTTTGTTTCTTCAGACTGCTTAAAATTAGAGAAAGCACTCATTCTGTATGGTTCAGGAGCGAACGGAAAATCCGTATTCTTTGAGATTATCCTGGCTTTGTTAGGTACACAGAATGTCAGCAGCTTCTCACTGGCTTCCTTAACAGACGAAAAGGGGTATCATCGTGCCAAATTGCAAAATGTGCTGGTAAACTATGCCAGTGAGATTACTGAGAAGCTGGATGCAAATATGTTCAAACAGCTAGCCTCAGGTGAACCTATTGAAGCGCGTCTACCATATGGGCAACCTTTCATTCTCACCAATTATGCCAAGTTGATCTTTAATTGTAACGAGTTACCCAGGGGGGCAGAACAGACTCCAGCCTTTTTTCGCCGATTCTCGATTGTACCTTTCGACGTTACCATACCAGAATCAAGACAAGACAGGCAGTTATCTTCAAAAATTATTCAGAGAGAGCTGTCAGGTGTTTTTAACTGGGTTCTCAACGGATTAAAGCACTTACTGGAACAACGTAAACTTACTGATCCGCCAGCAGTACGAGAACAGCTTAAAGCGTATCAGTTGGAGTCGGACTCTGTTAAGTTATTTCTGGATGAATTCAGATATGTTAAATCTTCCAGTCACCACCGTTCTGTTAAGGACCTTTATAATCAGTACAGAAACTTCTGTCTGGAAGACGGGCATCGCCCAGTCAGTAGAACTACCTTCATGAAGCGACTGAGATATGATGGTTTCCATAGTGAGCGAAAGAACATAGGCTGGGTAATTTATTTGGCCGAAGAGCTCAGGAAATGATTGATTTCTGGCTGCACGTTCTGCACGATATACACTATAGCCAAGTAATTATACGTGCAATTTGTGTAGCACGTGCAGCTAGAATTATTAACACAATAAAAACAAAAGTCACTTTTAGCTCAATTTTTATACATACTTAATTTACAACATGTCAAAAACAACCCAGATTCTGAGAGTTGATCCTCAACTCAACATTAAATTTGCTGGAACAACGGTCGACACAGACGAAGTCAGATCGTGTTTCATGATCACTCCATCACGGCGTGACGAAACTAACGATGCTCAAGAATACATAAAGGAGGCTTACTGGGATGATGTCGAAAAAGCCATTTATAATCATTTTACTGGCAGTCAGGTTGAGTTGCCATTAGTGATTCTGAACTGCAGATATTATAAGTACCAAGCCATCCATCCCCCAGAATTAATAAGGGATTTTGTTTATGGGTGTCTTGAGAAAATTAGATTCACCATCCTGCAAAAAAGCTGGTACTATTTGATGGGAAATCTTCAGGAAACTCAGCAAGTACTATATCCCATTTTGGCAAAACTTGAGGAGGAAGTCAGGGACGTTTAAACTCTCTTACTCTGGATAAATTTTCTGTTCATTAAAATGCCCAGACTCTTGACAGCTGGGCATTTTAATTCAGCTTACCATACATAATGTCTTGACTAATACGCCAATAGAGGAGGCTATGACTGAGCAATCATCTTTAGACAGCTTCTTAAATTAACAAAAAAATCTTCAAATTCTCTCACTGCAGTTTCATTTTTGTCTTTGTTCAAAACTTCATTTATGCATAAGCCTTGGTTGAAAGATTTATCATAAGTGCTTCTATTAAGGAGAATATGGATGAAAACAAAGGCATCCTTAAAGCAATCCTTTTCTATTATCATTTGAGGAGCTTTTTCCTTTTGCTTGTCTGGGACCTTGTTAATTACAATACCCACCGGAATTAGCCGATTTTGCGCTCTCATAGCTTTCTGTAAGTTGGGGTAATTATCAACGAGTACCTCGATATCAAGTTTATTTGGCAATGTAGGAATCAATACTAAGTCTGCGTACTTCATACAAGTAGGAGTGCATTCATCAAAGAAACAGGGGCCGTCTATAATGATGATGTCGTATGTGTTTATAAATGTTGCCAAGGATTCATCAAGGCTACTGGGTAAAGGGTCATGAATCCAAACTACGGGTAAATCAAGTTTATCCTTTCGATTTTTACAAGGTCGATACTGCGCAGCTCGTTTGCATGCTTGATTTATATCTAAGTCAAGTATAGCTACTCGATATCCTGCCTGAGCCCACATGACGGCCAACATCCATGAGATAGTTGATCTACCGCTTCCCCCCTTCGGAGAAGTTACAAAAATGACGACACTTTGATGCACGATATTAATATGGATTGGTACAAGTGGCTACAAAAGTAATCTATTTATAGGAAATTTTAAAATGTAACATGTTGATATACAGATTGATATACAAATTGATGTATGAGGTCTGTAATTTTGTGGGAGGTCTACAGATTAGCTCTACAAATTGAGCTGATATTGGCAGAATTCATCTGTAAAAGCTATTAAAGTCTACAAATTGAGCAACTTGTTTCTTGTGCAGATCTTTAAATTGTAAGTAATCACTAAATAATAAATAGTTGCTATGTGTAAAATCATTCTGATTTAGGAATGAATAAGCATTTCTACAGAGTCAGTTTTCGTCCGCCAATTTGAGATGATCACTCAATCGTCATTTGTCTTCGATGCTTTTTATGTGCCGCTATGGGCCTGGACGAAAATACCTCAACTAACAATCTGTATACGATTCATTGGGGCAAATTAAGCAGCGACATTTCTGAGTATAATCTTTCAGGGTTCGAGCGAACATATACGTAGCTTACTTACCCATTTCTTCTGAATACTATCTCGAGATGGTTCCTAGGGCCAAGGTTGACTTTCCAATATAATCGCTATGATTTGCCACTTATCGATTAAAGAGTAGTAGTGGCTCTACCTTCGAACTACTTTCTGGCCTAACTGGTAAAAAATTATATAAAAATTTCACGGGAGGTATAATCCCTTGAATGCACACAAGTACGAACCTACCCCCTTACCCTCCCCCGGTGTCAATCAATGTTATAGCTACCCCCGGTCATCGTAGTTGACAGATTTCAGGTTAAATCTACATGCGTTAACTCCTATGAGGTTAACTCCAGACTGTGGTGTCAGCTGCTCAGTTCGCTTAACATAGTATGCACGTACGTGCTGGACTTCAACCGTTTGCGCTGGTTCAGTAGGTTATCAGAGGGATGAATCTGGGACAAAATATTTCTTCATGATGAATTCGTAACGATCTTAATTACAGAGATTTATTGTGAATCATGAAGTAGTATAAGAGCATTCTAATCACGGTCTGACTTCTAAGTTTTTCAATCCTTTCAACCATTAACAATTTACACCCTATGGACTACAATCCTGTTAAAATCGACTTATTGCCTGTACCTGTCACTCAGGCTGTATTGCCACAATCTAGCTCCAAGGCATTAATTGAAGCCAATACTATCGTCGTTACGGAGGATGAAATACGCCACCAGCATATCATTCCGGTATTCGTCAAAGACAATGAGCCGCTGATTAGTCAGAGTGATTTCGTTGATGCTACTTTGGATGTAGTCAGCGATGTATTTCGTGGGGAGCGTATTCTGATGCCCCAACTACGTGTTTCTCATGCCATAAAAGGTCGTATACCTGATGCGCGAAACAAATCAGCCCACCAGCTTCAGGATTGGGAGAAGACACTTTATTATGAGCGGCTGATTTTTGCAATAGAGATCGACTCTATTCAGGAAATAGTGGAAGGGAATACGCTGTCTCTTACCATAGGCGGAGTAAAGGCATATAATCTGGATAATCTTCACAATCGGAAGGGGGCAAACGAGCATTTTAAAGTCTTCATCGGCTTTCAGAACAAGGTATGCACGAACCTCTGCGTATGGACAGACGGCTATCATAGCGATATACTGGTAAAGAGCCTGACTCAACTGAGAATGGCTATCTACACATTACTAGAGTCCTATAATCAAAACAGCTTACTCCATCGAGTAAAAAGCCTGCCCGATTACGAGTTATCTGAGCAGCAGTTTGCTCTCCTGCTGGGGCGTTGCCGGATGTATCAGCAGGAGAGCAACGACGAACAAACAACATATTCCTCCTTTACTTTTTGGAGATACTCAGTTGGGAGCCGTTTGTAAAGACTATTATCGGGATGAAAGCTTTTGCCGGGAAGCGGATGGTAGTATCAATTTATGGCGGCTTTATAATCTGTTTACAGGCGTTAATAAGTCGAGTTACATTGATACGTTTCTGGAGCGGTCGGTCAATGCTCTGCAGTTTGTAGAACAGATACGAGCTGGACTGGATGGGCACACTACAAACTGGTATCTATATTAAAGACGAAAAAGGTAGGGGTAGCTAACTCCTGCCTTTTTCATTACCGATGGATAACCTGCAGTTTTAGAGTCTATATGAGATTATGCTCTTCTTGCTTCTTTGATAATCTGTAGTATAAAGCCGAGGAACGGGTAGTTAGAGATTCGAAAATCTTACTTTTTATCCGGTACAGGGTGGCGCTGGTAGCAGTCATAGTAGTATATTGCCAGTCTTTTGTCTAAAAAATTATCCATAGCGGAGAACGCCATGCATCAATATCATCCTTTTTTAGCATAAGCCGTAGATATACAGATGAATCAAAAACTTTCCCTGTCAAAACTCGAACAACTGCTGCTTAAAGCCTGCGATATTCTGCGGGGTAACATGGATGCGTCAGAATTTAAAGAGCATATTTTCGGCGTACTTTTTTTGAAGCGACTGAGTGATAAATTTCATGCCGACGGCTTGAGGAGGATTATAGCGCTAAAGGGCTGACCGATGACCTGATCCAGATTCAGTTAGAAACACCATCCAAATATGATTTCTACGTACCAGAACGCTCACGCTGGGAGAACATACGGCACTTGAAAAAAGATGTCGGGTCAATGCTTAACAAGGCGTTGACTGAACTTGAAGAAGTTTCACGGGGGTGCCGAAAAGCTGGCTCGGGATTGGATGCTGACCAATGGCCTGCTCGAAGCGGTGATTGGCCCGCCAGCAGGTTTGTTTTACGGAACTGGTATTCCGGCCAGTGTGCTCATCATCAACAAACAGGGAGCCGCTCAGCGTCGGCAGGTGCTGTTTATTAATGCCGACCGGGAATACAAAGAAGGTAAAAACCAGAACAAGCTGTGCCCTGAGGATATTGAGAAGATTTCGAACGTGTACTGCAATCATATCGAAGCGCCGAAGTATTCATGGCAGGTGTCGCTGAAGGAACTGGCCGACGAAGATTTTAACCACAACATCCGGCGCTACGTCGATAATGCACCCGCGCCCGAACCACAGAATGTAAAGGCACATCTCAACGGAGGCATTCCGCGTGTGGAGGTCGATACGTTAGCTCCATTTTCACTGCGTATATAGGTTGCCGTGATATGCTGTTTACGGACTACAAACGAAAAGAGTTTACGAATCATGGGTAGTTAATGGGTTTGTAAAACTTTTCTACTCAACTCTTCTATCCAAAAACTATAACTCTTTCTCGCGAATGAACTGGTCAGCCATATTATTGCTGATGTTTCTCTCTATCGTTACGCAGGCTCAATCGGTAACGTATCGCTATCCATCAAAAGCCAAACGTCCAACTCCCCGTGTCGCTTATGTTTCTGTCTGCGAAAGCCGCAGCGCCTATGCTTACCATAGCGGCATGTGCCGTGGGCTCGCCCGGTGTACACATGGTGTTAGTCAGGTATCAGTTGCTCAGGCGCGTACTAGTGGCTACGTTCCATGTAAGATTTGTTATTGATGACTTCTTTTAAAGTAAAGCAAATTGTGTCGGGAGGCCAAACAGGTATCGACCAGCTTGGTCTGGAAATTGCTCACGCACTCGGATTTAAAACAGGCGGTGTGGCTCCCAAAGTATATTTGACCGAAAATGGACCTAACAGTTCATTGCCTACTACGTATGGACTCACCGAACATGAATCTGCCAATTATCCACCACGTACCAAAAGCAACGTTCAACAATCGGACGGAACTGTTGTATTTGGCGACGTTATTGGAGGCACTACGCTAACAGTTCATGAATGCAGAAAGGCAGATAAGCCCTGCGTCATTAATCCAACAGCAGATACACTACGTGATTGGCTAATCGAACATCAAATTGAAGTGCTCAATGTAGCTGGTAGCCGAGGAAGTCGTTTAGGTTTTGAGCAACTTCATACGTACCGCCAAATCCTTTACGACGTATTAACAACGAATCAACGGTTAGCCATACTATTTAGAAAAGAACCGTTACAGTGGTGACTTCGTGGCGATCCGTATTTATGGAAAGAACTTATGCAGGTGAGTAAAACACTTTTATTCCCTGAATCGACTACTAACCTAAACGAATTGCTCGTATTGCTTATCGAAAACCTGATCGGCCAAGAACTACTACAGGGCAAAACTATCTGTGTGCCACGTTATCAGTTCGGCGGTATGAGTAGCGGGGTTGCTAGTTCCGATTTCTGGTTAGGAGAAGTTATGCCTTACTGAAGCACAGACTTATACTGTTTCGGGATGGTGAGTTATAGTCATTTTTCGTAGTTAAACCTGAGAATAACCGTAGCGTTGGTTGACCACGCCAGATAAGTGACCAATTACGGCCTTAGTCATCATCATCTTGTGGTACGGACAATCAGAGGTAAACAGGCCACTCACTAATGATCACGCCACTTATTGAACTCTAACAAATACAGATCCAGCCGGTTATTTTACAATGAAAGCAGAGCAACTTGTATCCAAATTGTCAGAAGCCGATCAGGATCGTATTATTGAAATGGCTTGGGAAGACCGAACTCCCTTTGAGGCTATTGAGGCTCAATATGACTTGTCGGAGCAAATCGTCATTGAGCTTATGCGTGCCCACTTAAAGCCGGCTTCATGGCGAAGGTGGCGCGCTCGGGTACAAGGCAGGGCAACCAAACACGCAGCTTTATCGGCAGTTGATGATCTACGCTTTAAATCAAAACAGCAACGAATAATAACCCATAACCAGCACTTAAAACGCTAAAGAATGAATACCGATGCAAGCTAGTTGCCTAACCGGATGAGTTTGTCACAAGATTTGAGCGTATCAATTGCTACAAACCATCTGACAACCCTTAACAACAAATTGACATGCCTGGTAGAGAAAAGCCCCACCTGATCGCTTTCAGATGGGGCCGGTGACTAGTCCGTATCAAGCCCTTTCGGTATCTGAAGAATAATGTTACTTCGCTCAAAATGATTTTTTGCCCGTTTGAGACTCAGTAATAATTCATCTTCCAACTTGCTCAATCCATTGTAAAGAATGTAGACGTGTCTACTTCTTCCCTTTACTTTTGTCCTGCAAGTGGCTTTAATCCTGTCTTTAGTTAACGTCTGATCGGTCGTGGCATAATACACCACATCACCCACAAACAGCTCGAACATGGAGGATAGAATACCGGGGAATTTCTACCTGATACTCTATAAATAAAACAATACAGCGCTGGGATTAATTCGACTTATGACTCAATACAAGTAATATATTGTATAGACGAATTGTATTTTATTAGGAATTGGTGCGTCGAAAAACAGCACATTTGGTTGAGTCCAGATTAATGAATGGACAGCAGATCAATCTGTAAAATAATAATCGAAAATTAACAGGAATATTCCCCTTTTCCTGTGAGCCATAAGACGGCAACCTTCGATTGAATTCGTATTACAGCATTAAGTTTTTTAATAGGTTTTTTCTAACCTGTTAATTACGCATAAGCCTTTTTTTGAACTACCTGTTTACCTTTGCTTAAGGCTCACGCCTTTTCCTCTTTTTGTCAAATTCATGAAACCGAATACCTTACGGCTCTTAGCCTATGGTCTATTGCTGTTTACGTTGATTCAATGTAAACAGACTCCTGAGCCAGTTCCAACCAATACAACCCCAACCCGCGATGACCATCTGGCGTTAGGAAATCCCGATGGTGCACGTACTAGTGAAGCCAGTCCTAATGCTTACCTGATTACCCGTGCTACGTATAGTCTTTCTTATAATCAGTCGACCGGCATTGCCAATTGGATAAGTTGGCATCTGAGTTCAGCTTGGAAAGGGTCCGCGAGCCGTTATGCTGGTAATTTTATTCCCGAAACAGTTTTGCTTTCTGGATGGTACGTAGCACGACACGCGGATTATACAAACACGGGCTTTGATAGAGGTCATCTGTGTCCGAGTGATGATCGCGACAGCACGGCAGAAGAAAACAGAACTACGTTCATTCTATCTAATATTGTTCCTCAAGCGCCTACGTTCAACCGGCAGTCGTGGCGACTGCTGGAAGAATATTGTCGAAGTCTGGTGGTTGAAGATAATGAACTCTACGTACTATCAGGTCCATCGGGTAAAGGAGGCACAGGCGACAATGGATCTGCTACGTCGCTGGCAGGTGGCAAATTAACTGTTCCGGCTGCACTTTGGAAAGTGATTGTGGTTTTGCCAGTTGGGTCGAACGACCTGAGCCGTATTACTGCGCAGACGCGGGTGATTGCGGTCTGGATGCCGAACACAAATGCATCGGGTGATGCCAAATGGAGCAACTTTCGGACAAGCATTGACGAGATAGAAGCCAAAACGGGTCTTGATCTATTGTCCAATGTGCCGTCATCTATTCAGCAGTCATTAGAAGCTGGCGTTGATAAAGTGACTGTTCAGTAAGTATACACCTTAAGAATCAGTTAAGGGATACCTACTGAGGCTGGAATTACTTGATGAATTAAATTACTCCTTAATGTCGCTCACTTAGATCCTGTTGCGCCAAAACCGGAATCAAACGCAATTACCTGACATTTTTAACAAGTGAAAGCGTTTTTGGATCAGGCTGGCCTGCAAAGAATTTAGCTAAAACAGCCTGAAAAACAGGATCGGTATTGTTCAGTAAACTAAATAGGGTCATACTATACCGCAGTTTCATATCATCCGGGCTGCCCAGTATTTGATTCGCGGATTTACCGTCAATACGTAGCAATGCCTGAGAAATTTCGATTAATCGACTACCCAAAGTCGGATGCGCTAAATAGTCATTAGCCTCCTGGATGTTAGCAATAGAATAGAATTTAGCCGTTTCACTATAGCCCAACCCTGAAATCTGAGGAAAGATGTACCACATCCAATGGCTCTGTTTGTGTCCATTTCTGATTTCAGCCAGTGCTCGTTCGTAGTCATTGACCTGAGCTTCTAAAAACCGATTTAAGTCTTTTTCTGATTTCATATTAATAGGGTTTGATATTGTAAGTGATTATCTTTTATGGCTTACTCAGCCCTTTTTCAATCTGATTTAATATAGTATTGTTTGATAATATAAATCCGTTGAAAAAGCCGTAACGTAGGATGGATGCATCGGTGTAGATAGCTCTTTATACTGACAGCGTATACTCGACTATAAGGCCTTATTCGAAAGATAAACGCTCTGTGGGGACGCAACATGAAGAATTTTACAGAACAGGACAGTAGTCGAAACCGCTAATCTTGTTTCATGCAAGGTATGAGGTTTTTTAATTCACAAATCGGATTAATTCACCCCTTTTTACAAACAGGCTGAACGTTCAGATGGATTCTACTTAATTTGATCGCCCGTTAACAGTATACCTTTATAACGTACTTACATGACTATCACTGACAATGAACGCTTGGCCGCTCAACATTTGACAAGACGTTTTTTGGAGTATAAAGATTTGTTGCCCTACGCCAACATCAATAGTACCAATGCTTATTCAGGTTGGGTAACTGATTTTCGATTGCGCGATGGAGCTGGCCAGAAAATTCATCTGGACCTGAAGGCTAATGACGACCTGTTTCTATTGTTTGTTCTGGCTGTTGTCTGGTCGAGAACAGGCCCTTGGGAAAACTCCGCCTTTTTTGTGGCTTATCTCAAGCTTCATCAAAAGCATTCATCCTTATTCTGGAAAGAGAAAACAAATAGTCATTCCGAGAAGGAATTAAGTGTTCGCTCCGCAAAGCAAATTGTTGACCTGGTTACAGGTATTGTTAACCGTAAACAAATCAGCTTCCGGACGGATATCTACGATAGTGTGCACGTATTGGCTACCAACTGGGAGCAAATACTTCAATCGCTGGAACGATCAGAAAACGAGGGCAACTTTGATCTGTTCATGACCCATATGCGAAATATAGAAGGCTTAGGGGTAGGTCGTAAAAAGATGCTGATCAAAATCCCTTTAATTCTACGGAGCTGCGTTGCCAGAATATTTACCAGAATATACTTGGAGAACATTGCTGCGTGCCGGACGCCAGAGTATATGAAGCTGCCCAAGCTCTCCAAATTAAATTACCCATCGCTACTACGTTCACAGGGCTTAAGGCAAGTTCTGCCAAGATATACAGGCTGTTTGGTGATCTTTATGATTTGCCCTTGTTTGCTCACACAGACCTTATCCAACTATCTGAGAGATAACCCTTAAAAGGTTTTTCGCTTGTGATACCAAGTCGGCTCAGATTTTATGGTATAGGTGTACTTCCATTTTAACTAATAGGGTAGGTTTTATAAATCCAGTGCTAATTGCCCACTGGGGTTTTCCTCTTTTTCCTGAAGACTCGATAGGGATACGCCCAGTAGCCGAATACCCTGTGTTGTGGGCATAACCGACTCCAGCAATTCCGTGGCAATACGTAGCAGAATATGTTTGTCATTGATCCACTGGATCAGGCTACGACTGCGGGTGATTTGTGTGAAATCGGCGTACTTCACTTTAAGCGTAACCGTTTTACCCAGCATTCCGCTTCGCTCACAGTACGTCCATACCCGATCAACCAATGGATTCAATGCAGTTAGCAAATCGGTATATTCGGTCAAATCCGTTTCAAACGTGTTTTCTGATCCAACCGACTTTCTAACCCGGTTTGGCGTTACCGGTCGCTCATCTAACGCGCGGGAGATGCCGTAGTAATGTTTGCCTACCTTCCCGAAATGACGTACCAGAAATAATTCGCTTTGATTCCGTAGATCCAGCCCTGTAAAAATGCCCAGCTCATTCATTCGCTCAGCCGTTACGCGTCCGATGCCGTGAAACTGGCCCACTTTCAGCGTTTCCACAAAAGCGAGTCCCTGATGCGGTTTGATAACAAACAGTCCGTCTGGCTTCCGGTGATCGGAGGCCAGCTTAGCCAGAAACTTGTTATACGAAACTCCTGCCGAAGCAGTCAGGCTGGTTTCAGATTTGATCTGTTCTTTAATCGTCTGAGCCAGTTGAGTAGCGGTTTGTCCATCACTTAAGCTGTCGGTTACATCCAGATAGGCTTCATCCAAAGAGAGGGGTTCAATCAGGTCAGTATGCTGGGCGAAAACAGTCCGAATCTGAGCTGATACCGCTTTGTAAACATCAAAGCGTGGTTTGACAAAGATCAGTTCAGGGCATTTGCGGATGGCCAATGAGGAGGCCATTGCCGAACGTACGCCAAATTTCCGGGCTTCGTAGCTGGCAGCCGCTACCACTCCCCGTTGCCGGGAGCCACCTACCGCCAGCGGTTTCCCCCGCAGTTCGGGATTGTCCCGCTCCTCGACCGACGCATAAAAAGCGTCCATGTCGATGTGAATGATTTTTCGGTGGCCGGTAGCGGGTTCCATGAATCTACTTGTAAAAGTATACGTAACGGATTAGCTTACCCGTAAAATATCCTTCCATTGGGTTGTGTAATAAGGTGACATGAATTGTCGTTTGTGATGCCAGGTTGGGTTAAAGCCAGCATCAGCAATACGTACCTTATCGCGTCCGTATCGATAATTTAGTTTATCGATGACTTTCGCCAGTTTTGCCGTACGACGATCAGGGCCAGTTGTAAATAAACCCTGTTGCTCAAAGTCGACAGGAACGAGATTCGATAGAATAATCCCTACTTTCTTGAACTCATAACCGAACCTGAAAATCGATTCGAGCAGGGCTTGGGCATACGTAGCGAGTTCGAACGTACTGCTGGTGGCATGCGGCAGATTCACGGTTCGACTAGTGGAATACTGTTTCGCTAACTCGCCGTTGGGTGATTTCTTAAAAGGGTTTGTGTGAATGAATACCGTTATAGTGCCGGCAGCGGAATTCTGTTTCCGTAGCTTCTCTGCCGCTCGACCAACATACGTTGTTAGAGCTTCGGTAATAATGGCCAGATCGGGAATTAGTTTGTCGAAACTGGGGGCTGTCATAATGGTTTTTTTGGGCTTGGGTTCCAGCTCCAGCAGTTTGCAGGGACGGCCCCGTAGTTCATAGGCCAGACGCAAACCGTTCACTGTTAATTTTTGTCTCAGCCAGTCGTCAAGTAGGTCGCGGTACTGAGCAGCGGTTCGAATGTCATTCCGTTTCAAAAGGGATGCGTAGCGGTCACCTATACCCCACATATCCGCTACGTCGAAATCCTGTAACACCTCATCAATCTTCGCGCGAGTATCGAGCAGAAATACGCCGTTATATTCAGATATGCGTTTTGCGTAATAATTGGCGATTTTGCACAACGTTTTCGTTGGCGCAATACCCACACTGACAGGAATACGTGTCCATTGGTCAATGCACTGGCGTATTATTCGGGCGAATTCATCTAGATTAGGATACACCGTTTCGTAGCCGTTGAGGTCAATAAATGCTTCGTCGATTGAATATACTTCTACCTCTTCTACAAACCGATTCAGGGCCGACATTATGACGTCCCCCCAGAAAAGTGTTCCAGTATAAAGTAGAGAAAATCGGGCGATTTGGATTAACTTAAATCAAACAAATCGTCATGAAGACAACGAAGTTCACCGAAGCACAAATCGTTTTTGCTCTCAAACAATCTGAGAGTGGAGTAACCGTAGCTGAAGTATGCCGCAAAATGGGCATTAGCGAGGCTACCTTTTACAATTGGAAGAAGAAGTATGGCGGATTAGGTGTTGCCGAATTGCACCGATTACGCCAGTTGGAAGAGGAAAACCGTCAGCTGAAACAGCTAGTGGCCGACCTAAGTCTGGACAAACAAATGCTTCAGGATGTGCTCAAAAAAAAGCTTTGAGGCCAGCTCAGCGAAGAAAACTGGCCTCAAGTTTAATGGAAAACTATCGCGTTTCAGCCCGTCGTGCATGCGCTGTGATTCAGTTCCGTCGATCCTCCTTGCAATTTAAGTCTCGTCGTCGAGATGACTCCGTGATCCGGAAACGAATCAAAGAAATTGCCCAGGTAAGGGTTCGGTATGGTTATCAGCGGATTTGTGTGCTGTTGCGTCGGGAAGGCTGGCGTGACAACCACAAAAGGGTGTATAGAGTGTATTGTGAAGAAGGATTGCATCTCAGAAGCAAGCGTCCCCGTCGTAATCGAGCCGCTGCCCACCGGTTAGAGCGCCCCCAACTCTCCAATGTTCATCAGTGCTGGAGCATGGATTTTGTGGCTGACCAGCTGTTTGATGGGCGAAAAATTCGGGCTTTAACTATAGTCGATAATTATAGTCGCCAATGCGTGGCCATTCATGTGGGTCAGTCGTTGAAAGGCGACGATGTAGTAGCTGTGATGAATCAACTAAAATTGGTAAATTTATCGGTACCAGGACGTATCCAGGTAGATAATGGCAGTGAGTTTATTTCGAAAGCATTGGATCTATGGGCCTATGACAATGGGGTGACTCTAGACTTTTCTCGGCCCGGTAAACCGACTGATAATCCGTTTATTGAATCATTTAATGGGAGTTTTCGGGATGAGTGTTTAAACGCTCATTGGTTCTTGTCGCTGGAAGATGCTCGTGAAAAAATCGAGGCTTGGCGTCAAGAATATAATTCCTTTCGACCGCACAGTTCGCTCGGCGGACGAACACCAGATGAGGCCGGAATGGGCATCGAAAGCAGAACAAATGAACGTCCGATCCTCAATCTTTGAGCGGCACGCTTTTCGGGAGGACCTCAGTGGACTACTGGTTAAGTTGAAAGAGATACCTTTTATGGTTAAACTGTTCAAGATAGTTGCCCAAAACGGCGACATTGACTAGGTCATTACCAATGGCTTAGACGTATCTGTAAACCTATTTGTCACTGATTTAGCCAATGACAATCGGTGGCAGATTGAGGACTTCCATCGAGGCTTTAAACAACTGACAGGTTCAGAAAAATGTCAATGCCGCAAAGCTCGCTCACAACGGAATCATTTGGCTTGTTGCTACCAAGCTTGGGTTTTCCTCAAGGTCAAAGCCGAACAGACGCATCAGACCATCTATCAACTGCGGATAGGCTATTTTCTGACTGTTTGGTCAATGAGTTGGCTAATCCAAGAATTCAGGCAATATGTCCTTGAGCGAAAGCCATAAATCAGTATAAACTCTATTGTTTCAAGTCTAGTTTGAGAGCAACCGAGAAGCCTGAGGGCAATGATTTTTGCAGAAGGTTTAAATAAAACTTATAAAGCCACTCACCTTTTCTGTTTCTGTCAGATATAGAGAAAAGGTGAGTGGCTTTTTTAGTGAAGTGCGACTATTCGTGTGTACTCTGCTAAATAAAGCATGATTAAGTTACTGGATAGCTAAAATGGTAAATGATAGCGATAGTCGGTAACATCCTTTTAATAAATAGCTTCTGTCGGTTACTAATTAATAAATATATTTCAAGTCAAATTTTCCTTATACATGAAAAGTATACTCGCTGTAGGTTTTTTGAGCAGTTTATTAGTAAGTACAGTAGTAGGACAAACTCCTAATACTCGTTATCAGACTAGCACTAGCCAACACCCAATTCAACGTCCAGCTGTATCTACAGTTTATATTTGCGGGGGCGGGGTGCTTATGCTTATCATGCTTATCAATGCCATGGTCTTAATCGATGCCGTTCAGCAATTAGCCAAGTTAATGTGAGTGCTGCCAAAAATATGGGTTATGCACCTTGTAAAATTTGTTACTAATCGAAGCTAAATTAAATACTTACAGGGATAATTACTATTTCGTACAGGAAAAGGAAATAATCTTCGCTAGACCACTTTCATGATACTATGTAACCACATATTATTATGAAAGAAATTTTATACTACCGAAAAGTAAATGAGTTTATAGAAATTGACCTATGTTGTTATTAGTATAATTACATAGACTACTAAAATTTGTAAGTTTGTAATCCTATTTGGTATTTTTTTTGCTACTAATAACGCCATATGAATAAACTTTTTATCTATTCACTGTTACTTACTTTCATTATGGCAAGCTGTAGCAAAAAAGCGGTGGTACGTTTCGATATGAAACCGCCAGAGCTTACCTCTGGTGATGCCTTGACAGAAATAATGTTAGTTAAGAAGGCTCCCCGCATTGTGCTTCGAGTGCCAAATACGAGAAAAGGTGTTACAAATACACAAGGGACAACTAGCCACCATTCCGATGTCATAAATCCTGTAATTGTTCGTCAGGTTGGTAGTGGAAAATCTTCGGCTAAAATTCAATACGTTGATTCTCAATATGATGAAACTTCCTTATACAATGCCATAGAAAAACAACTTTTTAAGGCGGGGTTCAGTGTTCGTGATAGAGGGTTATTCAATCAGGTACTTGACGCCAATCCAACAACTGCTTATTCTAATATCAGTACTTTAACCGATACTGATCTGATCTTGGAACTTGTCCGTTTAGATAACCCAATCGGTTATACTACAAATGTCTGTTACACAGAATCCGATAATCAGCAGCGGCTAATTAATGAGTATCGTGATATGCGGGGAGCATCTGTAGAGTTCAAACTCGTATACGTAAAGTCTAATGAGATTGTTGGCTCTTATAAAATTCATTATACCCCTTGTCTAGAAGGGTGTAGAGGCATTTACAAAAAATCAGGTTCGAAGGGAATTTTTGTAAGAAGTTCATGGCTCCGACTAGGCGAAAAGGCAGAACTCAAAAAACTCAGTACGAAAGCTTACCAGGCATTAGATCAGGATGAGCTTGAGGCATTTATCACAGATGCGACAAGTCAGTTAGTGAAGTCAATGCGTTAACAGTTTTACCACACACTATGAAGAAAATTCTACTACTATCCTTATTCCTATTTAGTTTAAAAGCATCCTTATACGCGCAGGATAATGGAGATGTTATTTATACTGCCAATGGAAACAGACTAGATCGGGCTCAGATAACCGATCTAACAGAAGATCGAGTCGTCTTCAAAATGAAACAAGAGAACGGGACTATTACGCGTAGTTTACTTCGGCAAAACGTTTTAGTCGCTTTTAGAACGGGAAATTTCCTCGTAATTGATAAGTTAAGTGCAGATTTAAGTCAAGCGAAGCAGCAGCTACAGACGTTTCTGACGACGGCAGCATGGCAGGGGAAGGATTATTTACTAAAGGCAGTGCCTTTTGAAATCATCCCAGCGAAAATTTCTTATGAGAGTGATGTAATTGTCAATTACATTAACAACAAGAGTCAATCTGCCTCTATCCCTAAGGGTGAGTTAATAGCTATCTTTCGTAATGATGGTGGACATAACTTTTTGAGAGTTACAAATGAAGGGAGTTCAATGTTAGGTGAAGTTGGAAAACCTATTGGGATAACACAGTCTCAAATGGTCAGTTCTGCTACTGAGACTCCAATCCCAAGTGAACCTACACCTGGGTCAGTGTCTAAAGCTCCCCCTGTCGATACGCAACCAGCTAATACACCTCAAGGTAAAAAGGTAACGCTCAGTGACGCTGATTATCAATACTATCGTAAAAAAGCATTGGAAAAGGTTGATAAATTTGCCTCTTACCTTAATGTTATTACAGATAAATCTCAATCTTCTTACGTCAGAGACCAAGCTATTAATCAAGCGGCTTCTTTATTTATGCCTGCTGCTACTATTGAAGTATCATCCACCAAAAGACCGGGTGTTCGAAAATTTCAAATCCGAACTTACCTGAACAACTTAAAGCTGCTGCCATATAGTTCTACACAAATAGAGTGGAGTGAAATACAGTACCTTAAAGAGTTGTCACAGGCTATGGATGGGAACTATTATGGTATCATTACAGCACAGCAAACATTCATTGGCCGTGGCAGAGATGCTTTTTATAGTGACGTAACTCCAAAGAACGTACGTGTCAAATTAGAGCAGTATCATCTAACAAAAGATGGTAAAGATGATGTAAAATGGAATTTGCTGCTTGGTTCTATTGGTATTTCTGCCCAGTAGAGTATGCCATGAAGAGTAATAGTTCGATTAATCTCATCAAGTAAGAAATCTGATTTCATCCTGCCTTTATACTAGAAATAGTGATCAACGATATCTGTAATAGATGATCAAAGATTGTTTGATTATAATGAGGACCTTGGCATGGCAAACTGAGAGCACCTTATAGCCGAAAGAAAGTTGAGTAATGGGTCATTTGTTTGCTTTATAATTTATTGCCTTTTAATGAGAAAAGCTTATTCGTCGATTACTGTCATTGGGTTTACGTTCTTACTGAGTGGGGCGATCGGTTGCCATCAAGAACCAGATATACCGGCCTCTATTATTCCAACAACTTGTCAGATAAATAGTATTGCAAATGTTAATGAGGCAGTACACGATACAACTTACTATAAGTATAATGCTTTTGGGTCAATAGAGGAAATTACATATCGTCAGTGGGTTTCTGGTCGTCTTGCGGTCAGTAACAGACAAACATTCTTCTATAATTCGGATCATTATCTCAATACAAGTTATGAACTATATATAACATATTCGTCATCAGGTAACTGGGTCCAACAAAATAGGACTCATACTTATACTTACCAGGAAGGGCAAGTAGATCAGGTGACTACGTCAAATGCTCAGTCAGGACAGATAATTGGTTTTAAAATATATACCTATGACCAAGGTAAAGTAAAAACCTATACGGAAACCGATGGGCAAAAATCAATAATACGGAGCTATTCGTTTGATGGATTAGGTAAGCTTTCGCAAGCTAAGGAAGCTGGTTCGGAGATTGAGCTGACTAACGGAAAAATTACGAAGAGAACATTACAAGACAGCACTATTATTGACTCTCAATTCGATAGCCGTGGGCAGTTAGTTAGCGAAATAACAGTAGCTGCGAACGGACAAACCGAACGCACGTTCACATATGACAATCGCCCTCACTGGAATAAGACTCTGTTGCTATTTCGGGGCATTCCCGTACTTGATTTAGGTGGGCATACTGATGTTCATAATATAGCAACCAGCAATTTGCGGCAAACGACAAATGGACGTACTATGCGCGATCAGTCTTTTGCTTATCAGTATCAATTTAACAAAGCCAACTACTCAACTGGGTATTCGCGAAGCGATGGTTTTCGGCAGCGAATCAATTATTCTAATTGCCTATGAACTTCACTTTTACTCTTTTCTTGTCGGCTTTTTTACTGATAGCTACATTGTCGCTTGCGCAAACAGGTGAAAGGAAAATTTATACGGCAGGAGTAACTAATGGATATACCGGGACGCTCACAAAACGTGATAGAGATGAAATAACGTTTCAGGCCAAAAACAAAATTGATAATTTTAAAAATTTACTGGATTTATTGAGTACAGCTGATATTTTGGAGTCTGAACGTAATTCAGCGATCCAAAACAGTTATTTACCAAACCAAGATCAGCTATTCTATAATGATGCAATTGTTATTGAGGATGACATTGACCCAAAGCACATTGATGCTGATCATACAGCATATATAAAAGTTGATCGGTATCTTCATGATTTAGACTTGTTTTATACCAAGTCGTCGGAATCGACTATTAAAATCTCAAAAATTATTACATCGCCAGTTCTGGAAGGGAAAGAGTATGCATATATAAAAGTCTTCTTTACCACAACATTTACAGGAAAACACAAACAATCGGATGTTGCCTATCAACCCGTACAGCGTGTAGCTGAATTACGAGCTGACAGGGTCAACAAAAAATGGCAAACGTTAATTATCCGCTTAGGTTTTTTAAGGCCAGGGGAGGGGTTGACAGAGTTGAGTCCCCCCTCAATTACGCAAAATGTTGCAGTTAATCCTCGTATAAATTCCAGCGATATTGTATTCACAACGAAAAACAATCCTACAGATACAGTAACTATCCGTTGGGATAAATATTGGCTCAATGTAATCCAATCAACAAAAAGAACTTTACCTATAGGTTTTTATCAGCGTACTTCCGAAGCTAAGCCTAATAGTGAAAAACTTAGTATCATGCTTTCTGATCAGGATCGATTACTCACCTTTCAGCAACTTGACGGAACAGCTTATACATTTCAACGAAAGCTAATAGAAGATCCTCCAAGCGGCAATTATAGACTAAAAGGCTGGCTTCAGATTATTTCCGGTACACTAATACTAGGTACTGGCTATGTAGGTTATCAATCGCTACAGAAAAAATATAATGACTACTCAGTTAGAATCAATGCATTAAATGCTGAGTACGCTGTCTGGCAAACTTTATCTCAGCAACCTAGTGGCTCAGCTTTTACTTCAATGACATTCAACAGCTATTCCCAACCAGGAATATATGCTGTTTATGGTAGTGGCCTAATTGGAAGTGGGTTGATTATCAATGGGATTAGATGTTTGATAAAGGCCGGGAAAGGATAATATAGTTACTGAGTATATATGACTAATAATACATTTAAATACTGGCTAATGAGCTTACTGGTTTTGATCAGTCTCATACATGCTAATGGTCAGGTAAGTATCACATTAACTTATGGTGATCCAGCAGCGAGCCCAGAACTAGCCTTTGATGGAAATGTTTTTCAGGCAGGCTCTGAAATTGGAGACGTATCCTTTTATGCAAAATTTGGTGGTACTGGTACACGTTATTTCGAGATTGACTCTCCCGGAGAGAATGCGACAAGAAAGGTAAATAGTGATGGATTTGTTTCCATTAGGCCTGTCACCAGTATGGTTATTGATCAATCAAAAATAAAAGCTTTTTCTGGGTCAGTTATTGGGTCGATTGCAGTTAACGTAAAGCAATTAAGTATTACTACCGTAAATACGAACGTAGCAACAGATACTGCCCCCGGATCGGAAATTACCGTATATTATCGTACAGGAGCTGGCACATTTCCGGTTGGGCTGGTTGCCCGTAAGTTCAGAGTGCAATTATTAACAGCTGATGGTACGCCAGTCACAGAATTACTAAATGCTACTGATCAATACAGCGGTCGAGAACAAGCTGGTTCCAGTGCTGGGGGGCTCAGATCGATTAAAGCGACAATACCATCTTCAGTAAATACCGGTACCTATCGGGTTCGTGTCATTACTCAAGGGCTTATTGATAACGTCTTTGGAACTTCCAGTACTACATTTACTATCAGAACTAATTCACCAACAGTTGCCACTATTGCAACGAATAATATTTCGGG
This sequence comes from Spirosoma daeguense, assembly GCF_054776875.1. Lineage (NCBI taxonomy): Bacteria > Pseudomonadati > Bacteroidota > Cytophagia > Cytophagales > Cytophagaceae > Spirosoma > Spirosoma daeguense. The sequence goes on from NZ_BAAHBF010000003.1 coordinate 676,425, forward strand.
CACTGTTTGCGCGGGAGCAACCGTTTCTTTCCCTTTTTCAACTTCAGGTACGTTTCCCGCTGGAAACTCATTTAAGATACAGTTGGTCAATACGGATGGGAGTGTACTATACGATTTGCCATTTACAAGTAGCACTTCGCCAATTAGATCAACATTACCTACTACACTCACAACTGGGACATACCGATTTCAGGTTGTAGCCACTGCTACGAATGTACAAAGTAATGTAAGCTCTCTGTCTGTATTTGCGCTGCCTACGATGACTATTTCTGGTAGCTCAACCATCACAGCCGGAAATACCGCCACAATTCGTTTAGACTTTACAGGTATAGCCCCCTGGTCATATTCATATACTGACAATGGAACTATCCGCTCTGGGGTTGCCTCTGGTAGTCCAACGTCAATCACACCTACTTTTACTGCTCCTACTACCTATGATAAATCATTTATAAGCTCTTTTTCTGATATTAGGTGTGGAGTAAGTTCCTTCATAGATGGAGCAGCGCAAATTACTGTAGGGCAGCTCGTACTTGCAACCGGTACTATCTCTGGAACATATTGTCCTGGCTCATCAGTCCTCGTCCCATTTACGATTAGTAGTTCGTTACCATCAAGCGTAATTTATCAGGTTGAGATTTCCAATGAGCAGGGAAGTTTTCAAAATGCACAGTCTATCGGTACTGGTACAACTAGTCCTATTCGTGTTACAATACCTACATCTTTATTGGCGGGAACTGGCTACCGGGTTAGGGTAGTCGTTCAGAAGCCGACGAACTCTAGTTTGCCTGACTATAGCAACTCAGTTAATCCAGTGGCAAGTTCACTAGCCATAAGCCGTCCTGTTAATCCGATGGTAACTGATTTATCGTATTGCGCAGGAATGAGTACTATGCCTCTAAGTGCAACTGGGATTAATCTCAAATGGTATACAACTAACACTAGTTCACAGTCCTTGGTAGGAGCGCCAACTCCTCCTAACAATCAGTCAAGTGTATATTATGTAAGTCAAACGCTTAATGGATGCGAAAGTGCCCGCCAGCCTCTTTCAATATCTATTACCCCTATTCCTTCGGCACCGATAGTAAATAATATTACAATGTGTCAAGGTGGTCAGGGTCAACTACCAACATCTATTCCCAATGCCCTTTGGTATTCTGCTGCTTCAGGTGGGATCGGGTCCTCACAGCCTCCAACGGTCAATAATCAGAGTGTGGGAGACCAGACATTTTATGTAACTCAAACAATAAATGGCTGCGAAAGCTCACGGAGTGCTGTTAGAGTGGTGGTAAACGCTCTACCATCTGCACCCACATTGCCTGCATCTATATCATTGTGTCAGAATGCTATTGCAAACTCGTTAACCGCAGTGGGATCTTCTCTTACATGGTACAGTTCGTCGGGCAAGCTATCAGGTTCACCTGTTCCTAATACATCCTTCGCAGGTACCCAGTCTTATTCGGTAAGCCAGACAGTGAATATGTGTGAGGGCCCACAGGCTGCCATTACAGTTCAAATTGTGGCTGCTCCCGCACCTCCCTTAGTAACTAATTCTCGGTATTGTGTTGGAGAAAATCCACGTTCTCTAACAGCGACAGGGGCAAATCTAAGATGGTACTCAATTGCTACAGGTGGAACTGGCTTGGCAAACCCACCAGGTTTCTTCACCGACGTGGCAACAGCATACAATTTTTACGTGTCTCAAACTGATGCTAATGGTTGTGAAAGTACCCGCCAGACTATGACTGTATTAATTATAGCTGCGCCCTCCGCACCAGCTGTCAATAGTGTTTCAATTTGCCAGGGTGGTCAAGGGCAATTTTCCAGTTCTGTGCCAAACGCTTTGTGGTACACATCGGCTACTGGTGGCACTGGGTCCACCCAGCCTCCAATTTTGAACAACCAAACCACTGGCGACCAAACGGTTTATGTAACTCAGACCGTTAATGGGTGTGAAAGTCCACGGGCTGCTGTTAAAGCAACTATCTATGCTATTCCGAATGCCCCCTCCATTCCAGCGCCAACTTATTTATGTCAGTTTAGCTCGGTTAATTCTCTGACAGCTGCTGGCGCCAACTTAACCTGGTATAATCAGGATGGTAGGTTGCAAGGCGCTCCTACACCTAATACCTTATCAGCTGGTTTGCAGTCTTATTCGATAACTCAGACCATTAATAACTGTGAAAGTCCACGTACAACAGTAAGTGTTATTGTACGCTCCGCTCCATCAATGCCTATTGCAAATTCTGTTCGTTTCTGTGTAAATGATGTCCCTCGTTCAGTGACTGCAGGTGGATCGAATTTGAAATGGTATACGGCGTCGTCAGGTGGAAATAGCTCTACTACATCCCCAGCTTTCTTTACCGAATCAGCAACAGTACTGACGTTTTACGTAACACAGACGGATAGCAGTGGCTGCGAAAGCTTAAGGCAACCTGTGTCTGTATCTGTTGTCGCACCCCCGTCAGCTCCAAGTGTAATTTCGAATCAGACTATTTGCCAATTGACTAAAGTTGGTTCATTAACAGCCTCTCCCAATACTGGATTAATTTGGCAGGGTCCAGGAATTATGGGTAGTAGTGAAACCGCTCCTGTTCCCAATACGTCACAGCCTGGTATTTTTACTTATATGGTAGCTCAAAAAGCTGGCACCTGTACAGGACCAACTGCCCAAATCAATATAACCGTTGTACCAATTCCTACGGCGCCGAAAGTTCAGACACCCATAGCTTTTTGCATTGGCACAGCTAGTACCCCGCTTTCAGCTACCGGCTCTAATTTGACTTGGTATACAAGTGCTGATCACACCAGTTCATCATTTACCCAAGTGATGCCCAATACAAGCCGAGCTAATATAACGACGTATTATGTTACGCAAAAAGATGCTAACAATTGTGAAAGCTTAAATAGCGTCGTTGAAGTTCGTGTATCACCTAAAGCTACCGCTACAATTTCTGGGGATGGAGCAATATATCCAGGCGACAGCACCGCCATCCGGGTTCGACTAAGCGGTGATGCACCTTGGGCATTTACGACAAACTGGAATGGTAAAAATGTCGTAATCAATAATGCAAAAGATTCGCTGTATGCATCATGGGTGCGGCCAATCAGTACAACGACGTATACGATAAGTAATCTCACAAGCGGCTGTGGACTAGGTGATGTGGGAATACCTTATACATTACGTGTTAATATACCTCTTAATTCCCAACCTTCTCCAGAACCGGTGTCAATTGTCGTCTATCCGAATCCTACCACTAATGAGGTGTACGTAGATTGGCGTTTTCCAATACTTCAGACGGTTACTATGCAACTCATCAATACAAAAGGTGTTATTATCAGGCAGTTAACACGGCAATCTGCTGCCACATCTCAAATTGAAATCTTTCAATTGGATGACCAGCCCGTTGGAATGTATTTTTTGAAAGTAAAAACGAAGACCGACGTAATCATAAAGCGAATTGCCAAACAATAGACTACTAAGTCATAACTATTTATGTCCACACTGTTTGAAATCCTTAGTTTATTGACTAAGAGTGTCATATTGATCGCCAGAAGCCGCTCTGCAATTATGATCACCTTGTTAATTGCACTAATTATAGCTGGTCTATCTTGGTATCTATGCAACAACTATGTAAAGCTTTGGAATCGGCGCTTTCGACTGACAACTACTCATCAAGTTCTAACGTTAATAGCTAGCGTTCTAACTTTCTTTTTTGTATTAGCTTTCAGCGGGTTAAAATATATCAAGGAAGTTGCGACGACTATAGTCAGTGTTTGGGAGAGTTATGAAATTAAAGCTGACGAGCAGTGGGGTAATGCAGCCTTCCGCGAGGCTTATTATAAAATAAAAGAACTAAAAGCCGAAAATTTCGATAACCATCCAGCTCCAGAAGAAGGAGGGCATCTTATTCCAGTGACGAAAAAAGTCTCGCAAGAGCTGGCCGCTAAATTATACGCTAGCGCTGCTTGTGCGCATTTTGATAAAGTACATCCGTTTTTGAGTAAAATTATCTGGTCAAATCCAGCAAAATCAGCAGATAATATATCAAGTGATGTAGCAAATTACTTTTCGAACAATCCCGGTAGTAATTATTCGGCTGGAAAAGCAATTGATATTGCTGCTGGTACTATAAAGACTCAACTTTCTACGCAGACTCCACGCACCGTTATCATATCGCGCATCGTATTGGTAGTCTTATATCTATTGGTAATGGCTATTCCTTTAGGAGCAATCGGATATGCTGCCTATAAAGATATACGTATTCGGAAATAGCCTGCCTGCTTAAAAACTAAAAAATTAATTACCATGGCAAATCATTTACTCATTGGATTGGGGGGTACAGGTGGCAAGGTCATTCGTGCTTTTCGTAAAACCATTTATCAAGAGTTCCGCAAGAATAGTCCTGACAAAATCCACATAGGCTATTTGTACGTCGATTCCAGTGAGGAACTGATGGGCATTGAAGACTCAACATGGAAAATTCTAGGCAAGAGCGTTCAACTCGGTGAAAATAGTAAAGTGCGCATTAAAGGGCAAGACCTTAAATCAGTTCTTGGCTCTGTAGACCAATATCCGGGTATTCAGCCGTGGATTGGTGACCGTTCTACGTGGAATGACGTCTTGGGTGGCTTAGTTGGTGATGCTGCGGGTGGGCAGAAGCGACGCTTGGGCCGTTTCCTTATGGCAACGAACATTCAAGCCGTCAACAATGCGCTACGTGCACAAGTGCGAGATCTCCAGCAGGCTTCTATGGATCAAAATATAACATTTCATATCTGTTGTGGCTTGGCCGGTGGGACTGGTAGCGGTACAGTTGTAGACATGGTTTCACAAATCAGGAAACAATATAGACCGATGGGACCAGGTCAGTATCGGATTGTGATTTATGCATTTTTACCGGATGAACAGCCTAAGCCAAACCGAGATATGACCGGATTTTATCATGCTAACGGTTATGCGGCACTGCGCGAACTTAATGCCCTAAGCATTGGGTCATTTAAGCCGATTGATTTAATGGCTGAAAACGTCATGCAGTTACAGTTAGACCTACAAGACCCATTTAATGGCTGCTATCTATTTTCGAATCAGAATGAGAATGGTTATCTGGTTGATGTCGACCAGCGATTGCCGGAGATTATTGCTGACTTTCTTTATCAGAAAATAGTTGCACTTGATACAGTACAAGTAGCAGGGCAGCAAACGCATCCTCAAGCCGAGTTTAGCCGTCAGGAGAACGCAGAGAATGGAGATAGTAGCCCGGAGCCTTCGCCAAATGATCCGAATATGATGGAGCGAAGCAAACGCTTTCTCACATTTGGTTTAAAGCGGATAGCAATTCCCGAAGAAGAAATTAGAGAATACACGACACTGACGCTGGCAAATCAGGCTACTCAGCACTTGCTGTATAACAACTGGAACGATAACACTGGCTGGGACAATAAGGCTAAGAATATCGATTTCACGTCTTATGTAGAAGACAAAGCAAATTTGGAAGCATGGTCGCTTACCAATGATCACTTGATCTACTCCAAAGGTATACTTGGAAGCGATAAAGCAAACAAAAACTGGCGTTTAATCAACGAGTACTGGCCTGTAGTGGCCGGTCCAATGATGACCACAGCTATGAATGAAGACTGGTCACAGTGGTTACGAGAGGTTGAACGATTATTCGCTGAAAAGTTCGACAATGAGTATCGTGGGGTAGGTGTCAAGAATTTTTACGCCAACAAGGAGTCGGCTAAACACGCCATTGCGACTGAAATGATTCAGTCATTGGAAAGCAGACTAATCGACTTGTGGAAAGCCGGACAGTATTCGATGTTTGATATTCGGAAAATTACCGAACAGCTTGGCGTTTGGGTACGTAACAAAGTAAGCGAAATTGAAGGTCGTATAACAAAACTTCGAGAGGAAATTCCCAAAGAAGAAGATAAGCTCAGCGATAACAATAAGCAGTATAGTAGCATTGGTATCTTATCTCGGGGAATGGGTAAGCACAAAAGTATGCTAATTGCCCATACTGAAGTTCTAGCGCAGTGGTATCGTCTACGTACAACATTGGAAGGCTGGGAATTTGCTAAATCGTTGCTTGGCAATTACGCTATTATCCTGGCAGACTTACAAAAAGACATTGCTAAAACAGTTCAGACGTTGTCGTTGTCGATTGAAAAGTTCGACACCGAGTTGAAAGAACGTTTACAGGATAATGGCCGTGATTTGAATGAGCATGTTGTTCGATTTTACGACAAAAATAAAGTTACGCAAGCACTACCGAATTTTGTCCTCAACAAGAATCTTCAGCATACTACGGCTGGTAATGTTCGTAGTAAACTCCTGGGCATTCTGGGAAGTAATCCGACATTCACCAACTTTAACAGCAAAATTACCTCAACTGTTTTTCAGGATACATTGTCCGAAACATCGGAAGAAAACGCAGCTATTTGGCATGCCAGTCTCACTCCAACCCAGCAGTTTATGGGGCAAAGCATCATTGATAAATTACAGGAAGAATACGCTGGCAACCCTAACGCGCTGACCGTTTTCATTCGAGACATCGTCAAGCAATCCGGCAGCTATCTTCGGTTTAATTCGGATGAGATCAACAAAAAAGGTGACGGTATTCCAGTGAGGCCTGATAGAGTCACTACATACACGATCATAATCCCCCATGTACCTAGCTCACAGGCTTTCGTTACGCAATTGGAAGAAGCGTTCCGTCAGAATATTTCCACGACGGGCAACGTCAGCGTTTCTATTGTTCCGCAGAACGATCCGCGTCGGCAGCACGAAATTGTACTAATGACGGTGACAAACCTATTTCCACTACGTTTCGTTGGGCAACTCAATTACCTTAAACAGGGCTACGACCGGCAGGTGGTTCATCACCCAAATGTTGCTGAGAAAGCAAAGAACCGGATGCTACTTCATCTGGAAGGCGATGGTGCGCAACATCCGGATTTGTATATAAAGACAATCACTCGCAATGAATATACTCCTTTCCTTATTATCGCTGTAGCAATGGGTCTGTTCGCAGAACTCGAAGACGAACGGGGAATAAATCAACTAGCCTTGTTACGAAAAGATAAGTATGGCCTAGATGCCGACCCCGTCTTCCTAGGTAGCGACTTGCACCATGCCCAAGAAAATATGCCAATCAAGGATTTAGCCTCCCTCAAGCAAGAGGTTGAAGCTAAATTGTCTGGCGAGTTTCTACACATAAGCAAACGGAAAGAGCTTCAAGAGCAGGTTGTTAAAGAAATTAATGCCTTTAAAATCAAAAGAGGTAATAGCATTACCGATCCTGTCTTTATTGCTTTCCGAAATGCTGGTACACAGGCGCTTGACATCATTAATTCGTAATCCCCACCAACATGAAAAATTACATTTGTCTAAATCACGGAGAATGTCATTGGGCTGACGAGAATCCTCCAAGAGAATTTACACTTGATGATGGAGACATAAACTGTCCAAACTGCAATAGCACTAATATTAAAGAGAAGCCTAAATCTCCCGGCCCACCGTGGAAAAAAATTGCAGGCGTAATCGGCGTGCTGTTGCTCATTTTAGGGATTATTTGGCTTATAAAGAAACCAGACCCAGACCCTTTAGTTCTGAATGCTGAACTAGATTGTCAAACAAGATTAATTACATTATCAACTATTGGTGGTAATGAAGATTCAATAGTTTACAGAGTTGAAGGACTAAGCCCTAATCAACGTGGTAACGAATTTATTATTCCTGATTCACGACGTAACAACAACGTGTTTTTGGCTTATGCTGTCCAAAATGGTATAGAAGTCAGCAAATCAATTACCTCTGAATGTTTAAATCCGGTACCGCTTTTATTGAAAGCCGAATTGAATTGTAGAGCTAGACTGATTACACTAACGCCTGAAGGAGGAGACAATAGCTTAATCACATACAGTGCCGAAGGACTAAATTCAGGCGCAGCGAAGAACGTATTTAGGATACCCACTAATAAACGTAACGGTACCATTTTTACTTTCCATGCCACTCAAAATGGAAAAGTAACAGAAGCACAGGTAAGAATGGATTGCCCGTCAATAAATCCACCTGTTCAATGGTCCCGTGTGGTAGGAAGTGAATTTTGTGATCCTCCGACTTGCACTTTAATTTATAGTGAGATTGATAATTTGGGCCATACTAGAGAGCAAAGAATAAATAACTACACTAAGTGCTGTCCGGCTTATAAATGAACTAAGCTGTCTAACATAAAGAATTATTTCAACGTCTGCTAGCCCTGAAATAGATTTACATTATTATTGATCCTAAAATTAACGTGAACTATGAGATTATTTAGCTGATAGACAGCATTTTAAGGGGCATATGAGCCGAAAGGGGTAGTTTTGAGGTGCAAACCAATCAAATTCTACTTCTTCTGAACTCATATGCTGACTGAAATTTACGTTGATGTCGATGACTTTTGCAAAGCCAAGATGACTCGGATCGCGAAGGCCCTCCACCATTGTGGCGCTTATAAGAAAGTCCACCCTAGCCAACTCACCCTAAGCGAGGTGATGACTATTCTGGTTTACTACCACTTGAGCCCTTACAAAAATTTTAAAGCCTACTACACCCGCCATGTCTGTCAAGACCTCAAACGAGACTTTCCTGATGTAGTGAGTTATGACCGTTTCGTGGCTCTGATTCCTCGAGCACTCATTCCCCTAATGTTGTATCTGGCTTACCGTTGCCAGCGGAGTTTGCGCACCGGAATCTACTACATTGACGCCACGCCACTGGCGGCATGTCACCCCAAACGTGCTCATCAGCATCGCACGCTGAAAGGCTTTGCCGCTTGGGGAAAGACCTCAGTAGGTTGGTTTTTTGGACTCAAAGTGCATCTGTTAATCAATCACTTAGGCCAGATTGTCCATGTTCGTATAAGTAACGGCAGTACACATGACGCGCATCCAAAGCTACTTTTTGACTTAACGAACGATGTGGCCGGTTGGGTATTTGGTGACAAAGGCTACTTACTCAATGTGGAGAAGCAGGCCTTTGTCGAGTACGAGGGTCAAGTTTTCTTTTGGGCCAAACCACGCCAAGGTATGAAAGCTCCAGAGTTGCCCTTGGCGGCCAAACGCTGGGCTAAAAAACGGAGCTTAATCGAGACCGTTATTGGTCAAACCAAGGGCGTTTGTAACCTTGAACACACTCGTCATCGGTCGGCTTGCAACGCGTTTGTGAATGTATATGCTTCGTTAGTAGCTTATTCATTTTACGAACGTACCCCTGTGGCCAACGTCGATTTGAGCGATCGCTTGCTAGTGGCTGGGGAGTCTAATTGGGTGCTAGCAGCTTAAAAATAATCTCATAGTTCACGTTAAAATTAGATTGTCAGTTTACTCCGAAATACTCAACTATGCTCACCTTGAAACACGAGCAGTAGCCCGTTGGCTACGTTCGGGTACTTTGAAGGCTGGTAACAACGGCATAGGCCGCCCTACGCCAGTGGAAGCATTCGGCGCTGAGCTACCGTATACCTTATAAAAAAGAATCTTATTTTCCATAAGGTATACGGTAGAAGCTTAACGAAAATATCCACAATGCTATTATAAGTTCAGGATTTCGTTCAACTGACTGAAGTTGAGGAATTTGCAACTGTCTGTTTTGATTGGGCTTTTGACTTAATTAAGGTAGTTTGGAAGAGACAATTTAGGTAATCGTCTCTTCCAGTTTTCATTCCTTTGTCTAATTTTATCTGACGACGTACACTCAATGTATTATTCACGTTAAGATAGTTCCTAACGAAATTTCCAGTCAAATGTAGCAGCTCCAAACCTACGCTTCTCTTAAAATCCGACCCTAAGTTTAGATCCCGAAGAAGATATTATTTTCCCATTGGTCCCGTAAATAATAGCTTTGCAATGAGAAGTACTATTAATTGGTAGAGTGACAGGATGTTCAAGCATTACCACGTTGCCCGTAGTGGGTACGACACCACAAGTCCAGATTGTTGGATCATTCCATTGCCCAGACTTGACTGTTGTAAAAAGACCTTTTATACTACTTTGAACAGTAGCAGTTGCTGTGTTACTACAACCCCATTCGCTGTTACCAATGTTAGCAGTTACTGTGTATGAACCTGGTACAGTAGCACTAATGCTAGCTCCAGTAGCTATAAAACCAGCTGGTCCTCTCCAGCCATAATAAATAACATTGTCTGGGGAGCTGGCTAACAGTCGGATTGCAGGATTGCTGCATGTAAGAGTAGAAGAAGTTGGACTAATGGCTAAATCTGGCCGAGGATATACCGTTACGTTTTGCATAACGGACTGCCCGTTTTTCGTATATGTAATTGTATGAGTACCTACTCCTGCTTCAGAAGGATAAAAATAATTGCCTGAAATACCTGGGCCACTGAATGTACCTCCAGAAGGTATACCCACAGGTATTTGAAATCCTGAGTTAATACAATTGTTTTGTAAATTTGTAATTCTCATAGTTTCACCGCTGCCAAAATAAACAGTTACCACATCTGTACTAAATAAAATCCCATCGCTTGTGATTAGCAAGAAAGAATATGTTTTCCCTCGATCAGCTTCATTAAGTGTAAAAGAGGGTGTGGCTGAAGTTGGATTGCTAAGCGTAACCCCATTAGGTGCTACCCAGTTGTAGGTTATTACATCTCCATCTGGGTCAACAGAGGCAGTACCATTTAAACGGACGGTTCCGACAGATGCAATAGTCATACTCGCCCCTGCATTTGTAACTGGTGGGCGGTTTGGCGACAGAACCGTCCAAGAAACGGATGCTGTTCCTGAATTCGTTCTTCCACTGCTGTATTTGCTAAAATTCTTAATATCGAATGTTAACTGATACGTTCCGGCTATTGAGCTTATGGTATTAATTCCTCTGATTGTATACAACGTATCATTCAATGGTTCTACACTAAGACTCGTTGATGGGATGAGAGTTCCATTTCTGCGAAGTTGAATAGCATTCAGAAGACCTGCGTCATTTAGGAGTCGGGAGGAGACGGCAAGCGAGATTGAACTTACCTGCGTCGATAAAGTTTGATTTTGGGCAAACTGCCATTGCGCAAAGAGGGGAATCTGATCTAAATAAAGCACTTTTTCAGTTGTTACTGTACTGCCATTTGCTCCAATAGCCTTCACCCTGATGCGCGTATTGCCACCCGTAGTAACTGTGACGAACGCAGTTCGATTACCCGCTACTACATTGAGTTGATCTGATAAAATAACTTCGCCACTCAAGTCAACCTGCGAAATAGTTACTTTTGAAGCATTAGCATTTAGATTATAACTGAGTGTTAGAGATTGGCCAGACGTAATGCCATCAGTAGACGAAAAGCCTAGATCAGGAATAACGCTAAGGTTCGTAATGGCAATCGAAGAAGTCCGATTGGCAGTCCAGGTAATTTGTCGTGTGCCGGTTCCGGCATTGCCGGTGCTGTCCTTCACCTCTGCTAAATTGACCGTAAACGTATAAGTCCCCTCCGGATAAGTCAATAGGCCGAAATTACCCACCATCCATGTTCTTGGGTTTGTATTCGATAGTTGTGTAAAGGAAAGAGGCAAAGTTTCGCCATTTCTAGAAAACTGAAAAGCAGCCGTATTTAAACCCACTACTCCTTCGTTGAAGGAAATATTAATAAAGGGAATGTGCTGCGTATCAAGGCCTCCTTGGGCTGATTTTTCCAGAATTAGCACCGTAGGTCCAATATTATCAACAGTAAGACTGATGGATTGAGTTTGCAGTCCCGCGATCTGATTTTCCGACTTGATGTTGGGGAGGTCAACTCGCAATTCGTATGTGCCGTTCTGGGTTAAAATAGTTTGCAGGCCAGCCAGACTAACCAGTTTGTGATCCTGGCTTACGGACTCAATCGTCAGTGAACCGGCCTGCTGAATCCCATTCTTGTAGATCGTAAAGCGGACTGGTGTGATTGTTGACACGTCGATGGGAAGATTGAAGAGCAGTTGAATGGTACTATAAGCAGAAGCTACGTGACTGGGAGGAATTCCCTGAAAAGCCTGAACAATAGGTACATTCAGAAATTGCGACCAGCTAACCTGTTTCCCCGTCGTTCCGGAAATACCATAACTGTCTTCAACATTAGCGGCCTGAGCAGTAAGGGTATAAAACCCATTGCCTATTGTGATCGCCGACAGATCAATATTAAAGGAGGCTGAATCAAGTTGCGTAATGACAACCGATGAATTGATCAGGTTCGGCCCCCCCTGTAGCGTCAGACTCAGGTCTTCATAAGTAAACGTAGCCGGGTTAATACGCTTATTGAAGTAAACCTTAAGGTTCGTTATCTGAGTAGATGCGGGCTGCGGGGGGGCTCCGGTAATACTGTCCACTTTAGGTACATTCAGATTGACGGGTTTCCACACGACCGTATACGTAGCAGGATTGGTCGAAGCAAAGCGATCCACAAGATGAAATTTGTTTTCATAGATCGGTGCCCGACTTACTGGCAACGTGACAAAGGTGAGCCAAGCATTATCCAGCGGAATAATCTGACCATCACTGCGAGTTACACTAACTAATGTATAAAGTCGGTTGCCTGGATCATTTAGTTTAATATAGTTAAAACCTGTATCGGACGGCGTTACGGTCAGCGTGGTTGTAAATACTGGCGCTGACACTGGGATATTAAAGCTCCCGCTAGCGGCTGGATTTACTTTAGCCGTTCGGTTGCCCTGCGAGAAATAGATGATGTCTGGTCGGTCAGCTACGTCAAAAATATCATTGACCAAAAAGTCGTTGATACCGTCGTCCTGATTACCGTAAAGCCGAATACTTTTAGTCAGCTCATGCAATTTGACGCCTTGTACTAAGCTGAGATTTGAATTGCCAAAACTACTGGTGTGAACGACTTTAGCTTCATAACTGACAAATTTCCCAAGCAACGAACTGGTAAAATACCATTGTCCAATCTGAGTTTTCAGTGCTGGAATCGTGCCAAAATTGATATTCGTAACTCCTAACTGCTTCGGTTGTCCCTGAAGTTTAGACCCTATTAAATTGAAATTGATCGCCAAGCCTTTTTCGTTATCGACAATTTTAGGCTGAGCAGAGGAGATCACCATATTGACTGCTGGTCCATAACCTTTATTCTCAACCATGACAGCCAGCTCGGCAGGAACCGAGGGTTCTATTTCAGGGGAGGTCAGCGCGTCGTCACCCAAAATATTCCGTTCCATGAAATAGTGCAACATGAGGTTGGGACTTGGATTGATTGTAATTGGAACAGCGACTAATGGCAACGTGATCATTGCCTTTGCATAGGGATCCCAATAGGTTACCGAGCCTCCAAACTTGTAAATCTTAGGCACTGTTGGTGCGGCTCCTAATTCAGGAATAAACAGGTATTTAACGGATCCTTTTTGTTGGCCATTAATTTCTCCTGATCCCGTAACATTAGCAAGATTCGTAAGGCTTTTAGTCTGAATTTCAAAGAGACCGTTACTGGGTGTTCCGTTTTCGTCTGTTATCTGGATGTTAACCGAGATTGTCTTCATGGCATCCGTTGGGTGACCGTTGGTTATTTCCAGTGTTCCCTCGAATGCTTCGCGTGTCATGGTCAGTTTCTGGTTAAACTGCACAGTGACGGATGCACAAACCTCATTTTTTTGACCATCGATAATTTCGAGAAGAGACTTTATCGACTCTTTGTGCATATCATCAATAGTTTGAAATCCTTTATTAACTGACTGATTATGAGATGTGATTAAAGCAATTACATAAACATCAACCTGATTCCAATTAATTATATTGGGGTATTGAGCATTAGGAGCAAAGACGTTGTTATTTTTGGCTTCTATGGAAGTGTTCCAGCGGGTAAAAAATGCTGAGAGAGCGGCTGGTTGTATATCATACCCAGCCATTGCCGCGATAATATTAGTTTGAACAGTTGAGGGGATAGGCGTTAGATCGTTTAAATATGTTTTGACTAGAGGAAATAAAACTTTCCAGCCTTCCTTATCAATCATATCTCCAAAATACTCAGACATCCAACTTCTCAATCCATTATATCCCTTCAATACAACTTGTAGATTATCGGAAATTTCCTGAAAAACTGCATTTGGTAATTCTCCAGCGCTTTTTCTTCCACCACTGCTTTCGGTACCCTTGCACTTTTCTAACTCATCTAATATGCCCTTTAAACACAGCAGTTGGCTTAGCCCAGGTACCAGTTTTGCTAGGTTATCTTTGACTTTACCTTTAATTCCATCGACTGCACATTTTGCTAATTCAGCCCCATAGTTAGGTCTGGTTCCGTCGAGTACAACACCAGCATAGCATATCAGTGGACTAACCAAGTCACCACCGGGAAGACAACCTGCTACTGCACCAGCTACACCTGCGATACATTCTACACAACTTTCCTTTTTTGGCCCAACTTCTGGAGTCGGCTCAGCCCTTCCCCCGCTTGGAACTCCACTCGATCCTGAGCAGTTAGGACATAGAATAGCTGCTCCAATCTGCCCCATGGCAACCATCCCAGCTACCCATGCGTCATAAAGCGCAGCATATTGCGCAGCGGATATTGTTCCTCCTGTAGTGCTCACCCCTCCTCCGGGTCCGCAATTCCGGCCTCCATAGTTAAATGGGAATACGACTCTATCCCATAATCCAGTTGATAAATTACATTTATATGTATAGGCCGTACCTACGTAGCCCGCACATGGAGCCTCATTTGAAAGTGCGCTTACTCTGCCACCGCCACTTCGCCTACGCATAACTACCGGAACCTGGATACTCTGCTTGGCAAAAAGGTCAGCCGGTGTATAATTTGTCACGAATTCGTATTCAGGATCTATAGTGGGTAAATCTAAGGTTACCTGCTCTGCGGTTATGAGTCCGTGGTTAGTGAGGGTGATGTAAAACGGATAGTCTTGTCCTGCCGAAAGTTGGGGCATGGTTTTTGGCATATCCATGGTCACTACCGGCGCAGGAACGTTGGTTTCAAATTTGCTTTCAAGTACAACCTCATATTGATCCTGCACTGCTGTAGGCACCACCGACCAACTGAACGTTATTGCCTGATAATTTAGAAATACAGTGGATTCAGTTGTTCGAGCCGGGTTGATTTCCAAGACATTGCTGTAGGGAAGATGCTTGTCTTTTTCTACCGTAATTCGATGTTTACCTTCAGGAACATTGGGGGCTGTGAATACACCTTCAGCATTGGTGTAACCCTCTGCATATACTGCTCCTGTAAAATAATTGGTAATCTTGACAAGTGCGTCTTTTACTTTTGGTCCTCCCTCGCCATAATAGGTGAATTGATTGGTAACCGTAATTCTCGCCGTTCCTGAAGATTCAGAAACCTTTTCGAAGGTAAAAGGAATGGTGAATGAATTACCGCTTGTCGAGTTGATTCCTATGTTACCTGTTATAGGATAATTAAATGGGACTTCGTTCAATGCAAGAAATTTCAATATGGCGGCTGTCGAGTCTCCGGGAGCTAAAGAAGATAAAGTTTTAGCTGTAATACTACTGAGCCAATTTACCTTTGGGAGGCTAATGTTTATGGGACCAGTTGATCCCTTGCCCTTATTAATCAGTTTGATTTCGATCTGACGCTCACCTGAGCTTTGGGAGACACTGGCCCGAATAGCTGGCATATTAGTGACCAGATAGCCGTTAGATGCCTGGCAATAATAATAGATGTTCGTGTTTTGGAGGATTCCTTCGTCAGACTTTGCCTGGAAGACTGCGATATCAAAATTATTCCCATCTGTTAGTAACGATCCGCTAATAGTATAAGTGATATTCGCTGACGCACTAGCCGGTAATGTTGGTAAAACTGTAAATTGTACAGATGCTCCATTTGGTAAGGTTAGTGGTGACAGTGTAAAGTTGGTTAAATTTCTGCCGCTCCGATTCTCTACCTGCAACGCACTGCTCAATGTTTCGTTCAGGGTGGCTGTAAGCTTAACCGGATTACCTCTATTGATGCGAATCCCCAGAATATCAAATGCATCTTGCTCAACTGTCTGATTTAAGCTTGGGGAGCTTGCTCCAATAATAAAATGTCCTGACTCGTTAACTAATGGAGTAAACTGGGTCGAGTAGTTGCCTGAGGCATCCGTCACGGCCGAAATATTACGTCTAATACCTTGTGTGATGACGTAAACTTCAACGGGCATGTTAGCCGCAACTGAACCGTTACCTTTTGTTGCAGAGCCGGTGATGGGAATAGTACTTCCTTGCATAAAATAAGCTGGGCCAACTACGGCGTTGGCAGTGTAGCTTGGCTCAATGATTAAGCTGCTGGGCTGAGATACGTTATTAGTGAACAAAAGCTCGGTCAACGTAGCGTCTGGATTGACCCAGAAAAGTATTTTGTAAATTCCCTGAGACTCCGGGACTTTTATCGCGTTGGGGAGTATTTTGATTTGGCCGACTGGGACTGATTCATACAATACATCTTCTGAAATTAGTATATCTGACGCATCGATGACGTTATCTTTCGACAAATAACCTCGTACTAATGTACCACTGGGTGCTGTTGCAGAACCCGTATTCTTTATAGAAACCTGACAGGTCAAAAGGGATGATGCCTGAACACTTGGGCCACTCAGTTGAACCAATGGAATCTGCAAATCCGGCTTGTTTTGATCTGTAACGATAATCCATATTGAACCAGATGAAAAGCCGCTGGATGTAGCTGTAAGATATACTTGCTGATTTCCATCAGTTGCTCCATCATTTAACGTAGTAATCGGTACGTCGACAAATGATTGTCCAGTAGGAATGTTAATAGTTGCGGGAAGGGTTGCTTCGGTTAAATCAGAGGACGAAAGCGATACGGTCAGTGCATTCGTGTTTGAAGTATTCCGCGTGATTCGTAATATGCCTGCGTTGGAAAGCCCTTCGGATAAGGTTTGCTGAGTAACTGTAAGTAGGAGAGATGGTCCATCGTTGTCATTCACAGCCAGAGTCGCCGATACTGAGCCCGAAGATGTTGGAAGGGCATTACAATTACATGATGATACAAACAACGAAGCAGTGATGGCAAGCAGACGCTGACCATCAACCTGATCATTGTCAATAACGCCAATCGTGAACGTCTTTTCGTTTTCGCCAGCTGCTAACGAAATGGCCCCTGGCAGAATAAGTGTATTAGGTAGATTTGCCGATAAATTAGCCGTAAAGGCAATAGAATTACTACCTGTTACTCGTCGGAGCGTAGCCTGGGTAGCTGAAAGACCGCCTGATTCGGATATACTATTAGTTTGCAGAACGAGTGCTAAACCAGGTATATCGTCATCATTGATTTGAATTGTCTGATTCGCTGGGGTATGATTAGATGCTCCAGCGGTGATGCCTACTGCCAAGTCAATTTCAGGAATGTTGTCCTGTACTAACGTAACAGAGACATCTACTGTGAGCGCACCTGCTGTGATTGTGACAGAAACTGGAACTGGAAAACGAGTCGGATTACTGGATTGCAGAAAAACAGATAGGGGGCTGGAGGGCGCTAAATTCGTTCCTACTTTAAAGCGCACTACCTGTCCTTCCGTGGCAGTGGCCGGAAGATTTGTAATTGACAAAGTAGGTAAGTCATTATCAATGATTGCCAGATCAGTCTGGTTGCTCTGATAACCCGTTGCTGAAACCTGTAATCGATCCGTTGCCTG
Source organism: Spirosoma daeguense (assembly GCF_054776875.1). Lineage (NCBI taxonomy): Bacteria > Pseudomonadati > Bacteroidota > Cytophagia > Cytophagales > Cytophagaceae > Spirosoma > Spirosoma daeguense. The sequence goes on from NZ_BAAHBF010000003.1 coordinate 694,071, forward strand.
TCCATCAACAGTATTGTTGTTTGGAACGGAAACTGTAAATGAGATGCCGGACTGACCAACTGGGATAACGACGGAAGTTGGGAACGAAAATCGAGCGGCATTATTAAAGCTAACGGTTACAGTGAGTGCATTTAACAGTGAACCTGTTCGGCTGACGGTTGCCATAATACCAGATACATTACCTTCTGTGATCTGACTAGAAGACAAGACAAGAGACAACTCTTTTTTGATGGTCCAGCTGTTTGGTTGAACAGCAATGTTGTTGGTTTGTGTCCCTGGTGTTTCCATCGTTGCTGAGCCTGGCACTACTTCCACCACAAAAACAGCTTGATCGCCGATGAGCAACTGAGCAGGAATAATTAAAGCATCACTTCTGGCAATAGTCTGTCCAGAATTTAGAGAACTATTAGTTGAAAAACTAACTTGTTTAATTAGGGAGCGATTCTCACCTGACGGGGATTGCATATAAATACGCTCCGTCCAATTGACCAGCGAAGCAGCAATACCCTCATTGGCAATCGTCCAGGAAACTGTAATGACATCGTTAAGCCCCACGCTTGTTCGGTTAGAGCTAACGTTTCTAACGGCCAGATCAGATCGTTGCTCATGAACAATAAAGCTCTGTTGCTGCGGAGTGGCTGGATTGTATACTGTATTCCCAGGTTGTCGGGCTTCAATAACAACTGTACCGGGTGCGGTCAGCGTAAGTGTGTTTCCGTTCAACGTAGCTGGGCCTGATATGACAGTGAACGTAACAGGTAAACCCGATGTAGCTGTAGCGGTCAGGCTAAAAGGCGGCTCTCCAATCGTCCTTGCGGCAACAGAAGAAAAGGAAATGTTTTGACTGCGCTTTAAAACCTGGAAACTGCGCTGTATCTGAGCAGGTTTGAAAGAGTCGTTTCCGGCTTGATAGGCCGTTACGTTTACTTGTCCAACGCTACCAGGAAAGGTAAGAGTATTACTCGTTAGTATTGCTACGCCCGAGGCTGGCTGTGTGTTTATAGAGAAACTTACAGGCAGATCAGACGTAGCGTTGGCAGTAAGCACTACTGTTTCGTCAACGTACTTATTCGAAATTTCGGCGAACGTAATGGTTTGCTCAACTTGTGTGAGTTGTTCTACCCACGGAGTAAATTTCACTTTGTTCGATACCTTATTTCCTGTTCCATTGGGATTAAGCGCTGCATGAAAAGGTCCGGTCGGGGTACCCCAGTAACTGTTTCGAGCGTCAAGTGTATCGCTGCTAACGTTATTTACGCCATACGTTGAGTTGCTGTAGATTCGGTTATTTTGAAGAACAGGTTTGCCTGCTGTATTATAAAAGCCTGTCGAATTCCCGAATATATTTGATGAGGAAATAGTTAAAGAGGAAGCATTATTTGTAATTCCAGTTTCCTCACTGTTACAAATAGTTGTGTGAATTATACTAAGTCCTGAGGTAGAGGTTGATATAGCATTCCCCCCCCCGCTGATGTCACCCATCTGGTCGATGCGTACGTAATCCAGCACCGAAGCTGAACTGCCCGCGTTGAAAAACAAGGTGCCCCCATGGGTGGAGGTGGGGCTCATCTGGGGGTTAGCCTTGCCCAGAAAGCGGATGGAGTCGGTGGCTGTGCCTTGAGCCAGCAGGGTGCCGTTGATCTGCAGACTGGCATTGTAAGCGGGTGCCTCAATGGTCACTCCGGGGGCAATGGTGAGCGTTTGGCTCTGCGCCACCGTGAGTCCGCCTGATGAGAGCTGGTAGAAGGAGGTGGCATAGCCCAGCTTGGGCAGGAAGGCATTTTGGGTGATCGTCTCGGTGGTCAGCAGGACGACGGCCTTGAGACTGGAAAAGTTTTTGGCTCCCCCTCCCCAGCTCACGATGGCGTCCTTCTCACTGTTAGTCAGGGTGGTGTGGCGAATGGCTGGTGTTTCACCCGATGTAATGACCACTGCTTTACCCCCCCCGCTGATGTCACCCATCTGGTCGATGCGTACGTAATCCAGCACCGAAGCTGAACTGCCCGCGTTGAAAAACAAGGTGCCCCCATG
>NZ_BAAHBF010000003.1:696200-996891 GCF_054776875.1 Spirosoma daeguense
CCTTGAGCCAGCAGGGTGCCGTTGATCTGCAGACTGGCATTGTAAGCGGGTGCCTCAATGGTCACTCCGGGGGCAATAATAAGTGTCTGTCCACTTGGAACAGTTACGGCTCCATTGAGTAAATAAGGACTGTTAGCCTTTGTTAGCGTGCCAGAAATAGTACCGCTTATAGCAGTTTGGGAGTAACTATTATTAAAGAAAAATACTGCTAAAACAAGAGTGAGACCTAGCGTATATATTTTATTCATATTATTTTCATTTGTGAGAGAACAACTCTCGGTTGATTATACCAAAACATGAGAGATGGAAACTACTACATCGTGTGGTGGTGGATGATAGTAAAAGTTGTCGTGAAGTATTTTCATTGTACCCCTTGGCGATTTAGGATGCTTTAAGACCGTTTTGGTTAGTACAAAATTCTTATTGAACGCAAGCAACGGCAATATGGTATTTGGCAAAAGGAGGAAAATTTTGTTGCTGTATATTGCTGTATATTGCTGTATATTGCTATTTTGTCCTGTTCACTGTTAGAATATTCTAATAGCCTGCTTTACTGATAAATTACTACCAATTGTTCCATGCCTTCTATAACGCATTTTACTGAACGCTTAAAATTGCATAGAATTCATCCATTTATAAGACGTAATTGGAACGTCTTAAAAAACCATCTCTCTGAAGATAACTACAAAACGGAGCAGTTTTCTCATGCTATTTTTTGCGAGCTGATTGGTAAAAAGAATGACCAATGGGCAAAACTTTTACTTCGTCCTAAGGATGGGGAAATATCTATAGATAAATTTTCTGAACTTAAAAAAAAGAATTCGGTAGAAATTTCTACTAATGATATCTTCACTGAAGATTGGGCCGGCAAATCTGATAAGTATACGGATATTTCTGATAAGCTAATAAGTTTATTTGGTAATATATTTGAATGGAATCCGGATACTATTAGCTGGCAATTCAAAAAGTTAAAAGAAATAGCCGGTGATAATTCTGCTACGCATAGACTTCTCAATAACCTGCTGCAACCAAATTTAGTAGACGGATTCGCGGGTTCGTACTGGTATATGTACAAGCGTCACCAAAAGGGGGGGGCGCAACGAATGATATTAACTGTAAGTGATTCTGTAAACGAAGAAGGTTTTTATACGGTCAAAATTCTGACTCGATATAATCCTGATGAAGAAGTATATGAAGCAGATACAATATATAAGGGTATTGCATTAACCGATAAAAAGGGTAGAACTATTTTTATACTCGAAGACCGGGATGAACAATATGCACACATGATTCTGTTTACACAGAAAGTTGCTAGCATTAGCAAACGTGAAATTTGCGTAGGGCATTTTACATTTTTTTCGAAAACTCCACATGTAAAGAAATACTTAACTAAATCCATAATAATGCTTGCTGCCCCCAAACAGGCACTAGAAGTTAAACATGTCACATCTTCAACTGAGGATCTAATAATTGGAGAAGATTTGGTCTTACGTTATCTAAGGGATAAGCAGTTGAATAGATTAACTTCAATTGATGATCACATATATTATCTAAGGGGCTTCCAACAATGGCTTGAAAAGTATTCATTGACTCCATCTGCTGAAAAAGAGGAGAAGGAGTCAATATACTCGTATTTAGGTGACTATCATGTTTTTTACGTAAAGAAACATCCTAAAGGAGATAGCACTGAGAATCGGATGGAGTTTTTTCAAGACAAATTGAACTTGAGTCTTTATGCTGAGACAAAAACTCTAAATGGAACTTATGAGCATTTGCAAAGTTTAGAAACTGGTTTTATACATGAACGGACTAAAATTCATTCTGATTACAAAGGATCGTTTAATGTTTGGTCAAATTATTTATTTGGGCAGTTATTATCTAATGAGGGAGGGCCACTTTTCTTGACTATGCTTATACGGGAGAGGGGGCTTATAAAAACAACAGAACGTTTTATTGGTACTCTTGTTGGGGAGCGAGATTCAGGAGTGGTTACTGTGGCTTATACTTGTGTAGTTGTTCCATTCTCAATTTTGGAAGGTTTAAACGATGGAATCAAGCAAAAAAAAATCGAAAAAATTAAAGATTACCTGGAAGGAGAAGCGAGAAAAGGATGGGGCGTGATCGACCCTCCGAGGCATAATGTTAATTCATTCTCTATCGACGACTTAAGAAGTGATGATAACTAATGCAGGTTCTGATTAATCCAAACTACTGTCGATTATAGGATTGACCTCCTCCCAGTAAACTGGCTCTTACGCACTTTGTGTGGTTCAGCACCGATAGAGTACCCGTTGCCGCAACAAGTCTAGCTTGGCTCGCCCGTACATCTGGCGCTTGATTAGTTTAACTCTAGTCACTTGACCCTCGGTTTGCCCGTTACTCCATTCAGTGGCTAAGGCAGCTTGAACGTCGGTGTCTTAACCCCCTGAATGGCTGGACAAAATTGCAAAAACAGTTTAGTCCTTTTACATTCAGAAATCATGAGCAAAATTAGGCGAAGTTTTACCCCCGATGACCGCTACTCCATCGTTCAGGAAGCCATTCGCGATGGCCATGTCGAACCATTGCGGCAAACTCCTTAGCTAGTTTGTAGACTTGGTTAATAACGGTGTTCTGACAGACATGGATTAGAAGTTGTCGATCAATCTCCTCTAACTGAGAGACTGGGCGAACCATCAGCCAGGCAAGTTGTTGGGTAGAGGGTAATTCAATGGGTGGTTTGGGCGGATTAATAAGCGGCTGATTCGCTAATAGCTTGTCTGCAAATGCCTGGCCTTCAGTCACTGGTGGGTCCTCCGCACGGCGTCGACTGAGCCATTTAGTGGGTTGACTATCCGAGCCGGGGTAGCCTTGCTCACAAAGCTCTCGCCATAACTGTTGGGCATTATGACACCCCGCTTGATAGCGCTGCTCTAAATAAGCCAGGTAAGGGGTTAACATACTGCGGCCTGTGGGACGACGAATTCGCTCCGGGAATGATTCAGCGTAGGTATACCGTCGCACTGTAGTCCGATTCAGGTTCAACTCTCGGCTAATCTGGCGAACGGACCAACTAGCCTGGAGCAACTGTTGTACTTTATGGTAATATTCCAATCGCCTTTCCCGGCTATTATGACGAGTTTCCAGTTCATTTTGTGAATAATCGCGCAGAGTGTAAGCCAATCTCTTAGTAGACTGACCTAATGGCTCCGCTTCTGACTTAAGTAGATTCCGCAGTCGTTGGTAGCTGTTTGTCAGTATCCGTTCTAAGACTTTCGGACCGCCGAAGCGGCTCAAGATTTTGTAATAAGTGCCACCGATCGGCAACCTGTTGAGCCTGTAGCGCACCTTCCCGCGCACCCCGCGCATATTCTCCTGAACGATCCCTTGTTATCACTTCTACGCCAGGATGGCCCCTCAGCCAATCTCGTAGGCCTTCGGCAGTACGACCTTCAAGTAAATCAATAGGTTGATGCCGATCCAGATCAACTAAAATCGTACCATACGTCTTGGCTTTTCGTATCGCCCAGTCGTCGACTCCCAAAGCCTGAGGTATCTGAGTGACAATCGGTTGCCATTTGCGGATGAGCCGTAACAACGTATCATGGCTAGTCGACATATGTAGTTGAGTCAACAATCGGCTACCCGCTTTGCCACCCAACATCATGTCTACACTACATTGAGCATGAGCTAATCGGCTGGTTCGACGGGCATAAACAGGTAGCCAATCCGGGCAAGGCTGACGAAAAGTTCGCTTAGGACAAGCTGGATTCAAACAGCGAAATCGTCTCAATCGTAATCTCAACTGGACTGGTTTATTGCTGATTGGTAAATCCGTAGGCTGACGAAAAGAAAATCCATGCAGTCGTTTGGATAGTTGCTGGCAAACAGGGCAGTTAGCCTGCTTGTTGGTTGAGAAGGCTGTCAGGCTATAGTCTTCTTGAAAGGGTCGGTATTCAATGATTTGGCAATTGGGCAAGTAAACAAGAAACGGAAGTTCAGTACTCATTTAGACCGAACAACTAATCAGTCACACAAAGTGCGTAAGAGCCAGTAAATGGGGTACCTCATATTTGGGAGGAGCTTAATTTAATCATGGTGATGAGAGCTACTGATCAGAAAGCCAAAATACTTGACAAAATAACCTTTAAGCAGTACTAGTAAATTTATCTATTTCAACTTTTAAATTACTGGCATCAAGGCCTTAACTCTTAGTGTTCATCTTTTCTCCCATCCAATACTAATCTCAATGCCAATGAAATGAAACGGCCCATCTAAATTTTGAAGCATCTGGTTCGGTGTGAACTGGTAGTGAATACCAATGTCGGTAAGTAGTCGTTTTGTTCGAAATTCATAACCAATTACACCGCCAATCGCCGGCCGAAACACCTGTAGTTTTTTATCGCTGCTTTTACCAGGATATGTATCTGAAAAAGAATGAGAGATTTCAATAATCTGCCCACCACCCACAGGCTGTATAAATAGCTGATGGTAGGGGTAAACCCGAACAGTTGCCATTAGAGCCAACTGACGCATCTGTTGTTGGCTGCTGAACTTTATTGTACTATTTTCAAAAAAACGGCGTTGTACCTGCCATTGGGCATAGTTCACTCTCAAGCCCACAGCGAGCCAGCGAACTAATGCCCATTGTACCTGTGCTCCTCCGCCTACACCCCAGTCCATTCCTACACCTCTTTCTGTATCAGCCCAATCACCCGATAAGGGAGCTAAAGCCCTGTTCAGGTTTCCATAAAATAGCAAATTCCATCGGCCAGGAGTTAGCGGTTTATTGATCATTGAAACATTCGAATCAAATTGACTTCCAGAATGATCGCTGGCTGACGTCGTTTGGGCTCTGACAGAAGTTACAAGTTCTATACCTAATAACCCGATAATTAGTATCCATTTCATGACATCCTAAGTCTATAAGGTTTTGTACTGCCAGTTAAAGAGCTTAACGATAGAAGGAGAGCCCTGATTAATCTGAAACTCGATATAACCAACACCGCTATTGACATCAATCTGGTCGGCAATTGATTCATTGTTCACAACCGAATAGGAGGGAGTAACAAGATTATCAAGAAACATATCTACTTGCCACCTACCGTTGGCTAATGGGTATTCTGTTATTCGAACCTTGTGGGTTCTACCATCGACAAAATTGGCTATATGGCTCTCTGCCAATGTGCTCGATGAGCCACCAGCGGTTAGCTGGTAGAAAGCTGTGTAATGCCCATTCATGTATCCGAAACAAAAACCAACTCGCTGTTGGCTACCACTTCTGGTTTTAGTATCTGTTGGCCACAGGGCTAAATAGAAGCAGGAAGACGGATCTAATTCAGCGGTAGAGAAATTAAATTCAGTAGAAAAACCCCGACGAATATTAACCCCCTGCCGCATCACTATCCGCGAAAATCCATTGGAACGTGTGTCTAAAACGGCGGCTCGATTCTCGGTAGTGGCTCCATAATACTCCAACTGAACATCAGATGTGGAGAATTCACCCACTGAAAAAGCATTTAAGGCCGAAGTCGTTAGCTGGAAATCCAGCGCGCGATTAGCAAACGTTGAATTGTTCGTCATCGCTACATCTACAATACAATTGCTGAGTGCCAGCGGATCTGTCACTCCAGCCGCCCTGCAGACTGCTTCTGCCGATGCGCGTTGCTGAGCCGTTAGGGTTACGGCTGTCCGGGGAAAACTACGATCTGTATACGTTTCTGTATTTTTTCCAGTTTCGTAGACGAACAGCGACTCTGCCTGCCTAATCCGCCAGCTATCTGCATACGCCGGGTAGAGCCCGATAAATGTATTTTGAACAGGCGAACCATTATCTCCTCGTACAAGATCATTAGCGGCTGCCCCGTCATAATTGCCAAATAGCCCTTTTATCCGACCCGTTCGGTTAGTAGAAAGTACAAGATCATAATCCAGCGTTGACCCAAACAATCGAATGTCTATTTGGTCTCCTAATGCCGTCCGTACACTCAAATGATTGGGTTCTATAATGAGTTTTCCGCCATTCGCCAGGGCTCGTTCTCCTGAAACAGCACCTATGTTCTGCCCATTAAGATAAACCCGGTCAGGATAAACGCACACAACCTCGCTACCACTTCCAGTACGGATTGCCAAACCCGTATTCAACGACACTTGAGTGGAGTTCGTTTGGGGTTCCTGCCGTACCTGAATCTCAAAATTGTCGCCAGGTGTTGTGGAGCGCACAGCCACAAATTCGCCAACTGCCTGAAAGCTATAGCCTTTTCTGTCAAAAGTGCTTAAATGCGGATCGCCTGTGCTGACTGCCACAGCCGCTGACTCCGTATTGTTGGAAATCGGCATAGTATTGTTACTACACCAGTCGCTCTTTATTTTTTTATAGCTAACCCCAAACGTGACAGAACCTTGTACATTTTTTTCCTTGTCAATTTCCGGAGCATCCTTTGTGAACATATTGAGCCGTGCAAACAGATCGGTTTTGATACCTCCGCTCAATTTAATCTCCAACTGGTCTTTTTCGTCGGGTTTAGTCGATGTGCTACAGACAGCGTCGAGCCTTCCAAATATTTCTCCGCCCACGCCAAACGTAAAGCCATCCCAATCGTAAAAAGAAAACTCTAGTTCGGGCCGTAAACCAGTCTGAATAAAGCCCCCTGCTTTGAGCGTAACATCGGGCTTATTGGCGAGCGTTTCGCCCTCTTTGGGGTCTTGTTCTTTGATTAAGTTAGTTTTAAATTTCCCATCAGGTCCTTTATCCCAGCTGATGCCATATGTAAACGAATCGCTAATGTTCACCAAGTTGGCCTCAAACCCTCCCTCGATACCGGCAGACAGGACTAAATTTCCCACAAAGTCGGGAGTTAGAATAATGGGTACTGGTAACGGTACCCCAAAAGGGGTAGGAACCCAGAGAATAACCCGGATGGGTGCTAACGATACACGAATGAGTTCGAAGGGTTTAGGAGGAATAGTCAATCCGACGGTTCCGCTGACTCCTATCTGTACATTGCGACTAAATACTGCTTTAGCAGCAGCGTGTTCAAGTGAGCCTTTAGCGACGGTAACCTCAATCCGAAGTTTACCTTGGGGGCGCAGGGCTCCCTTCATTGTAATAGACGCTCCTGCAACACCCAGTTCTCCTGATAGCGTTCGGTCCAAGCTGAAGGTCTGAGCAATACCGCCCTCTATCGCAAAACTGGCCCGTTCAAAAACTTCGTCATATGGAGCATTTTCAACGGTAAATGTAATTTCAGTTGCTGACTCGACTTTGTCGGTAACTTTCTTTAAAAATCCTCTGGGGGCCTTCTCTGAAACGTCGGATGCAATAAAGTCTCCGGGCACAATGGTGTTAGCGCCTAGCAAACTCGCGACTCTAGCGTTTCGCAGGGAGGCTGACTTTTTCAGCACTAATTGCTTGCTCGTAAACGAAATGATATTGTCAGTCGTTGTACTGTCGATGACAAACAGCTTCCCTTTTAACTCAACAGGCCCATCAACCTGAATGGTACCCTGAGCAGGCGGCTGATATTGAGTTGGATGAATAGTCTCCAGTTGATAATCCAGCGTTCGGCGGCAGGAAGAAGGAAGCAGGCAGCCAGTTAAAAGGAATAATAGCGTAATTGAGCGGAATAAAGTAGTTTTCAGCATGTTAATACAGGTTATAGCTACCGCAAATCAATCCGGAACTTCCCATCCGTCACTTCCAGCTTTTGGCCAGTGTCCGTCTGGCCAGTGAATGAAAATGTTCCCTCGGCGTACCCTTTTGTGTCAAACCGACTTAAGGTAAATGTACCTTTCCCGTTCGTGGGCATTTTGTATTCCTGAATTTTGGGGTTGGCAATTGTCCCTTTTAAACTGGCAACAGAAGCCTTTAGGCTATTTTTGGGAGCCGTAAACGTTCCTACCTTGGGGTTGTTCAGTTCAAGCTGAATGGAGTACCCGTCATAATCGTTAATAGAGGCTACTCCCCATAAATAAAAATAGTCGTCGTCACCCAGTGAGGAAGCACTTCCTGAATACTCCGTTCCATTAATCTTGAAAGAAAGCCGCTCATCGGTAGCGGATGGTATCACTTCCTCATCCGAAGAAGCACAGCCCGAAAAACATAGCCAAAATCCTAATAGCGCAATGACCGTCGTTTTTTTTAGTATTGGATGTGTAGTTCTCATAGTTATAACCAATTATTATTTACCCAGTACCAGACCTAAACGTAGTCCCCCGAGGGGCGTAACACCACCTCCGAAGATCCCCGAATCTGTTTCATTGACACCCAGTGAAAATCCAGCTCCTAATCCTAAGCATGGTTCAATACTGACACGATTGTGAATAATAAATTGATAACCGGTTATGCCGCCCAGCATCACAACGCCTACTCCGGAAGATTCTCCCAGAAAGTCATTGAATCGCACGTACCAGAGTAAGGCTGTGGGCGCTACCCAAAATCCATAGGGGGCAGGCTTGTTTTGGCCCGTATAGAATCGATACTCTCCTTTTATTCCAAAGGCGGTAATATCAGCCTGGGCAATTGGGAAGAGACTGGCTCCGACATATACAGATTTTTTAGGGGTGAGAACCCGTTCATAACCGACATTGAGCAGTGGTGAGTATTTCACAATCTGGGTAATCTCCTGGCCATATGAGCTTTTACCAGCCAGGCACAACAAACCAAACAGAGCTACTGAAATCAGATGATTTTTCATGGCAAAAAGAAAATGGTATGAATAGAAGCTTGATGAAGGAAACCAAATCCGAGTTAACGAGTAGTCACCGTTCCGGTTGTGCTTGAAGAAAGACGAGGGCGGGCTTTCCAGATACTGTAGTTTTTAGCGGCATCGCACGCGAAATACAACATGCCATCCTGGCCCCAGGCGGGGTCGGCTTCGTCGGTTTCTCCCTGTGTAATCTGCTTCACGTCCGTGCCATTGCTACGCATGACATATACATGGTGACGGGATAGCTTAGGATTCTCTCGGTTGCTAACGAAAGCGATGAATTGACCGTCGACGGAGAAGGCAGCATCTTTGTTGTTGTAATCGCCTGTGGTTAGCTGCGATTTCTGACCCGTTTTTAAATCCAGTGTAAAAATCTGTGAGTGTTTTTCAACCACAAAGTTGTATACCAGCTTGTTCGGATCAGTTGGATGGAAAATAGGTTTGTAGCCTTCGGTAATTACCGTGAAGTTTCCGCCTTTCTGATCCATAGAACAGATCATGCGATTATCACCAATCAGTGTGGTAAAGACAATTTTAGTCCCATCACGTGAAATAACTGGTTGAGAGTCATCGTCACCGAGAGCCCCCTGAGAAACGTAGTTGATTCCCACTCCATCGGGCGAACTGTAGGCAATTACAGGCTTTACAGGTAATACGTATGTAAATAGAATATTGCCATTGGGCATTTGGGTAGCATCAGCTGCATTGTCTTTCAAGGGATTAGTAGTTGGGCTACCTATTTCCTTGCGAACAATTTTAGTTTTTTTGTTCGTTTTGATATCAGGCGTGTAACCAGAAAGATCGCCATCCAGCGCTTTCATGAGGGCACCAAACCCACCGCCACCGGTCCGGGTTGTAGTTGTTTCAATAACATTATAAAACAAATAGCGACCATCCGAGCTGACACGTGGATAAAACTCATCCGAGGGTTCGCTGGTCTCACGAGTAAGATTCTCGGCGTTACCCGTGGTGCCGGGGGCCGTGATCACTTTAACTGTTGGTTGCGCTTTAGGCGAGCAACCCTGAAGATAGATACTAACCGATAATACGGTTAACAAGAGAAATAGTACGGATTTACGCATAATAGTTTTGACGTAAAAGGATGAAAATTACTTGGGTAGAACATCAGAAATCTGGCTTCAAAAGGTTACTGCCTGCTGAGCCGGTAAATGTGACAGGCACAGGCATTTTTTTCTGATCTTTTGAATTTCCTGACTCTTTCCTCAGCTATTTGTCCCTGTATCGAAGAAGGTATCCAGAATGTCAGGTGGCTAACAAAAAAATATCAGAAAGCCCATCCTGATCTGAATGGGTTTTCTGATACGTGCTGAACAGGCAGATAATTACCGGAGGGGCGGGGTAATCTGAAACGTAATGGTCGTGGTAGCCCCTTCACTCAGCGGTATTTTTCGAGGGGATTCGCCACGATAAGTACTGTTGAATAGTTGAATTACCGGATTATCAGAATCCGTCACCATATCTCCTCCGCTTCGAACAGTAGTTTCCACAGGCAATGGGCTAGGCGTAGCAATCAATTTATAGACTTCGGTTCCATAGGGAGGGTAAAAGCGAAACAAAATCGGTTCGCTACGTTGACCAGTGCGAATACGGATACCTTTCTCCTGACCGGTACTCGACGCGTCGGGAAGCAGGACTGCTAAACGACCATCAGGTGATATATCGATCAGCGTAATAAAGATATCTTGTTTGCCCTCGTTAAAAACAGTCAACTGCCCCTGAACGTTGGTGGGAAACCGGGGGAACGTTCCTGTCAGTAGCCGTTTGACCGTATCAACAACAAACTGACCGGTAGGATCTGTAAGGACGGGCAACAATTCAGCTTGGATGGCATATTGGTCGTTATTGAGCGTTAATCCCCGTAGCAATTTAGCTTGCCCATAGTTCAGAATTCGATGTAGGCAGAATGCAGCAATATCTGGTGAGTCCAATGGTATGGAATCGAAGTGTTGATACGTATCCGTCATCCGCAGCAAAACGAAGTTATTTCGCTGGTCGATCTGTATATCTGAGCCTTTGTTTTGAATACGTATCGCTTGCTTTGCGGTTAATGTTTCGGTTAACGATTGATGTAATGCTGTTGAAAGGCGGGGCGAAAAAGACACTTTAATTTGCCAATTGCCAAATGCTTTTTCTTTTTCAATGACCCGTATGCTGTCCAGGTTTCCCTGAACGACCCCACTGTCGATTGCGACAACTGAATGGGTCAGCGATGATTCAACAACCCGGCCGATGGCCATAGGTGCCCCACCACGGTTCTGCTCCGAGCTATAAAAAGCCATACTGGCGCGTTCGAAAATGGCCGATGCATACCCGCCTGTCACTTCAACCAACCGTTGACTGATTTTAGATACATCCGTTAAACGGAGGCCGGTTTTTCGATCAATAAAATTGCCTCCAAACACAGCTACGTCAGCGTCACCTTCCAGGGTAGGATTCTGGGTGGTTGATTGTTCGGCAATGAACGTAGCTATTTTATTAAAAAGCTTTCGATACGAATCATTGCTCTTCAACTGACGAACGGCCCGGCTGAATGCATACGTAAGAGCCCCAATGGGTTTCCCTAGTTCATCCTTTGCATTCGCGTTTAATTCATTTTTTTCAGATGCAGTTATCAGCACAAACCGCCCAGCACGGGTTGATGAAGTTCCACCTCGCTCCAGATAATCTGAATAGTCGGTGGTGTTTGTACCGGTAGCTGTAAGTGTTTTGTGATAGGGTAGCCGGATTGGTGGTTCCCCTCCCCGGACACTTAGTTCCCCTCTCGAAATATCGCCCGAATAACAGGTGTCCATTAACAATAATAAATGCCCTCCTGGTCCGATCCGTTGTCGTATATCCCGAATCCACATTCCGATAAGATCGTCCCGAATGTGTTTTTCGCCGAGGTACTTGGGGGCTATTTTCAAACTTACTGGTGCATCAAAAGGCACAAAGCATTCATCCCATGCATCATCTTTTTCGTCACCATTGTTGTCTGAAATCTGCTGACCATGCCCGGCAAAATGGACAATAACGAGGTCGCCTGTTGCTAACTCATCAATAAATTGCCGAAATTTCTCATTGATGCCTTTATAAGTCGCAGCTCCATTGGTAATAGTTTGAATAGAGTTTGGCTGATTGAACCCCTGCTCACTTAAAATCTGCCTCATCAAGCCCAGATCCCGATCTACTGGCAGATTACCCCATCCTAAGCCGGCGGTAGCGTAGTTAGCAATGCCAATCAATAATGCTTTTTTGCGAGGTGCCGCCTGACTGTCCACTCCCATTGTCAGCCACATCACCCAGGCAATCAATCCTGTAAATTTCATTACATTTTATGGATTTAAGCGTTCTAACACCCGTTGGGCAGTTCTGGCAAATGGATGATTGTCTGAAGTAATTATCTGATTTAATAGTCGACGGGCCTCATTGGGCTGATTGTTACGTAGGTAAGCCAGACTCAGATACCAATTTCGTTTTTGAGAAAGGAGCTTATCGTTAAGCTGGCCCATTTGTTCAAATAAAGCAATGGCCGCTTCGGGCTCGCCCAGTGCTAACTGAATAAGTCCTTTCTCGTAACGTACACAGGGCGTCGAAGCATCTGAACGTTGATTTATTTTTTGAAGGGCCTGCTCATACTGTTCCTTCTGATATAGCTGAATTATATCAGTTATTGCTTCACAATTTGCTTCGGCTCCTCTGAAGCCATTATCAGGGCGATAGTACGTATCGAACGCCTGACGGGCTGGACTGAAATAGGTCCGGTACAAACCTGCTCCGATGATCAGTAAAAGCGCTATGGAAGCGGCTAATGAACCGATAAATTGTGGAGTTTGCCACAACGGTCGAACAATAGGTAAGGGCTTCTGTTCCGTCACATTTTGTACCTGGCGCATTCGCTCTAATGCAGCCATATGGCGCAGACCGGTTACTGTTTGTTTATACCTGGCTACTTTTTCCTGCAGGGCAGTATCCGATTGAAGCCGCGCTTCAAACGCTACCCGACGGGCATTGGGTAGTAGGCCTTGTATATAAGCAAGTATATCGCGGGTTTCTTTATCATTAGCCATAGTTCAATACTAATCAAAATGTTTACGTACTAACTGACTTAACGTATCAAGACAATTCCGATGAATGGTACGTACATGACCATGAGAAAGCTTAAGAATCTGTGCCACCTCACTAAGTTTCTTCTCTTCTAACCAATGTAGCCGGATTATCGATGCACACGGTTCTCCCAACTGACTGAGCGCTTTTTCCAGCGCTTTACTGTCAATAATCTGTTCAATTAATGTTGGAGTGGACCGGGTAAAGGTTTCGACCACTTTAAAAATGGCCAGTCGATGGCGCTTATTTTTTCTCAACTCATCGAGCCATCTTCGCCGGGCAATGGTTTGAAAGAAACTACTCATCAGTGCCTTTTTCAGGTACCATTGATAACCTGAAGGATGGAAGGGGCCATATTCAATCTTTGTTGTAAGTTTAGCTAAGGTATTATCCCAGAGTGCTTCGGCATCATCAGCTTCGCCACTGTTTGCGAGCACATGATGTTCGAGGGGACCATAGGTAATGTTCCAAAAAGTTGCTAGGGTTGTTGGATATGTATTCTCTCTCAATAGGCGAATCGACTGTACTAGTTCGGTTAATTTGAGATCAGTATGATATCGGTGCAATTTCTGGGTTACCTCATAGTCCATTTGAAAGCCCGTTCGGTCTTCGGCTTCGACGAATGCACTGTCTATACTATGGAGCCGGTCATCAACTTGTTCAAAATAAAAGGATTCATATCGGCGTTCAATTGCCTTCAATCGAGTGATTAGGTTGGCAAGATCATTAGCTTCTATTAGCACCATTAATTCATTTTCTTCATCTTCTTCCAGTAAATTACCATAATCTTCGAACAATAGATCGGGCCATTCTTTTGGTAGGGTTTTCCCCTGTTCGAGCAGTTCAGCGTAAGCCGTTGCTTTTTTGTTGATAAATACTAACGAATCGAAAGCTACCCCCGAAACAAAAACCTGATAAAATTGCCTATCCTGCTGAACATCATTTTTGCGGGGCGATAATAAAGAGAAGTCAAATTGAAAATAGGCCATACAGGTGTTATTGAACCAGCTGTTACGAATAAAATATAATCAGATGAAATTATAAATAATTTGACTCATATTTATTATGTTGGTTGAGTCACAAAGACCGATTCGGTAGGCAGTAATCAGAACAAAAGAAAAACACTATGAAGCCACACTACGTAGGTACCCTACTCCTTATTTTGCTGCCAGTTAGTTTGTTATACGCCCAAACGCAAACAGACTGGAAAGCTATAAAAAAACAAGCAGAAGAACGCTTCGGACGAACCGATAAGCGATATGTCCGAGTACTTCATGCCCTATTCAACAAACTCTATCAGGGGGGCAATTACACTGACGCTATTGGAGTCGAGGAGGAAGCCCTGCAGGTAGAAGCGAAGCTATTCGGCTCTGAAAGTTATGACTATGCCATGACGGTTGCCAACTTAGCCTCCGTGTCGCTATTAATCAATCATAAATTGGAGGAAAACGAACGTCGGCTTAACTCTGTCTTACCTATTCTTGGGCGCGAAAGTCCAGGTAGTTTACCATCCTACTATAGTATTCTGGCATCTATCTATACTCAGACCGAACGATACACAGACGCCATTGCAACGTATGAGACGGGCATTCGGTACGAAAAAAAACATCCGAATGCCCAGGCAACGGCACTTCCTTCGTTGCTGAACGGCTTAGGTATGCTTTACTCAGACATGGGTAATTACTCTAGGGCTGGTATACAATTCGCTCAGGCATTGCAGACTATGGAAAAACGTGGGTTGAATAAACAAGACCTGATTATGTATTTGACCATTAAGCAAAATCTTGCAGCTTCTGTCGTAGGGATAAAACAGTGGCAGAAAGGGGCTAATTTGATGGAAGAAGTGGTGAAAGGTTTAAAAGACCTGATTGGTGAAGACCATCCAAGATATTTTCCAGCCTTACTAAACCTCGCTTATTTCTATGTTCGATTGGATCGTAAAGAGGAAGCATTGCAGCTTTTAAAACGATGCAAATCGTTCATGGAAAAGCAAGCAACAGGCGATCCGTTCGTCTATGCTTCATTGCTCAACAATATTGGTTCCATTGAGTTAGACTTTAAAAATGACGAGGCGGCTGCCGCAGCATTAGGTGAAGCATTGTTGGCCTTGAAAAAAACGAATCATGCCAACAGCCCTCTTGAGCTAGGTACGTTAGAGAACTGGTGTTATAGCCAATGGCGTCTACAGAAGCCCGCTGAAGTTGCTAAACAAATGCCTAAACTGACGGACGGGCTTCTGGATCGTCTGTTCAACCTCTTTACTGTTTCGGACGAACGAGGCCGACAACGACTAATTGAGGATGAACTTGAATCATTGGATTTTCACCGTTCCTTTCTATTGGCAAATCCAACATATAAATCGTTGGCTGAACTCATCTATAATGAAGAGCTAGCTCTGAAAGGAGCTGTATTAGGATCAAATCGTCAGCTCGCCAGTTTGCTTGATTCTATTACAGACCCTACCACCAAACGAGATGTTGAGACGTGGCTTACTCTTCGTAAAAAATTAATCGAAAAACAGCAGGCTCCTTTTGCGCAACAAGATCCAAATTTGGACAAGCTTGATATTCAAGTAGGGGAATACGAGGAGAAATTAATTAGAACAACCAAGGCATTCAGGCAATTTAAAGAACGGCAGAATATCAACTGGCAGTCTATAAAGGCGGGTTTATCGGCCAACGAAGCTGCTGTTGAGTTCGTTACCTTCCATTTGCGTCAACCCAATCGCTGGGCCGACAGCATCATGTATGCCGCTTTAGTGTTACGTCCCGATTTCGATCAGCCTGTTTTCGTGCCTTTAGGTGAAGAACGACAATTAAAGCGATTTCTAAATCCTAAAGTGGTACCCCCTATCACTCAGCCCAAAACATCTAGTCCTCATCCCTCCTCTGCCCACCTAGCGTCGTCAAGCCGTGGAGGAGAATTAATAGGCCGACAGGTTTGGTCCGATTCGCTCTACCGATTGGTATGGCAACCGATTGATAGTCTGCTAAAAAACGTCCGCGTCATTTACTATTCCCCAGCGGGTTTGCTCCACAACGTATCGTTCTATGCATTGAGTAAAAAAGGCACTTTACTTGGTAATCAATACACCTTACACCAAATAACCAGTAGTAGAACGCTCGCTGCCAAACGTAATACCTTCCGCTTACCAACAAATTCACCAATCCAGTTGTATGGGGGTATCAATTACGATAAAGATTTATTAAGATCTTCACCAGAGAGCGAATCAGCTTTTATGGATATGGATTCTACTTTTCTTAAAACAGTTTCATCGTTTAAAAGCCTTCCGGGCACTCGCCAGGAAATCGACACAATTCAGCGCTTGATTCCTTGGCGCATTGATAAACTGATGGACGATCAGGCTACCGAAGAATCGGTGAAAGCTCTGATTAAGAGTAATCCAGGTATTATTCATTTTGCCACTCACGGCTATTTTGTCCCGTCGATGCAGGATAAAGAGTCAAAAAAAGCATCCGTTCCAATAGGAGTAGACTATCGACCATCTCAAAATGCCATGCTTCGCTCCGGCCTGATCATGGCGGGAGGAAATACAACCTGGAAAGGCGGTAAAAAATCTAAAACAGGCGATGACGGAATATTAACAGCTTTTGAAATAAGCCAATTAGACCTTTCCCAAACCGAATTGGTCGTTCTATCGGCCTGCGAAACTGGTCTTGGAGAGATTCGAAATTTTGAGGGCGTATTTGGTCTACAGCGAGCGTTCAAACAGGCTGGCGTTAAACGGTTGCTCATCAGTTTGCAAA
The DNA here is from genome assembly GCF_054776875.1 of Spirosoma daeguense. Classification (NCBI taxonomy): domain Bacteria; kingdom Pseudomonadati; phylum Bacteroidota; class Cytophagia; order Cytophagales; family Cytophagaceae; genus Spirosoma; species Spirosoma daeguense. The sequence goes on from NZ_BAAHBF010000003.1 coordinate 712,762, forward strand.
AAATTCCAGATAAAGAAACCGTAGAATTTATGACTGAATTCTATAAAGCACTGCTCCAGAAATCGGAAGCCGGTGAAGCGTTCGTTTATGCACAGCGCGCTTTACAAAAACGATATCCCACTCGACCGTCCATTTGGGCTAACTTCATTTTCGTAGAATAAATATACTGTGGTAATGATTATGACAAACCGGCTAAACGTAGTGTTTAGCCGGTTATCGTAATCAACTATGCGCCACCATGACCGTTCTTTAATGGGCAGTGTTATGCCGAATTTTAGAAAACTCATTGGGGGCGCTGACTGGCTTTTGAATGAGTCTACCGCCATGGCCATTTTTTGGTGGCGCATCATCATCACCATCATCCTGAATAGTTGGTATCTCCACTATATCCGTTCGGGGAGACTCTACGCGAGGATCGACAATGGTCTCATGCTGGCAGGAGGCCATACAAAGCATAGTCATTAGCGAGGCTATTGCCAACAAACCACGCTGCGGCTTTACCGCAATACAAACACGTATCATTAGGGCTTTGCCCCAGTGGATTTAGTTCTTACACCTGAAGAACTCTCACTGAGAGCAAGCCTGTATCGAAGAGTTGGCCGGGAATGTCAGATAGAAAATAAAATAAAATGATGTAACCTTTTGGGTATGTATTGGCAGTAACCTTTTGAAGAGTATTTCATTAGAATCGATAATAGATATGCCTCTTTTTACCGTACGTGAAGTGGTATCCGGGTTAAGAAATGCACAGGATGTTGAAGCCATTACTGAATATCTATACCACGAATACTTCCAAACGATTCGTAATATGGTTCGTAAGTATAAAGGCAATGAGCAGGATAGCCAGGATTTGTTTCAGGATGTATTGATAATTTTTATCGAGATTGTAGCCCGCGATAAGTTTGATCCGGAAGGAAATGCATCGCTTGCTACCTTTCTGTACGGAATTGCTTACAGACTCTGGAGAAAGCGAAAGCAACGAGCAGAAAATCGCCTGAAATGGGAACAGGATTTTGTTACAACTACTTATGAAGTTGAAGACTCGGTCCGTCAATATGAAAATCAGCTTACCGCCAATCAGTTATTAACACGAATTGGTGAACCTTGCCGATCCCTCTTAGAAGCGTACTATCTGGATGGGCTGAGTCTTGATGAAATTGCCAGTCAATACCAATTGCCAGAACCAACCATAAGACAGCGTAAGTTTAGGTGTCTGCAAAAACTTAGAATACTGCTATGAATCCTGACGACGAATTGGAAGAACAGGAATGGATCGACCGATATATAGCGAATCAACTATCAGAAACCGAGCGGCAACAATTTGAAGAGAAACTTCAAGAAGACTCGTCTTTAGTTATGAAAGTAGAAAGTACCCGCCAGCTTATGCGGATGATTCGGACGGCCAATGCCGAAAAAAGAGCCCAGGAAACGCTACGAAAGCTGTATCAGCAACAACCCGCTGTCAGTAAGCGGCTCCCTGTTGTCTATAGATGGATGATGGGTGCAGCCGCAGCCTGCATCATTATGTTGCTCTACTTAGCCAATACAAAAGCTGAATTGCCGATTATCGAAGATGATTTATTGGTGGTTAAGAACGCTGATAGTACGACGAGTCATGATTCGTCGACTTATCATTTATTGATGGCGGGCCAAAAAGCCCTGCAAAGTGGAAATTATTTACAGGCTGCTAATAAACTAGAGATGGTTCTCAAAACAAAGGACATGCGCTCGTATTTCAGAGAGGCCGCAGAATGGTCTTTACTGGCAGCTTACCTATATAGTAACCAGCCGCGTCGTGCCGAAATCGTTTATCATAGACTCCGGCAGATTGATAACCCTGAGTATGAGATTGGTATGTTGGAGCGGTGTAAAATTTATATCCAGATTCAAGTTCGGAAATGGTAATAAAGTAGCGTTAATGTGAGGAGGGCGGCCGTACAGAGTAGTACAGTTGCTGAACTGTGGACAGTCAGATTCGTCAGGAAAAGCTTCTTCTTGGGTGCGTTATTTAAACCAATTAATCGATAATTCGCCCAAAAAAAAGGATGGTTATACAAGCGATTCTGCGTTGCTGTAAAAAAATCATTCCTGGCCTTATGTATTGCAGTAGCCGGTGGATATCCTTCTTCCAGATGCAAATGTATTTGCTTGATCAGATAAGCCGAGGTTCGATCATGAACATTCCATAGGGGGCTGATAATCGAAGGACATCCCGCTATAGCAAGTGTACGCGCAATGCTCATCATCCCTTCTAATGGATAAGTTCTTCCACTACCCGATTCGCAGGCACTCAGCACGATTAATTTCGTTTGTAATAAATTCATCTGACTAATCTCTTCGGCATGCAGGCGATGGGAAAACGATGTATCGTTAGGAAAAAAGGCGATATATGACTGCATAGGTTTAGTTAGATTAAGGTAAGCATGCGTATCTAGGTACCAGACGGGATAACGTGTGGCATTTTGTAAAAAATTGGCTCGGGTCGCCTGTGATCCACTCAACCAGGTTGCTTTAATCGTATTTACTTCTTCCTGACTTCCTGCCAACGTTGAATAATGAAAACGCAGATTAATCAATGAGTCAACGGGGCGATTAAATGGAGCGACACCCAATATTGAATTCAGAGGAAGGGGTTCTTTATTTGACGCCGACAATAGAGACGTACCAGAATAAATATATTGAATAGAGTGACGTAATGAAACATAATCATTTACGCTTCGCCCTGTCTCTAACACCTCAAACGGAACGTGTTCAAAATCATTTCCAGCATTGATAATCCAGTCGTTTTTCGACCCGATCAGTGCTTCGACCGGTTTAAAAAACCAATCGAAACATAGTAGTGAAAAGGGCGTTCCCTGATATTTTCTTAGACCAGGGTGTACACGAATAGTCGATTCCAGTAAATGAATGGTTCGGAAAAGAATTGTTGAATCCACTAAAACGGTCTTCCAGAGCGTCTTTGTCCTAGTAATGGCAAAAATATGCAAACGCCCATATTGAAAATTATAGGTCAAATAAGCCTGATCGTCTGTAAGTACTGCTTGGATTTGCTTAATCTGAACCGGCTGAAGCCCATAGCGAATTTGGTAATAGCCCGGGTACTTTCTTTTCCAGTCTTCCAGCAGGCGGTAGTGTTCTAGTTTAATACTGGTTTCTTTATCGTTCAGATATTGTTGTTTGCTTACAGTGGGCTTGTCAAACCATTCTGAATAAATACTTGCCAGATCCTGCCGGAGCCTTTGCTCCCTTTGCCGTTGAATGCTCGGAATGTACTGAGGTTGTATAATTTTTTCAGACATTACTATCTGTAAGGTGATAGCTCGGCTCTGATCTATCAGTTCAAAAGCGGTATTATAAGCAGCCTGAGTACGGCTTTGCTGATATAACTTCAGCGCAGCTTCAATCCCATGTGTATAAAGAGGTGCTACCGATTCGTTGGCATATAATCGATCATGTAGCAAATTCATGCGTGTTTGCGCCTGCTGAAAAACGGTAATCCCAAACTGATAAGCCGTGAGTGCTTTTGACCAGTTATTTGAAAGGCTGTATATATTACCTTCATACAGCATGGCTGCGATAGCCGCTTTTTCATCAAGAACATCGGCTGGTATTAGATTAGGATTTGGTTCAGTAGTTTTTTTGGTTTTAAGAACGGCTTGTAGTGCTCGAGCATTATAGACTAGCGCCTTAGCTATTTGTTTTTTTTCGAGCATGAGTTTACTCAATAATAACCAGCTGGTAGACAGTGTTTTGCCAAAGGGACCGTATTTCTTGACGTAGATATTAATTGCTTGGTTAACCCACTTTTCAGCTAGGCCAAACTGATGTAATGAGGTATAGCATTCTCCCAGATGATTGTACAGATTGGCTAGTGTTCGTATATCAGCCTGTGAAGAGTCTTTACTTGCTAACTTATTATATAGATTTCTTGACATGTTTAAATACTTACATGCTTCCGTGTATCGTTTCTGTAGATACGCATTTCTGCCAATTCCTGAGAGGATTCGCGCCCGTTGTAAATCCCAGGCACGATTACTGATCAGGCCTTCTTTTCGTAATGCCATAGCCACAGAATAATTGCCTAATCTCTCATACTGGCCCGCCAGTACGTTACTTAAAATAGAAATATCAGATAACAAACGACGATGCCGAGCCATATTGAGGGCTTTCTGAGCCAGATTCATACTGAATGAGTACCTGCCCATGTCTTCATGTAACAAGGCTTGATTGCTATAATGGTACATCACATAATCTGGAATGTCCTTTGCTATTTCTGGATGCTGACTTAAACGCTCATCAGCCTTTGTGAAGTAATAAGCTGATGAATCATATTGATTTAATTGCTGATAATGTCCCCCTAAACTCGATAATAATTTAAAATAGGTAGAATCTTTTTTAGCAGGATATTTAGTTAATAATGTTAATCCATTTAGGCAAAGTGCTATTGATTTTCTATAATTCCCACTTAAAATCTCTACTGAACTCATATCAACCAGCAGGTTAGCAGCAATATCGATTTGATCATATTTTAAACTCAGCAAATAAGCCTGCTCATAGTACTCATTCGCTTGATTATATTTAGATTTTGCATATAGACGTTCTCCTTCGCCTCGTAAACGATATATATTATCTAACTGAGCTAAGGATTGTGTACCTAAAAGATGACAGATAAGTATTGTAAATAGTATCTTATTACTCATAAAGCAGTAATTATCACGCAATCTAAATCTGAAATGGTCTACCCCATTCCTGCTAAGTTAGCTTTTACTCTGAGGTAGTCTGGTTTAGCGGCGCACTGAATTTGTCAGGTTTGTATATACACCTATTGAAATTGGCAGAGGCTTTTGTAAACCCCCAACGATAGTTTCTTACCCAATTATAACGTGAATAATGGATTGAACGAGTGTTTTTTATAGAAGAAAAAGGTGATGAATTTGGATATTGTGGTATCGAATTGCGGTCCTACGACTTTCGCTTTATGCTATCCCAAGATACAAAAGAAAAACTTATCGAGCTATTCGTAGCCATTGATGATTTTTGCATATCCCTCGAAGTCTAGCAAGCTCAGCGCCAACTCGGGCTGTCTACCTACCCAGACTGACTCCTGAGCTAAGTTATAGCGAGCAAATGTCTATCTTATTTTTCTACCAATACTCGGTCTACAAGTGTTTTGAATATTCTTATTGCCAAGTGGTCCAAACTGAACTAGTTTCGTACTTTTCCGCATCTAATTAGTTGCGAACGCTTTGTGGTCACCAGCACCCGAGTGCTGCCGAGTCTATTTGCAGTACTGGTGCCGCTGCCAGAGCCAGTTGACAGGAACCTATTTTATTGATTCCAAGAAATTCCCTGTTTGTGACAAGCGACGGATTCATTCGCATCGTGTCTTTGAGGGTGTGGCTGCTCGGGGCAAAAGCTCAACAGGCTGATTCTATAGCCATAAGTTGTATCTGGTCATTAATCAGCTGGGCCAACCCGTTAGCTTAATCGGATTTAGTTGCTTATTCCTTTTAACAAGCCATCAGTATTTATTCCTGCAGCGGGTAGCCTTTAAAGGATTAGACAATTATTCACGTTAAACTAATCGAGGTATTAATCACTTTTGATGATTTTTGTAACACCTTGACTCACTGGCAAATTCAACAAGGTTTCTTGCCCATCATTCGACAAGGTAAGTTAACCGACAGCGAGATGTTAGCCATAAATATCTTCTATCATCACTCAAAAGCTAAATGCTTTCAGTACTATTACCAAGGCGGGGTAGAGGCTCAACTAAGTAGTTATTTTTCAAAGTTAATTAGTAATGAGCGACTCATAGCCCGTATGACTCGCTTACTGCCAAGGCTGTTTGTGCTCTTAATATGGCTCTGTAACCAAGATTAGCGAACCAGTTTCTGTATTGTCGATAGTAAACCGCTGGCTGGCTGTGATAGCCAGCGCATCCAGGCCAATAAGGTCTTTGCTGGACTCGCGGCACGTGGGAAATCCTCGATTGATTGGTTCTTCGGGCTAAAAGCGCATTAGTCATTAATCATTATGGCGAGTTAATCAATGTAATGATTACGCCCAGAAACGTCTCTGACAATAACGCCAGCTTACTCCCTGAACTACTGGCGAATTTGAAGGGACAGTACTTTGGCGAGGGGGGCTATTGGACCAAGCTGTTTGCCGAGTTTTACCAGCGAGTGCTTCATTTGGTAACCAAGATTCGACGCAGGATGAAGAACACACTAATGCCCTTGAATGGTAAACTCAATTTACGCAAGCGAGGGCTAATCGAATCGGTCAATGCCTATGCTCACTTCGGTCTTGAACACACTCGCCATCGAAGTGCGCTCAATGACCAAATCAATCTATGGGCAGGTTTAATCGATTATTGTTTTCATGATCATAAGCCTTCGATTGTGATCTCAGTTCAAAAACGCCTTCATACATAGTTCACTTAGAATAGAAACTAAGCCTTGACAACGAGTAAATGAAAAAGGAAAATGAGGATTTCGAAATCCCTGAATCAATTGAAAGTGAAAGATCAGATATTTGGGTTTATAATAGCATATTTACAGCTGTGAGTCAACATTTCTGTGGTAGTGCAATCTCATTCTCAAAGGTAACTTAATTGTAAAAGATAATTTGAGTACTATTTGTACCTTATTAAATATTCAATAGCTATAAATATCTGATGATGAGATGTATAGATATACACGTTACTTTCTGTATCGGAAAGTAAGAGCACTAAACACACTTATGCTTTCATTAGAAATTGAGGGCTATCTTTCAATTATGTTTATATCTATTTCGAGATTACTTCTAATTATACTAAGCAGTCTTTTGCTGATAACTGGTTGCCAGCCAACTAACAATGCACCCTGTGAGTCCGCCCCTATCGCTACCAAAGCACCTAACGAAGAAGTAGCTCAACTCAACCAGTTCATCGAATCAAACCATATTAAGGCCATAGCCGATGAACGGGGTTTCTATTACACTATTCAAAAACCGGGGAGTGGAGATAAGCCAACCGTCTGCTCAACGGTGAGTGTTAACTACGAAGGGCATTTGACCAACGGTACTAGTTTTGATAAGGGAGAGGATGTTAGCTTTGGGCTTAATCAGCTAATTGTGGGGTGGCAGGAGGGAATACCCTTAATTGCTCCTGGTGGACGTATAACGTTGTATTTACCTCCGTCACTTGCGTATGGTTCGCAGCCACAGGGAGATATTCCCGCTAATTCCATTCTGATCTTCCAGATCGACCTGTTATCTATTAACTAGATTATTGTTTGACAAAGCCTCTGGTGAATAATGATGCTTACCTGTTAATTATTGACTTTGGCAAAGTTTTGAAATCCCTGATAGCCCGCTTTGTCAAAGAAAATCTTTAGGATTTATTCACATATCAATAAATGGGCTACTGTCTCCAATCACTTGTGGCTGCATATAATTTGCTCTTCAGCAAACCAAATCCTGAGATCAGATTATCAAATAAATTGTGAACTAGCCTAAAAATTACGGCTCTCCATTCGACAAACGATAAAATGGAAGATCTGCTTGGGGCAAGCATAAAGAAGAACACTGGGATAGGAATGGCAAGGAATCGGTTAGTGCGAGACAGGTAAGTGGTCTAGCTTCAATTTTGCGAATGTTGTGTCCTAACAGACCGTGATTCACTCTGCTTCTTGTGACCCGTTTTTTAATTCTCGTTGCTCGTTAAGTAGCAGACTTCTAGTACTATTTTTTTGGCGAGTTCCTTTTACAAAAATCGAGCCAATAACTAATTGTATACGTCAGCGAATCCTACCCTGCAGTATTCCCGATTTATTTACCTTGACTAATTGACTATTTTGAGTCTTTCTTATGGATTATTTTTCATCTATAAGCAGGTGGCTAAAAAAACCTGTATAGATGCGATCATTATGCCCTGATAGTTAGATTTTGCCTACAATCCTATTCGTAAATCTGCTCTATGTTGTCAATAAAAGGTTAGTTGTGATTATTATATATTTAAGAATGAAAATATATTATATTCGAATAATAATTTAAAGTAATTTTTTGTTTATGAATAGTGTCTAATATTAACAAAAGATGTACTTTAGTTGTTGAATTAGTTGCAACAAGTTGTTAAACATAATGGTATTTTATCGATTAATAGCACGATAGTTGCTATTCCTTTATCCAATCAGGATTATCATACTCACGTTATTTTATGAAGTCAAACCTCTACACAAACTTCATTAATACGTTAATTCGGTTGATAAGGGAGGGCGTTACTTGCATCCTATTGCTTGTTCTCTTCTGTCTTACAGCAGAAGTGCAGGCCCAGGTTCTTCCTTGTAGTTACCGAAATCTGACAGTTACTAATTTTCCCAACGCTGGGGTAGTGGGCGCGCGTACAAACGGGTATGGCGGCCTTTTAGGCATTATTGGCGTTGGTAGTGTGGCTAATACAGGGAATGTTGTTGATGCAAACCTAACCAACTTTGGTTCCATCAATTCGACCATATATTCGGGGAGTGGTGGACAGATTTCGGTGAGTGCCAATGCTACGCCTAGTAGTACAACTACTGTATTTCCAGGGGGAGCCGTTGCTGGGTTTATTCTGGCCAATAATGCGTCGCTCAATCTGTTGGCCGCAGTAACTATCCGGACGTACTTAAACGGAACACTTCGGGAATCATCCGATACCTCTCCATTGGTCGATTTGCCACAACTGGCGGGGTCGGGTCAGCGTGCGCTTGGCATAACAACAACGCTCAGTTTCGATGAGATTCAGATTGCCATCACGGGATCTGGTACAAGTACAAGCACCGCAATTTATTATCCTTTTGTACAGTATAGCGCTTTAACGGCAACGACTATGGTAACCAACGCCAGTAGCTCGACTACTGCCGATGGTATTGTCTTTACGTCAGTATCGGGAGGGCGCTCTCCTTATACGTACCGATGGAACACTGGAGCTACTACGGCTAGTATAAGCAATGTCACAACGGGTACTTATTCGGTAACTGTAACCGACGCCAACAGTTGTACAACGTCAACATCGGCAACGGTAGGTATTCGGGTGGCTGCCTGTCCGGTTCCGGGGCAAAGTGGTTTCACCATCTTTACATTTTCGGCTCCATCCTCAAATTCTGGGGTCGGTGCTACTAGGGCTGCCCGATATAGTAACGTAGCAACCATCAATGGGCAGTCTGTTGATATTATTGGTCGAGTCCTGAGCCTTACAACCTCATATGCTCTTACTCAGACAACGGCGGCCCCTATCACCTTTACGAATACAGGTACGCAGGCTCAGGTTATTTTGTACGGTGCTAATACGCAAGCTACTGTTCGATGGACTGCTGTATTAAGTAATACAAACACACCCGTTCCTTTTCAGGGGACATTTACCTTAGGAGATATAGACAAGATTACGAGCGGTACTACTGTGACTCGACTGGAAGGGTTTTCCATCGCAAAGTCAGCTCTATATTCCTTCAAGTTGAATGTGCCTGCCAGTACTACAACAATTGATCAAGGTAATGCATACCGTTTTGAGGGAACTTCTGAACAGTCGAGCGGTGACTCGCCCCGTTATGCCGTAGCACTTAGCTTTGTTGGATTATCATCCTTTGATATAACCTATACCAAAAACGGAAACGAGGTAGATGCACAGGGAGCTGGTTACACATTCGATGGGAGTAATGCTATCGTATTCGAAGCAACGACAAGCTGTACGCCTGTGCTTGATACCGATGGGGATGGCGTGCCCAACGGTATTGATATAGACGATGATAACGACGGTATAGTCGATGATTCAGAAGGTGTTCTGGCCGATCCGGATGGCGATGGTATTGCTAATGCCCTCGATCTGGATTCGGATGGCGATGGTATTCCCGATAATATTGAAGCGCAGGCTACAAGCAGTTATATCGCATCGAACACAGTCGTTACGTCGCTGGGTTTGCCAACGGCTTACTCCGCTACTGGCGGGCTCATGCCTGTTAATACCGATGGAACGGATACGCCTGATTATCTGGATACGGATAGCGACAATGACACCAGACTAGATACCAATGAAGCGAACCTGACCTTGTCTGGTAATGACGCGGACTTAGATGGTTTGATAAGTAGTATAGATACGGACCCGGCCAGATTTGGTCCGGCCAGTGCAGGTATAACCAATCTTCTCAATGCTTACCCGTCCAATGGTACGCAGGTTTATTGGCGAATTAAAGAGGGGGCCTTTACTTACGGGAACTGCGCCAACGCAACTGTCAACGGTACGTTTGTAATGGGTAGCTCGTCTACGGGCGTACTGACCATTCCAATCACTACAAACCGGGATGGTCAGGTGGTTGTTTCAGTTTCTGGTACTGGGTTTACTTCATCACCAACATCCGTTACAACAACGCTGGTTGCCAGCCAGACGGCCTTGTCGATTCCTATTGCGTACAACGGCTCAGGTTCTGTTGGTTCCCGGACGTTAACGGTCACTTCGACACAGGCAACCGGTACTTGTTCATCAACGGTTGCTGTTATTGGTTTGCCGGATCTTACACTCTCTTTAGCCCAACCAACACCATCATTATTAGTAGGGCAAACCAGCAATTTGCCAATAGTAATTGGTAATATCGGTTCCGCAGCTACCAGCGGCCCCATCACGACTACGCTGATTGTTCCGGCAAATGTGGCTACGCCTGCTACGTTCACAAGTGGTGGTTTTGCCTGCGTTACAGCAGGGGCGAATGTTACCTGTACTAGCTCAGCAGTCATGGGTACCGGCACCAGCACGACGATCACGGTGCCAATAACACCGGGACCTGCTACCGCCGGAACGACATTGAGTTTCAGCGCACTTGTGACTACTACAACGGCTGAAGCAAGTGTAACAAACAATGTCGGGGTTGTCTCTGCTTTTGTCAGTTCAAGCGTAACCGCCAGACCGGATGCGGGAACAGTATCCGCCGGTACGGGCGGTACAGCCGTTGCCAACGTAGTGACTAACGATATTGTCAATACCTTGCCTGCTACGTTAGGTTCTGGAGGCAACGCAGCCGTGGCTCAAATCGGTACGTATCCGGCTGGTATTACGCTCAATTCTACCACAGGTAGTATTAGTGTAGCGGTGGGCACCACGCCGGGCAATTACACGGTCGTCTACCAACTCTGTGATCAGTTGACACCCGTCACATGCGCGACCACCACGGTGGCCATCACCGTTACCCCCAGCATCACCGCTGTGACCGATGCGGGGGTGGTGAGTGCGGGCACGGGTGGAACAGCCGTGGCTAACGTCCGGGCGAATGACGTGGTCAATGGCTTACCCGCTAGTACGACTAACTCCAGTTTAAGCTTAGTCAGCAGCAGTTCGGCGAGTCTGGTTTTCAATACGAGTACGGGTAGTGTGAGCGTGGCCCAGGGCACCCCACCGGGAACTTACTCGCTGGTATACTCCTTGTGCAGCACCTTTGGCACGGTTACCTGTACAACGGGTATTGCCAACGTAACAGTCACCGCCAATTCATCGCCTGTGGCTGATGTAGGCACAGTAAGTGCTGGTACAGGTGGTACAGTTGTTTCCAACGTAGCGGCTAACGACTTTGTGAATGGGGTAGCCGCCAATTTGGTAACGAATGCTACGTTGGCAGCCGTTGGTACGTACCCACCGGGTATTACTTTAAATACAACTACGGGTAGTATCAGCGTGGCTGTCGGCACTACGCCAGATAGTTACACAGTGGTCTACCAGCTTTGTGATCGACTTACCCCTGTTACCTGTGCAACCACCACGGTGTCCATCACCGTAACGCCGAGTGCGGTGGCCAATCCCGATGCGGGTACGGTGAGTGCCGGAACGGGTGGAACGGCCATCGCCAACGTAGCGGCCAATGATGTGGTTAACGGTCTACCCGCTAGTACGACCAATTCGAGTCTGAGTCTGGTCAGTAGCAGCTCGGCAAGTCTGACTTTTAACGCTACTACGGGCAGTGTGAGTGTCGCTCAGGGCACTCCGCCGGGGGCTTACTCGCTGGTGTATTCACTTTGTAGCACGGTGGGTACCACTACTTGTACGACAGGTGTGGTCAATGTAACGGTTACGCCCAGTGTTGTGGCCAATCCCGATGCGGGTACGGTGAGTGCCGGAACGGGCGGAACAGCCATCGCTAACGTAGCGGCCAATGACATAGTGAATGGGGTACCCGCCAACCTGCCCACTAATGCAACTATAACTGCTGGTACGTATCCCGCCGGTATCAGCTTGAACACCAGCACGGGATCGGTCAGTGTAGCTATTGGCACTACGCCCGGCATCTATACTATTACCTACCAGATATGCGACCGCTTAACGACACCTACCTGTGCCACTACCTCAGTCGCCATTACGGTCACACCCAATGTCGTGACCAATCCCGATGCGGGCACCGTAAGCGCTGGCACTGGTGGAACGGCCGTGGCCAATGTTCGGGCCAACGATGTGGTCAACGGTCTGCCCGCTAGTACGACCAACTCCAGTTTGAGTTTAGTCAGCAGTAGTTCGGCGAGTCTGATTTTTACTACCAGCACGGGCAGTGTGAGTGTTGCGCAGGGCACCCCACCGGGTTCCTACTCGCTGGTCTATTCTTTATGTAGCACGTTGGGTACGTCGACCTGTACGACGGGCGTGGTCAACGTAACGGTTACGCCCAGTGTAGTAGCAGTTCCGGATGCGGGTTCGGCCAGTGCCGGAACAGGTGGCACGGCTGTAGCTAACGTAGCAACCAATGATGTGGTCAACGGGCTACCCGCCACGCTGGGTAGTGGGGGTAATGCGACCCTTTTCCTGTCAGGCACCTACGCCACTGGCATTACGCTGAACACAACGACGGGTGCGGTCAGTGTCGCGTTGAGTACAACACCGGGAACCTATACCATAGCCTACCAGATTTGTGATAAACTGACCTCTACCTGCTCTACTACTACGGTCAGCGTGACGGTTGTGCCCAGCGTTGTCCCCACGCCCGATAGCGGAACAATTTGTACGGGCATAGTGATCAATAATGTGGCGGCCAATGACCTGGTCAATGGGCAGTCGGCCGTACTGGGTACCAACGTGGTACTAACCAGCGTAGGCACCTACCCGCCCGGCATTACGTTGAATACAGCTACGGGGGCCATCAATGTAGCCATCGGCACGGCAGCAGGGTCCTATCCCCTTGTTTATCAGCTTTGTTCAACCATTGGCACCCCCGCCTGTACGACGAGCACAGCAACTGTTACCGTGAATGCCTCGGTGACGGCCACGCTATCATCGGCTTCGATTTGTAATGGCACCAGCGCAACACTGACAGCGACGGGAGGGGCCAGTTATCGGTTTGGCCCCGGAAATTCGAATACGACCGGGCTTTTAATCGTTGCGCCAACCGTCGTGGGCGTAAATCCGTATTCGGTAACGGTCACGTCTGGATTGGGCTGTTCGGCAGTAGCCATCGGCACGGTTACGGTAAACGCCCTGCCCCAGCCAACTATTTCGGGCAGTACGTCCCTGTGCGCCGGACAACCTATTTCGTTAACAGCCAGCCCTACCACAGGGCTTACCTATGCCTGGAGTGGGCCAGGCGGCAATTTAGGAAGTAGTAATCCACTGATTATTCCCAATAGCACTACCGCCAACTCGGGCACGTATCAGGTGCGGGTGACGGATGCCAATGGCTGCACAGCCGTAGCCAGCCAGAATGTAACGGTCAAACCAACGCCATTGGCGCAAATCCTCAACACCAGCATCGTTTGTGCAGGCAATATGCCTGCCGTAGCGATTGCCACGCAGGTGACGGGCGGCTCACCACCGGTCGGTTATGCCTGGTATCGCTCTGGTGCCGTCGGCGTTATTTCGACCTCGCCCAACCCGACATTCAGTACGGCCGATACCTATAGCCTGGTCGTTACGGATGCCAGCGGCTGTCTGAGCAACACGGCTACCGTGATGGTTATGACTCCCAATCCGCTGGCTGTAAATACGCAGACGGCCAATGCCCGCTGCTTCGGCGGACAGGGTACCATCACAGTTACGACGAACGGCGGCACAACACCCTATACAATCAGTTATTACAATACCAGCGGCCTCATCTCATCGACGCAAACGACCGGTGCCAGCACACTCACTACAGTAGCTGGTAGCTACTCGATTGTGGTAACCGATGCCAATGGCTGTTCGCTGACGCAGGTAGCCACCATCACACAACCGCCGTTACTGACTGTTTCGCTGACCGGGAGCGGGTCGGTTTGCGCGGGTCAGGCAACCGGAACTATCACCAGTTCAGCAACGGGCGGGACACCTTCCTACACCTACTCGTGGAGTGCCGCTACGGGGCCTCTGGCCCAGACCACACCCAATCTGACGGGACTGAGTGGCGGCAGTTATTCGGTGGTGGTCACCGATGCTAATGGCTGCACGGCGACAGCTAATGTAACCTTGCCCACCAATCCGCTGCCGAGTGCACCAACGGTTAGTGTCACCCAGCCAACCTGCATCACCCTGACCGGCACTATCCAGGTATTGACCCCGGCATCGGGCGTGCAGTATAGCTTCAACAACGGGATTTCGTATCAGGCTTCGGCATCGCAGGCGGGTCTTCAACCGGATGTTTATCAACTGAAAGTAAGGAATAGCGCAACCGGCTGCGAATCGCCGGTTACCAGCGTCACCATCAACCCGGTGCCGTCTCCGCCGATTGTTTCGATAATCGGTAGTACCACCTACTGTTCCGGCCAGCCGATCAGCCTGACGGCCAATCCGGTCAGCAATGTTAGCTACGTCTGGAGTGGGCCGGGCGGCAACCTCGGTACGGCCAATCCGGTGATCGTTTCGAATCCGACACCGGACCAGTCGGGAACGTATCGGGTGGTGGTAACCGATGTTAATGGCTGCACGGCGACGGCCAGTACCAATGTGGCCGTGTATCCACTGCCGATAGCTACGCTGGCTGTCAATTCGCCCACGACCTGCTACGGCCAACCCATCAGCCTGACAGCAGGTGGAGGAACTACCTATGCGTTTTCGCCCAATGTAAGCGGCATAACCGACAACGTAGCCAGTTTCACCGCCGGACTAGGTACAGCTCAATATTCCGTCACCGCTACGTCAGCTCAAGGCTGTGTGTCGCTGCCAACAACGGTGACGGTAACGGTTTCTTCCTGCCTCAGTCCGGTGCCGGACAGCGGTACTGCATCTGCCGGCACGGGTGGGGTAGCTGTCCTGAATGTGGCGGCCAATGATCTGGTCAATCTCAATCCAGCGGTACTGGGCACTGGCGGTAATGCGACTATTGCGGCTGTTGGTACGTATCAACCTGGTATCACGCTAAATACAACGACGGGTTCTGTTAGTGTTGCGATTGGTACAGCACCGGGCACCTACACCATTGCCTACCAGCTTTGCGACCAACTCACTCCGATAACCTGTGCGACCACGATTGTCACAATTACCGTTACACCTAGTGTAGTTGCTAATCCCGATGCAGGCACAGTGAGTGCTGGTGTAGGCGGGATCGTGGTGGCTAACGTAGCGGCTAACGACGTAGTGAATGGCTTGCCGGCTACGTTGAGTGGGCCGGGTAATGCTACGTTGGCGGCAGTGGGTACCTATCCTCCGGGTATCAACTTAAATACGACCACAGGTAGCATCAGTGTGGCGGTGGGCACTACACCCGGCAATTATACAGTCGTCTACCAGATCTGTGATCAGTTGACACCTGTAACCTGTGCGACCACCACGGTGGCCATCACCGTTACCCCCAGCATCACCGCTGTGACCGATATGGGGGTGGTGAGTGCGGGCACGGGTGGAACAGCCGTGGCAAATGTCTGGGCGAATGACGTGGTCAATGGCTTACCGGCTAGTACGACCAACTCCAGTGTGAGTCTGGTCAGCAGCAGTTCTCCGAGTCTGGTTTTCAATACGAGTACGGGTAGTGTGAGTGTCGCTCAGGGCACTCCACCGGGTACATATTCGCTGGTATACTCCTTGTGCAGCACGTTGGGCACCACTACCTGCACGACGGGTGTGGTGAACGTAACAGTCACTCCGAGTATAGTGGCTAACCCCGATGCGGGTACGGTGAGTGCCGGAACGGGTGGAACGGCCGTGGCCAACGTAGTAGCTAATGATGTGGTGAATGGGGTAGCGGCAACGGTAGGTGTAGGTGGCAATGCTACGTTAACCACAGTTGATCCCTACCCAGCCGGCATCACACTAGATACCGCGACCGGATCAGTCGGTGTTGCTCAAGGAACGGCTCCGGGGTCTTATACAATTTCGTATCAGATTTGCGACCAATTAAGCGCGCCCACTTGTGCAACTACAAGTATCACTATTACCATCACGCCCAGTGTAGTAGCAAACCCCGATGCAGGTACAGTCAGCGCCGGTACAGGTGGTACAGTTGTTTCCAACGTAGCGGCTAACGACGTAGTAAATGGTTTACCCGCTACGGTAGGTGCCGGTGGTAATGCTACGTTGTCGGTGGTGGGTACGTATCCACCGGGCATCACTTTAGATACTAATACAGGTTCGGTAAGTGTGGCAAGTGGAACAGCTCCCGGTACGTATACGGTGGTCTATCAGCTTTGCGACCAGCTTACTATACCAACTTGTACCACTACGTCTGTCACAATCATAGTTACCCCAGATGTGACGGCTAATCCTGACTCGGGTATAACAGGCAGCGGAAATGGAGGCATCGTCATTGCAAACGTAGCCGCAAACGACGTAGTAAACGGCCTGCCTGCTACGCTGGGCGTGGGTGGTAATGCTACGTTATCGCAGGTAGGTACGTACCCGACGGGTATTACACTGGACTCCAACACTGGTTCAATAAGCGTAGCGGTAGGAACGCCCCAGGGTTCTTACACACTAACGTATCAAATCTGCGACCAACTGGGCACGCCCACTTGCGCCACGACCACAGCAACGGTCACCGTCACGGCGTTAGCACCTATTACGTTGTCCGACATAACAACCTCACGACCTACTATTCCTGTGTCGGGCAATGTGTTAACGAATGATCGTGACCCACAAGGTTTACCGTTAACTGCTACGTTAGTGGGATCGCCGACTGGAGGTGCGGTTACCCTCAATCCCGATGGTAGTTACACGTTTACACCAGCGGCCGGATTTACAGGCGTTGCCAGCTTCTGTTATAGTGCCAGCAATTCGGCGGGATTGAGCAGTAGTGCCTGCGTGAGTATAAATATTGAAGCCGATCCGGATGGGGGCAATGCAAAACCGATTGCCACAAATGACAACGTACGAGGTTACCAGAACCGGGCTGTGACACTATTTGTGCGGGCAAATGATACAGATCCTAATAGTGCTACGTCGCTTAGCGGGCAACTAACCAATCCGACCCTGCTTTCTCAACCTGCTGATGGAGTAGCAGTGGTCAATGGGGATGGAACGATTACATATACTCCACCAGCTACGTTTACCGGAGTAACCAGTTTTGTATACCAGATTTGCGACCGCGCCACACCGGCCTTGTGCGCAACCGCCACGGTGACAATTACCGTACTGGCCACTCCACCAGTCGGTACTACGTTGGCCCCCGTGAGTGTCGATGATTTTGTGCTGACCCAGATTAACACCCCGCGAACGGGTACCGTATCGACTAACGACTATGACCCACAGGGTCTTGGATTAAGTTATACGACCGGGCAACCCGACATTGGTACGGTGATCATGAGTTCAACGGGAAGCTATACATATACGCCGACTGCGGACTTTACCGGGCCGAGCAGCTTCACGTATCAGGTTTGTAATACGGCTGGTCTGTGCGACGTAGCAACGGTTTCTGTTCTGATTCAGCCCTTGCCGCCTAATGTCAAGCTGTTGCCGCAGGTTTATTTACAGGGAGCCCTCTTCGGTGTTACGTCGGGATCGCTCATGCGTGACGACCTTCGGGTAGCTGGTTATTTGCCCGTAAATCACCCGTATGATGCCCTCAATCCGATTACGCCCGTTGGTACGTTGGCTCCCAGCGTGACGGCTGTTACAGGCAATGATGCTATTGTCGATTGGGTATTTGTTGAACTCCGATCAGAAAGTGACCCACGTGTTACGGTGGATAGTCGTGCCGCTTTACTTCAGCGCGATGGCGACATTGTGGAGGTCGACGGAGTGTCTTCGTTAAGTTTCGCTCAGACTACGCTGGGTGAATACTACGTAGTGGTACGTCATAGGAACCACCTGGGTGTCATGAGCCAAACGGCGCTTCCCTTGTCATCGACGGCTATTACGGTAGACTTCCGGAATAGAAACACGCCTACCTATACCAGCTCCGGTACGACCAGTTACACGCAGGTCACGCGTGACCAGGCACAGGTGCTTGTTGATCAGGGTGTAGCGATGTGGGCAGGGAATATCCTGAATGACAATGCGCCCAACCAACCTCATAATCTGGTGATTTATCAGGGGTCGAATAACGATGTAAATCAGATTTATCAGCTGGTGATCAATGCCCCCAACAATATACTGGTTTCGCCTTCCTTCCGGCTACGTGGCTATCAGTTGGGCGACGTCAATATGGATGGTCAGGTGATTTTTCAGGGCACAGGCAACGATGTTGAATTCATTTACCAGAATACCGTGAAGAACCACCCCGGCAATACGCTTCGGGTACCTTTCTTCATCATTCGTGAACAAGTACCATAACATCTTAACGAGTAAAAGCCCAAACTAAAGTAGTATCAAACCATAACAGATTAAGCCAATGAAGCAGTTATTTACGTATATGTTGTGGGGTTGTTTCCTGCTTGGAAACTATCTTGCTGAAGCGCAGCAGTCGTCAAATAAGGTCGACTATGAGGTAACTTATGACGTAACTACCGGGCGCTATATTGCGTGGGTAGTGCCCCGGTATAATACGCCGAATGCCAACAACCCCGGTAATGATGAGCTTGGTGGTACGGCCCAGTTTACCATTAAAGTGCCATCCTCTTTTTCGATAACCAATGTTCAGGATTTAACGGGTAGCTGGGATAAAAATCCGATTCGGTTGGGGCCGGGTAATCCCAACCAGACCTATACAACCCCGCTCAATGCGAACTTCAATTATTTCGTAATTGGTAAGGCACCGAATGAGGTGAACTATGGGAGATTTACATCGGGTACGCGCATAGCACTGTTCTCGTTTGCGGGCAACGGGTGCTTTGGCGAAATTATTCCATTGCCACCGGGTGATCCATTTATTGCGGCTGCTGATAATGATCTGTCGCTAAACGTAGCGAACAGCTTTTATTCGCGTTCGGGGCAACCCTCGGGCGGTAATCAGGCGCCACTCGAACAGTTTCAGACCATTACCGGGCTTCCGGCCCAGTGCGCCACTCTTCAGGCAAATCCTGATAGTCAGACACTAACGGCAGGAATTCCGTATAGTGTGTCAGTATTGGCCAACGATACGCAAAATGGACAACCGATCAGTGGAACGGTTGCGGTTACGGTTAGTACGCCACCTGCTATTGGTACGGCTACGGTCAACGCTAACGGTACGATTACTTATACGCCGATAGACGGTTTTTCTGGACCTGTTTCATTTACATACACCATTTGCGCGCCCGGTCAGACAACGATCTGTTCGTCGGCAGCGGTTAGTCTGACGGTGAATGCTGTTATCGTCGCCACGCCCGACCAGTCAACAACCAGTGCCGGTACGTCGGTCACTACTACAGTGCTGGCGAATGATACGCGAAATGGACAACCAGCCAGTACAACCAACGTAACGGTGAGTATCAGTTCGCCCCCGGCTAGTGGTACCGCTACGGTAAATGCGAACGGTACAATCAGCTACGTTCCGGCTCCCGGCTTCTCAGGACCCATTTCGTACACCTATACGATTTGTGATATTGCCCAGCCCGGTCAATGTTCGTCGGCCCCTGTCAGCATTACGGTTAATACTGTGGTGGTCACCAATCCGGATCAGGTAACAACGGCCTCTGGAACGCCGATCAGTATAACCGTACTGGCGAATGATACACGTAACGGTCTGCCCGCCAGCACAACCAACGTAACAGTTACCGTGGTTAGCCAGCCGCCAAATGGAACGGCCGTACTGAACGCAAATGGCAGTATTACGTACACCCCAGCTCCGGCTTTCTTTGGCGTCAACTCCTTTAGCTATCAGGTCTGCGACATTTCCCAGCCCTCGCAATGCTCGACCAATTTGGTAATCGTTACGGTGTTGCCCAGCCGACCGCTACCGCAGAATGACTTTAACCAGACGCTGGTAAACCGGGCTGTTTCAGGCAATGTGCTTACCAACGATCAGGAGTCTGCCGGATTGTCGCTTACGGTAACCGCTACGCCTACAGCGGGGCCAGCCAACGGTACGTTGATATTGACGCCAGCGGGAAATTATACGTATACACCAGCCAACAGCTTCACCGGAACGGATTCCTTTACGTATCAGGTCTGTAATGCAGGAGCACAGTGCGCTACGGCCGTGGTAACGATCAAGGTTCGGGATAACGCGCCCAACAACAATGATGCGCCAATTGCTCAGAATGATCAGGCTGTAACAACACCGAATACGTCAGTTATCATTGCGGTTAAAGCCAACGACAGCGACCCAGATGGGCAGCCACTAGGACAACCCATTCTGGTAACATCTCCGGTAAACGGCAACGTAACGGTCAACGCCAACGGTACAATCACTTATACGCCGGTGAATAGTTTTACTGGTGTTGACTCGTTTACGTACCAGATATGCGATAACGGAAGTCCAGTGCTCTGTGATGTGGCGACTGTGATTGTAACGGTTCGGCCAAATCCGGCAGTGAACCAGACATTTGCCTTCGATGATGCATTTAGCACATTCACGAATGCAGCTATTGTGGGTAACGTATCGGTCAACGATCAGGATCTGGAAGGAAATACCCAGACCGTTGCAACTACACCAGTGCGTGGACCAGCCAATGGTTTGCTGGCATTAAGCGCCAATGGTAGTTTCACCTATACACCGAATACCGGCTTCACCGGAACGGATTCATTTGTGTATCAGGTTTGCGATAACGGAACTGGTCCCGCCTGTACAACGGCTACGGCTTATCTTACGGTTTTCCCAGCAAATGGTGCGGTTGATCTGGTTGTTTCGATTGGACAGCCAGCCCCCAGCCTGACGGCTACATTGGCCAGTAGTTTGCCTATTACGGTAAACAACGTAGGAACGGGTAATTATGCCGGACCTGTATCGGTTACGCTAACTCTGCCTGCCAACGTAACGGTAGCTTCCGGATTCACAACATCCAATGGATTTACCTGCACGGTTAGTGGTCAGTTAGTGAGCTGCGTTAAGTCGGTTTCGTTAACAACCCTGACCAGCGAAACCCTCACCATTCCGGTTGTGCCCGGTTTACCAACGGTTGGTCTGCCACAAACGTTTACTGTGGCAACAGTTGTACCTGCTGGCGATGCAACTCCCACAAACAACACTGCTACGGTGACAACAATAGCGGTTAGTCGTGCACCAATTGTTCAATTAGCGCCACAGGTTTATTTGCAGGGAGCATTGTTTGGTGTATCGGGAGCATTGATGCGTGATGACCTTCGGGCGGCTGGTTATCTGCCTGCCAATCATCCGTATGCAACTCTTAATCCGATTACGCCCGTCGGTACGTTGTCGCCCAGTGTGACGGCCATCACTGGAAACAACGCTATTGTCGATTGGGTATTTGTTGAGCTTCGTTCGCCTACGAGTGCATCTATCGTTGTTGATAGCCGAGCTGCTCTGCTTCAGCGCGATGGCGACGTAGTAGAAGTGGATGGGGTTTCATCGTTAACCTTTAATCAGGCCCTGGCTGGTAATTATTTTGTGGCCATCCGCCATCGAAACCACTTAGGAGTTATGAGCCAGTCGGCGCTTGCATTATCGCCGGCGGCCATTACGGTTGATTTCCGGAATCCTAATACGATGGCCTTTACCTATTCCGGTACAACCAGTTATACGCAGGTAACCGTCGATCAGGCGCAGGTAGTTGTACCACAGGGTGTAGCGATGTGGGCAGGTAATGTGTTTATCGATAATGCGGCCAGTCAGCCTCATAATCTGGTGATTTATCAGGGGTCGAACAATGATGTGAATCAGGTTTACCAGCAGATAATTAATGCCGTTACTAATTTTCCTACACCTTTCTTACGGCTAAAGGGCTATCAGTTGGGCGACGTGAACATGGATGGTCTGGAGGGCTTCCAGGGTACAGGTAATGATGTTGAATTTATTTATCTAAATGTAATCAGGAACCATCCAGGAAACAGCTTCCGGTTGCCTTTCTTCTCCATTCGTGAGCAATTGCCTTGATCAGCAGAGGGTAGCAGCCTACTCTAGACAGTAGGCTGCTACATTCATTCTGCGCATCGATGCCGAAAACTGAGCTATACCATGAAACGAATTGTAAACGTATTAATTTGGCACTGTCTGGTTCTGTTTACCTTGACAAGTTACGCCCAACAGTCTACCAATCTGGTGAGATTCCAGATTACCTATAATCAGGGTACTGGGCTTTACTCAGCCTGGGTAGTACCCCAGTACAGCGTGCCTAATGCCAACAATTCTGGAGCGGTAGAGCGGGGTGCAACGGCCCAGTTTACCATTAAAGTTCCGGCTGCTTTTGTGATTACATCGGTCACAAGTATTCGTGGAGCATGGGTGGTCGATGAGAATAAACTCGGTCCTGGTAACCCCGGTCAGGATTGGACGGGGTATAACCTTGATTCGTCGGTCAATTATTATGTGGTCGGAAAATCGCCGTCCGAAACCAATTATGGTGCGTTTGCTGCAGGTACGCCAGTTGAGCTATTTAGATTCAGTGGGAATGGATGCTTTGGCCTAATCAGTCCGCTGGAGCCAGGAAATCCCTTTATCAATGCGGCCACGCAAAGATACTCACTTAACGTAGCGAACAGCTTTTATTCCACCTCTGGGCAAATGTCCAGTGGCACCCAGAATCCGTTGGAGCAGTTTGAAACTCTGGAAGGACCACCTGCGCAGTGTTCGGCGATACAGGCTAATCCGGATAGTCAGACGCTGACGGCTGGTACGTCAGTTACCATTCCTATACTGGCGAATGACACAAATAACGGGCAGCCGGTGAGTGCAACGAGTGTTGTTGTAACGGCTGCTACGCCCACCTCAGGTACGGCTACGGTCAACGCCAACGGTACGATTACCTACGTAGCAGCGGCCAATTTTAGTGGACCTGTTAGCTTTTCCTATACCATTTGCGATCAGCTACAGCCCACGGTTTGTGCATCATCACTGGTTAGCCTGACGGTGGCCCCAAACACGAATCAGCCCGTTGATATGCTTATTACCAAACAGTCAAGTCAGTCATTGACAGCCATTGGTACGAGCGTTAGTTTCAGCGTAACGGTTCAGAATCAGGGGCCGGGCGATGCTTTTGGGGTTGTTGTAACAGATACGTTGCTTCGGAATAGCTCGGTGGCGTTGGTTGGAACACCAACTTCGTCGCAGGGTAGTTTCAATCCGGCAACTGGCCTTTGGGCGGTTGGGAATCTGGCTGCTGGAGGGGTTGCTACGTTGGTGTTGACGGTTAATGTACTAACGGAGGGAGTTCTGGTTAACACCGCAGAAGTGAGTACAACCGGTGGGCAGGAACAAAATCCGGCCAACAATACAGCATCGGCCTGCACAAGTACGCCGGTACGGCTTTGTGCTGATAGTCAGTATGTGGCCAGCGTACCGGCTAATTATCAGGACGTTCGCTGGTTTTTGAATGGGGCTCTGGCTGGAACGGGCAATTCGCTATCCTTGAGTCAGGCCGGTGTTTATACCGTAACCTCGGCCGATGGCGCATGTCCTATTGGGGGTTGTTGCCCAATCATTGTTGAAAATGGTGATTGCTGCCCGCCACCCAAATGCGTTCCCTTTATTGTTCGTAGAAGCAGGTAAAAATGAGATCGACCAGAAACAGTCGACAGGATAACTTTAAATGCTACGTATAGCTATGAAATACAGGATTTTTCTTCTTCTCTGGCTTAGCACAACGCTAACCTGGGCGCAAACCAATGTGATGGTATCGAACAGCGAGGTTCGGTTCATGGTGACTCATGATTCAGAAAAGGCACTGTTCACGGCCTGGATCGTGCCAGGCTATGATACGCCTAACTCGAATAACCCCGAAGCTGAAGATCGGGGGGCAACGGCGCAGTTTTCGCTGAAAGTACCGGCTGCATTTGTGCTATCGGATATACGTGATTTAAAAGGTAGCTGGGATAAAGCACCGTATAAACTCACCGCTCCCGAAGGTTTTGCACAGGACGCTCAATGGGCATATTACATCATTGGCAAAACTCCTCAGGAAACCAACTATGGTACGTTTACCAAAGGAGAGCCAGTGGCTTTGTTTACATTTAAAGGGCAGGGGAGTAGCCCGGAGCAGGTACAGGTTCTATCTGTTGAAGACCCATTCGTTCAGTTTGCCGATTCG
Source organism: Spirosoma daeguense (assembly GCF_054776875.1). Taxonomy (NCBI): domain Bacteria; kingdom Pseudomonadati; phylum Bacteroidota; class Cytophagia; order Cytophagales; family Cytophagaceae; genus Spirosoma; species Spirosoma daeguense. The sequence continues at coordinate 737,212 of NZ_BAAHBF010000003.1, forward strand.
AAAATGGCTCTACACGTTCGCAGTAGTTTTTACACACGTTCGGGTCAGCGAGCTATAATGGCTACTCAGCCAATTGAGCAAATGAATGGAGTAACTCGTCTGGATGAGGTATTAAAACAGAAACAACTGCAATTGGGTGTTACGAGTGAGAATGACGACATCACTACGCTCTCGCTGCAAGCTTATCCAAACCCCACTACGGACGTAATTGAACTGAAATACTTTAGTTCGGCCGAACAACCCGGTGTTACGTTCGATCTGATTGATAATAAGGGAGTAGCGAAACAGCGTAATTCGCTGGATGCAAAAATAGGTTTCAATAACACCCGATTTGTGGTTTCCAGTTTACCCGGTGGTACTTACTTCGTACAGACAATTGTGCAGGGGAAACGAGTAGTTAAAAAAATTGTGAAACAGTAAAACTCTGTCTAACAGGTAAAAGGCTTCTGAGTCACACTGATGATTCAGAAGCTTATTTTTTTTGATTGATTCCGCTCATCAGAAAAGATTGGAAAAGAATTAGTCTTCTTTCAGCATGTTGAGCGTTGTTTTCTCGTAAACAGCCAGATTCGCATCGCGTACCTTCAGCATAATCGGGCGTAAGGCGCAGGTGTTTTCATCGGCGCAATCGTCGCAACGAACGTAAAAATTAAGTGAGACACAGGGAGTAGGGGCGATAGGGCCGTCGATAATGCGGATTACCTGCGCCAGATTGATTCGCTCCGGTTCGACACGTAGCAGATAGCCACCGCCTTTCCCTTTCTGACTTTGCAGAATTCCATGGTTACGTAGCTCAAGCAGTATACTTTCCAGAAATTTTTTCGGAATCGACTCCCGCTCTGAAATTTGCGCAATTAACACGGGCCCACTGCCATACGCATTCGTTAAGGCTTTCAATGCCTTTATCGCATATTTGGCTTTTTTTGAGATCATATGTCATTTAGGTAACTTCTGGTGAGAAATATATAGTCACTAAGTCTTTTTGATCTATAAATCTTATATACTTTTTTGATACAACAAAATCAGTCGCTTTTATCTAATGCGTTTTTAAGAGCATAATTCCGATATATAGGCCAGACAATTAGACACATACCTATTTTATAAAATAAATTTGAATATATATTATCGGCCGAGGCCAACAATATATTACTATCGGACTTACGTCATGAAATAGATAAAATAGTCCGCGAACTCGATAGACTATTTTGTAAATGGCTGATTATCATTTTTTTGCATTTTTCTTGCAAGACTAAAATTTGATCTACAACTTTGCATCAGAATCAGATCGGGACTTAACGACCGAATCTTAAATGACTGTCCAGCCTTTCGGGGCTTCTTTATTTAAGAAATAATCTATTAAGTATATAGATAAAGAGGTTTTCTCTGAATAGCTACTTTTCCTGAATACTAAAGATCAACTACTATGGCACTCAACAAAACTGATGAGAAAAACGAAAACGACGCCCGACTATCGCAGCAAGTCGTTTATCAAATTTCAGGTTTCGACAGACCCCGTTTCGTGAGCGACGTAACCAACGCGGTTCCTCAGAAAAAATCGTGTCACATTACTGGCGTATCGTTCGAAGGAGATGGTGTGCAGGTTAATGGGCAACTGGTGGTTCAGGTAGGCGATCAACAGCTTCTGGCCTATATCGAAAGTCAATTGCGGTCGGTACAGGGGCTAGTGAGTGTGAAGCAGAAAACCAGTCGACAAGCTGAGTTGAGCGTACAGAAAAGCACTATTAATCCCTACGCCCGAACATTCTTTTTGTTGTGGGGCGTACTTGTACTGACGCTAATCGGGTTACGTACCAGCACAACTTCTGAAAAAAATAACGTAGCACCAAAAAACGCTCAGTCCAATACGCTTGCGCATAATGATCTTGGCACCGTTCATTTATGCAACAGTATTGAATGAAATAACATGCTCAGGTCATACACTTGAAAAAGAACCTTCCTCTTTAATTAATCATTCAGATGAACGTATCAAAAACTTCCCGATTGCTGGTGCTGGCTTGGCTGGTCAGTACATTAGCAGTTGCGCAAACCCATCTGCCGCAGGGGCCCTATAGAGGATTATTCCAAACGTCGGGAGGTGAAGTTCCCTTTAACTTCGAGATCAACAATAATACGGCTTACCTACTGAACGCCAGCGAGCGGGAAGAACTAAAAGGAGTTCTGCAAAAGGGCGACTCACTTTTTATCCCGATTCCATTATACGATGCTTCGTTACGTTTCGCTCGCAAAGGACCGAGATTAACAGGCGTTTACCGCGTAAACAGTGGCGGAAAAGACATTCCGGTAACAGCCGAATTTGGTCGGACGTATCGCTATGAAAAACAGCCTGCTCCAACCGTTGATCTGACTGGCAAATGGGATATTGGTATTCAGCGGAATCCGGCAAATCCTGCTGAAGTTAATCAAACGGTCGGCGTTTTTGAGCAAAAAGATGGCCGGGTTACCGGAACAATTCTAACCATTACAGGCGATTATCGATATCTGGATGGGCACGTAACGGGCAATCAATTCGAACTGTCGGCTTTTAGTGGAGGATCGCCTGTAGAGTTTAAAGGGCAGGTTGGCCCCGATGGTAAATTAACGGGCGAGTTGCGCTACGTTCGTGGCGCGTTTGCCGCTTCGGGTACCAGAAATGACAACGCACAGTTGCCTGATTTATATAGCCTTACTCACCTGAAATCGGGCTATAAAACGCTGGAGTTTACATTCCCTGACCTGACAGGCAAACAAGTTTCATTGGCCGACGCCAAGTATAAAAACAAGGTTGTCATTGTAACTATCCTGGGAAGCTGGTGCCCCAACTGTATCGACGAAACGGCATTTCTTGCTCCCTGGTACAAAGCCAATAAACAACGTGGCGTAGAAATTATTGGGTTAGCTTTCGAACGCAAAAACGATCTGGCTTTTGCCAAAAACGCCCTCTCTCGGCTCATCAACCGATACGATGTGCAATATGATATTCTGTTTGCTGGTCTTGCCGATAAGAAAGTGGCATCGGACGCGTTGCCAGCCTTAAACAAGGTTCTGGCATTTCCGACAACCATTATTCTGGATAAACAGGGGAACGTAGCACAAATCCATACTGGGTATACGGGCCCGGCAACCGGGAAATATTACGATCAGTACGTAGCCGAGTTTAATCAGACAATTGATAAACTACTGAAGAACGAAACCGAATCCAGCGTAACGGTTCGTACGGGCCGTTGAGTTCTGGCGCAAAATAGTCATAGACAGCGTCTTGCTGTCTGTATTGCCGGATGGTCTAGTGGTTATTGTCGCAACCCAGATAGCAAGATGCTGTATGAGACAATCGTATTACTCCATTAATCCTGTATGAATACTATGATTTAAAGATTACCAAAAACCACTACTCAACGAATTTTTTAACGAGTACCGAAACTTTGGCGAATAAAAACCGGAACGGCGGCAACCGTTCCGGCAGTCACAACAAGACAGAAACCGCCGAAGCGATTACAGCGCCTTTGCATGCTACCAACACGCACTGGCCTGCCTCATTTTTCACGTAACCAATACAAATTAATGAAAAAAACTCTATCGGGCCGCGTTCGGTCGGGCCGCGTCCGGCTCCTGTGGGGATTAAGCCTGTTTATTCCATTTTTCGTACAGGCGCAAAATGCACCAACGATAAATGCAACACTTTCTGGCCGTATAACCGATGCGCGTACCAAAGAGCCACTCATCGGTGCTACGGTCGTTATTAAAGGAACCACAAACGGCAGCTCTGCCGACGTAAAAGGACGGTTCCAGCTCAAAACAGGTCAAATACTTCCGTTTACGCTGGTTGTCAGCTTCATCGGTTACCAGACCAAAGAAGTTATCGCCGAAAGCAACACGATAAATATTGACCTTGAGGCCGATGCAAAACAACTTTCGGAGGTTGCGGTTGTGGGCTACGGAACGGTTGAGCGGAAAAATCTGATTGGCTCACTCACCAAAATTGACCCGGCCGATACCAAAAATATTCCCGTTGGTAGTGTCGATGCACAGTTGCAGGGTAAAGTGGCTGGTGTGCAGATTTCGAGTGCAACCGGTGTGCCGGGCGAGCGCGTCAACATCCGGGTTCGTGGTGCTACGTCGATAAACGCTAGTAACGATCCGCTCTACGTAGTGGATGGCGTTTTTATCAACAACAACAGCCTACAAACCATTGGAACGGGTGGCAAAGCTACGTCGCCGATTGCCGATATTAACCCCAACGATATTGAACGTATCGACGTACTGAAAGACGCCGAAGCAACTGCTCTATATGGTTCACGCGGTGCTAATGGCGTTATTCTGATTACGACGAAACGGGGCAATTTCGGCCAGAAACCAACGGTAAGTATCAACGCATCAGCTGGGGCTGCAAAAGCCGCGAAACTATGGGATTTGACAACTGGCCCTGAACACGCTACGTTGGTCAATGAATGGTGGATCAACACCGGAAAAGACGACCCGACCCTGAATCGGACGGTCGAAAATCGCCCTTTTCGACCTGTAGCCGATGGTGGTCGTGGACTGCCCGAAGAGCAGAAAACCTACGATCGTCTGAGCGAATTGTTCCGTACGGCTCAGCTTCGCAATTATGACGTAGCATTATCGGGCGGTACACAAACCACCAAGTATTATATCGGTGGCGGCTACAACACGCAGGAGGCTATCATTAAACCTGTTACGTTCAATCGGGCGAGTTTCAAGGTTAATCTCGATCAGCAGGTAAACGATAATATTCAGGTTGGCGTGAGCAATACGTTCACCCGGACGTACCGGAATCAGGCACGGGCGGGCGACGGTCCTGCGGGTGGGCTGTTGCAGGCGGCCCTCCACACGCCAACCTATCTTTCTCCAACGAACGAGCAAGGCGTATTGGTTGGCCGCGCTGGATTCGATAACCTGACGTTGCTGCTTAATAATTATCAGGTCAATACAACGAGCCTGCGGTATATCGGTAATCTATACGCCGATGCGCAAATACTGCCGGGGCTGAAATTTCGGACGAGTTTTGGTATTGACTATAACAACTACAACGAGTCGGAATACTGGAATTCGCTGCTGATTTCGGGTAGCCCGAATGGCTATGCTACGTCGAGTGTGAGTCAATACACAACCTGGCTCAATGAGCAAACTTTAACGTATCGGAAACGTATTGGCGCATCCCATTCGTTTGGCGTACTGATCGGTAATACGTTGCAAAGCGACAACCTGACGCGTACCTATGCCGAAGGTCGCGGTTTCCCGAACGACAATTTCACGCAGATTTCATCGGCCGCTACAACGGCAAGCTCGCAGAACTGGAGCAAAAGCACACTAGCTTCTTTCTTCGGAAAAGTAGATTACAATTTCGCAGGTAAATACCTGATCGACGCCAGCTTACGGGCCGATGGTTCGTCACGGTTTGGTTCGTCGCGCAAGTGGGGATATTTCCCGGCGGTCGGCGCGGCATGGCGGATTAAACAGGAATCGTTTTTACAGAACAACCGCGTTATCAGCGACCTGAAATTACGGGCAAGCTGGGGCGTAACCGGTAATCAGAACGGCATCGGCAACTTTGCCGCACAAGGTTTATGGACAGGAGGAACTGGCTATCAGGGCAGTCCGGGTATTGCTCCGCAGCAGTTAGGAAATCCTGATTTACAGTGGGAGCGCACCCGCCAACTCAATGCCGGTCTGGACGTATCGCTGTTCAACGACCGCATTGGCCTCGAATTCAATGTCTACAACAAATACACGACCAACGGTCTGTTACAGATCGCGTTACCCGGCACAACGGGTTTCAGCAATTACTGGAGCAACGCGACCGAAATCAGCAACAAAGGATTCGAGTTGGGCATCAATACCGTTAATATTCAGCGCGGTGGCCTGACCTGGAGCACCAGTTTCAACGTAGCGCAGAACGTAAATCGGATTGAAAAACTGGCTACGCCACTACGTTACGGCAGTCGCGAATTGATTCTTCAGCAGCAGGGCACCCCGCTCTACTCGTTCTGGGTATATAAACAGCTTTACGTCGATCCGCAAACGGGCAACGTAGTGTATGAGGATGTTAACAAGGACGGAAAAATTACGGTCGATGATCGTCAGATATTGGGCAGCATCTGGCCGAAATTCTTCGGCGGATTAACCAATACGCTGACGTATCGTGGCTTCGATGTCAATCTGTTTTTTGCCTACCAGTACGGCAACAAAATCTATAACCACAACAAGTTTTTCGGTGAAGGCGGTGGAGCCCGCGATGCGGCACGTATCATTTTTGCCTCCAATAATGCCCGATGGCAGAAACCCGGCGACGTTACCGACGTACCACGGCCGGATGGTATCAACGTAAACAACTATCGCGACGGTGGAAGTCGCTGGTTGGAAGACGGTTCGTTCTTACGATTGCGCTCGCTTACGGTGGGTTATACACTCCCGAAAGCTGTAACGAGTCGGCTTGGGATTCAGGGACTACGGGTTTACGCCGTGGGAACAAACCTGTGGCTATTGACCAAATACACCGGACTTGATCCAGAAACCAGCGCCAGCAGCGATCCTAACTCACAGGGTATCGACCTGGGTACGCCACCACAACCGGTTGGTTTTCAAGGTGGTCTTAGTCTGACGCTCTAATCATTCACATCTTCATTGTTCAGGACTGCACGTTGGCTTGTAGTCCTGAGTATAATCTCATTACGTATGCGTGTACAACAACCCATTTTGTTACTGCTTTGCTTACTGACAGTCAGCAGTTGCCGGGACTTTTTAGATGTAAAACCGCTGGAGTCGATCTCCGACACCGAAACCATAACGAATCAGAATTCTGCCCTCACGGCGCTACGTGGCGTATATAGCGCCCTCGGCGACGGTGGTTATTACGGCACTAGTTTTCAGAGTATTGGCTATCTGTCGGGCGATAATGTGCAGTGGACAGGTTCGCAATCGCAGGTACAGGAGTTTATCAATAAGCGCGTAAACGCCGATAATTCCACGATTGCATCGGCCTGGAATGCCATTTATCGAACCATCAACCGGGCGAATAACGTACTGGCTAAGGTTCCGACTGTTACCGATCCATCGTTCACAACAGCCCTAAAAAATCAATACGTCGGTGAAGCCTACGCCATCCGGGCGCTGGCCTATTTCGATCTGGCCCGGACGTTTGGCGGAGTGCCCATCATTACGTCGCCAACGGCAAAACCGACTGATAATTCGGGAATTAAACGTAGTACACAAGCTGATACCTATGCGCAGGTAATCAAAGACTTAGATGCCGCTGAGCCGCTGTTACCGACCACTGTTGACCGCTATCGGGTAACCCAACGTACCGTTTTTGCTCTGAAATCACGCTTCTATCTATACCAGAAAAATTACGCCAAAGCCGAAGAATATGCCACTAAACTTATCAGCGATGCCACCAATTATCGTCTGTTGAAACCCTATGGGGCTTTCTTTCAGAGCGATGCAAGGGGTACGGCTGAGTCGGTGTTCGAGATTTTTTACAACGGCACGACCGAAGTAAACAGTCACCGGGGGCAGTGGCAACCGCAAACCAACGGCGGAACTCGCCAATGGGCGCCGAACGATGCGTTGGTGACGCTTCTCAACAATCCGCTTATCGGTGGAAATCGCTCGGTGCTGGTGGCGAAAGACAATCAGAACCGCTGGTATGGCAACTTGTATTACCGCAATCCAGCGTCTGATCCATCCTACATCTTCCGCATTGCCGAAGCCTACCTGATTCGGGCCGAAGCGCGCGCACAACAAGACAAACTCCCGGATGCACTAACCGATCTCAACGCCGTTCGCGACCGTGCTGGATTAACGGCCCTGACTGCGACTACTACGTCGACAAAAGATGCGGTTTTGCTGGCTATCGAAAACGAACGCCGGGTTGAGTTTGCGCTTGAGCCTCACCGCTGGTTCGACATCGTTCGGACAGGCCGGGCAGCTGCCGTTTTCAATGTAACCGATGTCAACCGCTACGTACTGCCGATTCCGGTTCAGCAGCTGCTGGCCGATAAAACGCTGGAGCAGAATCCGGGCTATTAGCACGTAGCACTCACTACGTATCATCTCAACAAAGTCTTCAACCAAACCACAAGTATTATGAGTCAGAACCTGCGTTTCGAAACCCTGCAATTACACGGTGGTCAACAGCCTGACCCAACCACAAATGCGCGTGCAGTACCTATTTATCAGACTACGTCTTACGTATTCAATAACTCCGAGCATGGGGCTAACCTGTTTGCGCTGAAGGAGTTTGGTAATATTTATAGCCGCATCATGAACCCAACCAATGATGTGTTTGAGAAACGTATCGCGGCTTTGGAAGGGGGCGTAGCAGCGTTGGCGGTCGGCTCGGGTCATGCCGCTCAGTTCATCGCCATCAACAACATCACCACCGTTGGCGATAACTTCGTTACGTCGTCGTATCTGTACGGCGGTTCCTACAACCAGTTTAAAAATTCGTTTAAGAATATCGGGGTTGAAGCCCGGTTTGCGGATGGGGATAAAGTCGATAGCTTCGAGCGGCTTATCGATGAAAAAACCAAGTTTCTGTACATCGAAACCATCGGTAATCCGGAATATAATGTTCCCGATTTTGAAGCTTTTGCCCGACTAGCTGAGCGGTACGATTTGCCTTTGCTGGTCGACAATACGTTCGGCGCGGCAGGAGCTATTGCCCGCCCGATTGATTACGGTGCGCATATTATTGTTGAATCGGCTACGAAGTGGATTGGTGGTCACGGCACTACGATTGGTGGCGTAATTGTTGACGCTGGTACGTTCAACTGGGGTAACGGAAAATACCCGCAGTTTACGAGCCCATCGCCGAGCTACCACGGTCTGGTACTGAACGATGTATTTGGCATCGGCGGGCCGTTTGGCAATATCCAGTTCATTATCCGGGCGCGGGTCGAGGGGCTACGCGATTGGGGTCCTTCGCAGGCTCCGTTCAACTCGTTCTTACTGCTTCAGGGGCTGGAAACGCTGACGCTACGTATCGAACGCACCAACGAAAATGCGCTCGCGCTGGCACATTGGCTCCAGCAACATCCTGACGTAGCATCGGTCAATTATCCGGGTCTGGAAAGCAGTCCGTATCATGGGTTGGCGAAGCGGTATTTGAAACGTGGTTTTGGTGGCGTATTGTCGTTCGAGTTGAAAGGCGACAAAGCGCGGGCCGAAGCGTTTGTGAATAACCTCAAACTTATCAGCCATCTGGCTAACGTTGGCGATTCGAAAACGCTGATTATTCACCCAGCCAGCACAACCCACTCGCAGCTTTCGGGCGACGAACAATTGACGGCTGGTGTGACACCGACGGCGCTACGTCTGTCGGTGGGTATCGAGCATATAGACGATATCAAGGAAGATATCGAACAGGCGCTGACTCAACTTTCCGATACCGGCGAAACGTTGCCTGAAGAATCCCATTTCGTTCCTGCTGACGACGTATTAGCCTAACTCAAAACTATGAGCAATCAAACACAGGCGCTTATCGGCGTTGACCCGCTTATTTCCCAGCCCGGCGCTCAGTCGGGTTGGGATAGCCGGTCGGGTTCAACGACTGAATTAGCAACCGAATGGACCAATACGGAGAAGCTTATTTTCCGTTTCGTATTTCTTTATTTTCTCATTCAGACGCTGCCCATCGACGTCCAGTTTTTTCAGAATCTGGTCGATTTCAAAGGCGGATACACGCGCTACCTGTTCAATTTGTCGCACTACGCACCCCGTTTTTTCGGTCCCATCGATACGTTTGCCAACTGGGGCGTTGTGCTTGTGCTGGCCTTGATTGGCACGGTGATCTGGTCGCTACGTAGCGAACGTAACACGAACTACGACCGGCTCTATTACTGGTTGCGAGTTGTGCTACGTTACCGGCTGGCGCTGGGCGTATTGGCTTATGCGTTCATCAAACTGTTTCCGTTGCAGGCTCCGCTGCCATCCATCAGCAACCTGAACACGGCTTACGGCGATCTTACGGCATGGAAGCTGTTTTCGCTGTCGCTGGGCGTCGTTCCGTCTTACGAATCGTTTCTGGGACTGGTCGAATTAGTGGGGGGCTTGTTACTGCTTCACCGCAAAACAGCCACCATTGGTACGTTGGTTCTGCTACCGTTTCTGGGAAATATTTTCTTCTCGAATCTGGCCTACGAAGGTGGCGAATACGTTTATGCTGGCCTGCTCACTACGTTCGGATTAGTTCTGTTTGCGTTCGATGCCATTCGGTTGTTCAAACTGGTTTCGCTCGAAATACCCGCTTCGCCCAATCGGTTTCAGCTCGTGTTGACGGAGCAATGGCAACGATACGGTCGGCTGGCGCTTAAAAGTGCTTTTCTCGTATCGGTAGTGTTTTTATACGGTTTTACTACGTATCGCACCTACAAAAAAGGGCCTGTTCGGTTTCCGGAAACAAAGGGTCTGTCGGACGTAGCGGGTATTTATAACGTCAGTGAATTCCGTGCGGATGGGAAAACGGTTCCGTACTCAAAAACTGACCCGAACCGCTGGCAGGATGTGGTTTTTGAAACCTGGAATACGATCAGCATCAAGTCGAATCGTCCCGTAAAACTGGTCAATACCAATACTGAAGAACTTCCGGCAACCGACGAACAGCGCGATTATGAACTGGCGGGTTCACAGGGGCGACACTATTATCGATACACCATCGATCCAACCGGCAAGAAGCTGACACTAACCAACGCCAATCCGAATTATGCCGGTGAAACGCTGCAATTATCGTATAGCCGTCCGACGGCCGACCAGATTATTCTGAGCGGAACTGACGAAAAGCGAGATTCGGTGTACGCTGTACTGGATAAAGTAGCTAAAAAATACCTGATCGACGAAGCCGCCAAAGCCGGTCGGCGTGGAGGACTTACCTTATAACCCTTTTTGACCAATGGCAACTCCAAATATCACGCCCGAACGCGCCGACCTGGGGCTACTGTCGCTCGATGAACTGGCCGAACAGCACCGGGTTACGTCGAATCAGACAGCGAATAAACCCGTAGATCAGACAGGAACTGGCAAAACAGGCCAATCCTGGACTGAGGGGCAGAAAATCCTGTTCCGCATTGCTTTCGTTTATTTTATTAGCATGTCGCTGCCCAATAACATTGAGTGGTATAAAGAGGTGCTGGAATTCGATTGGCTTCACCTGCACTACCGCGACCTGTACGACGTAGCACGTTTCGGCTCCGGCTTAACCATTTTCGGAAACAAGCTCTTTGGCAGTACGCTGAATGGCTACGCTACGTGGATCATTACCCTGATTTTCGCTACGGTAGTTGGCTTCATCTGGACTGCCATCGCCCGCTTCCGAAAGAAAGAAGTCAACCAATATGATTTGCTGTATTACTGGTTACGGGTTGTGGTACGTTACCGGGCGGGTATCGGCATCATCGGGTTCGGTTTCACGAAACTCATGCCCACGCAGTTGCCATATCCGTCTCTGGGCCTATTGAATACTAATTTCGGCGATCTGACGGCGCAGAAAATTTACTGGCTTTCGATTGGTATTGTGCCCTGGTATGAAGTTTTCACAGGGGTAGTCGAGGTGCTGGCTGGTGCGTTGTTGTTTTTTCGCTCCACTACGTTCTGGGGGGCGGTGTTGCTGTTTGGCGCGCTGGCCGACATTGTCTACGTCAATTTTGCGTACGATGGGGGCGTTCATGGCTATAGCTCGTACTTCGTGTTGCTGTCGGGTTTTCTGCTCATTTATTACATCAAAGACCTATACAATCTGCTAATTCGTGAGCGGTTGACGGTTCCGAATTATTTCGCGCCTGTATTTACCGGCGGATTGCAATACGTACGTATCGGTCTGAAAACGCTGACGATTGGCCTGTTTCTGGTGCTGCTGTATTGGCTTCAGTACGTTAATTTTCGCTACGATCCCTACAAACAACCGGCTCAGAAAGGGCTGAAAGAGTTGCGCGGTAATTACAACGTAACAGAATTCCAGCTCAATGGAAAAAGCCTTCCATACTCGCCAGTTGATTCAGTTCGCTGGCAGGAAGCGACGTTCGAAAACTGGACCACGCTGACGTTTAAAACCGCAAAACCTGTCGAGCTGGACCTGTCGAACGGGGGAGGCTCTCCAATGCGTGACATTAATCGGACGTTTGAGTTGACAGGTGTGGCTGGCGGTCAGCGGGTGTTCTACTACGAAGCCGATACCAAAAACCAGGTGCTGTATTTGCAGGATAAAAATCGGGGTACTCGTAATCAGGAAAACCGCGAATTTTTGGCTAACAACCGTGATTTTTCCACGACAGACGCTACTAAAGTTCGGAATGGTGCAGGTAGAAAAGCGCGGTCGGCTGAAAAAACAGGCGAACGTAACGAAAAGTCCGATGATAACTGGATTCCAGCCGAAGCGAAAGCAAACATTGGCCCTGAAGATCCAAAAATCGACCCGATTGCTCGCTCAACCCGACGTACCAAAGGCATCAAATCAGAAAATCGCCCGGCAAAACGCAATCGGATGATACTTCACTACGTCGCTCAGAACAACGGCGACCGTGTTATTTTGAAGGGTATCAACGAGAAAAAAGATTCCATCTACGTAGTACTCGACCGGACGAACCGCAAATACGCTCTTTCGGAAAGTACGTTGAAAGCCGGAACGTATTGATTGGTTTGGCTTTGATTCTTCAGGGCCAGTTTTACCACCCCCACCCCCCTCCTAAAACAGGAGGGGGCTTTCTTAAAGACCACTTATCCTTATCATTCCACGTTTTGAGTGAGGATACAATTAACCCGTTGCGTGGCCCCCTCCTGTTTTAGGAGGGGGGTGGGGGTGGTCATTTTTAACAGCATTTAAACAACCTGAAACTACACTTAATTGATAGATAAAATGTATTTAATTTACAATCCTTCTCAAACAAGGCGCTTGCTAAGCGTACTGTTCTTTTTCTTACTCGCCACGGCAACACTTCAGGCGCAAAATCGGACCATTTCAGGCGTTGTAACCAGCAAAGAAGACGGCCAGCCGTTGCCGGGAACAAATATTGTGGTACAGGGAACCACCGTTGGCGCTCAGACCGATGCTAGTGGAAAATTTAGTATTCAGCTTCCGGCAGGAGCTAAAAAGCTGGTTGTTACGTCGATTGGCTTTGCGAATCAGGAAGTTAGCGTTGATGGAAAAGACGTTCTCAACGTGAGCCTTATATCCGATACCCGGACGCTTGGCGAAGTGATGGTGGTGGGTTATGGCACGCAATTAAAGGCAGAGTTCACTGGGTCGGCGGTGCGCGTGAAGGGCGACGTCATCAAAGAATTGCCGGTTCAAAGTTTCGATCAGGCATTGACCGGACGCGCTACGGGCGTGAATATTGCCCAGCCGAATGGCGTACTGAATAACCCGCCGGTAATACGTATTCGTGGGGTGAACTCGATTTCACTTAGCTCGTATCCGCTGATCGTTGTCGATGGAATTCCCATCAATTCGGGGAACGTATCGGCCAGCACCGCCGTACCAAATAACCCACTTGGCGATATAAATCCGGCTGATATTGAGTCGATTGACGTACTGAAAGATGCGGCTTCTACGTCGATTTATGGCTCGCGGGCTGCGGCTGGTGTGTTACTAATTACAACCAAACGGGGAAAAGCTGGCAAGCCACGTATCACCTACGACGGATGGGCAGGTGTATCGGAAGTGGTACGTTTGCCTGAGCTATTGAATGCCGAGCAATTTATGGCTATCAAAAACGAAGCGGTGCTGAATGCCAAAGTGTTGGGCGGCAACGCGAACAACGATAACGTAGCATCGGCGCTGTTTTTTCCGAACAAAAATCCAGATGGTTCAAACGTTGACACGCGCTGGTACGACTATATCTACCGCACGGGTACGTCGCACAACCATAACCTGAGCGTATCGGGCGGTACCGAGTTCACTACGTATTACTTCTCCGCCAATTTCAGCAATCAGCAGGGGTTCGTCAAAGCCAACGATTTTAACCGGAAAGCGGTACGTTTCAATATCGATCAGGTTGTAACACCCTGGCTGAAACTGAAAGGTAGTGTATCGTACAACAGCAGTTTCAACAGCTCGCCTTATGCCGGTTCGTTGCCTAGTTCAAACTTCTTTCTGGTTGGTGCGGCTCGCCTGGCTACAGCACTTCCGCCGAACGTACCGGCCTATAATCCAGATGGTTCGTACAATATCAATCCGGCTAGCCCGAACACAATTGGCGTAGGCAACAATCTGTTTGTGAGTAACTTCGGTAACCCAGCTGCACTAATCGATCTGAACCGATATACGTCTGAAAACGACCGGATTATTGCAAGTTTCTCCGCTAACGCCAAGCTGCTGAAAAATCTGGATTTTGTCAGTTCGTACTCCGTCGACCGGTTACGTACTGATAACGTCAGTTTTGATAGTGCCATTCAGGGGAACGGTTTCGCCAGCCGGGGAGCCGTTGCGAATGCTACCGCCCTGCGCGATAACTGGAACTGGACCAATACGTTAACCTTCAACGAAACCTTTGCTGGCAAACACGGTGTGTCTTTACTGGCGGGTTATGATGTGCAGAAATTCAATACGAGTTCGTGGGGCGCTACCCGTACGCAGTCTTCCGATCCTTTCTTTCAAAGTTATCAGGGAAACTGGGGCGCTATTACCGCTTCGGACAACGAACTCAGCGAACGGGCGTATCTGTCGTTCTTCTCGCGGCTGACGTATGATCTGAACAAAAAATATTTCGCGACGCTCAACTTCCGGCGTGATGGCAACTCAGCATTGGGAGCGGGTAAGAAGTTCGGGAACTTTGGTGGTGTGTCGGGCGGCTGGGCCTTGTCGGAAGAGCCTTTCTACAAAGATTCGCGGCTGGCGTCGACGCTTACAGGCATCAAGTTACGGGCTAGTTGGGGACGTGTTGGAAACGGCAATCTTAACAACGCCTTTAGTTCGCTTGAGCTGTTCAGTGGTTCATTATACGGAAGCGCGTCTACGTGGGCGTTGTCGCAGGCAGGTAACGCAAATCTGGGTTGGGAAACCAGCGAACAAACCAACATCGGTGCCGATCTGGGTTTCCTCAACGACCGCATTCAGGCCGAAATTACTTATTTCAATAACAATGTGAACGGGCTGATTCTGAGTGCGCCACAAGCCATTTCAAAAGGTATTCCGAACAATTCGATTCTGAGCAACGTCGGTTCGATGTACAACCGGGGCCTTGAGCTGGGGATTACCGCGACGGTGCTACGTAGTAATGATTTTTCGTGGAATACTACGTTCAATTATACTACGTTACAAAATCGGGTAACAGCGCTGGCCGACGGAAACACGGACATTATTGGCACTACACACGTAGCGTATGAAACCACAAATATTACGCGGGTTGGCCATTCGGTGGGTAGTTTGTACGGGGCCAAAACCGCTGGCGTGAACCCTGCTAACGGACAACGTATATTCATCAACGGTAAGGGAGAACAGGTGCAGTATACGCAGGTTGCGGCCCCCGGACAAAGTCAGTGGACGTATCTCGATGGTCGTACGGCTTCGGCCATTACGGGTGCCGATTATTACCTGATCGGGAATGCATTGCCAACCTGGTATGGTGGTTTTATCAATACGTTTCGGTATAAGAACTTCGATGCCAGCGTAAACTTCACCTATTCGGGCGGCAATCTGGTCATGAACGGAACCCGCGCTACGTTGCTCGATCAACGGGCGTATAACAACTCGACAGAAATCCTCAACCGCTGGCAGAAACCCGGCGACATCACCGACATTCCCCGACTGGTATATAATGACCAGACATCGAGCGGGTCATCGTTTCCGGTATCGACCAATGCCGAAAAAGGCAATTTCCTCCGGCTCCAGAACGCGTCGATTGGCTACCGATTGCCCGTTACGTTGTTCGGCAAATCGGGCATCAATTCAATACGTGTGTATGCGCAGGGTTCGAACCTGTTTCTGCTGACAAAATATACCGGAACTGACCCCGAATCGTCGGTGAACGGCAATTCGAACACAACGCCGGGTATCGAGAAAAACTCGGTTGGGCAAGCCCGCACGCTTACGCTGGGACTAAATATTGGCTTCTAATACAACCTACCATCAAGATGAAATTACAACCTGATTATACATTATTTCGCCATTGGAGCAACGTAGCAGCGCTCGGTTTTCTGCTCACCGCATCGGCCTGTAACGAACAGAAATACCTAAATCCAAACCCTGCTACGTCGATTACGAGTGGTAACGCCTTTGCCACGCCCGACCGCGTACTGGGGCTTGTCAACGGTATTTACAAGGCGCAGAAAAGCGTGAATTTCTACGGCGGTAACTACTATACCTACATGGAAGCGCGTGGGGAGGAGTTCATTAACCGAACGAGCAATACGTTCACGGCCTACGAAGCCTGGAACCATACGTTAAATGCGGGCTCGAATTTCGTGGCCGGGTTCTGGGCGGCTGGTTATATGACCATCAATAATGCGAACGTACTGATTCAGGGGTTGGCCGATAATCCAACTACGGTCAGCGAAACGCTACGTAAACAGTACGTTGCCGAAGCCAAATTTGCCCGTGCGCTCAGCTATTTTGCGCTGGTCACGAGTTACGCACGGCCTTATAACGAGAATAAAGGCACGTCGCCGGGATTGCCGCTACGTTTACAGGCGGAAAAAACAACGGCCAATAATGATTTGAAACGTAGCACCGTAGCCGAAGTTTATACCCAGATTCTGAAAGATCTGGATGAGGCCGAAACCGATTTACCTGCTATGTATACCACTGGGTTGCTCAATACGACCCGCGCTCACAAAAACACAGCAATTGCCTTAAAAACACGCGTTTATCTGAATCAGGGAAACTACGCCAAAGTAGTTGAAGAGGCTAAAAAGATTGTGTCGGCCAGTGCACCTTATTCGGCAGGCACGGGCGTAAAACACCAGTTGCAGAACATCGTGGAAATTTTCACGACCAATTACACGAGCACCGAGTCGATTCTGTCGGTGCCGATGACCGAGCTGGACAACGTAACGGGGCAATCGTCGTTCCCCTACGTATTCAATTCTAATGCCGAATACAACCTGAATCCGAGCGGTATCTGGGGAAACACGGAATGGAAATCGACGGATTTACGGAGAACGTTTTCGCGCACGGCGTCGGGTGTTCAGTTCCTGACCAAATACAACAAGCCATCGCCGTTTCTGGATTACATGCCGATTCTGCGTTACGCCGAAGTACTGCTGAATTATTCAGAAGCGGCAGCCCGCACCGGCGATCTGGCAACGGCTACGAATCTGCTAAAAGCGGTACGTAATCGTTCGGATGCGAGTTATGTGTTTCCTGCCAGCGCGGTAGGTGCACAGGAAGCCCTGGTCAATACCATTCTGACCGAACGACGTATCGAACTGATTGGCGAAGGCTTCCGCTCGAACGATCTGCTACGTAATCTGCAAACGATTCCGGCCAAATCCAGCTCGTCGAACACGGCGCCCGCTGTGCAACCGTCGCAGGCCAACTACATTTTTCCGTTGCCCAATACGGAGATCGTTACCAACAAATTATTGCTGAATTGATGCCTACAAAAGCAATAACATTTCTTCTCTGTCTGATCGCGCTGAGTACGTTTGCTCAGCGGGTCAGGCGGGCTGAAGGCTCATCAGATGAGCATCAGCATGGTACGCAACAACATGAAGCGCACGATGGCTATAGTCACGACCACCTGACGCATATTCTGGATTACCGGAAAGAGACCGCCTACGTACCGAATCTGCCTCCTCCGCAGGTGCTGGAAGGAATCGGCACGGTTGATTTTAACATCAGTACTACGTCGAAGAAGACGCAAACGTTTTTTAATCAGGGTGTTGCGCTGTTGCATTGCTTTTGGGATTTCGAAGCGTATCGGGCTTTCAAAGAAGCGATAGGTAACGACTCAACGGCCATCATGCCATACTGGGGCCTTTACAGCGCGATTGGTGCCATTGAAGGAAACGAGTTTGTGGCTGATAAAAGACTGGCGATTCGAAAATTGAAAGCGTTGAAAACCAAGGCTTCGGAACGTGAACAGTTGTATGCAGATGGTATTTTACTCCGCGATGCTGATGCTGAAAATGGCAAGTCGGCGTATCAGCGGAAGCTGGAAATCATCGTACATAAGTATCCCAAAGATATTGATGCGAAGTTGTTTCTGGCGTTGAGTAAAATGGGCGGTTACGACACCGACCTGAATCCACGCGACGGCCAATTATACGCCGAATATCTGCTACGTGATCTGCTGAAAACCCATCCTGAAAATGCAGCCGCTCACCATTACTGGATTCATCTGATGGAAAACTGCTGCCCTGAACAGGCACTGGAAAGCTCGCGAAAATTGCCCACGCTTGCTCCCAATTCGGGTCATATGGTGCACATGCCCGGCCATGTTTACTACAAAGCGGGTGATTACAAGCGTGCTTACGAGTCGTTTGTCGCGGCTGTGGCTGTGGATTCGGCGTACATGAAAAAGCAGAATATGCCCGAAGTAGATACCTGGAATTACATCCACAACATCAATTACCTGCTGTCGAGTTGTGCGGAAGATGGCCGCTACAGCACCGCGCTGTATTACGCCGAAAAGTTGAAAAACATGCCCGCTACCAAAGAGCGGAAGCAGAAATACGAAGGCCGTTTTTTCTATCAGGGCATTATTGCCCCCGCCAAGATGGAACTGTGCTTCGGTTTTTATAAAAAAGCCGCTGACCGCTTGGCTGCAATCAAGATTGATGCTGATAGTCTGTATAGTGCGAAAGCGATGTCGTATAAAGATGGGCTATTTTATTTCGCGTCGGGCATGGATGCCGTGAGTCGCAATCGGATAGACGAAGCGCTTCATTTTGTGGATGCGCTGGATGCGCTTCTCTGGCGCAACAGCCATCAGACAACGGCCAGAGAAGTTATCAGTGGGCAGCGTCAGAATCACCTCAACGTAGCATCGCTCGAATTACAGGGTGTTATTCTGAGTGCACAGAATCGTCATCAGGAAGCAATTGCTACGCTCGAAAAAGCGCAGAAAAAAGAGAAAGACCTCGGTTACAGCGAGCCACCAACCTATGCGCGTCCGGTGCTGATTAATCTGGCCGAAGCGCATTTACGAGCTGGTCAGGCAGATAAAGCCATTGCTACGTATCAGGAATTGCTGAAACAACATCCGAATTCGGCAAATGCGTATTGGGGGCTTTACAAGGTCTACAAACAGCAGAACAACGTAGCACAGGCATCGCACTACGCCACTCGCCTGCACGACCTGACTCAGTATGGTGATGCGTCTTTATTTCCAATTGATAGTCAAGAACTTCATCAACAAAAACATAACTAATTAACTACGTATCAATTATGAAAACACAACACTTGTTTCTGGTGCTGACCACGTTTTTTCTGGCCGCCTTTACGGTCGAAAAGCCTTACGAAGAAGAGATTCGGGAATGGCACAACAAACGAATAGAAGATTTGAAAAGGGAAGAGGGCTGGTTGAATCTGGCCGGGCTGTTCTGGCTGAAAGAAGGCGACAATACGTTCGGAGGTGATGGTAGTAATAACATCATTTTTCCGTCGGAACACAGCGATGCGTTTTTGGGAAAGTTTGTCCTGAAAAATGGCAACGTGACAGTAGAGACGAAAAACGGAGCATCGGTTTTAGCTGGTGACAAACCCGTTACTAGGTTGGAAGTATTTCCATCTACCGGTAAACCACTGGTGCTAAGTCATAAATCACTACGTTGGTTTGTGATTCAGCGGGGCGATAAATACGCCATTCGTTTACGCGATCTGGAAAGCCCGTATCTGAAAGGTTTTACGGGCATCGATACGTATCCAATCAGCCAGAACTGGCGCATTAAGGCGAAGTTTGTGCCGACGGTTGGCAAGAAGATCACGATTGTCGATATTACAGGTCGGTCGTACGAGCAGGAATCACCCGGACAATTGGTATTTACGGTGGATGGGAAAGAGCAACATCTGGACGCAACTGGAAGCAAAGACCGACTACATTTTGTTTTCGCCGATCAGTCGAACAAGCACGAAACCTACGGTGGTGGCCGATTCCTGGACGCGCCCGGCCCTGATGCAGACGGCAATACGTATCTGGATTTCAACAAGGCGTATAATCCGCCCTGCGCTTTTACGCCCTACGCTACGTGTCCGACACCGACAAAGCAAAATCGGTTAACGGTTGCGATTGCGGCTGGTGAAAAACGCTACGGCGATCATTGAAAATTTACCCCAACTCCTCCCCTTAGTTCAAGGGGAGGGGTTTCACGTGGATGATAAATGGGGTTGTTTTTGCGCTATTTACCACCCCTAACCCCTCCTAAAACAGGAGGGGAATGTACAGAAACGACCCTGTTTACGCGTCCCCTCCTGTTTTAGGAGGGGGGTGGTAAAATCAAAACTCCAACAAGATTAGCCTTAGTTCAAGGGGAGGGGTTGGAATGACTGGCAATGTTTCACTCTCCTGTTTCGGAGAGGAATTTTGGTACGTATCAACTGTATCATTTCTATGATTTTTAAACAGCAACTTTTTCATGGTCTGGTTATCGTGACCGGCCTCTTTTCTTTGAATGCCCGGTACATTCCCAGTCATCAGATCGACGGGGTACTTAGACCAGACTCGTTACCTGTCCAGTTTGGGTTTGGTAGAGTTGCTACGTCGGAACATATTGCCCGTTTGAATGACGATGTACGGCCCGATGGACTCGGTTTGCCTGCTGGCGAAGGTGTGGCAGCGCAGGGAGCAGTGATTTTTTTAGCTAAATGTGCTGCCTGTCATGGCGTTGGAGGAATGGGCGGGCCGGGTGGTGCATTGGTTGTTAAGCCAGCCGTGCCGGGTAAGCGCTCTGAAAAGGTGATCGGTAACTATTGGCCGTATGCCACTACGATATTCGACTACATTCAACGCGCCATGCCGTTCAATGAGCCAAATTCATTAACCCCAAATGAAGTGTATGCACTCACAGCTTATTTATTGGCTGCGAACAAAATAATTGACGAAAAAACAGTACTCAATGCGAAAACGCTACGTAGCGTGAAGATGCCCGCGCAACCTCTCTTTGTGCCTGACGACCGAAAAGGCGGCCCTGAAATACGTTAAGCGACATACCAGATGGAAAATAATCAACCCGCAAAAAAAATAAGTCGCCGTACGTTGCTGGGCGGAGCTGCTACAGCTGCTGTTGCCGTAGTACAAACGTCATTTGCGAAAGGTCTGCAGATTGGGATTGACGAGAAAACGATTCTGACCGAAGACCCGACCAAAACAATGGGTGTGCCGCCCGGAAAAGTTGGTAGTCGTTCGGCCTTTGAGAAACTGGCCAAAAATGCGTCGGATATTTCGTCACGTTCACCGTTGCAGGATTTTTATGGCATCATCACGCCGTCTGATTTACACTTCGAGCGCCATCACAACGGCGTTCCATCCATTGATCCAACCAAATACGAATTAACTATACATGGTTTGGTTGAGCGGCCAATGGTTTTTTCGCTGGCCGATTTAAAGCGATTTCCTAGCGTGTCTCGGATTGCGTTTCTGGAGTGCTCAGGCAATTTTCGGACGGGCAAAGAAACCATGACGCCACAGGAAATCTGCGGCCTGACGAGCCAGAGTGAATGGACGGGTGTAAAATTATCGACCTTATTCAGAGAGGTTGGCGTGAAGCCGAATGCAAGCTGGTTTTTGGCCGAAGGTGGCGACGCAGCCCGGATGACACGTAGCATTCCTGTTTCGAAAGGATGGGATGATGCGATTATCGCCTACGCGCAAAATGGCGAAGCGATACGTCCCGAACAGGGCTATCCAGTACGTCTGTTTCTGCCGGGTTGGGAAGGAAATACAAGCGTGAAATGGCTACGTAGACTAGAACTGAGCGATGCTCCGTGGCATACCCGCGAAGAAACGTCGAAGTATACGGAAGGTATTAAAGATGGGAAAATCCGCCAGTTCAGTTTCGATATTGATGCCCGATCTATCATTACGTATCCGGCCTATCCGGCGCAGATTCAGAAAGGATGGATCGAAATTCGGGGACTGGCCTGGAGCGGACGCGGTAAAGTTGTGGGGGTAGAAGTTAGCACGGATGCGGGTAAAAGCTGGCAACAGGCTCAGTTGCAGGAGCCAATCTTGGATAAAGCGCACGTTCGCTTTAGGTACCTGTGGCAGTGGAAAGGAGCTAACACCGAAATTATGAGTCGCGTTACCGATGAGACCGGCTATATACAGCCAACCTTTGCCCAACTTATCGACGCGCGCGGCAGTGATGGCGGTTATCATTTTAACCCAATTACAACCTGGCAAATCAAGGCCGATGGGCGGGTACTAAATAAGCCGGAAATCAGAGGGTAAGCTCTATTTTGTATTGCTGTTTGCAACCAGACCAACATCTGAATTGTTGATCTGGTTATTTTTTTTACTATAAATTCTAAGTTTTTTCTAATCGATTTTATGCGGTTTACATGACTATACCACCGAAATTCACTCAGTGTTGGTCATTGGTTGATGCCTATCAATACGCCATTTGTTTTCAGTTGGAAACACCCCAGATCAGGGTGAAATTTGAGAATAGCCGTCTGTTACTAGCAGATGGCTATTTTGTTACTAGATAGATAATCAGTCTGTTAGGGCGTATTGTCTATCTAGAATTGCAAATAAAATGGTGTGGTCTTAACTATAGAAACAACTCCTTAGAAGGATTATTTAGGCATCTGGCGAGTTATGCAGTGAATACCACCTCCACCTACATTAATTGCGCGCACATCAACGCCAACGACGGTCTTTCCGGGAAATGCCTGCTGTAATAGATGAACTGCTTCCTGATCGTTTGCCGCCATATCGGGTGATAAACCCGCATATTTAGCTACTAATACTACGTTGTTGATAACCAGAAAATTAAGGTAGCTGGCTGCCAGTACACCTTTCATTGATCCATTTGGATTCAGATTTGATTTGTTGACCGACGCGAAATCCAAGGTAGCCATCAGATTGAACATTTCATCCTGTTCATCCAGATCAACATAAAGTGGTTTCACTTCCGGGAAATCAATGATCTGAAACGGGCGTCCGTCCTGATCACTCGACTGGGCCAGTACGCTACGTACATTTAGTAGCAGTTCACGGCTTTTCGCGAGAATCGGATTTGCAGCAGCCTCCTGCGCTGTAGGGGTTTCGGCCAGCAGCACCGTATTTGAATTGATAAAGCGCACAAATTCGTCTGTATGACCATTGGTCGTCAATAATGTATAGACAGGTTGCGTTTGGTTGCCGAATGGAACCGCAAAAGGCGCGTGAATGACCGGATGCGCATCGTTGCCCAGAAAACCTTTTACCCAGATGACTTTTTTGGTGTTGAACAATCGGGCGAATTCTGCTTCTACCTGCGCTTTACTCCAGTTTGGGTTTCGTTGAAAAACGACATCTTCCGAAATGATAACCGTTCCCTGACCATTAAACTCCAGAGCGCCCCCTTCCATAATCAACGATGAATTGATATGCTCTACGTGCATCGATTGGGCTATCTGCCGATCTACACTTTCATCGATTGCTTGAAAACCAGCAAATTCAGGATCTTTTACGTAGGAACCCCAACCCCATGAATTAAACTTAAAATCAACAGACTTTAACGTAGTACCATCCTTGATAAAAATAGGACCCGTGTCGCGAAGCCAGATGTCGACGTAGTTGATGTGATGAAATTTGAGCTTGCTATCAATCTGACTTTGCGTTACGCCTTTCGCAAGCAAAAGGGTTTTTACCTCCTGCTCGGTAGCTGCATCCGCTACGCATAAGTCAATTCGAACGGTCGATAATAAGCTTTTGAAAAGTTCGGCGTAAGTATCAGGAGCCGACCAGTCGTGTTTGTTGCTATAAGACGGCCACGCCATCCAGACTGACTCCTGTTCTTCCCACTCGGCCGGTACGCGAATCTGGCTTTGCGACGTTTGTAGTTGAGGATTGTCGAGAACAGAACACGACGTAATGAATGTGCCTGCCAGCAGACATAGGCCCGCCAGCCAAAAGCTACGATTGAAGGTAAACATGAATAGTGATTGGTATTTGTTGTAAGGAAGTTGTTGGTTGGTAAAGCAGACTTGCTACGTTGCTTTCCTGAAATACGCTACGTTCCGGAGTTTTCTATGAAATGAAAAAGCCAGGCAACAGTCGGCTTATTGTGTGCTTATTCCGTTAATCGTTTACGGATGCATTCGCCTTCTTTGAAATTAATGGTCCAGTCGTCCCAGACACCAACTTCTTTGCTGTTATAAATCTGTTTTACCACAATATCCCGTGCACCGGGCTGCACAGATCCGGTAAAAACAGAAGCTGATGCCGACGTACCGCAGTCTGGATAAACTGCACTGGTAGCTGTGATTGAGCCAATAAGTTTTTTATCGATGTAAACATCCAGCCTGTCAAATTTGGACGTGATCTGGGTGAAGATTGTGAAACTGGCCTGAGGAGTAATATCGGCTTCTTTTTTACAGCTTGTGCCGACGATAGCTAGTACAACTAAGCAAATTAGCGTCCGGGAAATCGAAACTAGGTTCATGATTGATTGTTGTTTACTGTTCTGAAAATGAAAAATTTGTGGCAGGTACATCAATAAAGTATTTGCCTGATCGATGTGCCAAAACTAGAAGACGGATGCTGGCGGATTAAAATTTAAAAAGGCCAGATGGGGCAGGAGGGGGCGGAAACGGGGTATTTTAGACGCTGAAGCGTTGACAAGCCAACCTAATTAACGTATTGCCAGGAGTGAAAAATGATCCTACGTACCAATAATGACTCGCTGTCCACTCAAGTCGTTATTGGCTACGCTTTAGAAACGATTCGCTACGTTTCGAAGAGAAAAAATAGGTTGTATTTATAAGGTTATACAACTTTTGTTGGCAAATCGAATTAGTTATACGCTACCTATGATATTAACCCCCGATCAAATTCAGATTATTAAATCTACCTGGGGGATTTTCCGGAACATGAACCCATCCTTGATTGGCGATGTGTTTTACAGTAAATTGTTTATGGATTATCCCAATCTACGTCGCTCATATCCCAAAGACATATCCAGTCAATATCCGCAGTTGTTGAGTATGTTATCAATTATTGTCAGTAGACTGGAACGACCACAAACTCTTAAAGAAGCATTGAACGGTATTGGCGAGAGCCGAAGCTGGGCAACGGTCGATCATTACCGGAAAATAGGCAAAACTTTACTCTGGACATTGCAGCAGGGGCTGGGTACTGATTGGAATCTGGCTGTAGAAGAAGCCTGGACACAATGCATTAAAGTGGTTATTGATGTCATGTTTTATGAAGGGAATTCTGGAAACAGTGCCCAGGCTGTTTTGGGTACTTTGGATACTAAACGTAGTAACCGTTCGGGCACAGGAGACGGAGTTTAGTACTGTTCAATACGACGAAAGTAGAGGGCTGAGTGCCCGATACGTACGCTGTATGATGCAGGATCGGCAAGGGTTTATGTGGTTTGGCACGCCCGACGGCTTGAACCGTTTCGATGGACATACGTTTGTTACGTTCCGGAAAAATCTACAGGATAGTAATTCTGTGGCTAGTAATTCTATTAACCGGCTGGCCGAAGATAAGGACGGAAATATCTGGATTGGGCTGTATAATGGTGGAGTCAGTTGCTATAATCCGCGCCGGGGACGCTTTACGCATTATCCGCTACGTAACGTAGAAGGCCATAATTTTCAGGGCCTGGAGGTGACAGGCATTTATGCCGACCGCCAGAATCAAATATGGCTTGGCGTAAAAGGCGAAGGTCTGGTGCATCTGGACCCCCAAACCGGACAGACAAAACGGTATAATATTGTTACGTATAAGGGCGATGCTGCCGCACAGGCTTATCTGAAGAGCTACAATATTCTGTATAAGATTTATGAAACTCCCGATGGTAAATTTTACTTAGTTACGCACGATGGCCTCTATACGTTTGACCGAAAAAAGCATCGGATGCAGGCTCTGCATCATCCGCCAGCCCGTGTAAGGCTGAATATGCACGACGACGTATTCGGCCCTTATGCCGTTGATGGGGATTTATTGTGGCTGGGTGCGTGGGCAGGAGGCCTTTCGTCGTACAACACCAAAACCGGCGAATGGAAAAATTTCAAATTCGATAAGCGAATCCTGCCGACAACCAACATAATAATGGGGCTCAGTCTACAGGGAAAAGACACATTATGGGTCACCTCGCTAGATAGGGGATTTGGCTATTTTCATATACCTACCGCTACGTTCAAATTCATAAAAGATAGAACAAAGTTTCCTTTTCTGGCCTATTATAATCTGTTCAAAGATCAGGCTGGTGGATTCTGGATGAATGCCGACGATGGGCTTTTGGCTGTCTGGCCACGGATAAAACCGTTTACTTACGTACCCGTGAAAGTTAAGCATCTGGATCACTCCACTAGCCATATTGTCAATAACGTTTTTGAGAATGACAAATATCGATTAATTGGTACGTGGTGGGCCGATGGTTTGCAGGTCTATAACAAACAGACAGGTAAACAGAAGAACTTGCCCGTCGATATATCATTAGGTGAACAGCTTCAGTTTATTTTAGATGTTCAGGCCGATAGCCGGGGAAATATCTGGGTTGTATCGCGCGATTTTTTGTACCGATTTGATCAGGCAACTGAAACATTAGTGAAGGTTAAACAACCGCCTATCTGGTCGCGTCAGGTTCAAACCAATTACTTTCGACTCATACAGGAAGATCGTCAGCACATGTTTTGGCTGGCCACTGCGAATAATGGCGTGTTTCGGTATGATCCACAGCAGGAACATTATACGCACTACGCTCCCACAGCAAACCAATCGTTGGGAACCCGCTCAGTGAGAGGTTTAACAATAGATACGCAGGGACGCATTTGGGTAGGTGGACGGGATACGTATCTGGCGTTTTTTGATGCGAAATTACGACAATTTAAGCGAGTGTCTTTGACTTATAACGGAACCAGCCCTTCGCGCGTGTTGTCTTTACTGGTCGATAAAAAAGGCTATCTGTATGTTGGAACTGATATTGGGCTGCTGGTTTACAATGCTAATCAGGCAAAACCAGTGGCGTTGCGGTTATATACGGCGCAGGATGGATTAAAAGGAGATGCCGTATACCAGATGAATCAGGATGACTACGGTAAAATCTGGTGTATAACAGAGACGTCACTTTGCGCGCTTAATCCGAAAAATCACCGGATCGACAGTTATGGGCTTCAGGATGGCATTACGCAGTCGAGTGTTGGTAATACGCTTAATCGGCTACCAAATGGTTATATGGCTTTATCGACTGAAAACGGTTATTACCGATTCCATCCTGCCAGTTTGCGCGTACCTAAACAGGACAAAACGCCCGTTATTACGTCGTTTCAAGTGTATGGACATGAATATTACTACCAAAAAGAACTCGCCCGAAATGGGTTTATTCGGCTAGAACCTGATGAAAATAGTTGTTCGTTCGAGTTTACGATTCTCGATTATAAAGACCCAGACGGATATCAGTACGTATATAAACTGGAGGGAATGGATGTCGACTGGATACAGTCTGAGCGTCGCCGATACGCTGGCTATACCAATCTGCCGGGTGGTAACTATGTATTTCGGGTTAAAGCCATCAATCGAACAGGTGATACGAATGTACCAGAGTTAACTATACCCATCTACGTCGAAACAATTTTTTATGCTACGTGGTGGTTTCGGATTGGGTTGATTTTGTTGTTTGTTGGCTCAGTGTATGCGTATTATCGGAACCAGCTCCGGAGTAATCGACGTATTTATGAACTGCAAAGCAAAGCGAACTCTCTGGAGAAAGAGAAAGCGCTGGTTATGTATGAGAGCTTAAAACAGCAACTGAATCCGCATTTCCTGTTCAATAGTCTGACATCGTTGAGTAGTTTGATACGTATCGATCAGAAACTAGCCGTACGATTTCTGGATAGCCTTAGCAAAATGTATCGCTATATTCTCAAAAATCGCGATACGGAACTGGTATCACTAGGAGATGAGCTTCGCTACGTACGGATGTATATAAACCTGCAAAAGACTCGATTTGAGGAAGGGCTGCAAGTACGTATTACCGTTGATGAAGACTTTTATACGGCTAAAATTGTGCCCGTTACGTTGCAGAACCTGATTGAAAACGCCATTAAGCACAATATTCTTACCACAGACGCACCATTATACATTTCGATTTTTGTAGAGGATAACCAATTGGTTGTCCAGAATAATCTGCAAAAGAAGACGTTCGTAGAAACCAGCAATAAGCAGGGGCTGGCTAATTTGAGATCCTTCTATCAGTATCTGTCCGATAAACCCGTACTTATTCGGGAAGATGCCAATTTCTTTACTGTCAATATTCCTCTTTTATGAAAGCTGTAATTATCGAAGATGAAACCCTGGTAGCCCGTGAACTTCAGGTAAAGATTGCCGATGTAGCCGACGACGTAGACGTTGTTACAGTGCTACCTAGTCTGAAAACGGCTCGCCACTGGTTTATGGAAAATGCGGAACCTGACCTGCTGTTCATGGATGTTCAATTGGGAGATGGTATCAGCTTCGATTTATTCAATTATTACAAACTCACATGTCCGGTAATTTTTACGACGGCCTACGACGAATATGCAATTCGGGCATTTAAAGCCAATGGTATCGATTATTTGCTCAAGCCCGTTGATGAAATAGAGCTTAAAGGGGCAATCGATAAATGTCGGGCGTTATTAGATAAACCAGTTGCATTACCCGCTGACCTCACTTCTCTGGTGCGAGCATTATCGACAGGTTTACCAACCAATTCTGCTTATAAAGAGATATTCATTGTCAGTGTGCGGCATCAATGGGTTCCGATCAAGACAAAAGACATAGCCTGTTTTGCCAAAGAGAATGTACTGATGCTATACACATTTACGGGAGAAAGGCATATTCTGGATTATAATAGCCTTGAAGAAATTGAAGAATTACTGAATCCCAGTCAGTTCTACCGGGCAAACCGGCAACATATTGTTAATACCGACGCTATTGGTCGGGTTCGGCTACACGAAAACCAGAAGTTAACATTATTGCTTAAGGCTCCCTTAAAGCTGGAAGTAGATATCAGTCGTGAAAAAGCCCCTGTTTTTAAGAAATGGTTTGACCGATGATTGGTATACATTGATCAAGCGGATCGTTTGCTACTGAATAGGCTCTATGTGTGAGGTCTGATAGTCCATAACTTAATGGACTATCAGACCCTTTCTATTTCTGAAAAACGCTCCTTCAACAGAAAATTCTCTACTAAATCGACTTTAAGCAATAGGCTCTTTTGTCAATTCAGTAGAGAATATGGGCTATTGCCCTGTCACCATCACGCTTATTCAGCTACAATCACGGCTGCCTGATCAGGCGAATGGATTGTTGATGTCTACCTGTTTGCAATTGATAAATATATGTTCCGGCGGGTAAATTAGCGCCAGATACACTCAGTACGTGACGGCCAGCCTCCTGCCAGACAGCATTTTCCTGACTGAGAATTACATGTCCCTGTATATCCATCAGTGTTCCTTTTGCATAAGAGCTATAAGGAAGTACATATTCAATGCGCGTGGTTGCTCCAAACGGATTAGGAAAAGCCCGAAGACTCAGTCGGCTAGCCGCTTCATCGCTTAATGGGTGTTCGGCGCGAATTATTGCGGAGAACACAGCCCCTGTTTGTGCCAGAAAACCAGGTTGAAGCGTGACGGACTGAGCGGCTGTATACGTACCATTTGCCAATGCTTCGATATGGTTGGCGGCTATCAGGTTGTAAGATGAGTGTTTACGCTGTTTCTGACCAGATGGTATTGTTTGGGTAATAATTTCCTGAGCCACGCCATACGTACTGCATGAAACCAGCAAGATAATTGAGAATATGAGTCGATTCATGACGATGTTTTTTATCCTGTTATGTCTATCTGGTTTTGACAATGGTGCGTAATTTTTGTTTTAGGAGTTTATTTTCCTCCTGAACAAGATTAGTATCAGCACGAAGTGAATTGACTTCCTGCTTCAGGTTGATCAGGTAAAGAGTCAGTTCTTCAATTTTCTCCAGCAGTTTGGCGTCCATTTTGGCCACATCAATGCCTTGTTCTACAACCTCACTGGCCGACGGAACACCCGGCAAATGTTTGTTGGCCTGTATGAATTTCTCTACTTCTGATAGTTCTTTCAGTTTGTATGAATTATCAAATACATAGTCGCTCCACTCCGAGGTATTTTTTACGGCTACTTTTACTTTTTCTGTCAGGATGCCATCTTCAACAAAGAGTTTGTAGCCTGAAGGAGTATTTGCTACGTTAGTACCTATAATTACCGCATCGCCTTTGCTTGCCTGAATGAATGGTCCTTTCTGCTGCCAAAGAGTTTCAGTTAGTCCTTCCCGAAGAGGTACTCCCGATGTGGAAGCCAACACTACATCTCCTATATCATTGACCGTTAAAAATTTGGTTTGCCCTCCCATACTGACGGGCGATAAGCTGGTCAGATTCGTAAAGCGAAGCCCCGACTGATTGGCAGTCCCCTTGGTAATCTCCAGCTTGTTATTGGGAGCTGTGTTGCCTATACCTACATTCACCTGATTGTTGCCCAGAATCATGGCATTGGAAGCCGTCACTGAGGCATTATACCCGATAGCCGTTGAGTTGGTCAGGTTACCGTTACCGGGCGGATTGGTAGCCGCAACACCAATGAAGGTATTCTTTGAGCCGGTCGTATTGTTAATGCCCGCATAGCGGCCAATAGCAGTATTTTCACCCCCACTAGTGCTATTGAGAAACGAACCATCACCAAGAGCGGTATTGCCTTCACCTGAGAGGTTCCCATTTCCAGAACCATTTCCCACAAACAAGTTATAGGAGCCATTGCTGTTGGCTCCAGCCTGCTGACCCAGAAACATGTTCCCAATGCCGGTTTTATTATTGAATCCGGCCTGATGGCCCACAAATACGTTGGCTCCAGCGGTGAGATTATTATAGCCAGCCTGATAGCCTACAAATACGTTACTGACACCCGTTGTGTTATAAAAGCCCGCCGATCGGCCTAAAAATACATTATAGACACCTGTAGTGTTCGCTTGTCCGGCATTAGTCCCTAAAAAGGAGTTATTACTTCCTTTATTAACGATGCCGGCATTAGTACCCACAAATGTATTATAAGCACCGGATGTGTTGTCTCTGCCTGCATCACTTCCCAGAAAGGTATTGTAATTGCCGTTTGTGTTTAAATTACCTGCCAATCTGCCCACAAAGGTGTTATTACTGCCCGTCGTGTTATAAACACCAGCAACTGATCCCACAAACACATTGTCCTGTCCACTTGTATTAAAAGTTCCCGTAGAATAGCCAAGAAAGGTATTATATGTGCCCGATGTATTGGTACTACCGGCATTGGCACCGAAGAAGGCATTACTACCGCCACTCATGCTCATATTTCCAGCGTTTCCACCTACTATTGTATTCAAGGATCCTGGAGCAGTTGAGTTATAGGCTCGTTCTACATAGTTTGTTTGGGCGAAAAGAGCCCCACGGCTCAATAACAAAACAAATGGAATGCAGTACTTTAGTTTCATGAGTATTTATTTGTTTAAGGTTAAACTACGAACCAAAAGTAGAGGCCGGTGTCTGGGACAGAGAATTTATCAAGCCCAAGCGGGGTACAAATCGGCTTGAGTCGGGCAAAATCAAATCTAAAGTGCTATCGATCCAATGAATTCCTATTTATAAGTGAACTGAACAGTGCTTGTATTTTCTCTTGCGGATTCTCAGAGTGTGAATTGTGGTTTTGTTGTTTGTCATCTTAACAACCTGCAATGACCACACATCCTATCTCGAAGTCGCCATCGGATAACGTAGCGTGCTGGAATAAGAGCTAACCCGATTAAAATCAATGAGTAAGGGTTTTCTGCGTTTGCAGATTTGTGTCGGGTATGGAGGCAGTAACGTAGTGGTGCAACTGGGAGATCTGTGCCAAAATCGCTGATGGTGCTTAACTGAGCATAGAATGCCAGACATAACGTTCATACAGAGTGTATACAACGTATCGCCCCTGCCAGATAAGTACTATGCGACTCTGGCAGGGGCGATACGTAGCGTCTTATAACTGACTTATTGTTTTGTATAAACCTGAATGAGTTTTGTTCGGGTACTGATGCCAACTGCTACGTAGGTAGGCATGGTCTGAAGCACATATTTCCCTGAGCCTACCAAGCCTTTGAATCGGTTTACCCATGCTTCCACCTCTTCGGGTTTGTAATAATTCGTATTGCCAAATACACTGACAGGATGTAACTGAAAAGCCTCCCGTAACCGCTCGAAAGCAGTGGTAGAGAGATTGTATTTGAGGCAGATCAGCGACTTACTTAAGCAACCAGATGTAGAGACGGCTTTTGGTGGCCGATTGTCTCTGGATTTGTATCGAGCAATGGCTTCTTGCTCTAGTCGATTCAGTTCATTGGCTTCGCAAGTATGGAAGCGCACCCGTTCAAAATTCGGCCCTGACACTCTATGTTCCAGTAGCCGCGACTGCAAGTTTATAGCTTGTCCAATATAGACAATTTGGTTTTGTGCATCCATCAGGAAATAGATGCATGGCAGCGTTGTCAGACGATTTTTTTCGCCGATAATATGGCCAATTGGAAGGCATTTTTGGGGTGTTTTTTCGCTGATTTTCATGTATTAAATATAATATTAATAATACTTATAAACAACTAATAATACTTATATTATTTGATGTTTTTTTTAGCCTATCAAGAGGTAAAAAAAGAGAATTAGTTAAGCAAAATGGCTTATAAATTTCGCTGGAGGCATAGAGGAATGATCTGCGAACTATAGATAAATTAATTCGTAAAGATTAATCGTTGACAACGTTTTAAGCCTTGTCAAAGATGATGGCTGAGTTATTGTAGAAACTTGTTCAGAGATCGTTAATGAAGAAAGTTGATCTATGGCCGCACAAAAAATATAGTCACGATAACTATAGCTACTACGTTAACAGAATCTCCGTTATCGAAACAGGTTTGGCCTGTCAGGCGGTGGTGCTTCAAAAGCAAAAGGAACAGAAGTCATAGCTCCTGTTCCTTTCTTAATTATAGCTAGGGATTTACCAGTTGATATTCATCAACACTGCCACCTGTTTTAGGACTAGTACTACTTCGAATAAGAGTTAGGTTATTATCTGACAATGTTCTAATAACATTTTGAATGCTGCCATTAGTGTCAGCTGGTTGTGGCGTCAGATTTTTAAGCGTTAATGTCTTATCATCTGCTGATACTTCCCACTGGCCCAAAAATGTTGTGCTTTCAAATTCAGTTAATTTAGCGGTTGTACTTGTGCTTATATTAATTGAAATCGCCCGATTTTCTCAACTTTATACCGGAACGCTTTTCTGGGGGAGGTCAAACCCAAAGCCCGACCGATGGGCGGTTATGGAGCCATTGGAGTTTACCACGCCCGCCGAGACGGTAGAAGTACCGGCGGGATACGTGACCGATTTTGCCAGCGTACCACCTTGGCTGTGAAGTTTCTTCTCGCCAATCGGTCGGCACAACCGGGCGTGTATTCTGCATGATTATTGGTATGATAACCGCTTGTCTGAAGCGAATTTGGGAGCAAAATACGCCCGGTATTTAGCCGATCAGGAGTTGTTATATCGAATGAACAAAGCCCGGCCGCATCGCAGAGGCCGAAACTATATAATGTATCTGGCTTGCCGCTGGTTTGGGAGGTCTTGGTGGGATAATTAATACGGCCCCTGATTTCCCGAACCAACCGTACAATCAATCAATAGTACCAATCTTTATTCTACCTCTTGAGCCCTCACTACCAGGAGCACCTATAATAAAAGTGCCGTTTTCAATACTAACGCCTGTCCCAAACTCTGAAGGCGTTGTACTGTCATCTGTATACGATAGCTTGCGGAGTAAATTCCAACTGGTTCCATTTCGAGAAAAGATGTAGGTAACTCCCTGGTCTGGCCTTCCATTGATGTCGATGCCAGGTGCTCCAACGAGTAGATAATTCCCTGATAAACTAACAGAATTACCAAAATAATCGGGAAGGGTAGTGCCGGTATTTGCCACATCAGGATAGGTTATTGTACTTTGAAGAGACCAGTTAACGCCATTTCGAACATAAACATAGACTTCCGCGATGTTGGGTGAAAACGGTGCAGGTTTGCTAACTACAGCATAGTTATCTTTAAGGTCCGTGGCAAAACTAAATTGCTCACTTGAGGTGCTTGTTGGCGAAGCAAGCTTGGTCTGTTGAGTCCAGATTGCACCATTGCGAACAAAGATGTAAACGGCATTTTTACTATTGGCCCCTACCAGTGCATAATTATCATAAATAGATACTGAACTGCCAAAAGAATCATTCGCAACGCCATCTTCAGCAATTAGCTTGGCCTGTTGGGTCCAGGTTGAACCGTTACGGACAAAGATGTAAGCGGCTCCCTGATCATTCCTTCCATTTGTATTTTGCCTATCTGCACTGACAATAGCATAATCACCGTAAATAGCCACTTTTCGTCCAAACCAATCATCCGCCGTACCATCTTCAGCAACTAGTTTGGCCTGCTGGGTCCAGGTTGTGCCGCTGCGAACAAAGATGTAGGCAGCACCCTGATGTTCATTTCCATTTACTGTACTATGGTGAGATCCTACAATAGCGTAATCACCATAAATGGCTGCAGTTTGCCCGAAAGTATCGCCTGAAGCACCATCTTGAGCGGCCAACATGGCCTGCTGTGTCCAGCCTGAACTATTACGTGTAAACACATAAGCCGCGCCTTGATCGTGATTTGATCCTACCCATTTAGTTGGAGAGCTAATAATAGCATAATTACCAGATATCGCAACTGATCGTCCAAATTGGCTTCCCTGCGCTCTTTCAGAAGGGGTATATGTAAGCGGTGGTAATGTGTTTGGAGTGGCAAGCGCCAGTGGTGACCAGCTTTGCCCGTTAAACACGTAAAACGTTCCTTTTTCTGTATCGTAAACGAAAGCACCTGCCTGTGGATTGATAATGCTCATCCGTTCAGAAGAATTCATACGTGGTGGATAAAAGGCTTTGTTGGTAGCGGGTACATCCAGAGCCGCAGAAGGGTGTGGTTTGCCTCCAAAACCTATTTGGGCTGATACTTGGACAATGTTTAGAAAGGATAAAATGACAATAAAAAGGTGTTTCATATGATTTTTTTAGAGTCTTAAAACTAGTAATAAGTATTAGAAATAAGCTAAGGCTAACTAAATATTGTCTTGTAAACAAAACAGGAATGCGTCCTATAAGTAGCTGGTAGGGGTGGTAATTAGGGTGAAATTGACCACCTGATTCCGCCAAAGAGTGACGGGTGATTTCGGTATAAATTGACCACTTTATTTTTCTTCTCATCAGCGAATTGTCTTCATTTTCGCTGTGAAGGGGGTGATTAATTGGCAACGGAATCAGGTGGTCTGTGGCAGCGAAACTTCAATTAATACGTAACCCTAGGAAAACAAAAAATGCCGTAAAACTGCTTGCCAGGTATCCGGCGGCTGGGAGTCTTTAAATAGGGCAGTCAATCGCTGAAGTTGTTCTTCTGTTAGGGCGTCTGGAAAAGTTTCGGGTCTGACAATTTTGCCTACTTTAAACAGGTCATCAAACACATTGCCGTTTATCAATGCCCGCTTCACAAAAAACCGCAAATTCTTCATATGATTTTCAACTGTGGACGGAACGTTCCCGCGTTCTGCTTTCATCCATGCCCGGAAGTTTTCAAGCAACTTAGGAGTTAAGACATTGAAGGGTAGCTGTAGCGTTTCGGGTTCAATACTCAGATCAGCGGCCTTAGTCTTCTTTTTGATTTTTGTCTGTTCACTTAGCCGAAAAGCTTTCAGGCTGTTAAGAGTTGCTACGTATCCATTCCGGCTTCCGAGTTCAATCTTTTTTCGCTTCAATCGTTCGTTTACATCATTTAGCCAAAACGTGAAGAAATCTTTCCGGGAAGTATAGCGGTTGAAATCTTTAATTAATTGCTCAATCGTTAGCGTTTTGCTACTCAATCGATATTACTTAAATATCCCATTGACTTTGTTGACTTCGGTATAAATCATCAATTGATAGTCCGAAAGGTCTAAATTATCCTTTTGCCAGGGTAAGATTTTTCCGGCGTCTTTTCCAAATTTGGCCGGTGGCCATGACAGCTTTAGAGATAAACGGTACCATTTACAGAAATATAAATGTATAGAGGGCAAGTCCCGTCTTTTTTAATGTAGTCATCCTTAATAAAGACCTTTTTAGTGAAATTCTGTGGAGTTCCCATTCGGAAACGGGTTAGGAAACCAAAAAGCCGCCATACGTTATGTATGACGGCTTTAGGCTCTGCTTCGTGCACTCGTAGGGTCTGCTTTCTACACTACTTTTGCACTGATTATCAAAGCCTTATTTTTTATATCTGATTCAATGTGACTTCAAATTTAACGAGCTTTCTTTAGAGTGTTACCAATTAAACGTCAATTACACATAGTTAAGCCCGTTTACACTGTGACTAAGCGCAACAAAATGTGAACGTATTTGTAAAATTGAGCTGTTTAGAGTTGATCTTTTACGTTGAAATACTCCATATAAAGTTCTTCTAACTCATCATCTTCAAGTAAGCCTTCGTGAATGACTGTTTCCATAACATCGTGAAAAATCGAGCTCTTCATTAGTTGGAAGAAAACCGTTCTTATCTCTTCATGTGTAAGCACAGTAGAGTACAAATATGGATTTTCATAAGGCATTAGGGTCTTACTATTATTATACTCCTGAGCGCTTATAGTTGAGCTTTCCTTACGACCTCTGTACTTTATAACAACTGTTCCAATGTTTTTTTGCAAAGCTGTAAGGTCAATCCTATCCCTAATACGAACAGCTATTAATTTAGATACATCTTTAAGTTCTCTCTCTAAGGTGCTGATAATCTTGATTTTATCTTTTAGCCTATCTTCGAGTTCATTTATTCTCTCTTGATAAGGTTTTATCTCATCCTTTGCTTCGCTGTTATCCTTGTAATCATCCTTTCTTTGACCCCAGGTTAGAAGTTCAATAAGTGAAACCCCCAAAGCAGAAGCGATACTTTCAGCTTGCTCGATACTTATTTTATTACCCCTATGTTCAAGTCTATGATATGCGGAGGGGTCAATTTCTAACTTTCGTGCTATCTCTGCTTGAGACACTCCTTTTGCTGCACGTAAAGCTTTAATATTCTCGTATAAGTCCATTCTACTGAAGATATACGCAATATTAACTTACTATTTATCAATAGCTATTATCAAAAAAGACATTAATTAAATTGATTTTCCTTGTATATTATTGTTATTATTATTAGTATTGTGGATAAAATAAACAGTATTATATGGATAAAATAGCTAGTAATCTAATTGGGGTAGCTTATACCAGTTACCAAGATAAGATTGGAGGGCAGTTCAAACCCGATCAACGATTCTATTCTAAAGTTGGCATCAACCGTAAACGATTTGGCCAGCTTTTACGTGGTGAAAAGCCCGTTTTTGGCTATGAAGCCCGCGCATTATCTGATTTTTTTGGTATTCCAGTTACTGATCTGCTATAAAGCAGAAAGCCCTACCACATCAAGGTCGTAGGGCTTTACTAATTCTAAAATTTGAAAACGTAAAAGTATGAATTTCAAGCAACAGTATGCAAAAGCAGAGCGTCGTCTCAAGCGATCTACAGCCGTCAAATTTGCGGTATGTTCAGTTAATTTCTTTGTCCGTAAAGAAAGCCGGACTATAGGATTTCGAGTGCGCTGTAACGGAAAAACAAGCCCTTTTAAATCGCTTGGAATCCGGGTTGATGTTTCTGACTTCAATCCGAAAACACTCCAGATTGTTAATGACTCTTATAATACTGCACGTCTCATTGATCTAAAAGCCACAATACTCAAGGTATTTAAAGAGAGAGAGTTAACAGGTAGGAGTATTGAGCCTGTAGTTATTCGGGACATTGCGTTAGGGCTACGTGGCCATGATGATCATACGCCTACTATAGTTGAAGCTTTAATCCGATGGACGGAGCAAAAAAGCAAGCTTTTAGGGAATGGCATTACGTTAAGCACTCTCAAGCAATACCAACGCTATACCCGCATCATTACGGACTTTACAACGCTTTATTATGGTAAAGATGCTACTCTAGAAGTGCTTAAACCTGCTGTTCATTATGAGCTATTGGGGTATGTAAAAGGGGAGCGTAGGAGTAGCCACAATTACGCCATAAAGGTGATTCAATTTCTAAAATCAGTATTGGATTATGCTGTAGCCTATGAATGGTGTGATCGTAACGTGTTGCAAGCGGCTCGGTTAAATAAGCAACGCAAAGAAGTAAAGACGTTGACAATAGAAGACCTGGAGACTATTCAGAAAACTCAATTCGTTGAGTCAACTCTCAATGAAGTACGGGATGTATTTCTTTTTTGCTGTTACACAGGATTGGCCTATGCAGATGTGGCCAGCTTGACCAAAGACTACTTAGTGACGGTCGATGATATACAATGCATTTTAAAAGATCGTAGTAAGTCTGGACAACAATCGTTTGTGCCCATTTTTCCCGAATCAAAAATTATTCTTGATAAGTACCGCTACCATCCCATATGCCGTATAAAGGGCGTTTTGTTGCCTGTATTGAGCAATCAGAAAATGAATAAATGGCTAAAAGTGATTGGTAACGTAGCTGGTATCAAGGAAACATTACACACTCACTTAGCTCGGAAAACCTTCACCATGTTTGCCGAAGAACGCGGCTTTAAATTAGATCAAACGGCTATAATGATGGGGCATAGCCGTACATACATGACAGAGCAGCACTACTACAAAGGACGTAGGGAAACGGTCATAAAGGAGTTTAAGCGGATTCAGCAACAAGAGCAAATCAAGAAAGCCAGCTAACTCATGCCTACTACAGATCCATTTCATAGCCTGGAGGAGTTACCGGATGAGCCTGAGCTACTAAAAGCGCGCATTTACAGGCAAATCATTTTGCTAGGGTTGCAATTGGTTGAGATTGATGAGCTGCGGGATCAACTCAGAGCCATTAAACGCCAAAACCGAAAGCTTCTCGCTTTACTTACTCCGACCAATTAATACAAAGAAGCCCTGCCAATATTGGCGGGGCTTACTCTATTGATCATCTTTCAGTTAAATATTTGCAAATATAGTGAATATCAACGGATTAACTACTATTCCTATTCAGGAAGGGCCGCAAAAAACTGTGTTAAGCCAGGCTACTTTGTTAAGCCGAATTCGAGACAGCCGTATTACAGATCGCACCCCTGTTAAGAAGCTCAAGCCTGTTGTAACGGTAGGGGCATCTACCTTCGCTCGACGGGGCGATTTTTCTGTTATTACTGGCCAACGTAAAGCAGGTAAAACGACTGTTCTGCAATTTGTAGTGGCTACTGCTTTATTAGAAGACATTCCCCTGGAGCTAGATACCTTGCAAATTCGCTCGGAATATTGTCGGGGGCTGGATGTTATTTATGTTGATACCGAAGGCAGCAAAGAAGACACGCAGGACTTTATTAAAGGTGTCAAAAGCATCATAGGAGCCAACGATCAACCGACCTACTTACATACCTATCACTGGCGGGAATTTACGGCCAAAGAGTGTCGGGAAGGTATGGATATTCTCTTTACTGAACATCCCAACGCTCATCTGTGGGTTATCGACGGTATTGCCGATCTGGTTAGCAAGCCTAACGATGAAGAAGAAAGTAATCACACTGTACGCTGGATTATGAGTATGGCCGGGAAGTTGGATACCTGTATCATTCTAGTTATTCACGAGAATCCTACCAAAGCCGGTCAGGAAGCCAAACTACGAGGCCATTTAGGCAGTGAGTTAGAACGGAAAGCATCCGGGGCTATCGGTATTGAGAAAGATCGTCAAAAGGGGGAGCATTATATTAAAAGCCGTTTTCTCCGTAAAAGCGCCGATTTTGAGCCCATTGCTTTCCGCTTTGACCCGCAAACACACCGTCCGGTTCACCGAATCCTGACAGCTAGTGAACGCGCTCAACTTCAAGACAAAAACCGGGCGCGAATCAGCGAATTGACCCAACTACGAAGCCGATGCTTTCTCAACGTAGCCAGCAAGACCGAACGTGATCTTAAAGAGAGCATCAAGCTTTACCAGAACCCCACTACTGGCAAAGATGCCGAACGCGCTCTATGCAATCGCAACCTAGCCGCTTTGTTAAAATACGATTTGATACGGGAAGAGAAGACAGCCGATGGGGAGGTCTATTACCCAATTGACACGGAAGGTATGACTATAGACTTCAAAATTGGACAATAGAACGAATGAGCACCACCCAATATATATACCGAACGAACTATATATATATAAGGCGTTCGCGTTCGCGTTCGTTCGGTCATTCGCTTGGACAAAAGCGAGTTCTAAACCTTCTCCAATCTCCAAAACTACCTCAATTTGGTTTTTCCTGCATTTTAGGTCAAAAAACAGAATATTATTTGGCGGCCCAAATGGTGCTTTTGAAAACGAGCCTAAAAACCGAACGCGAACGCACGAACGCTATATACCCCCCGTTCGCGTTCGTTCGCCCGTTCGCATACACTGTTGCTTTTAGCCTCCAAATAATCTTTGGTTTTGCCCACTAAGAAAAAAGTCAATATGATAGACTCTCAAATTATTAAACTGGCCAAGCAAGTAGCCATTACTGACTATCTGGCCTATCGAGGATTTCAGCCCATTGCCCAACGAGGTCAACGGTTTGTTTACCTGTCTCCTTTCCGCCAGGAACACACGCCCTCCTTTTCGGTTAACCTGGCTATTAATCGTTACAAAGATTTCGGCTCCAGCGAAACGGGGGATGATGTGATTCGCCTAGTCGAACGATTAGACGGCTGTGGGTTTGCCCAGGCTGTTGAACGGCTGAGCCAATTTGCTGGATTGGAAAGTAAACCTCTCTTTTCTTTTAGTGGGCCTTTAAGAAAGGAAAGTATCACTACTGAAATTCGCTCAGTCAAGTTACTTTCTAATTCTCATCTGATTCGCTACGTGGAAAGCCGCCAAATCAGCTTTCCCATCGCTCGTCGGTACTGCCAGGAGGTTTACTTTCAGCAAGGTGGTAAAAACCTGTTTGCGTTGGGTTTTGCGAACGACAAAGGCGGTTATGCGCTACGTAACGGCGTAGGAGCCAAACGCAATCTTGGGCCATCTGGACACACATCAATAGGGGAAAGCCAAACGGCTAGCGTGGTCAATGTATTTGAAGGCATGTTTGACTTCTTGTCTGCCTTAGAATACTATCGGTGTGCCGCTCCCAGGTGGCCAACGTTGGTGCTTAATTCCACAACCAATTTGGAAAGTGCGCTACCCATTTTGCGGCAATACGGTCAAATTAACGCGTATTTGGATAATGATCGGGCAGGAGAGGAAGCCTTTAATGAACTGTGTAAATTAGGTATTGGGGTCATTGACCGTTCACGGCTCTACGCTAACCATAAAGATTTCAACGCCTACTGGATGGAAATTTCCACTTTCCAGAATTCTCACTGATTACTACTTTCCAAAATTGTGCTTATATACCCCATCCGAGCGCCCTGAGATAATGCGGTTGATTATCAGCTAGTTAACTTTATTGAAAAAGTTGCACCCTGATTTAGAGTTAATGTGCTGTTTTCTAGATGATTGTGCAAAAACACCCCCTGTTTTTGCCCATTTTTTTGTTGATCGAGCCCGCCCTTTAGCGGTTTTGGAAATTTCCAGAAAATCCATTTCCGAATATATGAAAATGACTTTTGAATTGTGGGCGCATTTCCTTCACAAATAATGTAACCAAAATGTGTGTGCAAATCTGTCCTTTTGTTGAGCTACTGGCCGAGCCATCTTTGTCTTTCCAATTTTCAAACGTTAAACACAACAAAAACAAATGAAACTTTTAGTTCTGAGTACGAGTACCCCATCCAAACATTTGATCAAAGCCATTACCGACGCTGGCCATAGCTATGAGGTTCATGACCCGCGCAATCTCTATTTGTTCATCTCCGAGCAGGTCAATGGCTATGACCGTATCTTTAATGGTTCGCCCGATCTGGAAAGCCCTACACGCTTATTTGCGGCTTCTTTCGACGCTATCATTAGCCGGATCGGTGCTGATTTACCTCTATGTGTGTCGATCCTCCGGCATCTCAACGAGAATCTAAAGGTATACAGTCCACA
Source organism: Spirosoma daeguense (assembly GCF_054776875.1). Lineage (NCBI taxonomy): Bacteria > Pseudomonadati > Bacteroidota > Cytophagia > Cytophagales > Cytophagaceae > Spirosoma > Spirosoma daeguense. The sequence continues at coordinate 779,433 of NZ_BAAHBF010000003.1, forward strand.
AACAGCCATTGGTTTGTTGGTAGCCCATGATAAGCTATGGACGAGCCAAGTACTAAGCGCTAGTAATGTACGCACTCCTTTAACGGTATTTGCGGTTCGGTCGAATCATGTTGCCTTCGCCATTGATAAGGCAGGGGGCTTGCCAGTAGTGGCCAAGCAGCTCACAGGTTCGCAAGGGGCAGGCGTGTCGATATTGGAAACACCTTTAGCGGCCAATACAACGCTGGAGAGTTTTTATAAAGCCAATATACCTGTCAAGCTACAACGCTTTGTAAAGGCTCATAACAGTAGCAGTGGCAATCCGACCGATATACGGGCTATCGTGATAGGCGACAAAGTAGTATCAGCAATGGAACGAACGGCCAGCCAGGGCGATTTTAGAGCTAATTTATCCAAGGGGGGGAATGGTCGTTCCATTGAACTGAGTGAAAGCGAAATCGAAATGTGCGTTAAAGCAGCTAAAGCGGTGGGTTTAGAATTTGCCGGGGTTGATTTGATTCGGGAGAAGATGGGGCAAACGTACGTAACAGAGGTAAATGGTAATCCAGGGACTGGCATCATCGACATTACAAAAAAGAATCATTTTGTAGACCTCGTGAAATACATTGAGGGCAAGTCAAAAACGAACGAGACAATAGCGGCACCCGTGCCCTTACCAGATGATAATAAAGACGACAACTTAGAGCAGGAGGGTGAAGAGGAAGCCCTGGCTGGACGGTATAACCAATTGCTAGCCAGAGAGGCGAATGGTAACTTAGATTATAATGAATCAGCAGTTTTAAGCTTTTTCAAACAAAAGTTTGGTAAACAATAAGCAACTGTAACTATTCTATCAATGGCACAAGAGCAGGATATGATGAGCCGGATGAAACGTCTCACACGAGTAAATAAAGAAGGTGGTTCTATGACCGCCAAAGAACGAGCTTGGTTTGAAGAGAAAAAGAGAGAAGGGCAAATAATGACAAATCTGGCAAAGGGTTCTACAATACATAAATAACTAAGAGTGATTAGTATGAAAAGCATGTATTTTCTTGCTATTTTTTATACTAATCACTACTATTTGAAAAATTCATTTATTAAAATTTTAAAGTCTTATGTATATTATTCTCTTTAAAATTTTCAATCACGTTTGATGAATTTCTGCCTAGTAGGAAATTTTTCAAATATTTATAATTAATTAAATCTCTGTAACTTTCTTTGAAGAAATATCTAAATATTAAGTCAAAAAAAAGAAAAGGATCAAGAATTCTATCTACCGGAAATCTAATATTTTTTATTGCTCCAAATTGTAATTCACATTTATGATGTGTTTCTACAGAATAGTCATAGTCCATTCTTATATGAGAATAATTAGTATTGTTATAAACTTTGTCAAATACAAGACCTCTTAAATTATCTTCTTGCCATTGATAACCATACATGTTTTTAAAGTGCTCTTTGGCATTGTCTATTTGGGTTTGCACATTGAAGCCAAACTCTTCTGATATACAAAGATATAGATCATAGTAAAACTGTCTTAGATTATGATCTTCTGACTCTCCAAAAAAGTCTTCATAATCACCAATAGTATCTTTTAAAAAAACTGGATATGGATAATAACATAGTTTTACTTCTTTCAAAATACTTGCGCCTCCATTTTCACCGAAACAATAGTAACATTGCATAAAGCTTCTATCAGCAAACAAGAAAGAATACTGCCTATTATTTAATAGATATTCATATTCTCTTGCATAAAAGAATTTGCTATTTCCAGGTTTGTAGTCAGGCCAGCTTATGACACTAGTTTTTCTTACAAAGTTAGTATCAAGTATGTACTCAGAAAAAACATTATTAATTGCACTTAACCTTTCAAGAGCCTCATTTATATTATTCATCCAGCTTCTTTTTTATTTCGTCAGCAAGACTTTGATCATTCTTTATCATTTCTAAAAAAACAGCTCTGTAAGCATCATCTTTCATTTTTGACTCAATTTCCCGTTGATACATATCTAGTTGCTTATCCGAGGTCATCATTATCTTAATAGAATTATGATACTCTACCATGTCAGGAAAAGTAAAACTAAATTGAGGATAGTTATTTAGTATGGAATTGACTTCATGGTCAATTCCATACTTTTGAAGATTTGCTGTTATATAGCACCAGCCTCTAGATCTAGTTACTGAGACAAAAAAGGCATTTCTTGCTCTAAATGAGTAATCATTTACTACTCTATTTGCATTTAACACAAATACAATATTTGACTCATTTCCTTTTGCTCTAAAAGCGGTTGTCAGAGTGACCCTGCCTGGTTCTTTAAACAAATTAGACTCTTCGACAAAACCTGGGGTAATACATTTGATGTTCAAAATATTAAGCTGAGACCGTATATATTTAAAGTCTGGATCAGAATTTTTAGTATCCAAAGTGATTACAATAATTTCATCAGGCTCTACATTCTCCTCAGTAACCAGCTTGTGGATTTCATTTATTATAGCATCATGCTCAGATTGCTTGTTTTTGAACATTCTAAACTTTATAAGCTCTTTCTCATCTCTAGAATTTTCCTTTAAGAGCCTTTCTAAAATATTTCTGCTATTGCTCTCAGGTCTTTCAATTACTACCTGATCGTCTTTTTCAAACTTAGGTTTGTCAGGAGAGATTACTTTATATCCCCTAGCTTCCCAAGTTTTCTTATCTGGCATCGGAATTTTGAAGTTTTCAGAAAATAAACCCAATCCTATGCCGTGGGCAATCATTAAGTTTATTCTCGGATTTCTATACGAGTTAGGTAAAACAAAATCTTTTTGAATTCTACCACTATATTCTCCTTCCAATACACTATTAGGGAGATTTGGCTCATTATCTAGTCCTTTGCCAAAAAGTTCTTCAGGTTCTCTTATTCTAAGCTCTTTTAGCGACTGGAATTCGTCATAGGCCCAAACAATTCTTTTTTCCTCTTTTGCTAAAAGGTAAATTATTTCAAAAAAGGAAGGTGAGAAATCTTGTGCTTCATCTACTAGAATCAAATCATATTTAGGTTTGATATGATCTTTGTAATTAGTCAGTATATCTTCAAAAATAGCATTGTTAGGGTCAGGAAGATGTCTAACATCAAAAAAGGTTTTTGGCGTAATTCCTAAATCTTCGCAAAGATCGGAGTAAACACCTCTAACGTTTTTCCCACCCCATGCATGGCGAACTTGTAGCTTATCTGAATTATAAGTGGTTTGTGTCTCCCATACATAATAATCTTGAATATTCTTCTCAATTTGAGAATACATACTAAGATTATTAAAGACAAATAGAATCTTGAAATCGTCAAAAGTCTTATGAGCATTAGCCGCTTTCATGCATAGAATGATTGTTTTCCCTGTCCCTGCTAAACCTCTTATTCTTTGCGGTCCAGAAGGAATTTGCATTGCTACAGCCCTTTGAGTTGAGTCAAGTTTCCATGTATAATCAAGAGATTTTTTAATAAAGTCGTTTTTAGTGACAAGCGCCGAAGCAATTCTTTCCTTTTTGAATTTTTTATAAACACTAGTTCCCTCAATTAAAGAATCAATAAGATCCAATAATTCTATATCTATAGAATACTCTGTTTCACTAAATATTACCCCTAAATATTCTAAATAGTTATCTGCACATATTATTTCGCAAGATAGACTATCTACGAGTCCTTCTATAGAATTAATTTCACTTGAGCTATTAGAAGCAAAAACAATATATCGTCTAACTTCAAATTTTAATGCATTCTCTTTTCTATTGTATAGTTTAGAATTAGATGATAATCTAGTTTTAAAATTTTGAAAGTAGTTATCTAATATAATATCCTGAGAATATATGTATGTATTTTCAGTTTCCCAATATTCATCATCCTCACTATATATACCTGAAATTTTATCATCAACTACATGGAAAATTATTATACCGTATGTGCTAGATCTAATAATAAAACTTGGAACGTCGTCTAGATCTCTTACTCCTAACGTGGGGTTCCTAAAGCCCATGATGCCTTCGTCATGTTTTGTGAGTTCCATCAACGTAGTCCACATACTTTGCTCAAATGGCTTCCCTTTAACATCTAAAACTCCAGGTAGTAATTGCATAGTGATTGTCTCGTTAGCTCACATAAATACTTGACTGATTACTAAACGTAATATTAGCAGTATTACATGCTATAATGAACTGATATTTGATGAAGTATTGCTTGAAGCTCCCTTAGTCACATTTTGGGTAATATCTAGTGTTGAAAGGGCATTTTAAAAAAAAATAACCCACTAATATATTGAAAATTAGTGGGTTATTTTTTTAATCTCGTGCACTCGTAGGGATTCGAACCCCAAACCTCCTGATCCGTAGTCAGGTGCTCTATCCAATTGAGCTACGAATGCGTTCCCGTTGATTGGGAGTGCAAAAGTAGAGAGAAAAAGATATGTTGTCAACCTATTCGCCTAAAAAATTTGCACTGCGTTTCATTAAAAATGAGCCAATACCTTCCATCGCATCATGTGTACGACCCAGTATGTCCTGATTTTCAGCTTCTTGTTCGAGTTGCTGTTCTAAAGTTGAGTAAAATGATTTATTCAAAATTTGTTTCATCGATCCTATGGCACGGGTAGGAGCTTTTGCATACAAAGCCGCTAGCTCGTTTATAGTTGTGTCTAATTCAGCGGCAGGTACCGACCGACTGACCAAACCGATACGTTCGGCTTCTGGGCCATAAACCCGTTTTCCTGTACTACATAATTCAAACGCTTTCTGGGGACCAACTAGACGTGGTAAAAAGAACGTAGAACCAGCATCGGGCATCAGACCGATGTTGACAAAAATCTGGCTGAAATACGCTTCCTCTGTACAGACCACTACGTCGCAGGCTAGTGCCAGTGAACAACCTGCTCCGGCGGCAATGCCGTTGATACGTCCGATAATCGGTTTGGGTAGTTTACGCATGGCCAGAATCATGGGGTGATACGTAGTACGTAGTGAATCACCTAAAGCCAGTGTGCCCCCCAACGTAGCAGCTTGCGAAACGCCTTCTTTTAAGTCGGCACCTGAAGAGAAAGCTTTATCGCCAGCTCCTGTAAGGATAATGACACGTACCAGATCATCAGTACTGGCAGCTTCTATGGCCGATGTTATGTCACGAATTAGGCCAGGACTAAGCGCATTATAAACCTGCGGACGATTTAAAGTAATGCGACAAATGCCGTCGCTCACCTGATAAAGAAGGTTTTCGAACATATAGAAAAGGGTTTATCAGGCCATGTTTCAATGGTGTATGACGAACCATACGGTAGGGCCTGCTGGCATAAAGTTGAGAAAAATTACATGAACCAGTATACGGTTATTAGACTAACCGATAATCCTAAAAATAGTCCTGCGCCAACTTGAGTCACCGTATGCGCATTTAACCTGAGCCGGGCACTAGCCACAAAACCCGTAACAATGACCAAAAGCAGTAATGTGCTGAATAAATCCGTTAGGCTGTAGCGGAGCAGAAAACCGCCAATTACGCCAACAACACCGCTGATACCGACTCCATGCGCACTAATTTGCCAGCTTAAACTAATGAGGCCAACAAGCAGAATGGAAACCGCAATACTTGCAATGAGTATCCCAATTTCGGGAGCTAGTGTTGATACTCCCTCCATCTTAAACCGGAACAGATAAGCAAGAAATAGGTAAACAAAAGCGGTCAGAAAATAGGGCAATCGCCGGTCGGCTAACGTCGTGAGTTGCAGACTTTGAACGTAGCCACTTCGGAACAGATAGTAAATCAGTAACGATGGTACGGCAAATGTGCCAATAAAAATCAGAACGAGCAGACTAAGCCGTAAGGAAGCACCAAAGGCATCCATGCTTAGTACGCTGGGTACCTGAAAAAGCAATAAGCCGAACAGGAGTGTCGGCATAAGTAACGGATGAAAAACAACCGATAGGAAATTGGCAAACGACTTTGTCAATGGTGAACGATACGTGATGAGTGATAAATGCTTGGTTAGCGCATTTTGTTTTACAAAGTTAATGCTACAACGCCACTCATCACGTATCGTTCATCATTCAGCATTAATTATAACTGTTTCCGCAATCGGGCAACGGGTATATTTAACTGCTCTCGATATTTCGCCACTGTCCGCCGGGCAATGTTGTAGCCTCGGTCGTTTAATATTTTTTCAAGTTTGTCGTCGGAGAGTGGATTGAGTTTGGGCTCGCCATCAATTAAATCCCGGAGAATGTTTTTGACTTCCCGGCTGCTGACGTCTTCACCTGTATCGGTCGATATACCTTCGGAGAAGAAGTATTTCAGTGGATATAAACCAAATTCAGTTTGAACCGATTTACTACTGGCGACCCGCGATACGGTCGATACGTCCATGTCGATCAACGTAGCGATATCCTTAAGAATCATAGGTCTTAGCTTCGATTCATCGCCCGTCAGGAAGAAATCGTACTGAAATTGAACAATGGCGTTCATCGTTTTCAGTAATGTCTGTTGCCGTTGTTTGATGGCATCGATAAACCATTTGGCCGCATCGAGCTTCTGCTTCACAAACGAGACCGTTTCTTTCAGCGCCTTGTTTTGTTTGCTGCTCTTGTCATACGTATCGAGCATGTCGGCAAAGGAACGGCTGATACGTAACTCAGGTGCATTCTTTCCGTTTAGCGACAATTCGAGTTTGCCGTTATTGTTGGTCAGAATAAAGTCGGGAAGTAGATATTGTGCAGTACCGTCTTCGCTCTCAACCGAGCCAGGTTTGGGGTTCAATTTGATAATGACGTCGATTACTTTCTTGAGCGAATCATCGCTGATATTCAACCGACGCTGGATTTTATCGTAGTGTTTTTTCGAAAATTCGTCGAAATAATCGTCAATAATACGGATTGCCAGACTATTGAACGGGTCGGATGAGTCTTTGCGCTGAAGTTGCAGAATCAAACATTCCTGCAACGATCGGGCAGCAATACCCGGTGGATCGAATGTCTGAATCTTAAGCAGTACATCCTCCACTTCATCGGCATCGGTTAATACGTTCTGGCCAAAAGCAAGATCGTTTACAATGGCCTGAAGAGGACGCCGGATATACCCATCGGCTTCGATACTACCGATCAGTTGTAAACCAATAGTCCGCTGGTCTTCAGTTAGATTCAGGTACCCAAATTGCTGAAGCAGCGAATCAGTAAGGCTCGAACTGGTAGCGAGTGGCATTTCACGGTCTTCATCGTTATAGCTGCCGTCGCCCTGCATTTTATAGCCAGCATAATCTTCGTCCTGAATATAGCTGTCGATATCCAGATCGTCGTCGCGGTCTTTGTAATCCTCTACCTCATCAAATGAATCCTCATCTTTCTGCTCATATTCTTCATCCATACCTTCTTCAAGAGCTGGATTTATTTCCAGTTCTTCCTCAACACGAGCATCTAATTCAGCCGTCGGAATCTGCAGTAGTTTAATAAACTGAATCTGCTGCGGGGATAGTTTCTGCTGTAGTGACTGGGCAAGGCTTAATTTCTGCATGATGGTGCTTTGGCTGTAGATTTATTCGTTACGTCGAGCAGTTTGAGGTTATAAGCAAAACAGCCCTCACAATTATCAGACCAAAATAACCGGTTTTTTGTTTTTAGCCTATAAATTTTCTGTAAACTCTTGAAATGCTACCTTCGTGCCTATGACAAACAAGCTGTATGATACTTCGCTGAGCCTTCTGACCGACCTCTATCAGGTAACGATGGCATATGGATACTGGAAATCGGAAACGGCTGAAAAAGAAGCTGTTTTTAATCTTTATTTCCGGAAAAACCCGTTCAATGGGGGGTTCACCGTTGCCTGCGGACTGGCTAATGTAATCGGTTATATTGACCATTTTGGCTTCTCAAAAAAAGATTTACGCTACCTCCGCAGCCTGACCGGAAATGATGGCAGACCGCTTTTCGAAGAGGCATTTATTGAGTATCTGGCTCAGTTGAAACTGACTTGCACGATTGATGCGATTCCTGAAGGAACGGTTGTGTTTCCAAATGAACCATTGATACGGATTCGTGGCCCAATCTTACAGTGTCAGTTGCTGGAAACACCCTTATTGAATCTCATCAATTTTGAATCGCTGGTGGCGACCAAAGCGGCCCGTTTGCGACTGGTTGCCGAAACTGATACGTTACTGGAGTTTGGGCTACGTCGGGCGCAGGGTGTTGATGGCGGTATGACAGCCAGCCGAGCTGCCTATATCGGCGGGTGCGACGCTACGTCGAACGTACTGGCGGGTAAACTTTACGATATTCCGGTGCGCGGTACCCATGCCCACAGTTGGGTAATGTCGTTTGATGATGAACAACAGGCGTTTGATACGTATGCCAACGTATTGCCCAATAACGTAACGCTGCTGGTTGATACGTATAACACCCTTCAGGGCGTTCGACACGCTATTGAAACGGGGCGTCGATTGAAGGAACAGGGGCATAAGCTGGCGGGTATCCGGCTCGACTCCGGCGATTTGGCTTATCTGAGTATCGAAGCTCGGAAATTGCTGGATGAGGCTGGTTTTAAGGATACGGCTATTGTTGCCAGCAATGATCTCGACGAAACGATTATCAATAGCCTGAAGCAACAAGGCGCTAAGATCAACATCTGGGGAGTAGGCACAAAACTCGTAACGGCCTATGATCAACCAGCGCTTGGTGGCGTTTATAAATTAGCTGCGCTACGTCAGGAATCCGGTGAGTGGTCGTACAAAATGAAACTCTCTGAACAGGCTATCAAGATCTCGACGCCGGGTATTCAGCAGGTACGTCGTTTTCAGGACGAACGCGGTTTTATTGCCGATATGATTTATGATCAGGAAATGGACGGTGCCGATAAGCCAACTGTGATGATCGACCCATTAGATTTTACAAAACGTCGTCGTTTCGAGGCCGGGCAGACTCATGAAGATTTACTGGTAACGGTTTTTCAGGAAGGTAAAAAAGTATACAGTACTCCTGATATTCATGCGGTTCGGGCGAGGGTACAGACGCAATTAGCCAGCCTGCATCCGGGCGTAAAACGGTTTGTAAACCCACACCTTTACCCGGTTGGTCTCGAGAAAAATCTTCACGACCTGAAAACAGCATTAATCATGAAGTTGCGGGGCGAGTAACGCACGAAGTCCCCAACAGGCTCCGGCTGTCAGATACGTAGTAATTACTACGTATCTGACAGCCGGAGCCTGTTGGGGACAATACTTAGAAATTCAGGCATTTCCTTTGTCGGCGGGCATTACCGCGTCGGCTCGTAAAACTGAATAGTGAATCGAAGCCATACCAGACCGTTATTTCGTGCGCACCACCCGACGCCCAACTGAGCGATGAGATAGTCATGTCGTAGCTATATTGAACCATAATTCGCTCTAACTGAACGGCAACCAGCCCAACAAGTGCATCGCGTTGGGTAGTCTGGTTATACCGCCGAAACGGAATGTTTCGATACCATACGCCTAACATAACGGGCGAATAGGTCAGATTTAGCCCCGCATCGAGCTGTTGATTATTGCCCTGTCGCCGATAGTTCGTTGTGAACGTAACACTTTTATCACGGCTGGCTTCGTGGCCTAACCCGTGTTCGCCAATTGACAGGCCAATCGGGAAACGAATGCCAAATTGACCGCTAAAACGCTGACCAACCCAATCGTCGCGGCCAATGGCGGTTGATTTTCCAATGTGATGCAACGTACTGCCGAACCAGAAGGAAGCCTGCTCTGCATCGTCGGGCTGGCTTTCCAGTAAAACTCCCGCCGACAAATCCAGAAAATTTCGACTGATACTGGCTACTGATAATGGGTCGGAACTGACAGGATTACTTAATCCACTTGCCGAAAATTGATCGACGAAAGTTAGCCCACTCGGATTGTATCGACTCGACATCAGCGAAGCCTGAACGCCACCAATTAACCGCCATGTTCGGCTGGATTGCTGAAACAGCGTTACGTCGGGCGCAGCCATCATGCTAACCGTACTGGTACGTCCGAAGCTGGCCTGCTGATCATGAATAGCTTGTATTCCCCAGCCAATGCCAACCGGGCCACGGTCGGCCTCCAGATACGTATCGAACGAAGCTGCTACGGTCTGGTAATTGGTGCCTAAGGCGGGCCACTGGTTTCGGTAATTAAGAATGAGCCGTGAGCCGCCGGAGTTACCGGCAAAGGCCGGGTTGTGATAAAGTGGATTGGCGTAGAACTGAGAAAATTGCGGGTCCTGCGCAACCGCAGGACAGACGAAAAAACCGCTAAAAAAAACTATCAGTAAAAAAAACTTCATGGTGTGTTAACTGAAGCCAGAGAAGGATACTGCCGGAAGCTTATTAAGGCTCAAAAATGGCTTATTGTAAAGTAAATGAATATTTTAGTCTGATTCCATATATTTACAATACTATCTATACCATGTCGCCAAAATGCATTTTTCTACTTGTTCAGGTTGGTTTTTTTGCCTCGTTCTAACCAGCTTTCTTTTCTTCGGGTCTTTTTCGGCCCGCGCCCAACTTGTCGATGTAAATGCCTGTCAGGGAAACCTGACCCGCTGCGTATCCGAAAACGACACGACCTACGTGATGTGCTTCAACGTAATACCAGCGTCGATCTGTACATTCAAAAAATTTACGATCAACTGGGGTGATAATACGTCTATTGAAACAATAACCGGGAGCGGTACCATTCAGGTGCGGCACACCTACAAACTAGGTACTTTTGCCAGAGACTGCCGGAATGGAGGTGTTTTAAAGTATGAAATAAAGATTGTAACGGACTGTCAGGGCGATAATATTACTCGTGATCTGGTATTTCTGGTAAAACCAAGAGTTCAGTTAACGATTCCAGATGTTTGTGAAAGTAAGCCGATTACGTTTCGAAATAATACCTGCCCAAGCTCTACCGATATTGTCAACAATATTGAGTATAAATGGGATTTTGGCGATAACACAACCTCTACAGAACGAGACCCTCGCCATACATTTCCAACCACCCGTTCATCGTATGTGGTCAGTCTGACGGCCACAAACTCATGCGGCACTGATAGCAAACAATTTACCGTTCCGGTTAAAAAAACTCCGGTAGCCAGCTATTCTACGGTTGGCTACGATTTTAAGGCGCAGGATACCATCGGCGTTTGCCTATCGAACGGCGGAACGTTGTCGCTCGATGCAACGGCATCCATCGACGCATCGCGGTATCAGTGGACCATTACGCCCAATACGTATCGCTACGTTCAGAATACAAATGGAAGCTCGCCCATTGCGAAAATACAATTTACCCGAACCGGAAATTATACCATTACCCTGACCGCTCTTAACGACTGCGGAACGTCGCAACCCATTATCTGTCAACATCGTGTTGTTGATTTGCCGCCTTTGTCTATTGTGCCGCAACCCGATAGTTGTGTCGCGTTTCAGTATCAATTGAAAAATCCAATTGCTGGTGCTACGTATACCTTCAACGGGCAGCCTTTGGCTCCTAATAGTGGGGTTGATGCGCCCTTGTCGACCTCGCCGTATATTGTTCAGGCGCAGATTTCGGGTCAGTGTGGTACACGCACGGTGCGTGATACGTTTTTTGTACAGCCACCAGACCCGATACGTATCACGGCACCTAACCTAACGGCTCCCGGTCGTCAGACGGCCGTATGTTCTGGCACGGCACGGATTGCGGTTCAGGCCAACCTGCCTAATGGCGAATGGAGTGGTACGGGTCGAACGTTGCTCGAAACACAGGGAACCAATACGTTTTTTAATCCACGTACAATTGGCCAATATACACTGATTTATGGGCGGGGAACTGGCGTTTGCCGACGTAGCGATACCATTCGGATTGCGGTAGAAGGCGGACAGGTAACAGCTTTCGATACGGCAATTTGTGGCAATGCTACGTTCGTAAAACTGCGAAGTTCAACGCCGGGAGGAGTCTGGCGAAGTACGGCTTTCCCAAACGCTGTTCGAAATGATACGTTGTTTCTGACGGGTATAACGGCCAATCAGGTACCATTAACGTATGAACTGGCTATCGGTACGGCAAGTTGTCAGGCTCGTGCCAATGCAACGGTTTCCATTGGTCGGCCTAAAGCTACATTTACCGTAACGGGCGCCTGTAGTGGCTCGGCGATTCAGATACAAAATACATCGACTGGCGCTACTACGTATCAGTGGTTTTTGAATGGACAGACAACTCCCATTTCTACCGTTCAGCAACCATCTATTACGTTGCCAGCGGGCCAGAATCGGCTGCTTTTACGAGTCGGTTCTGGTGGTTGTAGCGATACGTTAAGTCGGGTGATTCGATTGGTGGCTCCGCCAACTCCGGTATCATTTACGCCAAGTCAGACAACGGGCTGTTCGCCAATGAACGTTACGTTTAATACACCCGGAACGGCGAATCCAGATGTGCAGTATATCTGGAATTTTAGTGATGGTCCGAGTAGTTCCGCTTTTCAGCCCGTTTCGCATACGTATCAGAATCAGTCGCGTCAGGCGCAGAGTTATCGGGTTGTGCTGACGGCGACTAATACGTGTGGTACGCAGTCGTTTTCGAGTGTGATCACGGTGCGACCTTTGGTGAAAGCTGAAATTGGCGTTGATTCGACAACTTTTCGTTGTTCACCGGCGCGGGTAAAATTCTCGAACCGTTCAACGGGCCAGAGTCAGCCCGCACTCTGGTTGTTTGGTGATGGGAGTAACCCGTTTAGCTCCACGGCTGATACGTTATCGCATCAGTTTTCAGCCCGAGATAGTACGAAAACATTTCAGATTCAGCTTGTTGTAACCAACGAATGTGGCCGCGATACGGGCCGAACGTCGATTCGTATTTCGCCTACGTTGGTGCGGCCACTTTTTACGATTAGCAATTCAACGCCCTGCCCCGGCGAATCGGTTACGTTTACCGACGCTACTACACCAAAACCCATTCGTTGGATCTGGCGGTTCAGTAATGGGCTGGTGCTGACGCAGGCTAATCCGCAGCAGACATTTGCGCAAGCCAACACTACGTATACTATTTCGCTGACAGCCATTACAGAATGTGGTTTCGATTCGACTCGTAAAACGATACGTACCATTGCCGCACCAATCGGCGATTTTCAATTGCAATCGCCTTCGATTTGTCAGGGGCAGGTGGCTCAGATTACCAATACGACCAATCCGGCTACTCGTTTCCGGTGGGATTTTGGCGATGGTTCGCTTATCGATTCGGTTACGCACGCACCCGGTCATAGCTATACGCGGCCGGGAAGTTATACCATCACCATGACGTTGCTGGGTAGTTCGTCGGCGTGCCAGAGTAAATACACAAGAGCTGTTACGGTACGTCAGAAACCACAACCAACCATCGCCGTTGAGGGCGATGCCGAGCAATGTGCGCCGGGCAAGATACGTCTGACAGGTTCGGCTACAAACGTTGATACGTGGCAGTGGTACGTGAGCGATGGACGGGTGCTTACTGGACAAACGGTCGATTTGTCGTTGTCGCAACCCGGTCAGTATAGCGTATCGTTAGTAGCATCGTCGGGAGGGGCCGCTTGTCAGGGATCGGCAGGGCCACAACCTGTTGGAAAGGGCATTGCCTGTGAAGTATTTATTCCAGATGCCTTTACGCCCAATGAAACTGATAACATCGGTAAAACATGGACGCTTTTTGGCGAAGGAATTCAGAAGATTCTTCTGCTACGTGTGCGGAGCCGTTGGGGAGAAGTTGTGTTTGAACAGAAAGATTTTCCGGCCAATAGCGATAAAGTTGGTGAATGCTGGGATGGTAAATTCAACGGAATGCCCATGCCCTCTGGAAGTTATACGTTTGAAGCCGAAATTCTGATGAAAGGCAATACGTATCTTCGGCGGGTAGGAAGTGTGGCTTTGCTACGTTGACGATATGCCAACTTTATCGGTAGGAAAAATCATTTTTCAAATCTCTAATGAAAAACAAGAACGGCAAGAATTACGATAGACAGACCAACAATCATGGTTATTTTTCCGAGTGTTTCCATCTTTTGTAGCTGAGCCACAGCATCGCCTTTTTTTGCCTTTTTTGTGCGAATGTCTATTAAAACGAGGAGCACCACAAGGACGATTACCAGGATCAGTTTAGCAATTAGCAAGGGTAACGAAGCTAATACTTGCCAATAAGGTGTAATCAAATACAGACCAGAAATGGCGAGTAACCCGATTCCTATATGGCCCATTCGACTTAGAACCAGACTATGTAATTGAAACTGGCGAGCTTCATCTTCCTGCATTTTTGAGGTTGCTATGGCTAAAAAGGCATGTGCAAAACTAGTTCCAAGCCCCATTGTAAGGCCAATGAAGTGTAGGATTAGCATTGTTTCTCGCATGGAATCGGCGGTCTATAAAGATCAGATTCTAAAACTAAGTACCTTACTGATTGATACGTCTATTTTTTGTGTCAACGGCTAACAATTTTCCATATCAAGAATCGCTAGCTGATCAAGAATCTGCTCAAACCACCGGATTTAACATCTGCTTAATAGGAGGTTCGGGAAATATTCAGTTTTTTTACCAGCCAACTGTCAATCTCCCTCCTGTGCTTATGAAACCCATTGAATTGGTTGTTTTTGATATGGCCGGTACGACCGTAACCGATCATCATGAAGTGGAACGATGTTTTGCAGAGGCAGCCGCCGAAACGGGGTTAACCGTATCGGACGAGCGAATTCTGGCGATGCAGGGCCTGTCGAAACGCTACGTATTTGAAACGCTCTGGCAGGAACAGCTTGGCGCACAGACAGAACGGTTGACTGAATACGTCGATAAATCGTACGATACGTTCCGCCGAATCCTCGAAAACCACTACCAGACGCATGGTGCAACGCCTACCGAAGGTTGCCTCGATACGTTCGCCTGGTTGCGGGAGCAAGGTATCGCTATTGCACTAACAACGGGTTTTTACCGGGTAGTTACCGATATAATTTTAGGCAAACTTGGCTGGCTGGAGGGACTTGACGGCCAACGTATCGGCGATGATGATAGTATAATTCAGTCGTCGATTGCCAGCGATGAAGTGGAGCGTGGGCGTCCGTACCCGAATATGATTGAGCGCGCCATGAAGCTATTGGGCGTTACCGATCCTAAAGCGGTCATAAACATTGGCGATACGCCTTCCGATCTGTTGTCGGGTCGGGCGGCTGGCGTCGGGCTAAATCTGGGTCTCACAAATGGTACTCATACACGCGAGCAATTGGAAGATTATCCGCACGACGCCCTACTGGGATCACTTCGTGAATTGCCCGCGATGGTCGAAAGCCGCCAGGCGATAGTGAATATATAATGGGTAATGTAAAATGAATAATGCCGGGTAGGTGATGGTCATGTACAGGCCGCATTGTTCATTTTACATTATTCATTACACCATACCGTATCCATTCTGCATTAACTTCCTATGTACGATTTAATTGTTGTCGGTGCCGGGGCTCTCGGTACGTTTCATGCCTATCATGCTGCCAAAGCCGGATTACGTGTATTATTGCTTGAAAAAGACCGCTATCCGGTAGGCGCAACCGTTCGGAATTTTGGGCAGGTGGTGCCGTCGGGACTGGCCGGACGCTGGTTCGATTATGGACGTCGGAGCCTTGACATCTATCAGGAGATTCAGCAGGAAACCGATCTGAGTGTACGCCAAAATGGCACAATCTACGTAGCATCGGATGCAGATGAATGGATGCTTGCCAATGAATTGTATGACCGCTATCAGCAACTGGATTATCCGTGCGAACTGCTTACCAAAAGCCAGTGTCTTGAAAAATATCCGACCTTACAGACAGATTATCCGGTTGGGGGTTTGTTCTTTCCCGGCGAAATGAGTGTTGAGCCGGATCAGATGATTCATCGGCTGATTGCTTATATTCAGAAAAAATATGGCGTTGATTATCAGTCGGGTGCGGCTGTGATTGACGTTCAGTCGAATTATTCCGGTGCTATTTTAACACTCGCCAATCGGGAGCGGTTTCAGGCCAATCGGGTGCTGATCTGTAGCGGACATGAAGTTCGCCTGCTTTTTCCGGACGTATTTGCCGATGCAGGTTTGGTTGTCAGCAAACTACAAATGTTGTTGATGGAGCCAGTTTCGGGTCTCAATCTGCCAGGCAATATCCTGACGGGTCTTAGTATACGTCGGTACGAATCGTTTCAGACTTGCCCGTCTCATGCATCCGTTACGTCGCCCGAACGCTACATGGAACTTCAGAAATGGGGAATTCATATTTTGTTCAAACAGGCAACAGACGGGTCGATCATCGTTGGGGACTCACATGAGTATGCTGAAGCGACACAGGCCGAAGACTTAGGCTATCATACACAGGAATTTATCAACGAGCTGATGCTGGACGAAGCACAACGTATCGTTACGTTCCCGCTGGTCACGAAAAAAACGTGGGCCGGTTTTTACAGCCAGACTAAAGACGAAATCTTTGAGTATGACGTCGACGAAAATATCCGGATTGTTACGGGAATTGGCGGCAAAGGAATGAGTTCGGGCGCAGGTTATGCCGAACAAAGTGTAAGAAATTGGCTGAACGTAGCACCGTAACAAGATCGCATATTGACATAAAAAGAAAACACTTTTGATCCAGAAGTTGCTGGGTTAAAAGGGTAGTTTGCTGGTTTTAAGAATTTGTGAATTTTCCTTAATGTGAATTCATAAAGGATTGATAATCATTCTTTAACATCGGTTTAATGCCGCTATACTTTTGCAGAAATTACTTTCTCGTACTAACCTGCAAACGTATGATATTTACGCTACTTGCTTCAGTACCACCTACTCGTATCTGGCATCGAGGTTTGGTGGTCTTTTTAGTTAGCCTGCTTTCGGGCCTGTCGGTTATGGCTCAAACGATTTCCGGTACGGTTATCGGTTCTGACGACAAAAAGCCCTTGCCCGGCGTGTCGATTCTGGTAAAAGGCACAACAACCGGTACAACCACAAATGCCAACGGTACGTATAGCCTGAACGTTAGTAATGCCTCAACTGCTAAGCTTACGTTCTCATTTATCGGTTATGAAACCCAAGAGATAGCCGTTGGAAATCAGACAACCATCAATATTTCACTGTCGGCGGGTACCGCTACGTTGGGCGAAATAGTGGTAACGGCGTTGGGGATTCAGCGGGAGAAAAAAGCGCTGGGTTATGCCACGCAGGAGATTCAGGGAAGTGCGCTGACCATTGCCCGCGAAACCAACGTAACAAATCAACTGGCTGGTAAAGTGGCTGGTGTTACGGTTGTTGGAAGTCCATCGGGTATTGGTGGTTCGGCGCGCGTGACGATTCGGGGAGAACGTTCGGTAGATCTGAATAAAAATCAGCCGCTTTATGTGATCGACGGTGTTCCGGTATCGAACGGATTTACGGGCGGTTCGGGACGTAACAACCTCGAAGTTGACTTTGGCAACGGGGCTAGCTTTATCAACCCCGACGATATTGAGTCGATGAACGTACTGAAAGGTGCGGCTGCGTCGGCCTTGTATGGAGCGCGGGCTGCCAACGGTGTTATCGTGATCAAAACAAAATCGGGTCGTGGTTCTAAAGGCATCGGTGTTGAAATAAACACGAACCAGACCTTTGAGACACCGCTCGTGCTGCCGAAATACCAGAACGTATACGGACAGGGAAATGCCAACGGTGGTGATTTCGCGTTTGCCAATGGTGCCGGTGGTGGTTTAACTGACGGTACCGACGAAGCTTGGGGGCCAGCGTTCTCGCTCAACAAAAACTATCCCCAGTTTAACTCGCCGAGAACGCTGAATGGTCAGCCAATTGATTACCGTGGTGGCGATCTGAACGCACCGGCAGGTAGCGTTATTACAGCTACGCCCTGGGTTCCTGAAACGGATAACCTGAAAAAATTCCTGCAAACGGGTAATACGCACACAACCAACGTAGCGGTTACGGGTAACAACGAATTTGGCAACTTCCGATTGGCGCATACGTACCTGACCCAGAAAGGGATCGTGCCGAACACCGATCTGACACGTAATACAACGTCGTTTAGTGGAGGGTATCATTTTACGCCTAAGTTCTCAGCCAATTCGTTCGTGAGCTACGTGAAAGGCAACAGCGGCAACCGTCCATCGATCAGCTATGGTACCGAAAGTATCATGTACCTGTTTAACTGCTGGTTACCACCGTCCGTGTCGATGGATGCGATGCGCGATTACTGGATGCGCGGTCAGGAAGGCGTTCGTCAGTTTAGCTGGAACTACAACTATCACGACAACCCATATCTGACCGTTTTTGAAAACACCAACGGCCAGCTTTACGACCGGATTATCGGTAACGTATCGCTTAAGTATGATCTGACGCCCTGGTTGAGTGTGCAGGGACGTACCGCCGTCGATTATACCAATGAAAAACGTGAATATCGTCGGGCGTTCAGCACGCAGCGTTTCCCATTCGGGCAGTATCGCGATACACGTATCGTGAGCGAAGAACGTAACACCGACTTCCTGTTTACGGCGAACAAAGAGTTTAACGAAAACTGGACTGTATCGGGTACGTTCGGTGGTAACCAGCTTCAGCAAAAGTCTGATTTTCTGGAAAATAACGCGGGTCAGCTCAACATTCCGGGCATTTATAATCTGACAAATTCGCGCATTCCATTACAAACCTCGCAAAGCCTGACCACCAAACGGGTGAACTCACTCTATGGATCGGCACAGGTTGGTTTCCGCAATTATCTCTTCTTAGAATTAACAGCCCGTAATGACTGGTCGAGTGCGTTGACGCTTCCAGCGTATGCTCGCACGTTTGGTGTGCAGGACAACTCGTATTTCTATCCGTCGGCGGCTTTGAGCGCAGTTTTGAGCGATATGTTCGTGCTGCCACAGCCGATTTCGTTCCTGAAAGCGCGCATCAACTACGCATCGGTTGGTAATGACACTGATCCGTTTACGTTCACGCAGTCGTATAACCCAAGTGATCCGTTCGGTAGCAGTCAGGTTTATGGCGAAACTGACCGATTGGCCAACTTCAGCCTGAAACCTGAAATTAGTAGCTCATTTGAGGGTGGAGTGGAGCTGAAACTGTTCAAACGCCGGGTTGGACTTGACTTTTCGTATTACCTGACCAACACCCGCAACCAGATTCTGAACATTCCGCTGTCAATTACGAGTGGTTACAATAGCCGGGCCATCAATGCAGGTCTGATTCGGAACAGTGGGGTAGAGGTAGCCCTGAATCTCGTACCTATAGAGAAAGCCAATAGCCTTCGCTGGGCTATCGACCTGAATTTTTCGGCCAACCGGAGCAAGGTTCTTGAGCTATCGGACAATATTCAGAATTTCGTGATGGCCAGTCGAGGTGTGAGCATCGAAGCACGCGTTGGTGAGCGCATGGGCGATATGTACGGCATTGCGTTTGCCCGCGTTCAGAATACCGATCCAACCAAGCCGTATTACGATGCTACAGGACGTAACGTTGGACAGATGGTATTTGCCAACGGGCGGCCTGTGCCTACTACCGAACGGGTTAAACTGGGCAACTATAACCCTGATTTCCTGCTGGGTATTAATAACAGCCTGAGCTATAAAAACCTGCGACTGAGCTTCCTGTTCGATGTTCGTCAGGGTGGAAAGCTTTATTCACTAACGCAAACGGTTGGTCGTGAGGGCGGTATCATCATCGAAACGCTGGAAGGCCGCGCCAACGGCTACGATCTGAATTTACCCGGCAATGGCGTGATCGGTCAGGGCGTAACCGTTACAACGGGAGCTGACGGAACAAACACATTTGCTGCCAACGACGTGAAACTGAACTCGCGTCAGTGGCATACTGCCTGGACAAGCGGACGTAACATTGCCGAGGGCGTCATGTTCGATGCATCGTTTGTGAAACTGCGTGAGGTTCAACTCGGCTTCTCGATTCCAGATCGCATCTGGGGTAAAGTTCCACTCAAAGGTGTTACGTTCTCGCTCGTTGGCCGGAATCTGGCCGTGTGGTCGAAAGTACCGCACGTCGATCCCGAAACGATGTCTTACTCTGGTGGTACGGCTCTGCCCGGTATCGAATACATGGCTATTCCGACCACGCGCAGTTTTGGTTTTAATCTGGGCTTGAAATTATAAAAAGCAATACCCCGTCTCAATCCCTTCCTACGGTGGAGGGGTTGAGACGGTCGGCCGCTGCCGTGGGGTTTCTCAAACGAACTTATACAATGAAATCGATAAAAATACTTGTTACGAGCCTTTCCCTGCTGGCGTTTACGTCCTGCGATAACGGTTTCGAAGAAATCAATAACAACCCGAACGTACCTACTCAGGTTTCGGCTGATTTATTGCTATCGGGCGTGTTGCGAAATACCATCAACGATCAGGTAAATATGGCCTGGGGAATTGGTAATATCGTGGTGCAGCACACTGCCAAAATTCAGTTTGTAAACGAAGATCGTTACCTCTGGGGTGAGCAGAACGGCGTCTGGAATACGGTGTATGGTAACATGCGCAACGTGCAGAACATCATTGACTTAGCAACGGCTGCCAAACAGAATAACTATCTGGGAATTTCGCTGGTCTTGAAGTCATGGCTGTTTTCGCTGGCTACCGATGCTTACGGTGATATTCCCTATACCGATGCCATTAAAGCAAAATCAACCGGTGTTTATGCGCCTAAGTATGACACACAGGAAACGATTTACAACGGAATCCTGGCCGATCTCGCTAAAGCGAACGACTTGCTGGGAACCAGTAACGAAGTTGTTTCGGGTGATATTCTTTTTGGTGGTGGAGCGGGTAGCATTGCCAAGTGGAAAAAACTGGCGAATTCACTACGTCTGCGTGCCCTCATGCGCATATCGAATAAGCGGAACGTCGGTACGGATTTACAGGCGATTCTGGCCGATAAAGCCAAATTTCCCATCATGGAATCGAATACCGATAACGCTACGTTGACGTATCTGGCAGCCGCGCCAAACCAGTGGCCGCTCTACGGTGCTCGGGTCGGTTCGTTCGATGAATTCCGGGCTAGCAAATCGCTCGTTGATCGACTTTCGGCGCTGAATGATCCACGTTTGCCCGTGTTTGCACGTCCGGTTGAAAAACCATCGGTAGCCGGAAAAGTGGAATACGTTGGTATTCCGAATGGTCTGGGCGATACGCCTGCGCTGAACTACAATGGCGGTCCTCAAGGTGTATCGCGAGTAGGATTGTCGTTTGCCTGTCTAGTATGTAGTACGCCCGCTCCCGTAGCGAACGTAGCACGTGGTCCCGTCATGACATACGCTGAGGTTCAGTTTATTCTGGCCGAAGCCCGCGAAAAAAATCTTGTTACAACGGGCAGCGCCGAAACGTATTACCTGAACGGCATCAAAGCCAACATGGATTTTTACAAAGCCATTGTTCCGACAGAATACGGTGTCGACGTAACGCCAGCCGCTACGTATTACACACAAACGGGTGTTGCTTACACGGGCACTACACAGCAGAAACTCGAAAAAATCGGTACGCAGAAATGGGTCGCCTTGTTATTCAACGGTCTGGAAGCATGGTATGACTGGCGTCGGACGGGTATTCCAACCGTTACGCCCGGCCCTGATAACCTGAACAACAACAAAGTGCCGATTCGTTTTATCTATCCCCAGTCGGAGCAGTCGCTGAATGGGGTGAATCGGAACGAAGCCGTTGCTCGTCAGGGAGCCGACGACCTGAACACCGCCGTTTGGTGGGATAAATAGTCGCTGATGTGCTTGTAAACGTAGCATAAGGTTCGGGCCAAGCTCCAGCTTGGCCCTTTCATTTTTGTTCGTCTGCAATGAGGCAAGTAAAATCTACCTTTATCCTAGTTTAGACTGTTGCACCACGTTCAAAATCAACGCTTCATGCTACGTGCCTTTGTTTGTCTAAGTCTTTTAATAAGCTTATCGGCCCATGCGCAAAACGCGCAGAATCTGATTCTGGTAACGCTCGATGGTGTTCGGTGGCAGGAAGTTTTCAACGGTGCCGACTCAACGCTTTTGTTCGATCCGGTTTATAGCCGCGACACGTCTAACGCTCGTAAAAATTACTGGGCCGCTACGTCCATCGAACGACGAAAACGATTGATGCCGTTTCTCTGGAATACAATTGGAGAGCAGGGACAACTCTACGGCAATCGGCAGAAAGGCAGCCGCATGAACGTATCGAATCCGCACTGGTTTAGCTATCCGGGTTATAACGAAATTCTGAGTGGCTATGCCGACGACCGAATCAAGTCGAACGATAAAATCGACAACCCGAACGTAACGGTGCTGGAGTTTCTGAATCAACAGCCGGGTTTTGCGGGAAAAGTGGCCGTTTTTTCGTCCTGGGATGTGATTGAAGCGGCTGTGAATGAGAAACGTAGCGGAATTCCAGCCAGCTCGGCCAATGAACCTGCCAAACCCGTTACGTCGGTCGATTCGCTGTTGAGTGATCTCACTACGTTGTATCCGCGCGAATTTGGCGATGGCGTTCGGGCTGATTTTCTGACTTATTTTTCGGCGCGTCAGTACGTCAGGCAAAAACAGCCGCGTGTGTTGTTTTTATCGTTCGACGAAACCGACGATCTCGCCCATGCCGGACGCTACGTCGATCACCTTACTATGGTGCAGTCGATTGATCGCTACTTAGCCGATTTATGGCAGATGATGCAGAAAATGCCCCAATACGCCGGAAAAACCGCCATGCTCATTACCACCGATCACGGACGCGGCCATACGCCAAAGGCACGCTGGAAAGATCACGGCACCAAAACCGCCGATTCATATCAGATCTGGCTGGCGGCAATGGGGCCGGGCGTAGCGACATCGGGCGAGCAACAGAACGGCCCGGTTTTATTTCAGAATCAGATTGCTGCTACGTTGGCGCGCTTGTTGGGATTCGATTTTAAAGCCGATCATCCGGTTGGGCCAGCTATTGACACGATAGTCGGAAGTAAGCGCTGATACGTATTGACTTTACAATAGAACACAGATTAGTATGATATTTATGATCATCATATTGTAAATCATAAGCATCATAACAATCAGCGTTCCATAAGCTAATCAACTCCCATGAACCGTAGAACCATTCTCAAATCAGCGGCTTTGCTGCCGTTTGTTTCGCCTTCAACAGCGCTTATTACGTCGGCACCGACGGCCCGGAAACGTAGCGTTCGGTTTGCCTACATGGGCGATACGCACATTACGCCCGAAAACAAGCCAATGGAAGGCGTTGCTAAATGTTTCCACCATGCTCAGAACCAGAAGGATAAGCCATCCTTTTTTCTGCACGGTGGCGATGTGATTATGGATGCGCTGAAGCAGGATAAAGTTGAAGTGCAGAAACAGTGGGATGCGTGGCATACCGTTGTAAAAGCCGACAATTCGCTGCCTATCGAATATTGTATCGGCAACCACGACATCTGGGGGTACGAGCAGGCGCAAAGCGACCCGATGTACGGCAAGAAATGGGCCGTCGATCTGATGAAAATCGGCAATCGTTACCGTAGTTTCGACCGGAACGGCTGGCATTTTATCCTGCTCGACAGCGTGCAGATGACGCCCGAAAATAAATGGTACACGGGTTTCATTGACCCTGAACAACTCGACTGGCTCAAAAGCGATCTGGCTAAAACCGACCCCAAAATGCCGATTCTGATTCTATCCCATATCCCGATTTTTAGCCCTACCGGTTTCTACAGTCAACAGAACGTAAAGAATGGTAACTGGAACATTTCCGGGGCGCTCGTTCTGTCGAATACGCCGGAATTGATTAAGCTATTTTACCAGTATCCGAACGTAAAAGCGGCTTTGAGCGGTCACATGCACTTACTGGATCGGGTTGAGTATAACGGCGTTACGTATCTCTGCAATGGGGCCGTTAGCGGCAACTGGTGGAAAACCGAGATGCACGAACAAACCAAAGCTGGTTACGCTCTTTTTGATCTTTATGACGACGGAACTATAGAACGTACCTATCTGCAATACAGTTAATTATGGAATCCATTAAGAATCTTTTTGCGCAAAGTGGTCAGGATGAATATTATGGTGAGCCGATCACCCAGCTTGAACATGCTTTGCAATGCGCTCTGTTAGCTGAACAGTCGGGTGCCGATGACGACACCATTTCGGCGGCTTTTCTACACGATATTGGTCATTTGTTACCTCCCGAATTGGCCGGCGGTTACATGGATGGCTACGGTACGGTTGACCACGAAAAATTAGGCGCCGATTACCTCCGCGAACTGGGATTTTCGGAAAAAGTAGGACAACTGATTGAGAATCACGTCAATGCCAAGCGGTATCTGGTCTTTAAGAATCCGAATTATTTTGCCCGTTTGTCGGAAGCAAGTCTAAAAACGCTCGAATTTCAGGGCGGACCTATGACTACCGGTGAAGCCGCTTCGTTTGAAACGAATCCATATTTCAAAGGCATTCTGCTGCTACGTACCTGGGATGAGCAGGCAAAAATTCCGAACCTGCCCACACCCGACATGAACTATTACCTGGAAATCTGCCGTCGTAGTGCTGGTTATTAAGTAGTTACTTGTAATAATCTATTGCCCGATTTATAAACAGAGAGTTATGTTTACTACATTGACTAAATGGCTTATCACACTGGTGATGATGGGCGTCATTCTCACAACGGGTATTGTTTATCTGGGAGCTACCCAGCCAAGAGGTAAACTGTGTATTATCTTGACGGGGCTATTAATCAATGCTGGGTTAGCTTTCTGGTATAGCTGGCTTGACCGTCGGCCTAAGAGCGTTACTGATTGGCTAAAACATTGAATTTATAACCTTCAGACTGGTAAAGCCAATTTGGTGTTTTCAGTTCGATCCAGACTTTTTTGTATTGACTACTAACCCAAACGGACAAAATATTTTGCTATTTTGTCCTTCTTCTACCGTCTGGAAGTTTATTCAACAAACTATGCGTTCGCCCGCTTTTCTCCGTAACCCTACTGCCTTTGTCATCTATGGTGCTGTTGTCGCCTTTTGTACCTATGCCTGCATGTATGCCTTTCGCCGGGGCATTACTGCCACTACGTTCGAGGGAATGACGTTTGCGGGTGTGAGTTATAAAATCTGGCTGGTTACGGCGCAGGTATTTGGCTATGCTGTATCGAAAGGTATCGGCGTAAAGGTTGTTTCTGAAATGTCGCCGAGCCGACGCGCGATCAATATTTTATTTTATGTGGGCGTTGCTCTGCTGGCCCTGCTGGGATTCGCGCTGGTACCTGCACCCTGGAATATCGTTTTTCTGTTTCTGAATGGTCTACCACTTGGCCTGATCTACGGCACCATGCTCGGATTTCTGGAAGGTCGTCGCCAAACTGATGCGCTGGTGGCTGGTCTGACCGCTTCGTTCATTTTTGCGTCGGGATTTGTGAAAACCGTAGCCCTCACCATCAAAAGCGCATGGGGTGTATCGGAATTTTGGCTACCGTTTGTAACAGGAAGCCTTTTTATCATTCCGATGTTAATTTCTATTTATGGGTTAACATTATTGCCACCGCCCACCGACGAAGATCGGGCACTACGTACCGCTCGTAAGCCGATGGATGCCGAAGAGCGCCGGACATTTGTACAGAATTTTCGACCCGGCCTGATTCTACTGATTTTATCCTACGTATTGCTTTCCGCCTTCCGCGATTTCCGCGACAATTTTGGCCCTGAAATTCTGAAAGATGCAGGTGTCGACAACGTAGCGATTTTCGCCAAAACCGAAACGCTGGTAGCCGTCGGAATTTTGCTGGTGATGGCGTTGCTGCAACGGGTAACGAACAATTTTAAGGCATTTGCGCTCCTCAATGGGCTGATGCTGTTGGGCGGTGCGCTCGTCGGGCTTAGTACGTATGCGTACACTAGGGGCGCGCTTTCGCCCGGTAACTGGTTTCTGCTCACGGGATTAGGGTTATACATGGCCTATGTGCCTTGTAACGGCCTGTATTTCGAGCGGCTCATTGCGTCATTTCGCTACGTTAGTACGGTTGGTTTTATCGTTACGTTGGCCGACTGGTACGGTTATCTGGGGAGTGTGGGCGTATTACTGTACAAGAATTTTGGTTACGCCAATATCAGCTACCGCGAGTTTTTTATTTACGGTGCTTATACGCTAGCCATTCTTTACAGCGTTCTGGTAGCCGCTTCATATCTTTATTTTAAAGGCCGGTACGCTGCTAAAACTCCCGCTCCGCAGTCTGTTTTTTGACGCATTGGTGCTTAATAACCATAAATACGGACTGCAATAACCTAAGGTTGTATGCGTCTCAAGCAAATCTGGTAAAATCTCAATTGCTACCGATAATCGACTGTACTGAACCGGGTTTAGTTTTGATTCTCTGAATACTGGAATCAAAATCGTTCTCAAATCATGGATCATCAACCAATTCTGCGTCAACTCTATCAGGATTTCAATGCACGCCATATTGATGCTGTTTTAGCGCATATGCATACCGACGTGGCTTGGCCAAACGGCTGGGAGGGGGGCTATGTATCGGGCCAAGATGAGGTGCGCGCTTACTGGCTACGTCAATGGGAACAAATCAATCCGACGGTAGAGCCTCTCGCGTTTGAGACAAGACCCGACGGCCAAATTGCTATCAACGTTCGCCAGCTTATCAAAGATTTGGACGGCAATGTGTTAAGCGACTCACTACTAAACCATGTATATCGCTTCGAAAACGGGAAAGTACGAACGATGACTATTGAACAGTAACAAGTTGTTTGAGTCCCAACGTCGATATGATTACCCAAATACGTCAACAGCCCGAAAACGTAGTGTTTTCGGGCTGTTGACGTATCGAAAAGCAATAAAAATTACACCAAGCCTCCCATCAATGGGTCGCTGAAACTGCTGGAGCCAGTTTCGATACGTCCGGCGTAGCGTTGCTCGAACAACGTATCGCCCTCAACGCGGACGCTGAAATCATACCAGCCGTGGCTGTTTTTTAAATCCATATCGAACGTAACGGGCTTGCCCGACTTGCCGCTGTGCGTGAGTTGTTTCGTGCCTTGTTTATACGCGTTGTCGATGAGTTGAATCTTCCACGGCTTTTCGCCCTGGCTGATAAATTGAACCGTGAGTTGGGCTGTTTTAAGTTTTTCGGGACGGTTATCGATACAACGTAATGTTAGATATGGATGAACCGCTTTTCCCGAAAACTCTCGAAAGAATCCGTTGGGGCCGTATACCCGAAAATGATACGTAGCATCGGGCGAAACAGGCCACGTATCACTCAGTACGTCGCCGGGCGAAACCGCGTAGTCGCGAACGGAATGATCGGCCATATTGTAGACCGTAAAAGGAGCACCCGCCGTTGCTTTGCCAAATCGGTCTTTATTCGCGCCGAGGCTGATGCGGAACTGACGATTGTTTGTCTCCAGATTGCCATCGGCCCACAACTGATAGGGGAGGGCGCAGGACGGGCGAATGCCTTTTTCCTGCTGCACCATCAGGGGCGATTTCGTCGACTGGTTCAACTGCTCAACTTCGGCCTTACTCAATGCTCGGAAATTACTTGGGGCCTCTTTAAACTGCGCTTTGTGAACGCCTTCGATAAACGTATTGCGCTGAACGGAAGTCGGTAACGCATACTTCTCGCCGTTGTAAGGCCGGAAAACCGAAGTCAGATCACCGCAAACGGTACGTCGCCAGTCGCTGATATTGGTTTCCTTAATCGGCTTTTTGGTTTTCTGACTCAGAAATCCTTCCAGAAATTGCAATACCGACGTGTGGTCGAATACCTCCGAATTAACGTACCCACCTCGGCTCCAGGGCGATGCAACAACCATAGGCACCCGGTAGCCCAGACCGATGGGACTTTCACGCGCATCTTTTTTAGGGTTTGCTACGTTCCGTTTCAGCTCCTGCGCCATGTCGACGTGCTCCGACTGCGTATCGATTCCTTTTGACACATGACCCGTTTCGGGACGGTTTGGATGGGGGGCTACAAACGGTGGTACGTGGTCGAAATAGCCATCGTTTTCGTCGTAGGTCAGTAGGAAAATAGTCTTCTTCCAGACGTCAGGATTTTTGGTAAGAATATCCAGAATTTCAGATAGATACCATGCGCCATACCACGGAGCTGATGGATGGTCTGAGAAGTTTTCCGGAGCCACAAGCCACGATACAGTTGGTAATTTCCCGGACTCCACATCGGCCCGGAACTGGTGCAGTACGTCGCCTTTCGGAATCGCTACGTTCCGGGTTACGTCGCCATCCTGATACGTTAGCCGGTCTAACTGGCGGTAATGCGGGTCGTTTTCGTTCGTCGTGAACGCTTTCTGGTGCAATGCTTTCGCGCGGGCCGACAATTTCTCGAACTTATCGGCCGTGTATTGGTCGCCTTCGTCGGTCAGTTCGTTGAGTAAAGCCGTTTTTTGTTTCAGTGTTCTACGAGCCGAAATGCCTTCCTTACTGGATTCCGACAACGTAGTAATCTGCTGTTCGAGGGCTTTGATTTCGCCGGGCAATGTACGTAGCGATTCGGCACGAAACTTTTGATAGTTGGCCGAAAACCTGACGTTATACTGTTCAAACCACTCGATTGGATTATCGCTGAAATTGGCTAGCCAGCCATCTTCATCGCCCACAAAACCAGTCGACAGGTTAATTTCGTTCTGGTAAATGCGCCAGGAAATTCCATTGTCTTCAAGCCGTTCGGGAAACGTGGGCCAACTGGCAAGTTTGTCATAATCAGTATCTTCGTTACGTACCCGCGCTTTTACATCCATCGCGTGTTTTTCGCGAACAGTGCCGCTCCAGAGGTAAAGCCGATTGGGGGTTGTACCCGTCAATGATGAGCAGAAATGCTGATCGCAAACGGTGAAAGCATCGGCCAATGCATAGTAAAACGGAATGTCTTCTCGGTCGTAATACCCCATTGTAAGCGGCATGTGCGCGTATTCTTTACGGCCTGATGGTTTCGCTTCGAGCCAGCGATCATACTTCCCGCCGTTCCGGGCATCGACCTGATTGGCCCACGAATGCGGCAACGAACTCATCCACGTGGCTTTGGTATCGCGCAGGTTCAAGCGGAAAGGTGCGTAGGTTTCGCCCGCCGGATTGCTCTGGAACCAGACTTTATTTTTGTTGGGCAACGTAACAGCACGCGGGTCATTGAAGCCGCGCACGCCCTGAAGCGTACCGTAGGTATGGTCGAACGAACGATTTTCCTGCATCAGAATCACTACGTGTTCGGCGTCCAGATAGGTACTGCCCGGCGCGGGAGCAATCGCCATCGCTTTCTGGATAGACTCTGGTAAACTATCCCAAATGCCTGCACTACCGGCCAGCAGAGCCGCTTTCTTCAGAAACTCGCGTCGTGTATCCATTCAGTTTTTACTCGTGTTACGTTGGATTACAAAAGTACGTTAATCACTTGTGCCGGACGTTATTTCGCTGTTAGCAAATCATGATTATATGGAATACTGGTTTTAAGAATGACCGGGCTATCAGCTATACGATTTTCCTAAACGTAGGACTACGCTATTTTTGTCAATCGGCCAGCCTTAACCAACATGATGACGCTCGACAACTTCGACCAGCAACTGCCAAAAGATTTGCTAAAAAAAGCCCAGCCGTATGCACAGAACGGAGCTGTGTTATACGTAGAGCAGGATAGCAACGGCGTGTGGCAGGCCGAGGTTGCAGGTTCAGATACATACTCGGTCGAAATAATCCTTGATGGACGTACTATTTCCGATTCGTTTTGCGACTGCCCCGTTGAGAGTGCTACATGTAAACACGTTGTGGCTGTGCTGTTTACGCTACGTGAAACGCTTCGAAAACAACCAAAGTTGGGTAAAAAAGCAGGGACAGTTAAACCTAAAAAAACAACCGGAAAACTAACCATCGCCGATTTGGTGCAGGAACTAAGTGCCGATGAATTACGGGTGTTTCTGGTTGAATACGCTACGTCCGACAAAACGTTTGCGGCCAAACTACAGCTTCATTTTGCTGCTAAAGACGAACGTATCGATGTAGGGCAGCACTACGTTGATCTGACCCGGAAACTTGTTCAGGCCCACACCGACCGACGCGGTTTTATTGATTACCGGAGTACGTTTAAACTGGCCAAGGAAATCAATACGTTGCTGGCAACCGGCAGCAAATTGATTGTTCAGCATAATTTTAAAGATTCGCTGACGCTAGGTATGATTTTGCTGGAGGAGATAATGACCGTTCTGACCAAATGCGATGATTCGGCGGGCAACATCAGCGATACGCTACGTAATTCTGTTGAGTTACTACGTGAAATTGCGCTCCACGATGATACCGCGTTGCCACTACGTCGGCAGTTATTCGACAGGCTGGCTGACTCCTTAACCGACAAACGCTATTTTGGCTATAGTGATGCCGGACTTTCGATGCTCGACGTAGCACGCCAGACATCGCTGAAACTACATGAGCCTGATCTGTTTCTGGAATTACTCGATAAATTACAGCCGTTACTTAGATCAGCCGGTAGTACGTTTTATCCAGATTATCTGCGGACGTTGCGGGTAAAGTTTTTACGTGAGATTGATCGCGACGAAGACGCCGACCGCGAAACCGAAGCCAACATGGATATTGTGCAGGTTCGGGCACAGGCTGTCGATAAAGCTATTCAGACGAAGCAATATGATCGGGCAAAAACGTTGGTTCAAGATGGCATTCGGATTGCCGAAAAAAACAAGCATCCAGGCACCGTGCATCAGTGGATGGAGAAATTACTGGTTATTGCCGAAGCTGAGAAATCAATAGATGACATCCGTCGATTTACTAAACAATTCGCTTTTGACCGCTGGTTCAACGTCGAGTATTTCCGTCGATGGAAGGCTACGTTTTCAGCCGAAGAATGGGCTGTGGAATATACATCACTGGTTGAAAAAATCAGACAGGATATTGCGAAAGAAGCAGGCAAACGTCGTTCGGGCTGGGGTTATAATGCTGCCGATGCCTTGCTGAGCCAGTTGGGTCCGATTTTTCTGGAAGAGAAGCAATGGCCTGATTTGCTCGTTCTGCTCCAGCAAGCTCCCCGACTCGATGCGATTAAGGAAATGATGCCGCATCTGGCCGATTCCTATCCAACCGAAATGCTTGCCTTGCTGTTACCGGCTATCCGCCAACTGGCTGAGCAAGCCAATACCCGTTCAGATTACAAGAACGTAGCGTCGTGGATCACGTCGGTTCGTAAAACGATAGCCGGAAGCCGCGACGCCACCGACGCACTAATTAACGAGTTCAAAGAAACCTATGTCAAACGCTCGGCTATGCAGGATGAACTGAAACGTATTAAATGAATAAGTAGTTTTGTGACGTTTTACTGTTATAGTGTATAGAATTTTGGTAGTTGCCTAGTTATTTGGTACGATGATTTCCCGTCAGTTTGTTCTTCTTTTGGTATCAGCGTTTGCCTTGGCAACGTCGGTGTTTTTGAGTTGCCAACCGAAAGAAGAACAAAGAAGCCAACAGAAAACACCCCCCGACGATATTTCGATGCTGGCGGCTTTGCCCGAACGGGTTCCTGAGCCAGACGATAACCGGACAACGCCTGAAAAAGTTGAATTGGGACGACTTCTCTTTTTTGATCCTATTCTGTCGGGGCATCGGGATATAGCCTGTGCTACGTGTCATCATCCTGATTTTGGGTATGCCGAGTTTTTGCCCGTCTCTATCGGTGTAAATGGCGAAGGTGTTGGTACAGAGCGTCATTTTCGGGAACCCAATACCATTCCACTCGTAAAACGTAACGCCCAGACCATTCTAAATACAGCCTTTAACGGGCTACTTCTTCACGAAAGCATTGAGGCTGGAAAAGCGCCCATGTTTTGGGATTTGCGGGCGAGTAGTCTGGAAAAACAGTCGCTGGAACCGATTCGTACCCTTGAAGAAATGCGCGGTCATGCATTCACGCAGGACGTAGCAATCGATAGTATTGTGCTACGTTTACGCAAAAACGCTACGTACCGGCAGCTATTTGTAAACGCATTTGGGAACGTAGCACCTGTTACCGAACTGAATCTGGCAAAGGCACTGGCCGCTTACGAACGAACTTTAGTGGCCACTAATTCGCGCTTCGATCAGTTTATGCGGGGCGATAAAACGGCGTTGTCGTTGTCGGAGCAGGAAGGCATGGCGTTATTTCTGAAATCAGGTTGTGCCAAATGTCACAATGGCCCCATGTTTTCTGATTTTAAACTACATTCGCTGGGCGTTGCCGATTATACGGCTTTGCCCAATTCAGACGATGGCCCTGATCATCGCTACGCCTTCCGAACGCCCTCGCTACGTAACCTGAATCATACGTCGCCCTACATGCACAACGGTACGTTAGGTACGCTTCAGGATGTGCTGATGTTTTACGAAGACCTGTCGGGCAGTAAGATTGCAAATAATCACGTAACAAAAGAGCAACTCGACCCACTCACAAAACATTTACGGGTAGAATTTCGGGATATAAACAGTATCGTCGAATTCTTGGGCACACTAAACGACGAACAATTCGACCGGACCATACCAAAACAGGTGCCAAGTGGCCTGCGTGTTGGCGGGAATTAAGTCTGAAGAGATATTGCCTAAATTATCTGCACAACTTTAACGTAGCACCAACCTATTTCCTCCGCATCTTTGTTATCCTTGCAGACGTATCGTTCACGCTGAATTAGATGAAAGTCGAAAGCAATTATTCGCACATTCACTCATTCACTCATTCGCAATTGTATCAATGAAGCTACTGAAAATTGCCGCTGGCGTTCTCAATCAAACCCCGCTTGCCTGGGAAAGTAATAAACAAAATATCATCGACGCCATTGCCGAAGCCCAACGGCAGAATGTTAGTCTGTTGTGCCTGACGGAGTTATGTATTTCAGGATATGGCTGCGAAGACGCTTTCTTCGCGCAAAACACCGTCGATCAGTCCATTGCGTCATTGCTGGAGATTGTTGAACACACACACGATATTGCCGTTGCTGTCGGGCTGCCACTACGTCATAATAACCGTACCTACGACGTAGCGTGTCTGATTGCCAACAAACGGATTCTGGGTTTTGTAGCGAAGCAGAATCTGGCCAACAACGGCGTACACTACGAAACACGCTGGTTTCAGCCGTGGCCAGCTTTCGTGCGCGACGAAATCAAAATCGGCGATTTCATGTATCCGTTTGGCGATCTTGTTTTCGATCTGTCTGGCGTTCGGATTGGGTTCGAAATTTGTGAAGATGCCTGGGTGGCGAGTCGTCCCGGTCGGATGCTTTACGAACGCGGTACCGATATTATTCTGAACCCAACGGCCAGCCATTTTGCGTTTCTGAAATCACAGGTGCGCGAGCGGTTCGTGGTCGATGCATCGCGGGCGTTTGGCGTGAGTTACGTGTATGCCAATATGCTGGGAAATGAGTCGGGACGTATCATTTTCGACGGCGATGCTATGGTGGCTTCGAACGGCGAACTGCTGGTGTCGGGAGCGCGGCTGAGTTATGAAGATTTTCTGATTGTTCCGGCTGTGGTCGACGTAGATGCTACTCGGTTGAGCCAGACACAAAATCGGTCTAACGTAGCACTAGCTTACCCAAATCTGCGCGTAACGGATCGGTTCGACTGGCCCGAAATTGCGCCTGTTGTACAAAAAGCGGAACTCGAAGCCTGGGAGCGGGGCGGTTTTCTGAAAGAAGAAGAATTTGCGCGGGCTGTTGCGTTGGGTTTGTTCGATTACCTTCGCAAAAGCCGTTCGCAGAGCTACGTACTGTCGCTGAGTGGGGGCGCTGATTCATCGGCCATTGCCGCGCTCGTATTTCTAATGATTCGGATGGCCGTCGAGAATATTGGTATCGACGGTGTGAAGAAGAAACTGAGCTATATCAAAGCGATTCAGGATTGTGCTACGTCGGAGGAAATGGTTGGTAAACTGCTGACGGTAATGTATCAGGGCACCGAAAATTCATCCGACGATACGTTCAATTCCGCCAAAACGCTGGCCGATGATATCGGTGCTACGTTCCTGAATATCAATATCAACGGTCTGGTTGAGACGTATCGTGGACTGATTGAAGAACAGTTAGGCCGCAAACTGTCGTGGGATACCGACGACGTAGCGTTGCAGAACATTCAGGCGCGGGTGCGGGCTCCGGGTATCTGGATGATGGCGAACATCAATAATGCCCTCTTGCTCAGTACGTCGAATCGCTCTGAAGCGGCTGTTGGCTATGCTACGATGGATGGCGATACGGCTGGTAGTATTTCACCGATTACGGGCATCGACAAACATTTTCTACGGGGTTGGTTACGTTGGCTCGAAACAGTTGGGCTGAACGTGAAAAACGAATGGACACCCGCCGACCGAACAGGTGCTGTTTCAGGTACTACGTCATCCGATCAACTGATAAAAGTAAAAGGTTTGAGCGTAGTGAATAACCTGCAACCCACCGCCGAACTACGCCCGCTCGACAAAAAACAGACCGACGAAGACGACCTGATGTCCTACGACGTATTGAATTCCATCGAAGAAGCCGCCATTCGCGATAAACAGCCACCTGTAGATGTGCTACGTATCGTTGAAGTACGTTACGCGGGAATTCATGACCGCGAGAAACTACTGCTATGGGTTGAGCGATTCTTCAAACTCTGGAGTCGGAATCAGTGGAAACGCGAGCGTTATGCGCCCAGCTTTCACCTCGACGATCATAACCTCGACCCCCGTTCGTGGTGCCGTTTCCCGATTCTGTCGGGTGGTTTCGAGAAGGAACTAGCCGAAATGCGCGATTGGGCAAACGAACAAAAGCCAAATAGCCGGAAGGGTAAGATTGGGTTTTGATAATGAAACAAACTCTTCCCGGTCTTCTTTTTGCGGCTCTCTGGGCGTCGGCTGCGGTGGCTACAAAGTTTGGCGTGCAGTCGGTGCCCCCGCTGATTCTGGCAAATGTGCGGTTTTTTATTGCGGGCGGTGGTATGCTGTTGTTTGCGTATGGCGTACAACGTTTGCCGAATGCGTGGCCTACGCGCACAGAATGGAAACGACTGGCCATTTTCGCATTGCTTAATACAACAATCTATCTGGGGGCGTTTGTGTTGGCGCTGAAGCAGGTATCGGCTGGTATTGGTAGTTTGTCTACGGCTACAAATCCGTTGTTTATTGCTATGCTCTCGGCCCTCTGGCTACGTCGAAAACCTCGCCTGAACGAAATCGGTGGATTGCTGCTGGGTTTAGTTGGAGTTGCTATTGCTACGTATCCGCTGTTGCAAAATAGCTATGCTACGGTCGAGGGGCTGGCTATTTTGTTATTCGGTATGGTCGCGGTGTCTGCAGCAACGGTTTACTACGCCCGTTTCGACTGGCGGTTGCCCAATCTGGTGATTAATGGCTGGCAGGTATTTCTGGGTGGTTTACAGCTTCTGCCTTTTACGCTTCTGTTTGCCGATTTCAGTGCCGCTCAGTACGACCAGCGATTTTGGACTTCGGCACTTTGGCTGATTTTACCCGTATCGGTGGGCGCTCTTCAGTTATGGTTTTATCTGGTCAGGCAAGATCCGATACGGGCCTCGCTGTGGCTGTTTCTCTGCCCAATTTTCGGATTTGTTTACGCGTTTCTGCTTACGAACGAGCCTATTACGTCCTACACCATTGTCGGAACGATACTGGTGATTGGCGGTTTGTGGTTAGGTAGAAAATAATCGGGGATTGCAGAGACGTAGTAAAACTACAACCCTGCAATCCCTACTATTCAGGCGACACTCAGCTTATTCTTTCAATACGGTCATTTCCACACGTCGATTCAACTGACGGGTAGCTTCTGTATTATTACTGGCTATCGGGCGGGTAGGGCCGTACCCGCGCGTAGTAATCCGGTTCGCTGTAATACCGTTTTGCACCAGATACGCTTTCACTACGTCGACGCGCTCTTTCGAAAGTCGTAGATTTTCGTCGAAATCCCCCTGATTGTCTGTATGTCCGGCTAATTCAATTTCCGCTGTACTATGTTCACGTAAATAAGCCAGCAGTTGTTCCAGCGCGGGTTGAGCATCGGGTAATAATTCGGATTTGCTTTGAACAAACTGAATGGCTTTCAACTGCGTCGTTTTGCCGGGCACCACAACCAGAGGAGGGGGTGTATACATGATTTTGGCATCGAGTGTTTTGGGAGGAGCTACACGCGCCGTATTCCCCGCTGATGCCACCTGCGCTGTGCCCCGTGCCGTTATTTCAGGCAGAGCAGTTGGTGGGGGCGACACCTGCGATTGACTGGCTACCGACGTAGCGGTTGGCGCTTGTGCTGGTGAATTAACCGGCTTTTTATCGGGGCGATACAGCAATGTAGGCCGTACTCTGTCCAGACTATTGGCTCGATCAGAGGTAAACGCAAACGATTCTTCAAAAGAAGCGTATCCATCGGCTTTCATCGTGAACGTGTAGGCCTGTTTGGCAGAAAGTTTAAGCTGATACCTGCCATCGGCGTTTGTACGTTGCTGATCCTGTACGGCTCCATTCTGATTTTTAGCTTGTACCGTAGCTCCCGCAATTGGTTTTTTTGTTTCTGCATCCTGCACAGTTCCACTAACCGTAGCCATGCCATCAGTAGGGGCAGCTTGCAGCACCGGACGAGTCTGACTTAATGATGGTAGTGCATTCCACAGGCATAGACAACCTGTGATTACTATGAACTTTCTCCACTTCATGTTGTAAAAGCAACGTACAATTTGACCCCAAAAGTACATCTAAATGCGTAAAAAATAAGAATTCTATGCGCTTCAGCTAAGGCTATTTATAGTGTTGTTTTTATAGGTAGAAAAATGTATTTAAGTTGCTGTATTTCAGTATTTTACATATAGAAAAAAGATACGAAAAAGTGAACGTGAAATGCGCTTTTTTCGTTAATAAAATATGAAACGAACAACCAACGCAACGATGCATTCCCCGAACGCTCAGGCACCTATTGCCCCAACCTCAACGGGCAATCTGCCACTCGATGACAACTGGCGGAAGCGGACTGCCGCCCAATCAATTCCGGCGCAGGTGTTTCTGAACCACTTTTTCGCGATGGACTATCATATCCATCACCAGAATGACCTTTTTGATCTGGCTAAATTCCCGATTTTTCAGCAATTCAACGGACTCATGACCGATGATACGCGAAAGTCGCTGGAGAAGTTATTGCTGAATAGCTGGAGTGCTGAGTATGCGTTACGTATTACGCCTGTTGTGAATGATGAGCAGTATCTACAAAGTTCATTGCATTGGACTTTCCCACAGGCTTACTATAGTGCCTTATTTAGTGCGCGTGCTTTTCTGGCCGTACAAGGTATTAATGTTAGTAACGAAGAACTGATCCGCAAGCGGATCGGTAATATGGTTGTGCGAGGTTATTATCCGGCCTCAATAGGTTATTATGCGCTTGGCCCAATCAATAACTACCGTATTCAACGGTTGCCCATGTCGCGTCGATTCAGTGTGGCTACCAAGTCTGATCTCCAATTGCCTTCACGCGAAGGATCTGTTCAGGCCGATTTGGCTCAGTTTCTGAAAACTACCCGTGATCAACGAGTTCGGGCGCT
This sequence comes from Spirosoma daeguense, assembly GCF_054776875.1. NCBI lineage: Bacteria > Pseudomonadati > Bacteroidota > Cytophagia > Cytophagales > Cytophagaceae > Spirosoma > Spirosoma daeguense. The sequence goes on from NZ_BAAHBF010000003.1 coordinate 816,890, forward strand.
ACGTAATGCAATTCAAAATAATCCGAAAACGGCGTTACGTAGTGCGAAAACTGGCGAGATTCTGCAAAAATTCAGCATTGAGCAATACAAGCAGTTAGCTAAACAAATTGGCTATACTACGTATTTCGATATGCTGAGCCGGTTACGTATCTCTACGTCGAACGGAAACGGTGGGCCACGTGAAATCGAGCGGTTTGTTGATTCGGAAATTGATGTGAAATTGTTTCACGAGAGTCTAGTTAATATTGTGGCGCATATTAACTCAGTACACGAAGCTTATATTGCCAAAGCGCTTGGTTTACAGGCATATCGCCAGCTTGTGGCGAAATTGCCGTCTTATTTGCAGGAAAGTTTTGTTCGCCAGCGAATGAATACTGTCATCGCTCCTATGTTAACTTCAACGGGTTCAGATCAGGATTCATTCCTGCGTATGGCAGCCTGATAAGCATTGTGTAATTCAATATTCTGTCCCGACTGGTTTTGCACTGGTCGGGATTTTTTGTTGCTCAAATCGTATATACACTATATAGTTAAAATTATATTTTGGATCATTTTAATGAATTGCATTATTCTTTTGAGAATATGGTGTCAATAATTTCCTTTCCCAACAACGTACTGCCCTGATATTCATTATAATACTTGGAAACTAATAGTTTTTATCTATAAGCTCATTGGTAAAAGTCATATTTTATCTGCCTTTTGATACCTTATTTTGCATTTGAATAAGATTATTGCTCATATACGACCTCAATAAATTCTATGAAAAATCAAATTATTTCCGTTGGTTCACAATTTCCTGATTTCAAGAAATTAGCCGTTGTTTCACTTGATAAGGACAACGAGTTCTATGAAATCTCGTCGGAAGATCATAAAGACGCTGGTCAGTGGCTGGTGATGTTCTGGTGGCCTAAAGACTTCACGTTTGTGTGTCCAACCGAAATCGCTGAATTCAATAAAAAATTTGAAGATTTTCAAGATCGCGACACAATGGTAATCGGTGCTTCTACCGATAGCGAATTCGTTCACCTGGCATGGCGCAAAAACCACGACGATTTGCGTGGTCTGAAATTCCCAATGTTAGCCGATACGTCGAAATCATTGGCCGAAGAACTGGGTATCCTCGAGGCTAACGAGAAAGTAGCGTATCGTGTTACATATATTGTTGATCCCCAAGGTATTGTTCGTTGGGTAAACGTAAACGATCTATCAGTTGGACGTAACGTGAATGAAGTTATCCGCGTACTCGACGCGCTGCAAACCGACGAACTTTGCCCATGTAACTGGGTAAAAGGTGAAGCTACACTGACGGCCTAATTTAATGGCGAAAGAGCGAAAGGGTGAATGAGCGAAAAGGCAATGCCAGATCATCCACTCTTGCACTCATTCGCTCTTTTACTCTTAAAAAAGATGACATCTACACAAAACGAAACGGTTGTATCGCTGTTGGGGCTGGTTGGACTCAACGTAGAGGGCGAACATCCTGCGCTCGATACACTGGCTCAAAGCGAACATCGTTACCTGCGCGATTTAAAAATTAATGTTGGTAACGTACTGAACAGCAGCCAGAATCTGAATAAAAGAGAAACGCTGTTGCTGGCATTGTCAGTAGCTGTGAATGAAAAATATCAGCCACTGATCGACTCATTGTCTGGCTTGGCCCGGCAGGAAGGTGCCAGCGATGCTGAGGTGGCTGAAACTATCGCCTGTACATCGTTGCTGAGCACCAATAACGTGTTCTATCGTTTCCGTCATTTCGTCAGCAAAGACTACTATCAGCAAACGCAGCCTGGTATTCGAATGAGCATTATGATGAATCCTGTGCTGGGGAAGGAGTTTTTTGAACTGATGAGTCTGGCTGTTTCGGCAGTAAACGGTTGCGAACTTTGCGTTCGTTCACACGAAGAAAGCGTTTTGAAACACGGTGCTAGTGAAGCCCGTATTTTCGATGCAATTCGTCTGGCGTCGGTTATCAAAGGATTGATTACGTTATTATAAACGTAGTATACCTGGTGTAAAGCTCGTTTCCATTCTGAATAATTTCTTAGTAAAGCCCCGTCTTTCTTCTGTTAATCAGCGAGAAAGACGGGGCTTTTAGGTTCTTTTTAAAAAAAGAACCGTTTAAACATTTTCTGTGAACGCCAATAAAAATTAAAATAATCTTTGTGAATTCCTCTACTAATCTTAACTGTATTCGTGAAAAAGAAAACTACAAAGATCATCTTTGGTGTCGTTGGCGCTCTCCTCTTGCTTGTTGGTATTGCACTATCGTATGTAAAATTAGCCTTGCCAGATGTTGGTCCTGCACCAGATATGAAAATTCAGGCTACCGCAGCGCAGATAGAACATGGTCGTTATCTGGCCAATCACGTAGCTGTGTGTATCGACTGTCATTCTAGCCGCGATTTTAGCAAATTATCGGGGCCAATTATTCCCGGAACAGAAGGGAAAGGGGGGGAAGCCTTTACGCGCGAAATGGGTTTTCCGGGGCAATATTACGCCCGTAATCTGACACCAATGAATCTGGGTAGCTGGACCGACGGAGAAATATTCCGGGCGATTACAACAGGAGTTAGCCGCGATGGTCATGCGCTGTTTCCGGTGATGCCGTATGCTAACTACGCAAAAATGGATCCTAGTGATATTAAAGACATTATTGCTTATCTGCGTACTCTGAAGCCAATTTCCAATGAAATTCCTGCCCCAGAGTCTGATTTTCCGATGAATTTTATCGTCAATACAATACCTCAAAAGGCCACCGGAGGCAACCGCCCGGATACGACAGATCGAATTGCATATGGGAAATACATTACTACGTTCTCATCTTGCGGAGATTGTCATACGCCTGTTGATGATAAGGGACAACCGTTGCCAGGTATGGAAATGGCCGGTGGACGTGAGTTTGCTATGCCAAACGGCGTAATACGTTCAATGAATATTACTGCACATGAATCAGGTATTGGCAAATGGACGCGCGAAGCATTTATTGCCCGTTTCAAAGCCTATGCTGGGAAAGCCAACGCCATGCCAATCGTTGCCGAAGGGGAGTTTAATACGTTGATGCCCTGGGCAATGCTGGCCGATATGAGCGAGCGGGATTTAGGTGCTATTTATGATTATTTACGCACGCTGAAGCCTGTTGATCATAAAGTTGAGAAATTTACTCCAAGAGCAAAACAGATCGCTTCCCGTTAATAACTAACAAAAAAATACAGCTTTTGTATAACAATACGTTATTGCAATTGTTATATATACGTAATGCAGAGACAACTACTAGCTATAAGGAAGACCATATTACTATAAACTATGTACTGTATATCAAGTATAAGAATGTTGTGATAATTAATAACTTATAGCACGTGGTTCTGTATCTGCCGTAATGAAAAGCCCGCTTTCTCTATGAGAAGCGGGCTTGTTTTTTCTCCTAAAATTTGCTTATGCCGATTTTATCAGATCGACTAGCGCGTCGATCCAGATCGGGCTATCGTTCAGACTTTCAACCAGTTGCCAGTGTGCACCACCAGCTTGCTCGAAAAGCTCTTTATATTCAACACCCACTTCAATAGTTGTTTCCAGACAGTCGGCGACGAAGGCGGGCGAAAAGGCCAGTACACTTTTAATTCCCTTACCCGGTAACTCTTTGATAACTTCGTCGGTGTATGGCTTAATCCACGGGTCGCTGCCGAGCCGGGATTGAAATGATGTAATGTATTTGCCTTCAGGGATACGTAGCGCTTCGACCAGTAATCGGGTAGTTTCGAAACATTGAGCCCGATAACAATGCTGATTCATAGAATGATACGTTCCACAGCAATCACCAAACCGGCAGGTCGTTTTGGTGATGTCGCCTTTACGAATCTGACTTTCGGGTAAACCGTGGTAGCTGAACAGAAAGAAATCATAATCGTGGGCTGCCATATATTTTCGGGCAGTTTGGGCAAAGCCTTCAATAAACAGCGGGTGCTCCAGAAACCGATTCACAAACCGAATCGACGGAATCACCTCCCAAGGCTTCACAATTTCCATCACTTTCTGATACACAGAACCCGTAGAAGCCGACGCATACTGTGGGAAAAGTGGAAGAATAATTATATCGGTAAGTCCCTGCTTCTGAAATTCGGCTAATCCGGCTTCGAGACTAGGGCTCTGGTAACGCATGGCCAGTTTAACCACATAGTCATCGCCGAGAAGTTTCTGCAGTTCATCAACAACCCGATGCCCGTAATATTTTAAGGGCGAGCCGGTGTCTGTCCAGAGTTCTTTATAAATTTTAGCAGATTTGGGCGCTCGAAATGGAACAATAATGCCGTTTATAAGTAATGAACGCGGAATCAGTGGAATGTCGATGACTCGTCCATCCATCAAAAATTCACGCAGGTATTTACGGACATCCGGCACTGATGGACTATCCGGCGTACCAAGATTAACAATTAAAACACCTGTTTTACCAACTGATTTTTTGGTAGATCTAGGGGGCTGTATAGCAGAAACTTCCATGTAAAAATGAACAGCAAATTGCGCCGGTTAGTTTGGTTTTCAACCTATTGCAATTGCGGAGAAAACTTATTTTGCTTCGGGGTACCGGCTTAAGTCGGTACGGGTAAAATCGCTGAAAACTTCACCGGGCAATCCGGTAAAAACCATAATATTAGTTAGATCGCGCCCACCTCGTGCGCCAGCCAATAAAATAGGACCATGATGTTCATACCCATCCCAGGGTAACGTAAAGAGTGGCTCTTTATCGGTATTGTTCGGAAAGTGAGCCCATTGCGTTACTAAATGAGATTTCTTGTCGACCCATATTTTATAACGACCACCGGGAATAGTATTACCATTTTTGGGGGCTACCTGCAATACGTCGGCGGGTTTTCCGGTTTGGGTAGGTTCGTCGCCAAGGTAACGTAGCGTAATACCCGAATCTTTCAGTTTGAATGGCATAAAGAGCCAATAGGAGTCATGAAGCCATTGCCGTTTACTTTGTTTTATGTACTTGGCTACCGAATCGGGTTGGGTTAACTCTTCGCCATTCCGGTAAACGCGCCCCATATCGTTATTGATGTTCAGGATTACCGTCTGGTCGTTATGCAAATTGTCGATACGTACCATTCCTGACCATTTGTTCCAGACAAATTTGCGTGCGCCGTCAAACGTCCAGGTAATTAGTCGAGTTTCGTCCCAGGCTGTCCGTCCGCCCATTGCCGTCATTACCGCGTCAGCAATCTGTATAGCGCGTGCGTCTGAGCCTGCCTGATCGAAACCGGGCGCGGCTGGGTTAGGTATACTCTTTAACTGGGCTATGCTAATTGTTCCAGCCAGAAGCAAGCAGGCCGACAGGTACACGATTTTCATAGACGAGAGAGATTGGGATAGCAAAATTAAAACAATCGCACTTTTGTTCAGACAGATTGAGTCTAGATTTCTTCAATCGATTTGATGCGAGTAGGTCATAAACACATTAACTCAGTAGTTAAAAAATTTGTTGGCCTGGTTTGTCACTAAAACATATACGTTTCTTAAAAAGAGAATAGTTCAAAACATTGCAACCCAATACGCTGTTAATAGGGTGTAATTTTGATTACACCTTTTTTTAATACAACTCAACGAGTTTTTTTAAACGTTATGAAAACCTATGGAACGCTGCTGGCTTTGTGCCTTGGCAGCTTTGGTCTCGCTCAGGCGCAGACAACCACAAACACGTATTCGTCGACCACGACAAACAGCACTTACAGCACGTCGCCAGTTACGACGGATAGCACGAACGCTACGCAATCTACCGACAACAGTAGTTCAAACATGAGCAATAGCAATATGAACAGCGTTCCGGCTCAGAACTACCAGACGACTACCACAACCACTACGAACTCCTATAACTCAGATGGCACTGCTACGTCTACTGAGACTACGTCGCCAAAAAGCGATCGGTCGTGGGGAAAACAAGGTAAATTTGGTATCTATGCCGGGGTAAATTTCTCGCGTTTTAGAAACGAACCGATTCCTGATGGCGCGTATCGGGCAGGTTGGCAGGCTGGTATCTATGGCCGTACGGCTGGAACTGTTTTTGGTCAGTTGGGTGTAGAATACCGCACCTCTACGTCGAATCTGGTACGTTCAGGCACAGGTCAGACATCGCAGACACCTAGCCAAATTCGCGGTCAGATTGACCAGCAGTTCGTAGCTATCCCAGCCTATGTGGGTTTGCGGATCGGTGGCGCACTAGGCCTACGGATTCAGGCTGGTGCCGAATTGTCGACACTGGTTGTTAATTCGAGTAACGAATTTGGTATTGGCCGTGACGATGTTCGTCGGACACTGCTGAACGGCTTAGGTGGCGTTGGTATAAACCTCGGGCCGTTGACGCTGGATGCTGTTTATAACGTTGGTTTACAGAACGTATTCGATAACAACGATACCAAACGTAATATGCTGGCTTTTAATCTGGGATTCCGGTTCTAAGCTATTGCACGAACGTAACGCATGAGCCGCTCAAATTTTGAGCGGCTTTTTTATATACGATAATCGCACATACGTAGCGAATTTCCCAAACATTCACTACGTATGAACGGTTGTAGAAATGAATCTAATTATTGATCAACTCAACGTACTACGTTATGAAAACTTCAACAAAAACAGCATTGCTGCTGGCTGGCCTGTGCAGTACAGGTGCGGTGTTTGGACAGCAAAACTCGTATGACGACCGTTACGACCGGCGAGACCGGAGGGAAGACAGACGGGAGGAACGGCGCGACGAACGACGGCTTGATGATCGTCTTGAGCGACGCCAGGAATACAACCAGCGGAATGAAGATGAACCGCGTTATAATAACCGCTATGAAGAACGAGGTGGGCGGTCGGTTCGAAAGTATGACGAAGAAGACCTAAGTAAAGCTTACGACGAAGGATTTGAAGACGGGCAACGTAATCAGGAAGTAGAAGAACGTCAGGAGCGCCGGGAAAATTACAAAAACTTTGCATTTGGGATTTATGCCGGAGCCAATGCTACCCGTTTCGAGGGCGAAAATCTGGAAGGAGAGAAACTAAGCGGCCGATTGGGGTATCAATTAGGATTCTTTGTACGGGGTGGAGGTCGCGTTTATGGCCAGATTGGGGCTGAATACCTCACGTCAAGTTCTGAACTGTCGCGAACAGGCGATGGAACCACCACCGGCGTTAGTGATATTGTGGGTAACATCAATCAGCAATACATTCATGTGCCAGCTTATATTGGTATTAAACTGGCTCAGTCAGACCGTGGTACGTCGGCCGTACGCTTAGCGTTTGGTGCTGAATATGCAACGGCTGTGGGTGTAAATACGAATAAATTTGACTTGAAACAGGCTGATTTTAAAGCTGCTACCATCAACGGTCTGATCAATCTAGGCTTCGATGCGGGCCCGTTGATGGTTGGATTTGTGTATCACCACGGATTTGCTGACGTAGTGAAAGACACCGATAACACCAAACGGCGGATTCTTTCGGTAAACGTTGGGGTGAAATTTTAAAAATTGTCGATTGTCGACAATCAATAGTCGTAAGTTTGTCAGCGTAAGTCAATTAGATTTACAACGATGGCTTGCGACTATTGTCGTTTCAAACAACGTAGCAAATACGTGTCAGAGCCAAATGCCCACAACGGATGACTATCTACTCCTATGAATACTTTATTTCCTATTTTCGTGAAAGCCGAAAATCTGCACACACTCATTGTTGGTGGCGGCTACGTTGGGCTTGAAAAGCTAACGGCCTTGCTCGGTAATTCGCCCGAGGCTCGTGTTACGTTGGTGGCACCTGAGATACGTAGCGAAATTCAGGAACTGGCGCGGCAATACCCCAAACTGCAACTTATTCAGGAGCCATATCACGAAATTCACCTGTCGGACAAAGATCTGGTTATTGTTGGAACGAACGTTAAAACCGTTAATCAACAAGTTCAGAGTGACTGTAAACGCCACCGGATTCTGGTCAACGTAGCGGATACACCCGATTTATGTGATTTCTACCTGAGCTCTGTCGTGAAAAAAGGTGACCTGAAAATCGCCATTTCAACCAACGGAAAGTCGCCAACGTTTGCCAAACGTTTTCGGGAAGTGCTGGAAGATATTCTGCCCGACAGTTTACAGGAAACCCTCGATAATCTGACTGCGATTCGTAATCAACTTAAAGGTGACTTTGTTCAGAAAATGGAGAAACTGAATGAAATTACCAAAGTGCTACGTTAATTGATATGTTACGTAACAAGGCCCGGAAGTGCATTATTTCCGGGCCTTGTTACGTTGTGTAATTGCCTGATTTACTAATGCTTAATAATTTTGAGTTGCTGCTGCTGAGTAGGTGTGTTCACGTGCAGTAGTAAAAGCCCACGGTTCGCACCTAGTTCCAGACGAATACGTTCGTGATTTGTTGCCTGTTCCAGATTTTTACTGTTTATAATCTGACCCTGTAGATTCACTAAACGTAGTATAAGCGGTTGGGCTTCGGCTCCCAGAACTTCAACCTCTACACCAGTGCCTACAACGGGGTTTCCGAGTACACGCACTTGCAAACCCGTACCAGCTTCGCTTACACCCTGACGTACCGGAATTGGGCACCCACCCAACCAGGAATAAGTGTACTGACTTACCGATGCGCCCTGACTAGCCATTAATCGAATGGTGGGGTTGTCGGTATACAAATCCAGACTATAAGGACCCGGATTGCTGGTAGGAGTTAGTTCGTTGGCAACCGAGAAACTGAAGGGCTGATTCACATCACGACCTACGTACTGCGGATTGAACGTAACCCGATATCGTTGGGGGCTGAGCAACTGACATGACACTGCACTAACTCCGCTTATTGCGAAACCCGATGGTGGTGTAACCGGAGTTGCACTAACCGAAAGCTGGAAGCTGGTACTTATGCTAAGTCCGCCGGGGTCAAGTGCTGTGATGCTGATCGTTGAAACTCCAGTTGTGCTGGGCGTACCGCTGATAAGCGAGCCCGTGCGGCTTAACCCTGCGGGTAAACCCTGATCGGAGAATGTAAGTGGTTGTCCGTCAGGATCGGAGAAGTAGCTGGCCAGATTAAGTTGATATGGCTGATTCTGCGTCAGATTCTGATTCGGAATGCCCGACGTAGTAGGTGCCTGATTAGGGCTGGTGCCCGTCTGACACGAAGCCAGCCAGTTATAGCTATAGTTGGTTATGCCATTGCCTGACTGAGTTGCAACCAGCGTAATACTTGGGTTATCGTTGAAAAGCGTTAGCGTGTAAGGACCTGAATTGGTAGTAGTTACCATCTCATTCACAACTGAGAAGCTGATTGGATTGGCATTGGCACCCGAATAAAGCGGGTTGAAACGCACCCGGTATTCGCCCCGGCTAGGATTAACCTGCTGGCACTGGATCATATTGACCGACGTAATAGCAAAGCTGGCTGGCAGCACTTGCACAGCAACAACGTTTGAAGCAGGGCTAGTGCAGCTACCCTGTGAGCAGGTTGCTGAAAGAGAATAGGAGCCAGGTTGAGAAAAAGTATAGATGTTCCCGTTGGCCTGCCCAGTACCACCTGTAGGTGTCCAGTTTATTGTTCCAGCACAGCCAGTCGCCGTGATCGAAATGGGTTGATTAGAGACCGGTGCACTGGCAACTAGAGACGGAGCGGTTATATTACAAGGACCTAGCTTGCTCAAAAAACCACCGTTTCCTGTTAAATTTACTACGCCTGTTCCGGGATCGAAATCAGCAGGACCTGAGAAAATGCCAGTGGTATAAACATTATCAGAAGCAACGGCGATTGCATACCCTTCATCTGAATTGGCACCTCCTAACTGTTTAGCCCAGACAAAATTTCCAGACCCATCTAGTTTACTTACGAAGATATCAAGACTGCCAAATGTAGTGAGAGGGAAGGTTCCTGCTCCCGGATCAAAATCGGCTGTATTTTCGAATCGACCAGTCGTATAAATATTACCAGACGCATCTAAAGTTAAAGAATAGGCTATATCTCCATTCGTTCCTCCAAGCTGTTTAGCCCAAAGCAGATTTCCGGAACCATTCAGCTTGATGATGAAAACATCTGCGGCCCCAGCCGACGTGAGGTTCGTAATACCCGGACCAAAATCAAAGTCTACCGTATCGTTAAAGTATCCGGTTACATAAACAGATCCTGAACCATCAGTTCGTATCGATGTGCCATCGCAATTATCGTCGCTACCCAGTCCTTGCGCCCAGACAAAATTGCCAGACGCATCCAGTTTGCTTATGAAAATATTGGGGTATGAGCCAGAATTAAGCGTAAAAGAACTCGGCCCTGGATCAAAATCTGTAGTGCCATCAAAGCTACCTGTAGTGTATACATTGCCTGAGCCATCAACCGCCACAGAATTGCCTCTATCTTCACCACTTCCGCCCAGTAATTTAGCCCAGACATAATTACCTGAAGCATCTAGTTTGCTCACAAACGCATCATAACCCCCTAAAGAAGTTAAATTGGCAACAGATGAACCAGGATCGAAATCCACTGTTTCTGTAAAAATGCCTGTTGTGTAAACGTTCCCGGAGCCGTCGAGTGCTAATGAATAACTGACGTCGTTAAAACTGCCCCCTATGCGTTTTGCCCAGATATAATTGCCTGATGCGTCTAGTTTACCTATAAAAATATCTGGGCCTCCGGCAGAGGATAGATTCACTACCGCTGGGCTGGGGTCGAAATCGACCGTACCCATAAATCGTCCTGTTATATAAACATCACCTGATCCGCTTACAGCTATCGAAAACCCGCGATCATCGGAGCTACTTCCAAACTGTTTTGCCCAGATCAAGTTACCCGCTGGGTCCACTTTGCTAACAAAAATATCATTGCTTCCCGCAGAGGTCAGATTGACAACGCCTGGCCCTGGGTCAAAATCTTTAGTACCTGTAAAATAGCCAATGGCATATACATTACCACTGCCGTCTACTGCTAAGGCATTGCCTCTGTCTCCTCCAAGCTCTTTAGCCCAGACATACTCTTGAGCTACGCTAACCTGAAACAGGCTAACCTGAAACAAGATGGCTAACAACAGCCATCTGTACCGTTCTGAATGTGAAAAGATTGATAAATGTGACTTCATAAATAAAAAATTGAGGAGTCGAGAATAAATAAGAGGGGGGCGAAAAGTTGACTTGAGGAATTGATACGTGTGAAGCGGATAGACATCAGCTAGAGACGCTAGTTGGAGCGCGTATTGATCGTTTCATGGGGCATGTTGTTGAACGTATTGTAAGTTTTAGTAGGGAGACCTTGTAACTAAGGCAGAACAAAACTCAGTTTTTGCTAACTAACAGACTCTACCGAATCGGACAAAAACTCTACTCAAATGACCAAACAGTGTTATTATTCAAAAAATATTATCTTTTACTATGCTTGTAGTGTGCGAATACTTGATATTGTATACTTGCGACATTTCGTAGTTATTACTGAAGAAATCTCTACTGAGAAAATCAGACTCGAATGGATATAAAAAAAGAGCCCTTCATTTTTGAAAGGCTCAGCAGAAACGGGAAAAGAAATTCTTACAATGCTAACTCTACAGACGGGTCCCAGAAGACAAGTTTGAACTCAACAACTTTATCGTTCTCTATCCGAACGCCCTCGTTTTCGAGTAATCGCTGCATGACGTTCGGCTCGCCAAAAAAATGTTTGCCCGACAATACGCCCACACTATTTACCACCCGATGCGCCGGTACGTCGGGGCGGTTGTGGCAGCCGTTCATGGCCCACCCAACCATACGGGCTCCCGCCCGAAGGCTGAGGTAACGCGCAATGGTACCATACGTAGTGACTCTCCCTGCCGGAATCTGCCGTACTACGTCGTACACATCTTCAAAATAATCGCGTTGTTCGGCCATTACTTCGCTTCGTTCTTTTCGTCGATGGCCTGACATAATCGACCGTACCATTCTTCGCCATACGCCCGTATCAGTGCTTCACGGACAAACTTGTAAATCGGTACGTTCAACTGCTCTCCAAAGCCACAAGCTGGGCTGCAAATGGGCCAACGGTCGTAATTAAGCGCGTGAAAGGATTCGTATTTGGTTACCCGAATGGGGTATAGATGGCAGGAAATGGGTTTTTTCCAGTCGATTTTCCCGTCATTATATGCTTCTTCGATACCGCACTTTAAAATGCCTCGCTCGTCCCAGATCGCATAGACGCACTCACGCCCGCCCACGGTTGTTGTCACCGAACCACCACTACCATCGGGTTCATGACCTCCCCGCTGTTCAAGAACTTTAATGCCTTCGGGCGATAGATATGGCTTAACATCGTTATAAATCCGGTCGAGAATGGCGGGTTCATCACCCTCTAGCGGAGCACCCATATCGCCTTCAACACAACAGGCACCTTTGCACTTGTCGAGATTACAAACGAAAAATTTTTCAGCAATGTCGTCGCTGAGGCAGGTATTGTCAATGAGAATCATAAAGTAAAGATACGTAGCCGTGAGCAATTTTGACCCACAGATGCTATCTATGAAAAAAGCCACCCTGATTTTCAGGATGGCTCTTGACGGTGATACGTAGCAAACTTAGGCGTAACACAATAGTCAATGCTCTTATTTCATGATCTTGAGTTTCTGCCCCACTTTAACGCCCGTATCGGTCATGTTATTCCACGACTGAATTTGCTCGGCCGTTACACCATAAATCTGAGTAATCCGAAACAGGGTTTCGCCTTTGGCAACCGTATGATACGTTACTGATGGTTTCCCGGCTGACGTAGCATTGCTGGCCGATTGCGATATCTGAGTTTTCGTGGGACTTGCTTTTACCAGCAATTGTTGCCCGGTTTCCAGCACATCGTTATTGGTCAGATTGTTCATGGTCAATAGCTGATCGACAGTCAGGCCATAGAGCCGGGAGATGCTGTAATACGTTTGCCCTGCCTCAACAGTGTGCGTACCCGATGCGCTATTTCCGGCAGTTGATGTAGTAGCCGGACGAACAGGGGCAGTAGCAACAGGAGCCGTCGGTTTCGCGGTAGAGGGGCTCGCTGTAGGCGTTACCGGTTTGGGCTCTGTCGTACTACGTTCGGGCGTAACAGACTTAGTCTCATTTTTCACAACGGCAGGCCCGGAAGTCCGATTCGGCGTTTTGGTTACGGCAGTTAGTGAACCATCAGCTTGCTGCTCGCGCGGCCCTTCGTATTTACTTGTTTCAGGGCGGCCCATGTCGGCATCCGATACGACAGGCTTTGCTGGTTTCGGGGTAGACGCCACTGGCGTATCGGTAGGCTTAATACGTTCGGGCGTGGTAGCCACGGGTACTTCCTTAACTGGTTGAGTAGCATCGGGCGTCCGAACAATCACTACGCGTTGCGAACCATCCGAATCTGTAGAACTACTGGTAGTTGTTGGAACCGGGCGGTTAGTTGGTGCAGGTGTAGTATTCGTTGGCTGAATGGACGGACGTTGCGGTTCTGTGCGAGGAGGAGCAGCCGCAGGTTCAGAAGTTCCATCGCTGGGCGTAACACCGCCACCCACCAGCTTTGGCTGGTAGAGTTTCCGCTCGGAAGCGTTACGAGGTACATTTTCGTTGCCACTCACGGTACGTGTTGTGCCAGCCGCTGGATTTGTTGACGCAACAACAGGCCGATTCGAAGGTGTAGGCGTCTGGTCGTAAACTGGAGGTGCTGGCGAATTGATGACTTCTACCGGCTTATTTGCTGGCCTACGTTCACGCAGCCACATAACCCGGCCCGTCAGCAATTTCTGAACGCGGTCTAGTCGGTTGTAACGTAGCAGTTTCTTCAGGCGGATGCCGTATCGTTGTGAAATGCTACGTGCGGTTTCGCCGTCTCGAACCGTATGAAAAGGAACGAGTGCTTTCTTACGCTTCTTGGCCAGATAATAAACGTCGTTTACAATAACTGGGTCGCGTTCGCTCATGTCGTTATAACGTAGAAAGCTCGATAGGCTGATTTTAGCTTTCCGCGATAAAGAAGCCGCATTATCACTAGCCTGTGCCTGAATACCGGGTAGCCCGTTGATTTCGTACAAAACAGGATCGTCTTTGCTGCTCAGTCCTGTTGTTACCCGACGTAGCACCGGAAAGCCAACGTCGTTCTGAACAAATTCAGGCGTTTTCTTCCCGCCAACGTTAACGATTTTCTGCCGAACATCATTGATCTGATTGCTGGCCACAGGAACGGCCATGATGTATGTTTTGTCAATCGGAAGGGTTTCGCCTAATACCCAGCGGTTGTATTTTCGAAGCTCGAATTCATCGACATCCAGCTCTTCAGCAATGGCTTTCATCGTTTTACCGCCACCGTTTGGGTACTCGATCAGTGCAAAGCGATTGCTGGTCTGATGGGACTGGAGCGCATTTTCGATGGCTACTTTATGCGCGAAAAAACGGAGGATATACCGGTCAGTACGTCCGTCAAGAGCCACTTCACGTGCATACGACCAGTCGGGGGGAATCAGTTTGGCAATACCACCCGCTCCGAGATAGTACGAATACAACGAAGCAATCCAGTTATTAAATTGTGAGTTGCTCTTTTTTAGGTACTTAGCTGCCCCACGGGTTGAGCTGGTAATGCTTTTGCGTTCATCGACTTCATCGTCAACGCGCAGCCCGTGGCCCAGCGCAGTTTCTTTTTTGAACTGCCAGTAACCAACGGCTGCCGACGACGAAACCGCATCGGGCGTAAGCGAACTTTCCTGAACGGCCAGATATTTAAAATCGGTCGGTACGTCTTCATCGATCAAAATCGACTCGATCATCGGAAAGTAAAGTACGATCCGGTCGAGTTTGGCAGTCCAGTACTGACGATTTGAAAGCAATGCGTTTACGTCCTGCTGAATGATACGTCGGGCATCGGGGTCGAGCCGAACCGAAATATCGGCAAAGGAAAGCTGATCGGGCACGGTCGGAACGGCGTTTTGGGCCGATACCAACAGGCTTGCCAGCGTGAAGAGAATGGTGAACGAATACGTAATTTTTTTCATGCTTGTTCCGCTACGGCGGTTTGTTTTGGGTCAGTCGTACGTTAACGTTTGCGGATCATCATAATCCCGTCTCGAACGGGCAACAGCACATTTTCCACGCGTGGGTCGTTAAGAACTTGCTGGTTAAATGCCTGAACAGACTGCGTATCCAGATCCGACGGTTTAACACTCTCAACAACCTTGCCACTCCATAATACGTTATCGGCCAGAATAAAACCTCCAGGTCGTAATTTGTCAACTATCAGCTCAAAATAGAGCGGATTGTTCCGTTTGTCGGCATCAATAAATACCAGATCAAAGAATTCGTCAAGTGTTGGTATGATATCGGCAGCTACTCCAAGCCGGAAATCGATTTTAGAGCCCAGCGGAGATTGCTGCCAGTAAGACCGGGCGAATGATTCGAGTTCTTCATTCTGATCGATGGTTATCAGCAAGCCGTCGTCGGTCAAGCCTTCGGCTAGGCAAAGGGCTGAATAACCAGTATACGTACCAATTTCTAGAATGCGCCGGGGGCGAATCATGCATGATAGCATGGCCAGCAAACGACCCTGCAAATGCCCCGACAGCATACGCGGAGCCATAACATGTGCGTGGGTATTTCTATTAAGACTACGTAGCAGATCACTTTCGGGTGAGGTGTGTGCTTCTGCGTATGTGGCTATGTCGACAGGCAAAAAATCCATTCGATGAGTAATTGTTACGTCCTTTATTGTGGTGGAAAAGGAGTAACGAATGGGCTGGTTTAGGTAAAATTAGTGAGTTTTTAGCTAACGAACGTCGAAATTACGTGTCTAGTACGTAAAAAAGGCTAGAATCGACTACTTATAATACATTCCTGATCCAGTTCTTTGCTACGTTCCATTCTACGTTTTCTTAATCGCCCCCATCCTTGACGCATTTAAACCGTATAAATCGCCTGGTCAACTACTACCTTTACCAAAACAGAATCTATCGAATTGGCAAAGTGGGAACGCAACCAAACGAGACGAATTTAGGTAGTGTCTCATTTTGACCGTAAAATTTCCCCCAACTATCGTCTCTTCAGTTGGGTTTGGCGTTTTTTGTTGCCTTTCAGTAACAATCAATTATATTATCATTTGATTATCATAATATTGCTATACGTAAATTTTATCTTTTCTATTATGAGTAAACAATTACTGCTCTCTATATATTTGTTCCTCTTCAGTACTCAACTTCTGGCACAGGTGGGTATTGGTACCGAAACGCCCGCGTCTAGTGCCATGCTGGATGTTACGTCAACAACAAAGGGATTCCTGCCGCCTAGAGTAGCCAGTACTAACGATGTTCCCTCTCCTGCTGAAGGACTTATGGTTTATCAGACAGGAGGGACCAGCGGATACTATCTGTTTAAGCAAGGAAGCTGGAAACGGTTAATTACAGAAGATGAAGTGATTTCAACGGTCAATGCCGCCGTTGCTTCAGCTACTGCCCCGCTGAGTGCGTCTATTGCGGCACTTATCGAGGCAACAGCTCCCGTTTCTGCATTTGCAGCGGGGTCAGCCTTTCAAAATGTTTTCCCTAACTCAGATTATTCTTTCCCAAACAATCAAAATGTTACAGGAGGCATAACTATAGGTAATGGGAGCAGTACGTTCACCTTTGCCAGATCAGGCACGTATATCATCACCTATACAATAAATACGGGCTATCCCTTTCAGTTAACTGCCGGGGCTTATTTAGATGGGCTTCCAATCTCCTATGGAGCCGCAGGTCCAGCCGTTGGTACATTGACGACCAGCTTTGCTGTGACCTTATCCGCTGGCGCGGTGCTTACCATCCGAAACACGTCGATCTTTATACTAAATCCACCAAGTGCGAACATAAACATAGTACGGGTATAATTGGCGACACCCATATCTTAGCGTTTTTGCTGACTGCTATGGGAAAGATAGATCTGGCAAACCACCACCGCCACCCGACCCTCACCGGTGGAACCGGGACAAAGCAGTTTTCGGGTGAAAAGGACTGCCGTAAGATTCAACGATTTGCCGACGAAAAGAACGAAGAAAATCTGGGTAAACTGGAAGCAGTACAGATTGATTTGGGCGAATAAATATAAGTAACGTAGTGAGTAGTTGTTCCTGACAATATCCTGCTGTCGGAGCTGAAGGCTAAGGTATAGTTAGCGTGAATTATGGGTAACTTTATGTAGTTTTCTTTGTCATTTCGACGATAGGAGGAATCTCAAGTTTTGTATCAAATAGGCTTAAATGGCTCGTTCACAATAACTTACCGTTAAATCAATTTTTGCAATTTCTTGCGGGTATTAAATCAGGTAAAAATTGCTTCGATACAGCAGAAACGCTGTTTTGGCAATACGTAATCTCCCGGGCATTGATTAATAAATATGACCGAGCAACATTAAAAAAGTCTTAAAATCACCAGCATAAACAATAGTGGTTAAAAATCTTTCTATTTCCACACGATAGAGCGCATTATTAGCGGATGTATCATTGGCTGGCTATGTTCTATTCCATCATACTTTACGCCAGTGCTATGACTATGGTTTCCAATGGATTGTCGATAAGTTACGTGCCGGTCGATTTCGATCCGTTTGCCGGAAATGAATCGACACTCTATGCGCCAGTTACACAGTCGCAACAAGAAATTTGGACAGCCTGTCAGTTAGGCGGAGATGATGCAAATCGGGCATTTAATGAATCGCTCTCTCTTCGTTTCGATGGCAAACTCAACGAAAATGCTTTTCGTCGGGCCTGGAATGACGTACTAAATCGCCATGAAGCGCTACGTGTTACGTTCAGTCCGAACGGAAAGCATATGTGCATTGCCGAAAGTCTTGTCATACCAATTCGCTTACAGGATATTTCAGATACAGATGCTACCCGACAGGACGCGATTTTAGCCGAACATACGCAAGACGAAGCTCATTTTCTATTCGATCTGCAAACAGGACCGTTAGCCAGAGCAACGCTAATAAAAGTAAGCGATACGCGTTGGCAGTTCACGCTGACAGCTCATCACATAATCTGCGACGGCTGGTCGATGGGAGTTTTATTTCAGGAATTAGGTCAGCTCTATTCGGCCTACAGCGTCGCGAATGATGCCATTTCATTACCACTTCCTATCCAGATTAGTCAATATAGTTTTGATCAGCAGGCATTTGTAAGAAGTGATACGTATATAACGTGTGAAGCGTTTTGGCTTAATCAGTTTTGCACAAACGTTCCTGTCGTCAATTTACCCACCGACGTACCGCGCCCGATACCACGTACGTATGCAAGTTGTCGTGCAGATTTCTTGCTGGAAACCGATACGGTTGAGGCTCTAAAGCGGTTAGCATTGCAGGTAAAAAGTAGTTTTTCCGCTACGTTGACTGTTGCGTTCGAAATATGGCTGCATCAGCTTACCCGTCAAAAAGAAATTGTAGTCGGCTTGCCCACTGCTGGTCAATTCGCCGTCAATCAGTATGATTTGGTTGGCCATTGCGTTCATCTTCTACCGTTACGTAGTCAATATGACGCCACACGTTCGTTTATATCGGTGGTGCAACAACGGCGCGATGAACTGCTCGATTCTTATGAACATCAGCAGGTTACATTTGGAAGTCTTCTGCAAAAATTAGCTATTCCGCGTGACCCGGCGCGAATTCCGTTGGTGCCGGTTGTATTCAATGTAGATAGTGCGCCGGAAAAAGGCATAGCTTTCGCCGGACTTCGTCAACAGTTGATCAGTAACCCGCGCGCTTACGAAAATTTCGAACTATCGCTTAATATTCTTGGCGATACAGGTACCCTTCGTCTGTTATGGTCTTATAATAAGCAATTGTTTCGGCCCGAAACTATCGCGCAGTTTAACCAATCGTTTGTGGCTCTTCTTCAGGCGATTATACAGCAACCAGACGTAGCACTGTCCTTCATCGGGATTGCTTTGAGCCGGACGACACAGCGCTACGTACCTGATTATACAAAAAGCTACCAAACCTATCCGCATGACAAGGCCCTCACTACGTTGCTGTCTGAAACGGCAAGTCGATTTTCCGATAAAATTGCGATTCGTTATTTAACCGAAAGCCTGACTTACAAGGCTCTGGATGAACAGACGAACCAGATTGCGCATGGCCTCCGTGCCCAGGGCATTCAATCGGGCGACCGGGTTGGTCTGGCTATCGAACGGTCGATGGCAATGCTTACGTATATGTTGGGCATTCTGAAAGCTGGCGCTACCTACGTACCGGTTGACCCACATCACCCGGCTGATCGTCTCTCATTTATTCTGCAGGATAGCGGTTGCCGTTTGCTGGTAACCTCGTTGGATTTTAAAGGGAAAGTGAAACTGGCTGGTCATGAACTTTTGATCGAAGATCTTGAGCCAACTTTGAGTCAGTTTCCCACTACGTCACCGAAGCAAGAGCCTGTGGGAAAGGATATTGCCTATATTCTCTACACATCCGGCACCACAGGTCGCCCGAAAGGTGCGCTTATCCGGCACCATAGCGTCGCGAACGTAGTATATAGTGTTGTCCGCGAACCGGGGCTTACGCATACCGACAAAACGGTTGCACTGGCAACGATCGCTTTCGATCTGGCGGTCGTAGAAATTTATACGCCCCTTCTGGTTGGAGCAGAGTTGGTTTTAGTCGATTCAGCAACCGTACGTAATGCCGAATCGCTCACCCAGTTGCTACGAGACCCCTCCATTACGTTCGTGCAAACCACACCTGCTACGTTTCGAATGCTCCTGGCTGCTGGCTGGCAGGGCCATAATCGACTGAGGGTTGTTTCCTGCGCCGAAGCCTTACCAATGGATCTTGCCAAAAAGTTGCTGAATTGCTGCGCTGAACTCTGGAATTTTTACGGCCCCACCGAAACCACCATTTACGCTACCGGGAAACGAATTTTACCCACTGACGAGTCTATAACTATTGGTCATCCTATCGCCAACACCCGTATCTATTTAGTGGATGAAACTGGTCAGTTAGCTCAGGAAGGGCAATCGGGCGAAATATGCATTGCGGGCGAAGGTGTATCGGGTATGTATTTAAATCAACCCCAATTAACGGCAGAAAAATTTATTGATAACCCTTTTTCCGCCACGCCCGAAAAACTTTATAGAACCGGCGATTTGGGTGCTTTCGTACCGGGCAGCGGAGCAATACGTCCGGATATTATCTATAAAGGGCGTCTCGATCATCAGGTGAAAATTCGAGGTTTTCGTATTGAATTGCCTGAAATTGAGCAAGTAATACTAAAACTTCCGACCGTTAAAGAGGCTACTGTGCTGGCCCGCGAATATCAACCCGGCGATCAACGACTGGTGGCATACGTAGTCGATTTCACTATTCCGGGAAAACGCTTCGAAGAACATGGACACGTTTGGCTCGTTGGCGAAGAGCTTCAAAACTGGCGTCAACTGGTTGCTACGTCGTTGCCTGACTATATGGTGCCTACTGATTTTGTTCTGTTAGCTCAGTTGCCGATTACAGCTAGTGGCAAGCTGGATCGTCAGGCGTTACCTGCTTTGACAGCAGCTACATACATCCCGACAGAGGTTGAAAAAAACGATGCAATAATACAAACTCGTACGCCCGAAGAGCAGATGATTCTTGCGTTATGGAAAGCGGCCCTCCACACCAGACATATTTCTCTCGACGATAATTTCTTCGAAATCGGTGGGCACTCATTAACGGCGGTGAAAATAATGTCAGAACTGACCGAACTTACGGGTCGTCGGTTACCGCTTTCGCTGCTTTTTGAGTACCCAACCGTTCGAAAACTGGCTTTGTTTGTGCGACAGGGCGCCAAGCAGATTTCGTGGAAATCGTTGGTTCCAATCAAACCAACGGGCAGCCGAAAACCGCTCTATATTGTACATGGGGCCGGATTGAATGTACTGTTATTCAATACCGTTGCACAACATCTACATGCTGACCAACCGATTTATGGCCTTCAGGCACGCGGCCTGAATAACGTAGATGAACCTTGTCAGACGATTGAAGAGATGGCCGCGCATTATGTATCCGAAATTGTGGCACATGACCCTTATGGGCCCTATTCATTGAGTGGGTTTTCGCTAGGGGGAGTAATTGCTTACGAAATGGCTCGACAGCTTGTAGAGCAGGGAAAAAAGGTAAGTCTGGTTGCCCTGTTTGATGCGGAAGCATTTGAATCATCGTCAAATTGTGGCTGGTGGTTCAGGAAATATAATAGCCTTAAGCTATCAGGATACAAGTTTTCGCATACGATTGCCCTGTTGAAAAAACACGGCTGGCAAGGCATAAAATACAAACTGGAATCTATCGACCGGCGGCTTATTAAAAAGTATTGGCGTGCAAAAGGGAATCATCGGTTTGGCTCTATTCTGCTTCGCAAAGCAGTAGAAACGTACTGGCACACCCGATTTGGCGGTTCTCAACAACAGGAAGCGATTCTGGATTCAGCGTATAAAATTGAAGCGATCAACGACGTAGCACTGGCAAAATTCGAGTTAAAACCCGCCGATCTGGAAGTTCACGTCTTCAAGGCCTTAATTCAAACTTTTCACGTAGCGGATAAAGAGTATTATGGCTGGCGGAGCTTCGCCCGAAAGGGTGTTCATGTTCACGACGTGCCGGGCGAGCATAGTTATATTTTTGCACCACCCAATGATAAAGAGTTTGCTCGAATTTTACAGCAAGTACTCGATAGTCGGCAGAATTAGCCCCGCTACGTACTAACTACTGGCATTGAAGGACGGCCTTGTCGCCGGTGTCGGAGCACCATCAGCGCTAATTGAATAACTAATGTAGAATATAGATAATAAATAAGGTAATTTGTTATTTATCAGTCAGTAAATAGACTATTCAGTGGCCTAAATTCCGGTTATTCATAATTTACGCTAAATATAACAGCGGGCTGTAGAATTTAATAATAGTTCCACAGCCCGCTCAATATACAGTCAGACGCTACTCAGAATCAGAATCAAATTCGGTTTTTCGAATCGATAATAATCGTAACCGGGCCATCATTTAGCAACGACACTTTCATGTCGGCACCGAATTCGCCCGTCTGGATAGGGTTTCCCAACTCCGTCGAAAGCAGTTTAATCATAGCTTCGTATAGCGGAATGGC
Organism: Spirosoma daeguense; assembly: GCF_054776875.1. Lineage (NCBI taxonomy): Bacteria > Pseudomonadati > Bacteroidota > Cytophagia > Cytophagales > Cytophagaceae > Spirosoma > Spirosoma daeguense. Next base: position 838,943 of record NZ_BAAHBF010000003.1, read on the forward strand.
TACGTCGGGCCGGGCGGCTTCGATAAAGCTAGGGCGATTCCCTTTTTTTGTATTAGCATGAAGCGTAAACTGGCTGATCAGCAGGATATTACCTTCTGCTGCTTTTATGTCGAGGTTCATTTTCCCAGCCTCGTCGCCAAAAACGCGCAGTCCAATAATTTTTTTACCAAGCCAATCGACATCTTCCTGTGTATCGGTATGGGTAACCCCTAGTAACACCATAAATCCGGCGTTAATTTGTCCTTTAATCTGGTTGTCGATACGTACAGACGCTTCCGTAACACGCTGGATAACAGCAATCATAAGCAAAGAATAAACGAAATATGAAAAGACCGCTTATCGGCCACTAACGGTTTTAGATCGACTCGGACGCAGATACAACGTAGCAATTTCCTGAGCCATCTGAAGCGGTTCGTCGCCCTCGCCATTGGTCAGAACAATAACTGAAATACCTGACTGCGGGAAACGCGCGTATGCAGAACGAAATCCGGGCAACGACCCAGTGTGCTGAACCCGCAGAACTCCCTGTACTGAATCGATTCTCCAGCCAAATCCATACGGGTACGTAGTGCCGTTGGTCAGCGAAATAGGCGTCCACATTTGTTTTTTGCTGGCTTCGGTCAGGATTTTGTCGGTATTGAGGGCGGCATCCCATTTTGCCAGATCCTGAACCGTCGATAAAAACGCACCACTCGGACGTAGTGCCCGGTACGCCACAGCTCGGTGGTAATGATCTTTTTCCCATCTATAGCCATCAACCCGGTTTGGAACAACTTCGGTTAACGTAGTGGTTCGGGTAGCATTCATGCCCAGTGGTGTAAAAATCCGCTGCTTCATAAACGATGGCCAGGATTGCCCCGAAACTTTGCGGATAATATCGGCCAGCGCAAAATAACCCACGTTGCAATATTGCCATTTAGAACCAACAGGGAATACCAACGGGAGTGGGAATGCCGCTTCCACTATAACAGAATCTGGTTTTACCTCGGTGGCATCGAACGCTGGAGATTCACGGATCAAGCCCGATGTATGCGAAAGTAGATGACGTAACGTAATACCGTTCCAGGTCGACGGAGCGGTGGGGTAGTATTTGTGAATATCGTCGTCGAGTTTCAATTTGCCTTCCTGAGCCAGAATCATAATACCACTGGCAATCAGATGTTTGCTAACCGAAGCAATGGCGTAGACACTCTGCGGACTAGCTGCTATGTTCAGCTCCAAATTAGCTATTCCATATCCTTTGGCCAACACTACGTTTCCCTTCTGGACAACCGCTATTGAAACGCCCGGAATATGTTTGCCCTGTATATGCTTCTGCACAATCGCGTCGACACTATCGGCCGGAACCGAACGCGACTGCCCTGCTACGTAGCAACTAGTTAGCAAACCACAACAGAGCAAACCCAGACGTAGTGATCTGGAAACACTACGTAGCGATTGTGGTCTGCGGTAAGAGAAAACGGTTGATGGTTGAGAAACAGGAGAATGATTCATCGATTTTTAGCTATATACGTAGTGAAAAAGTCAACTGTATAAGCCCTAAAAGTACGTATTGAATCGGAAATTCGGTAAGGGTAGCTAAGCCGAAACGATACGTAGTGATTTTTTTAGCGTAAAAACGCCAAACCCAGACTTTTTTTAGAGTCTGGGTTTGGCTCGTCTGGGATTGTATGTACGCTACGCCAGAATGGGCTTAACAATTTTTCCTGCTACGTCGGTCAGGCGGAACGGGCGGCCCTGAAACTGATACGTTAATTTTTCGTGATTGAACCCAAGCAGGTGCAGAATCGTAGCCTGTAAATCGTGTACGTGTACTTTGTCTTTCACGCCGTAGTAGCCAATATCGTCAGTTTCGCCGTACGAAAAACCGCGTTTTACGCCACCCCCCGCCATCCAGACGGTGAACGCGTCGAGGTGATGGTCGCGTCCTTTGAAAGGTAGATTTTGACCATCGCGGTTTTCCTGCATGGGCGTCCGGCCAAACTCTCCGCCCCAAACTACCAGCGTATCTTCCAGCAAACCGCGTTGTTTTAAATCGGTTAGCAGTGCCGAAACGGCCTGATCTGACTGGCGACATTTGTCGTGGAAACCAAGATCAAGCGCAGTGCTGGTATCGGTGCCGTGCGCATCCCAACCCCAGTCGAACAGTTGCACGAAACGTACTCCACGCTCCACCAAACGACGAGCCAACAGGCAATTCCGGGCAAAGGAACCCTGGTTCGGGTCGACGCCATACATATCGAGCATGTATTGCGGCTCTTTTTTAATATCCATCGCATCCGGCACCGACATCTGCATCCGAAACGCCAGTTCATATTGGGCGATACGTGTCAATACTTCCGGATCTTTTACCTCGTCGTACTGTTGGCGATTGATTTCCGAAATGGCGTCAATGGTACCTTTGCGAATGTCGCGGGGCATACCAGCGGGGTCCGAAACGAACAGAACCGGATCACCATCCGTACGGCACTGAACGCCTTGATAGACAGATGGTAAAAAGCCGCTTCCCCAAACTGATTTTCCTGCATCGGGCTGTTTGCCACCCGATGCCAGCACGATATAGCCGGGCAGGTTGTCATTCTCCGAGCCAAGTCCATACGTAACCCACGACCCAATACTTGGCCGACCCAGCCGCGCCGAACCCGTGTGCATCAGCAACTGCGCGGGCGCGTGGTTAAACTGATCGGTGTGCATGGCTTTCAGAAACGTAATTTCGTCGGCCACGCGGTGTAAGTGAGGCAAATAATCGGAAATCCAAGCACCCGACTGACCGCGCTGAGCAAATTTCGCTTGTGGCCCCAGCATTTTCGGAACGCCCCGGATAAAGGCGAATTTCTTACCCTCCAGCAACGATTGCGGACAATCTTTACCGTCATATTTCTGGAGTTCAGGCTTATAATCGAACAGTTCGAGTTGCGAAGGTGAACCGGCCATGTGAATGTAAATCACCCGCTTAGCTTTCCCCGCAAACTGAGCCGAACGTACTGCCATCGGTGAATTATCGTCTGCATCCGGCACCTGAATCAGCGAGCTACCTTTCTTCTCCGATTCGCCAAAAAAGCCGCAGCTTCCCAGCACCGTACTCATCGCCATAGCACCCAGCCCCGTGGAGCAGGTATGCAGAAAATGCCGTCGGGTTTCGCGTTGCAGGGCTGCCTGCTGAAGTTCTTCAAGGAGTTTTTTCATATCACTCTTTCGTAATAACCTCGTCCAGATTCAACATTGTATTGGCTGTTACCGTCAGCGCGGCAAGTTGGGGCGAATGGTCTTTGCAATCCAGAAAAGTCTGCGCGTCGGCAGGATGTTGTTTGTAATACGCTTCCGATTGCTGGTACAAACAAACCAGTACGGCCAGCTTTTTCGGGCTCGCATTACGTTGCATAATCTGCCTAAAACCGGCCTGAATCTGTTGTTCAACCGTTTTTCCCTGCTTCTGCATCGATGTTGCCAGCGTTTGCGCCGATTCGACAAATACAGGATCGTTCAACGTGACGAGTGCCTGCAAAGGTGTATTGGTACGGATACGCCGAATCTGACAAAATTCCCGACTTGGACTGTCAAACGTGAGCATCGACGGGTAAGGCGCCGTCCGTTTCCAGTGCGTATATAAAGCCCGGCGGTAGCGGTCTGAGCCATCACTCAACTTCCAGCTTTCACCACTATAGGGCGATTGCCAGATGCCATCGGGTTGTGAAGGCATTACGCTCGGTCCAAACATTTTTTTGCTCAATAACCCACTGACAGTCAACGCCTGATCGCGAACCTGCTCGGCTGTTAGTCGTACACGTGGCCCGCGAGCCAGCCAGCGATTGAATGGGTCCTGTGCCAGTAATTCGGGCGAAGCCGTTGAACGCTGGCGATACGTAGCGGACGTAACGATACGTTTCAGCAACTGTTTCACCGACCATTTATCAGTTTCTATAAACTCGGTAGCCAGATAATCGAGCAATTCGCGGTGTGTAGGCGAAATGCCCTGCGTGCCTAAATCCTCGACCGTTTCGACCAGACCAGTTCCGAAAAGCTGCTCCCAGAATCGGTTCACAGCAACCCGCGCCGTAAGCGGATGTTCGCGGCTGACCATCCACTTGGCAAGTCCCAGCCGATTTTTTGGCAATGGTTTGCCATCTGAGTCGGTCGATAGGGCGGGTAATGATTTGGGTACGTCAGGCGATACCGGTTTGCCTTTCACGAGCCAGTTGCCCCGTTCGAAAATGTGTGTTTTTCGAGCAAAGTCTCCTGTACCTTCAAGCAGAACGGGTGTTGTTTCGGGGTCTACGTTCAGAATGGCCTGAAGCTTGTAATCGGGCTCGCTTAAAGCCGTTGCCGACGTACCGGGTAGGGCAGGCATGAATGACAGCCATTTGATCATGGTCCAGTCCTGCGGCTGCGCTGGATTGTCGAGGGTTAGATATACATTGTGACGACCTGAAAGTTTTGGCAACGCATAAACCATAATCGTATCGCGCCATTGATTTCCCGTTTTCGGAACCGGCAAGGAAAGAATAATTGACCCTGTTGGGCTATCCTGACGAATGTTTAACGTAGCATTATCGGACTTGGTCCCGATTGCCATCACGAGCCGGTTCGCTCCGGTTAGATTTACGTTTTTAATACGTGACGAACCTTTGTGATACACCCCATAATATTGCGCACCAATAAGTGATGAATTAACGTACTGATCGAAGTCGTGTGAATTGATTTTTGGCTCGGTTGTTCTGACAAAATTCTCCCAATCCTGCACCTGTTGCGGACGACTTGCGTGCGTTTTTACCCACGTTTTCAACTCTGCTACGTTCACCGAATCGGCACCCTGAAAGAAACGTAGCATCGGCGTATCGTTCTGTACGTCTTCGTCGCGGGTGTTGTTGAAAAAGGCGAGGTATTTATAATATTCGTCGTGCGTGAATGGGTCGTATGGGTGGCTATGGCACTGCACGCAGGCAAACGTAGTGCCCTGAAACACATCCCAGGTTGTATTGACCCGGTCAATGATGGCCGCCGTGCGGAACTCTTCGTCCTGCGTACCACCTTCGTCGTTGGTCATCGTATTGCGGTGAAAACCAGTGGCAATCAGGTTATCGTCGGTACGGTTTGGTAATAAATCACCAGCCAGTTGTTCGACCGCAAACTGATCATACGGTTTGTCCTGATTGAAAGCTTTGATCACCCAGTCGCGGTACCGCCAGATTTTCCGTTCGGCATCTTTTTCGTACCCTTTTGAATCGGCATACCGGGCCAGATCGAGCCAGAGCGCCGTCCAGCGTTCGCCATACGCAGACGAGGCCAGTAACCGATCTACCACTTTTTCGTAGGCATTCGGCGACGTATCATTCACAAAATTCGCGACCTCCTGCTCCGTTGGTGGAAGTCCGGTCAGGTCGAGCGAGAGACGACGTAGCAGTGTTGTTTTATCTGCTTCGGGCGATGGTTTTAGCTTTTGCTCGTTGAGTTTTTCGATAACGAAGTGGTCAACTTCATTTTTGGCCCAGTTCAGTTCATCGTTTTTGGCCAATCCCAAACGACTCCAGAACGTACCGATTTTAGGAACGTCAGGTTTTTCGATGCGCGTGTACGCCCAGTGGTCACCCCATTCGGCACCCTGATCCACCCATTTCCGGAGTGTTTCTATGTCTTCGGGTTTAAGTGGTTCAGCTTCCAGCGGCATCCGCTCCTCGTGGTCGGTAAGGGTGAGCCGACGTATCATTTCACTGGCATCGGCATCTCCGGGAATAAGGGCCGGTTTGCCTGATTTGGCCGGAGCCAGTGCTTCGTGCCGAAACAGGACAGAAAAGCCTCCCGCTTTTTTTACCCCACCGTGGCAGGCAATGCAGTTTTTGTTGAGAAGCGGTTTAACCTGCGTATTGAAATCGATACGTTCTTCAAACAATCCAAGAAACGACGACAGGAATAGCCCTGTGCCAATAACGACTCCACTAAAGACGATGACTTTGAGATGCATAAGCAGTTGTAAACACGATACGTATCAACTCAACACAAATTTAAGTGGCTTAAGTGCAAAATGGAATGGAGCAAAATTTTCTTTTCATGGATAATTTTATGGCAGAGCCGATCTGTCTCATTTTTGATCTTGTGATTCTTGTGGTGGCAGGTTTTCGAACCTGCCACCACAAGAATCACAAGATCAAAAATGAACTATCAGTTTATTTCTTTGCCGCTCGGAATACACGTAGCGGACCTTTGTTGGCGGAAACAAAAAACAATCGGTTGGTGGTGTTATCTATCGCAATAATGCTTTTACTGTCGCTGTCGGCCAGAAAACCGGTTTTTGGGAATAGTAAAGGCTGAAATTTGCCTTTCCCGTCACCTTTGAGAATGAGACCCGTAAGCGCATCGTACTGACCAGCTACTGATTCGGCATCATAGGCATTACCAACTGCCAGTACGTCCAGATTTCCGTCCCGGTCTACATCGTCGACAAGCAACGCCTGAATGGGAGCCCACTGCGCAAAAATCGGTAACGGATGGAGTTTAAAACCACTTCTGGTGTTTTCGAGCAGAACACTTTGTTGCTGGCAAGCCTGGAGAATCGTACTATTTTTTTGTTGATCGGGTAATAACAGATCTGCCAAAGTTGCTTTAGCGTAAAGTGCGTAATTGGTGAATTTCTTTTTGATAACAGGCAACTGGCGGCCCAATTCATCACGCGAGGCAATCGGGTATTCAACGCCGTTTAGATAATAGGAGCCAATGGCGTCGAGCCTACCATTGTTATCAAAATCGCCCGCGTAGATACGCATCGGTTGTTCGGGCGATATTCGATAGCGGCTGTTCAGGCCCATATTGCCAATAACAAAATCCATGTCACCGTCTTTATCGAAATCGCCAGCACGGATGCAGTTCCAGAAACCTTCTGTGTTTTTCAGTGCATCGATTGCCAACGGAGCAAGCTTCCCGCGATTGTTTTTAAATACAGAAATCGGCATCAGTTCACCAACCGCAACCAGATCGGGCCACGAATCACGGTCAACATCGCTCCAGACCGCATCGGTAACCATGCCGATGCTACGTAGTGCGGGTGCTATTTCATCCGTAGCGTCGCGGAAACGCCCATTTTCGTTTAGTAATACGTAGCTTTTGCCGGGCATCGGATACTGCAACGCATGCAATCGTCCACCCCGAAACAGGTCGAGGTCGCCGTCTTTATCAATATCGACCGCCATAACGCAGGAACCGCTATGGCGAATAGATGGTAGTCGATCCGCAGCAAGCGTAAATTTTCCTTTGCCGTCGTTCAAATACAGTCGATCTTGATAATAGGCCGAGCCATCGTAATACTCGTTGGAGCCGCTTACGATATACAGATCGTTGTCTTTATCACCGTCGGCATCGAAGAGCAATACGCCAATATCTTCTTCATCTTTTGACTGGCTTTCGTCAGTATAAGGTTTTTCGACAAAACGACCATCGGGCGTCTGGATGAGCAATTTGCCATAATGCCGGAACGAGCCACCAATAAATACGTCGTCAAGGCCGTCGCCGTTCACATCGCCCGAAGCCAGTTTCGGCCCTTGTTGCGACAGCTTATGCGGCAGCAAAGGCTCCTGATTATAATCCAGATACGACTCTTCCTGATGCGTAAAGCGAATGCCTGATGAATTCGTTACGTCGGCCAGCAGGGTAGGGGGCGCTACGTTGGTTGGTTTGGTTGGAGGAGACGTAGTGGCCTGAGCATACGCTACGTTCAGCAACGTATCGGCGGGAACCTGTTTCAGAAGTTGCATTTTGCCATCCGGCCAGACTACTTTAAGCGAATCGACCCGATTGCCGGTGCCAAGCCCAAAATGGATTACATAATCGCTAGCCGACTGATAACCACGGGTTACGGTCTGATGATACGTTTGGGTAAGTCCTTGACTATAAAGCGTTACGTCGGTTCCCAAACCAAAACCGTTACGTGGCGGACCTTCGAGTTTGAGCTGGAGATAGTGCGTGTTAGTAGTGTTATTCTGAAGAATATACGCTTCCTGATTTATATTATTAACAACCAAATCCAGATCGCCGTCGCGGTCGAGATCGGCATAGGCGGAGCCGTTTGAAAGCGAGGGTTCGGCATCGGACCAGGTGCCTGTGAGATCGCCGAAGGTTAGATCGTGACGGTTTCGGAAGAAATAATTCGCCTTTTTGATGCTGGGCATTTTTACGGCTCCCTGCCGTAAATATTGATTAACTTCTTCGGGTGTGCGGCTGCCTCCCTGTGCAAACTGGTTGTTGAACGTAACGAAATCCAAATCCGTGATGTCGCGCAGGTAGCCGTTGGTGATAAATAGATCACGCCAGCCGTCATTATCCAGATCAACCAATAGGGGAGACCAGCTCCAGTCGGTGCTATGAATACCCGCCAGCTGACCAATTTCGGAGAAAACCATGCGACCATCAGGCGCTTTTCCGCCGTTTACCTGAAGCATGTTGCGCATAAATTGTGGATGGTAGCCCTGATTCAGCGTATTTTCAAATTGCTGATAATTAGCTGGTCCCGCCATTTTCTTGCGTTGCTCATTATCGGCTGGAAGCATATCGGCAACAACCAGATCAGGCAGGCCGTCGTTGTTTATGTCGGCCGCATCACAACCCATCGAAAACTGACTGTGGTGCTTGAAGTAGCTTTTCCCAACTTCCGAAAATGTGCCGTTTTTCTGGTTGACATACAGAAAATCATTCGCCAGAAAGTCGTTCGCTACGTAAATATCTTCCCAGCCATCCTGATTGAAATCGGCTACGGTAATGCCAAGCCCAAAACCATCGTGCAGAATTCCGGCTGATTTTGTTACGTCGGTAAACTTTGGGCCAGAAGCATCCGAATCGTTCCGAAATAATTTGTCGTTAGCTAGTCCCGAACCGTCGTTAATGACGGGCGTCACCCGGTTCGGATTGCGAACCAGATTGGTGCTGGTCAGTAAAAACAAATCGAGGTCGCCGTCTTTGTCGTAATCGAGAAAAGTGGCCTGATTCGTATAACTCGTGTCGGCCAGACCATAGCGTTCGCCACTTTCTTCGAAACGTAGCGACGTACCGTTGCTTTTATTGATATAGAGCTGGTTCTTGCGCTGATTGCCTGGATAATTGCCTGACTTACAAACGTAAATATCCAAGAGTCCATCGGCGTTTACGTCAGCCATCGTTACCCCCGTCGACCAGCCGCCTTTCTTCAGATTTGCTTTATCTGTTACGTCCTCAAACTGAGGTTTGCCTGAACCCGGTTTCGTTACGTTCAGGTAAATACGGTCGCCGGTTTGGTTGCCAGTGAAGTACAAATCAGGGAGATTGTCGTTGTTCAGATCGCCAACGGCCACGCCACCGCCATTGTATATGTAGTAATAATCGACAAGGTTAAACGAATCATTTTCGGTAACCGTATTCTCAAAACGGACGCCAGTTTCGGACGACGATAAGCGGGTAAATAAGGGCCTGGGTTTCTGTTCGCAGGCGAATAAACCTGTCAACAGTAGCAACAACACTACGTACTTCATGCGGGCATTTTTAAAACTTTTGGGAAGTTACTTTTCAGAAATAAAAAAGGGCTTAATCAAGCCCTTTTTTATTTCTATCACCTATATAAACTACCAACCTGGATTCTGCTTCACGTTCGTGTTGCCCTGTATCTCCTTGAGCGGCAGTGGCAATACATAGTCGCGGGCTTTTAGAGTTCGGCCTACGGTGTATTTCGAAATGAAGTGATTGATGTGCGCTCCCAGATAATCGGGCGTGCCACCAAACTTACTTTTCCGACGTAGTTCAGGATACATCACCTGCTCAAACACAAACTCCTGTTCGCGTTCTTTGATGATAGCATCACGCAGTGCCGACTGGCTTAGTCCACTTAAAGCGGCCAGACCTGCTCGGGCACGCACTTTATTGATACTCACAAATTTGTCGCCCTGATTGCTTTCGTTGCAGGCTTCCGAGTGACCCAATAATACGTCGGCCAGACGGAGATAGATGGTGTTCTTTTCGGTGTTGTTGTAGTTGATTCCCAACTCAACCAGCTTGGCCGACCAGGCTTTTCCGAAAACCATCTGTGCTGGAACGCGAGGATTGGCATCGGTTTTTACGACACCACCAAAACGAGACAGGTTGAAATCAGCCGTCGGGCTCCATTTTACCATTGGATACTGACCATCTACTTTACCAAACCGACCCGTTGGATACGACTCGATGAACGTACCGTCGATACGTTTGTCTTTGCTGTCGTACGATGCCCGGAATTCCTGCGTAGCACTCAACCAGCTCCAGCCAGCACCACCCAGTTCGCTTGGGTAATCTTCGGGGTTGAAGTGAGCCGAATGGACCGACCACTCGTTGGCGTTGGCACCAGCCGAAACCTGCGCTTCAAAAATCCGCTCGCCCTGATTTTCGTGCGCGAGGTCGAAATTGTAGGCAAAATTTTCGTAGAGCTGAATGCCGCTGGTATTGATAATTTCTTCCGCCGTAGTTTTCGCTTCGGCCCATTTTTCGTCCCAAAGCTGCGCTTTCATCAGAATCGTTTTAGCGGCCCATTTGGTCGCCCGGCCAGCATCGGCACCCGTATACGTAGCAGGTAATACGTCAGCAGCTGCTTTTGCATCGGCATAAATCTGATCAAGAACGGCGCGTTTGCCACCCGAGTTCGAGGGTAATTCGCTGATACCCTGTGTCGATTTGATCGTCAGCGGAGGATTGTCGAAATAGCTGATTAAACCGTAGTAATAAAACGCGCGCAGAAACTGTGCTTCGGCTTTCAATCGCTTGATCAGCGCATCGTTGGCCGGATCTTTCATGCCATCGGCAATTTCAATCACCGCATTAGCCCGGTTAATCGACCGATAGCTGATTTGCCAGTACGCTTCAATGTATTCATCGGCGTTACTCACGTTGCCGAGGTTGTACTGAAGCGGCCCTTTTTCCCAGCCAATCTGATCGCCCGTCAGGCATTCGAATACGTAGCGATCGTAGAAATAGCCTGAGTAGCCAGAGTTCAGATCGTCGTAAATACCGTTTACGCCTAGTTTCAGCTCATTGGCCGACTTGTAGAACGTACTGGGATTAATAAAATCGGGTTTTTCCTTGAGGTCCGAACAACCAACGCCTACCGCCATAATAGCCAGTGCGCTCAGGTATTTCATTCGGGAAGATATTTTTAGTTTCATGAGTCGTTGGAATTGACGAGTTACGAGTTAGAAGCCAAGATTTAAACCTACCGTAGTCATACGGGCGCGAGGATACGCATCGTAATCGTCGCCCCGGTTCAGGTTGTTCTGACCCTGATTGTTCACTTCAGGATCGAAACCTTTGTACTTGGTAATCAGGAATAAATTCTGGCCGCTGACATAAATCCGTGCACTGCGGATGAACTTGGTTTGAACCGGCACCGTATAGCCAAGCGATACGTTTTGCAGACGGATGAACGAACCATCTTCGATGAAGAACGACGACCGACGGAACGAGATGAAATCTCTACGACCATCGATAACCGGACGGCTGGCGCTGGTGTTGGTTGGTGTCCACGAATCGGTCAGGATATTGCCCACCTGATTGATTTTCTGCACACCATCGCCCATTTCAGACTGTTGCAGGTTCCGCACTTGGTTGCCCTGAACACCCCGGAAGAAAACCGCGAAGTCGAAGTTTTTAAACTTGATAGTCGAGTTCAAACCCCAGGTGAATTTTGGGTTCGGATTGCCCAGAATTACGTAGTCATCAGCCGTGTATTTACCGTCGCCGTTGGTATCCTGATACTTTGGATAACCTGCTTTAGCAGCAAAACTTTTGCCTTCTTCGTCGCTCTGGAACAGACCTGTGTACTTATAGCCTTTCCAGGTGCCGATTGGGTTACCGGCTTCAACCCAGCTTCCGAAGATACCAAGGTGACCGCTGGGGCTGCCCGCAAAGAATGGTGTGCTTTTGCCCAGATCGGTGATTTCGTTCCGAAGAATCGACAGGTTACCGCTTACGTCCCATTTGAAATCCTTGTTATTCACGATTTTATAGTTCGTAGAAAACTCGAATCCTTTATTGGCCAGCGAACCCGAGTTGAGCATGATGGTGCTGAAACCGGTACTTTGTGGAATCGATACGTCGAGCAGTAGATCGGTGGTTTTGTTGCTAAACACGTCGAACGTTACAGACAGGCGGTTGTTCAGGAAAGCCATGTCTAAACCGAGGTTAAGCATAGCGGTGCTTTCCCATTTCAGGTCAGGATTGGCAATCCGGTTTGGCCCGTAACCCGCTACCAACGTATTGCCGAACACGTAGTTATACGGCACCAGACCGCTCAACGAGCGATATACCGGAATCTGCGAGTTACCCGTGATACCATAGCTGGCCCGGAATTTGAAATCGTTGAACACCTTGTTGAGTCCAGAATTCTGGAAGAAATTCTCGTTCACAACGCGCCAGCCGATAGCTCCCGATGGGAACGTAGCCCACTTGTTGTTTGGCCCGAATTTCGACGAACCATCGCGACGGAATGTGAACGTAAACAGGTAACGGTCGTTCAGGTTATAGTTCACCCGTCCGAGCATCGATTGCAGTGCCCAATCCAGCCGACCCGAGTTCGGAATCTGTGGCTTGCTACCATTCTGCATGTTTACCGACGTTGGATCATCGGATGGTAAATCACGCGTAGCCGCCGAGGTGAACAGGTTGCTTTCCTGCTGATACGTATACCCCAGTGTTACGTCGAGATTGTGGCCCGGTATGATCTGTTTGTTATACGTCAGGATGTTTTCGTTCAGGATACTGCTTACGCTACGGTTCGCTTTTTCCAACTGGCGGTTATACTGGCGACCGGTGAACGTAGAGTTGTTGTAATACGTAGTACGTTCGGCCGATACTACGTCGGCACCGATGCTGGTACGGAATTTCAGCCCGTCAATAATGTTAACAGTCAGCGCAGTCGTACCAAACAAACGGTTCGTGTTGTCGCGATCGTACCCTTCCATTGCTTCGGCCAGTGGGTTAATATTGAACCGCTGGTCATAACTTGGATAGTTATACGCGCCGTTCTGGTCGTAAATAGCAACGGTTGGATCGAGACCCAGGGCCGTGATAACAATACCCCCCGGACCACCACGGTCAGTTGCTACGTTGCTGCTTCCGGTACGGTTATACGACCAGCTATTGCTCAACGTAGCACGGCCATTCAGAAAGTCGTTGTCGAGGTTCAGGCGGAAACCGTACCGATTGAAGAACGTATTTTTGATAATCCCTTTGTTATCGAGGTAGTTACCAACCACGGCGTAGCGCATTGTTTTTGTACCACCCGTAAACGAAAGCTGATGGTTCGACAAACCGCCGGTTTGTGTAACGGCATCCATCCAGTTTGTTCCCTGACCAATTTGAGCGATTTGCGCATCGGTGAACCGAGGGCTACCTCCCTGACTCTTTTCGAGTAAGTTCAAGTAACGTGCATAATCACCGCCATTCAGTACGTCGATGTTGCGGGCAATTGTCTGGGCCGAATAAGAACCCTCGTAATCGACCCGGCTCTGGCCTTCTTTACCGCGTTTGGTCGTAATCAGAACAACCCCGTTGGCACCCCGCGAGCCGTAAATCGACGTAGCAGACGCATCTTTCAGGATTTCAATCGACTCAATTTCGTTAGGGTTGATGGTTGCCATGGCGTTGCTGGCCTGCCGATTGCCCGACGTACCGATAGCACCATTATCGGGATAAACCGGAAATCCGTCGATTACATACAACGGCTCACTACCGCTGTTGATGGAGTTTGCGCCCCGAACCCGGATCGAAATACCACCACCCGGTGCCGACGACGTTTGTGTAACCTGCACACCTGGTGCCCGCGACTGAATGGCCTGATCGACCGAAACAACGGGCATTTCTTTGATAGCGTCTGATTTAATGGTCGAAACCGAACCCGTTAAATCGCTTTTCTTCACCGTACCATAACCTACCACCACAATCTCTTCGAGGCTGCGGGTATCTGGAGCTAATTTGATGGAGAATTCTGTTCTGTTACCTACTGCGGTTTCCTGCGTAACGTAACCTACGTAACTAAAAACCAGCGTTTCGTTGCTGGCAGCGTTGATGCGAAAAGCACCAGATGCATCCGTCGATGTTCCTCTGGTTGTGCCTTTAACCGAAATGGTAACGCCAGGAATGCCATCGTTCTGCTCACCCACTACTTTCCCGGAAAGTGAGTTTTGAGCAAATGCAGCCAGAGTGAAGCAAACTAACAAACAGGTTAGCTGCAAGCGCTGTAAATAATAGTGCATAAATAGGTAAAGGGTTTAGTAGGTTTTGTCTAAAACCGAGAGAAATAAAGAATTTATCAACAAGCCAGTGCTAATAAAATGCAAATCATTGTTGACTTAATTCTATTCAGGCAAAATTGCCTGATGTGTCCAATTAAATCAATAGAGAGAATTTCGATAAAGATGGACGATATGCTGAAATCAATGACCCACAAACGAGCCTTCCAATTCCTCCAGCGTTTTGCCTTTGGTTTCGCGTACATTTCGCCATACAAACCCAAATCCGATCAGGCAAATGATGGCGTATAACCAGAACGGCCCATAGGTGCCAAGTTGCTCGGCCAGAATCGGAAATGTGAAAACCAGAACGAAATAAGCGCCCCAAAGTGCCAGAATCGCCACCGACGAAGCCAGTCCGCGAATCCGGTTCGGAAAGATTTCTGAGATCAAGACCCACGTAACAGGAGCCAGCGACGTAGCGTAAACGCTGATTGCCAGCAATACAAACACCGACAACAGGCCAGAAGCTGCCCCGGTTTTGAGTAGTAGAGCAATGATAACGTAGAGAACCGACAAGCCAAGTGTGCCAATTAACATCAAAGGCTTACGCCCAAGTTTATCGACTTGCCACATCGCCACCAGCGTAAATGCCAGATTAACAATACCAATAGCAACGGTTTCGAACAATTGCCGATTGAGGTTGGCGCCCACACTCTCGAAAATGGTGGAGGTGTAATTGAACACTACGTTAATGCCGCAAAGTTGCTGTAATACAGCCAGTCCCATGCCCACAAAAACAGCAGGACGCACTTGTTTGTCGAACAGCATAGCAAGTGAGGGTTTCTCGTTGCCCTGCGTCGATTGGCGAACCGCGGCTACAGTACGTTCAACAAACGTAGCACCGCCAATACGTTGCAAAATAGCTTCTCCTTTAGCAACCTGTCCGGTCTGAATCAGCCAGCGCGGACTTTCGGGAAGAAAAAATACGCCAAGTACAAATAGCAAAGAGGGTACTGCACCAAGTCCGAACATCCAGCGCCAGGCATCAGGTCCGCTGTCGGCCAGCCCGTAATTGACCAGATTCGTAATCAAAATACCAATCACGATGGTGAGCTGGTTGATCGATACGTTACGTCCGCGCACTTCGGCGGGTGAAATTTCAGCGATGTACAACGGACTCAGCGTAGAGGCCATACCCACGCCAATACCCGCAACAAACCGCATAATTATAAATGTTGTCAGGCTGCTGGAAAAGGCCATGCCAATAGACGAAAGCGCAAAAATCAGAGCGGCCAGCAACAAACCGGGACGTCGGCCATAGCGGTCGGCGAGGTTACCCGCCAGCACGCAACCCACCATACAGCCAAGGGCCAGCGAACCAGTTAAAAAACCTTCCCACCACGCGGTGAGCCCAAACTCGGTACGAAGAAAGGGGAGTGCTCCCGAAATAACGGCGAAGTCGAACCCGAACAGGTAGCCGCCAAGGGCCGAAATAAAAGCGATCCGAAAGATATATCCGGCGTTAAGACCCGATTTTGTCATGGTATTTTTTAGGTGGCTGAGTGGTTAAGAAACGATTAAAGTCTCTATTTTTACTCGGGCGTTTTTGTGGAAAACCTAGATAAAAATAGGATATGCTAAAAAAGAAAGAAGGCTTTGCTGGTCAACGTAGCTACGTATTACCGGGTGAACTGAAAAATCAGATAGCCGCTCATCCGCTTTGTGCTTCTTTGTACATTACTGATATTGGTTATTATCCGAAAGCGGCTTTTCACGACCGCGAACGGCGTAAGGGAAGCCAGCAGTATATTCTAATTTATTGCGTTCAGGGTGTGGGTTGGTACTACGTTAATGGTCAGAAATATGACGTAAAACCTAATCAGGCCTTTATTTTGCCCGCCGACGTAGCACATCGTTACGGAACAGATGCCCAAAATCCGTGGACGATCTACTGGCTGCATTTTACCGGTAATCAAGCGCACTATTTTTTGGACTTTTTAAAGCCTTCTGATGATCTGTCTCCCGTAACCGTATCGCCACAACCCGAACGTTTTCAACTTTTTGACGACATCATGGCGCACATCGAAATGTCGTTCAACATGGATAATCTTATCTATGCAAATACAAGTCTGGCTCGCTTTCTCGCTACGTTTAATACGTCGGTTTATAACCCTGCCCCTAACGTCTCAGAAGAGAGCGATCCGATTAGTCGGAGCATTACGTTTATGAGAGAAAATTTGAGTAAAACGCTCTCGCTCGAAGAACTGGCTCAGGTGGCGGGTATGTCGACCTCACATTACTCGGCGGTGTTCCGCGAAAAAGTGCAAAGTGCGCCCATCAATTTCTTTACGTTTCTGAAAATTCAGGAAGCTTGTCGGCTTCTCGAAAACACCCGACTACGTATTAAAGAAGTCGCCTATCAAATTGGCTATGGCGATCCGTATTATTTTAGCCGGGTGTTTACGCAGGTCATGAGCGTATCTCCACGTGATTTTCGCAAACTTCGCAAACTTTAGAAGTTGCTAATCCTGTGGTGGCGGGTTCTCAAACCCGACACCACATCAGAAAATATATCATACTATCTGTTCCTGAAAACTCAGAAAATCAACCATTTTCTTGTGTAGCAAAGCGCCCTGATGGTTGTTGTCGAGCGACAGTACCTTGTCGAAATAATCAACCGCAAGCCCCGTGTGTCCATTCCCAAGCCCCAGATTTCCGAGCCCAATCAGGTAGTAACAGTGAATACGATTTCGCTCGCTCAGATCGGCATCGAACACCAATAAATCAGGGAGCGACACCGCGAAATAATCCATCTTTATAAGATCGTTCTGGTGCGCTTCGCCATACTGAATCAGCCGATTAAACAAGGTTTCAGCGCGCTCATGCTGACCCAATTTGCGCCAGGCCAAACCCTGATATAGCAGTTTGTCGGGTTGCTGATCGTTGTAAAAAACAGCCTGCGTTGGCGTATCTAAGCCTTCAGTCGCTTTTTCAAAGCATGTAGTTGCCAGTTGTTCCTGTTCCAGTGCTTCATGCGCGAGTCCTTTCAGATAAAAAATATCCGATTCCTGCGCGCCATATAGCTTGCCTTCGCCCAGATTGGCTGGATAAACTTCGGTGGCAGTGAGTAAAGCAAGCGCCTGTGAATAATCACCCTGACGAATAGCCAGTTTCGCCAGTTCGATGTGACAAATCAGAAACTGATTGACTACTTTCCCTTCGCCACCTTCCCATGGATGGAACTGCCGAGCTGCCAGCAGTTGCTGGGCACGTGCATAATTCCCTAACTGATTATACAACGTAATTCGCTCCAGATATAGATCGTCGCGTTGTTCCGTTTCCGCAAGGTGTTTTTCCAATAAAGCCAGCCGGTCAGCGTGAGTGAAATTCAGCTTTTTATAGAGCTGGTCGAGTTCCATTAACACCCGCGCATCGGTAGGATCGAGCGAAAACGCTTTCTCAAGGGCTGTTAAAGCCTTTTCTGGTTGCTGAAGCTTGTTATAATAAGCCAGCGACAGGTTTCGGAATACGGTCGGGAACGTATCGTTGAGTTGCGCGGATGTTTCCCATGCCTCAATTGCTTCGGTGTACTGACGATTGGCGTACCAGAAATTGCCCAGAAAATACCAGGTGTTCGCATGATTAATCGATGTATCGTCAACTTGTTGATCAACGGCCCAGCGCAGCACTTTTAGCTCATCAAGCCGGTTCGGGAAAACAAAGTCGGGGCTTGATTTGGTGGCTTTTTGGAGAAATTCGGTGCTACGTTCGTGCTGGCCCTTCTGAGCGTAGAAATAGGCCAGAAAGTAATATACGATTGGGTAAACGGAATCGGCTGGTTGGATGGCTTCGGAAAGCAATTCGATAGCTTCGCCATAAAGTCCGGCCTGGCTGTAATCCAGCGCGTATTCCAGGTAATTATGAACGTAGTGCCGCATCAACTGATTGAGTTCACTACGTGTTTGCGCAGCTGATTCGGGATTACTGTTTTGTTCGAGCAACGATTTCTCGAACAGGCAGCCGAAGTGAAAACGGTCAATTTCCAACGTATCCTCAATCAGACGTAGTGCCGCTTTGGTTTGTCCGGTTTTACGTAGTAACGCCACTTTAAGATGCCGCGCCGAATGACCGTGCCAGTTCCGCACCAGCGACCGCTCAACTAAGGTAAGTGCTTCAGTATAAGCGTTACGTCGGGTGGCGATACGTGCTAATTCCAGAAAACTCACATCCTGCCAGGCGGCATTCCAGGTAGCTTTGAAAAAGGCGTCATACGCTTCATCGTAGCGGTCGAGTTTAGTCAGGCAAAGGCCGAGGTTGTAGTATGGTTCGCCATCGGATGGATTCGGATTGCGGGCTGTCAGTGTTTGTATAGCCTTCCGAAAATAAGGTTCGGCTTTGGCAAACTGGCCATGTTTTACGTACCAGAGCCCCAGCGCATTATTGCATCGAACATCGTTCGGGTCGCGACGTAGTGCTTCTTCGTAATAGTCGGTTGCTACGTACGTTGCGTGCCTATACTGTTCAATGTGAAGTCCCGTCAGATAAAGCTGCTCGTTATTTTCAACCGCATCGGGGTCTTTGGCGGCCTGCGCTGGTTCGGGAATGGTTGGCGTAGCCGCTACGTCGGGCTGGTAAGCGACCAGTTCAATTCCATCGGCGGTGGTTACCGATAAACGTACCGATGTCGGTTCTGAAACGGATAGGGGAAGCGTGTGTTGAAACGTAGCCGCTGGCGAAAGATCAAGAATACGTTCGAAAGCGGTCTGTCCGTCTACCGTAAGTTTAACCGTTGTGCCTTCGTAAAGAGCCGTTACGTAGACGCCGATTTGTGTTTGATTATCACTAAACTCCAGATTAACAGCCGCTTCTTTGGTGGCATTCTTAACCATCCCGATTTCGCTATAGGGCATGAAGTACTGCGTAAATGTGCGTTCTTCATTCGGCATGATCCACGAAAAGTCAGGCTGATTGTCGGTGAAAACGCCGGTCATCAGTTCAATGTACGGGCCGTCTTCGTCGGTCAGATTACGGTCCCATGCGTAGCCGAACTCCCCATTTCCCCAAGTCCATTGTTTTTTGCCAGGCGATAGATGATGGTTGGCTACGTGCAGTAAACCGCCTTGGCTATCATGTTCGTACCCACCCATAAAATCGTATTTCGACGTAATAGCCATGTACGACGTAGGTACGGGAATGTTTTTGTAACGCGAAATATCGGTTCCCGGCGAATAATCGACTTTGTAATACGTACCGGTAGCAATCGGGAACGACGATACGTCTCGTTTGCCGTGGTCGAAAACGGCATATACATCGGGCGGAAAAACTGATTGATAATGATCGTTGACTTTCACCGCCGGATTCGCCCACCACAGAAACGTTTGCGGTAATGAGGTTCGATTATACAGTACGCCCTGAATTTCGAGATAGGCTTTGTCGGGATATAGTCGGAAACCGGCCATTCCCTTCGTCTGAAACATGCGTTCTACCTCGCTCACCCAAACCGTTTTGGAACCATCGGGATGCGATTCAGTCGTAAAATCAATAGGTTCGAACGTACTGGGCCGATGGTGTTGTGGCCAGTTAAACTCAATTCCGCCCGAAATCCAGGGGCCGGTCAGACCAACCAGAGCAGGTTTGATAACTTGATTGTAATAGATAAAATGGCGGTCTTTTACTTTGTCGTACGCCATCTGAATCCGTCCGCCCAACTGCGGCAGAATCATGATTTTCAGGTAGCTATTCTCCAGAAAAAGAGCCTGATACGGCTGGTCCTGCTTATGGTCGTCAATTTTTTCGATAACGGCGTGCGGATACACAACGCCACTACTTCCCTGATAAACCCGTTTTTCGAGAAACATCGGATTTTTCTCAGGTTCGCCAACGCCATAGGTTGGAATAACGACCTGCTCTTCCCAAACACGTACTTCATCGGGGGTCATTGGTGCGTTCATTGTGGATGGTCTTTTCTCTTACCTGCGAACGTAGTAAAACGCAGTCAGTCAGTTGAATAGGTGGTAATTAATTTAGTTTTTTGCGGCAGAAATCAGCGTTGTTTCTTTCTGGAATAACTGCTGAATCTGTTCGGGGTTTAGCTCGTTATTCGGCTGAAACTGCTTGCTGTTCATGTAGTTGAGTAAGCTGTGTTTTAACTGGCGAGCCGACGGACGCTGCGCAATGTCGGTGTCAAGGTCGACGCTGCACACCATCAGTTTTCCTTTGCCAACCCGACCTTCGAACGCCAGTGACAAACGCCGATTTTCGAACCACGTATCAATGGGTTGAATGAGCGGACGTAGCGTTTTGGGGAAATCGTTGAGAATAATGGTCTGCGAATGACTCACAATATCCTGCCACTGGTAGTTGCTGCTGGCTTCGGTGGGGAAACTGGCAAACAACGGATGCTTCGGGTTACAAACCAGACCGAGCGTGTGCGGTGCCTGCCCGCCAGTCCAGGACGTATTCCAGAACACAGTCGAGAACCCAATTTCAACTTCGGCGCCTTTGCCCTTCCGTACATGCCCGTAAGGCAAGAGCAATACGTTCGCGCCGTTTTGTAGCTGATTCACTACGTCGGGCGTAAGCTCATTCGTTACCACTACGTTGCCCGTTGCCGCATTGGCGTTCAGCCCGGCGGGGTATACCCAGAAATTCCATGAATTCACTACGTCGGTGCCTTTTAGGGAAACTTTTAGCGTCAGCATTTCCGGTTTTTTAAAGGCCGAGAGAGCAAACTGAACGTCGCCGATTGTTTGTAGATTATCGATTGCTACGTTGTCTTTGGTCAGCGAACCGCTCTTTTTGACTTTTCCGGTAGCGTCGAGTATTTGCCAGACGATGGTTTGATTTTTCAGCGCATCGGCACCGAAATGGGCAATTTCCAGTGCGGCTTTCAGGGATTCATTGTTTTCATAAATCAACTTATCCATCCGGGCCAGCAAAACGGTTGTGTTGCAGAACGTCCGGTATTCCTGAGGAGTTGTATAGCCTTTCGATTCCCAGAATGTATCCAGTGCGCCTACTAAAGCCGTGCCTTGTCCGGGAAAATCGTGCAGGCCAAGTAGTTGAAAACCAGCGAATCCGGGCGTACGTAGTGCCGCTTCTATATCGGCTTTGTAGCAAAGCGTCTGTAATCGGCCCGACGAATATAGAAACGCTTCGGCCTGATCACCCATACCGTTTTCTTCGAGCGTTTCTTTGAAAATCTCGTAATTGGTTGGTTTCACCGCGCCTGTATATTTGGCCATCTCCTTAAAATTGGGATATACGCACCATTGACCAATTTCGTGGCTAACGTAAGGGGCTGAAGCTGTTTTGGTGGTTTCGCGCCAGTCGTAACTGGTTTTGGGCATTCCCTGATTGATAATACTTTTTACCCCTTCGCCCCAGCGCTGAATCCGCGCATCGGAGTGAATGTGAAACTGATTTTCAGGAATCATTGGCCAACCCGCTCCACTGGTGTATAACCGGCGACTGTCTTTCTGTTTGAAGTGATCGACCCACCGCCCCAGAAACTCGTTTTGATACGCTCCGCCGGGTTCGTTTCCGGGCGACATCATGCAAAAAGATGGATGATTTCCGTATTCGTTCAGGATGCGTTCCGACTCCTGATAAATGAACGTATCGATAACCCCACCCGTACCAACGGCACTGCTTTGGTTGGCCCAGAGCGGACTCTCTACGTAAAGATATAAACCAAGCCGGTCGGCTACGTTGAAGGCGGCTTCGGGGGGGCACCACGAGTGAAATCGAAGATGATTCAGGCCGTATTGCTTGGCCGTCTGCATGATTTTTTCCCAGTACGGTTCCGTCGTTGGTGGATAACCCGTTAGTGGGAAAGCGGCACAATCGACATCACCGCGCAGAAAAACAGGACGTCCGTTAATGGCAATTCGCGTGCCTTTCGTACTCATTTCACGCATCCCAAACGCTACGTCCCGCTCCGACATCGTCTGCCCTTGTGCATCGACCAGTCGGGCGGTTAGCTTGTAAAGATTCGGGTTGAATTCGTCCCAAAGTTTCGCGTTAGTAATGGCATACGTAGCGGTCAACGTAGTGGTTTCGGTAGAAAAGCTAACGGGAATCGGTAGTTCGGGTAGGGTAGGAGAGTTGGGCTGAGTGCTACGTACCTGTAATAAAACTTTTCCCTGAAACGACTGATGACGAGGTTGTTGCAACGACAATGCTACGTTAATGTTCTGAGCCGCTACGTTCGGATAAACCTGCACATCAGCAACATGAGAGAGCGATTCGACCGAAAGTGATAAGTCGCCCACAAGCCCGTTCCAGTTTGTTTGCGTATGATCGGCAATGCTGTGCGAGTTGGGGCCGATGTGCATTTTGATTCGATTGTCGACCCGAACGGTAATGCTGTTTTGCCCGGAACGTAGCAGTTTCGTCAGGTCGAACTGGTGTGGAGCAACCAGACTATTTCGGGTGCCGCAAAACTGGCCGTTTACATAAACCGTGGTTTCCCAATGGCAGCGTTCCAGATTGAGCGTTACCCGTTTTTTTGCCCAGTTGGTTGGAATATCGACGGTACGTTTATACCAGGCCGGGCCGACGTAGTATTTTACGGGTTTCAGCCAGAACGGAATTTTTAGATTACCCTCCCGGTATTTCTGGTATTTGTCTGAGACAAAATACGTACTGTCAATTACGTCGCCCGTCCAGGG
Organism: Spirosoma daeguense; assembly: GCF_054776875.1. NCBI lineage: Bacteria > Pseudomonadati > Bacteroidota > Cytophagia > Cytophagales > Cytophagaceae > Spirosoma > Spirosoma daeguense. Next base: position 861,825 of record NZ_BAAHBF010000003.1, read on the forward strand.
AGTTTGCAGGGTGATATCGTTGCCTTTGCCATTTTCGGTTAATGAACCGGGCAGTTGTACATGGTCTGTAAACGTTTGTTGCCACCAATGTTGCCGTAAGCCGAGATCGTCGGGATCAAGACGGAGTTGCCATTGCCCAGCCAGCGAAATCTTCGTTTGCGCGAAAGTTAAAAAAGGACAAAGTAGCCAGAGGGCTATGGTAAAGGGCAGGATACGTAAACCGATTTTTTGCATCGTTCCGTAAAAGTAACGTTAGGGTGAGGTCGTATTGCTTTCGATGATTATGCAAAAAACACAAATCCATATACGATAAACCATAGAGTTATTTCGGGAAAAGATGGATTATCTAACGAAGGAGTCTGTTATTAGCTGAGTGAGAAAGACATCGGTAAGCTTTTCGAGTTCGGCTTTATAGCTGTGCCTGGCTTTTCAGCCACAAAAAAAGGCTGCTTCTAAAATTCAGAAGCAGCCTTTTCATTGTATTGATACGTAGTAGTTACGACACCGTTCCGCCATTCCAGACCGATTCGCCGGGGGTGATAAGCGAGAGTTTACCATCGCGATCTTCGGCCATCAGAATCATTCCCTGCGACTCCAGCCCCATCATCTTACGAGGAGCTAAATTTGCTAAAAACGTAACCTGCTTGCCAATGACTTCTTCCGGGCTGAAATGCTTGGCAATTCCGCTCAGAATCTGCCGACCGCCCAAACCGTCATCTACTTTCAGTTTCAGTAGTTTATCGCTTTTCGGTACACGTTCAGCTTCGGTAATGGTGCCAACGCGGATATCCATCTTGGCGAAATCATCGTATGTAATTTCCGACCGGATTTCTGGTACGGCTTTAGTTTCTAATTCGTTCATGTGTTTAGCATTCAGCAGTTTCTGGACCTGTTTCTGAATCTCGTCGTCTTCAATTTTGGCGAAAAGTAAATCCGCTGGCCCCGCCGGAGCCTGACCCAACGCGTGTCCCTCTACCAGCAAATCGGCCCGACCAGCGTTTGTCCAGTTGAAATGCTCGGTTATGTTGAGTTGCGCCCGAAGCTTTTCCGTAGTAAATGGCAGGAACGGTTCACAAACAATGCTGAGATTCGCTGTGATTTGTAGAGCAATATTCAGAATCGTATGAGCGCGTTGTGGATCGGTTTTGATCGCTTTCCACGGTTCGGTTTCGGCCAGATATTTATTGCCTAATCGCGCCAGATCCATCAATTGATTCAATGCTTCGCGGAACCGATACGTAGCAATTGCTTGCCCGATACGGTCGGGGAACTGCGCCAGTTCGTCCAGAACCTGTTGATCATACGTAGTGAGTTCGCCGAGCGATGGTACGTTCCCTTCGGCCATTTTATGCGTAAGCACAACAGCACGGTTCACGAAATTGCCCAGAATGCCCACCAGTTCGGAGTTGTTACGTGCCTGAAAATCTTTCCACGTAAACTCACTGTCTTTGGTTTCGGGTGCATTGGCGGCCAATACGTAGCGTAATACATCCTGTTTGCCCGGCAACTCGTCCAGATACTCATGTAGCCACACAGCCCAGTTGCGCGACGTACTGATTTTATCTCCCTCGAGGTTCATAAACTCGTTGGCTGGTACGTTGTCGGCCAGAATATAGCTTCCTTCGGCCATGAGCATCGCCGGAAAGATAATGCAGTGGAAAACAATGTTATCCTTACCGATAAAATGCACCAGCTTAGTGTCTTTGTCGCGCCAGTACAATTCCCAGTCGCGCCCCTGCTGTTCGGCCCATTCTTTGGTCATCGAGATATACCCAATTGGCGCATCGAACCAGACGTAAAGTACTTTGCCTTCGGCATTGGGCAACGGTACTTTAATGCCCCAGTCGAGGTCGCGGGTCATGGCGCGGGGACGTAGCCCTTCTTTCAGCCAACCCTGACATTGTCCAAATACATTGGTTTTCCATTCGGTATGGCTGTTCACGTATTGTTCAATATCGGGCTGCATCCGATCCAACGGCAGGAACCAGTTTTTGGTCGAACGCATCACTGGTTTTGAGCCTGACAAAGTAGAATGAGGCTCAACCAATTCCGTTGGGCTGAGCGCCGTACCACAGCGTTCGCACTGATCGCCATACGCATTGGTATTTCCGCAAACCGGACACGTACCAACAATATAGCGGTCGGCCAGAAATTGTCCGGCTACTTCGTCGTAATACTGCTCCGTGACTTCTTCCACGAAATCGTTGTTGTTGTAGAGTTTGGTGAAAAACTCCTGCGAGGTTTCGTGGTGAATCTGATTCGACGTCCGCGAATAAATATCGAACGAGATGCCGAAATCCTGAAACGCCTGTTTGATCTGGACGTAGTATTTATCGACAACTTCCTGGGGCGTAATCCCTTCTTTTTTCGCCTTAATCGTAATCGGAACGCCGTGTTCATCGGTACCGCTTATAAAGGCAACGTCTTTTCCGGTTGAGCGCAGGTAACGCACGTAAATGTCGGCGGGCAGGTAACAGCCAGCAATATGCCCAATGTGAATTGGGCCATTGGCATAGATGAGAGCCGCTGTAACGGTGTATCGTTGTGGGTTTTCGAGAGGCATCTGTAGGTCGTTGGTCAGTAGTCGTGAGTCGTTAACCTATCGACTAGCGACTAATTTTGGCAAAATTAGCAATTCAGGGCCGAACGTTGTTATGTTTACACAAAGAGTGCAGCCGAGCTATTATGGAGAACAACACGCCTGATACGAATAATTTCCTCAACTGGGTCGAAATCAAAAACTTCAAGTCCATCAAAGACCTCCGTCTCGACTGCAAGCGTGTGAACGTATTCATCGGTAAGCCAAACGTCGGCAAATCGAATATTTTAGAGGGGTTGGGTTTGTTGGGGGCGAGTTATGATGACGATAAATATTTGAGTGGAGCTGTTCGCTATAGTGAGTTGAGAGACCTATTCCGTGATAATAATCCTGAAGAGTCGATTGAAATAAATACTAATGTACTTAATGCCGTTCTTGAGCGACGTGATTTAGGGGAGAATACTGCTGAAGATGAGTATGACCTGAAGAGGACACGTGCAAATGAAGATAAATATGATTTAACAAGAAAAAGTACTGATTCTACTTATAGAAGTTTTTATCTAGATTCTAATGGAAATGTTCGAACCTTATCTGCTGGAGTATTTAACAAACGTGAAGAAAGGGATCATTTTGAAACTTATCGAACAAGTCCAGTAAAGAAATATGACTTCAAGCAATTAGATAACTTTAAAAATACATTTAGCCAATATTTACTTCCTCCTCATGGCGGAAATCTTTATGCTGTAGTTAATCGGTATTCAGACTTATGGCAGGAGTTTGCAAAACTTTTTGAAGAGCAAAGCTTAGAGTTTGTGTTATCAGATTTTGAACAGAATTTTATTCTTCAAAAGAAAGAAGGCCCTCGGGTCAAGCAATATCCTTACTTCTCCATTGCCGATACGTTCCGCAGATTCATGTTCTACGTAACGGCTATTGAATCCAATAAAAACTCGGTAATTGTTTTTGAAGAGCCAGAGGTTCATTCTTTTCCGCCATACGTAAAAACAATGGCACATCGGATTGCTTATAGCGAAGAAAATCAATTCTTTATCTCAACGCATAGTCCTTATTTGTTGCAAACGCTAGTAGATGAATTGGATGAGACTGAGTTAGCTGTTTACATTACGTACTACAAAGATTATCAGACGCATGTCAGGCAGCTTACAACGGATGAATTACAGGAAGCTCGCGATTTGAGTATTGACTTGTTTTACAATCTTAGTCGCTACGAGCCGAATGCCTGATCGTCCTGTTTTATTTTTACCTGAGTGCCATGCCGACACGGCTTTGATTCGTTTTCTATTTCCTGACCACAAAATGAGTATTCATGAGCAAGGATGCCCCGAAGTGGCAAAGGCTATGTTATCGCCCCGAGCGAATGAATATAACTTAATTGGTATTGTAGACAATGATAAAAAGCTAAATATGCATTGTAAAGGCTTTTTCGCCAAGTTTGAATATGTAGACCAACGTGATAAACTGTTGGTTAAAAAGCATCCCGATACAAACCAATTCATTGTTGTAGTTGATAAAGCAATTGAAAGCTTTCTATTGTGGAATGCTGAATTAGTTGGAGTTGATGTAGGGCAGTATGGATTCAATATTGAGGTTAAACGATTTGGTCTACAACTCAAGACGCCAACTATCGAAACCGATTCTAATTACCTCCAGCTTCTTGTCGAACTTCACGCTCGTCAGGCTCCGGGCTTCATCACTCTTGAACGTATTTTAAATGCCCTCATCACTACGTAATAACGTATTTATAACAGGAGGAACTGGTTTTATCGGTTCCCACATTGCCCGGCGTTATCTGGCCGAAGGATATAACGTTTCCGTATTGTATCGCCCGACGAGTGGGTATGGTATGCTGGCTGACCTAGCAGATCAGATTACGTGGCATGAAGGCGATATAATGGATATTCCTTCACTCGAAACCGCTATTGAAGCCGAAAGTAAGACTGGCAACATAGATGTTATTCACGCGGCAGCCATTGTGTCGTTTGTTCCGAAAGATCGCGACCGGATGGAACGTATCAATGTAGAAGGTACAGCCAACGTAGTGAATATCTGCCTGAAAGCGGGTGTGCGGAAATTAGGGTATGTAAGTTCGGTTGCTGCTATTGGTCGGCCAGCCGCGAAAGTAGGTGAACGTGCTGGTTCTGTGCTTATTAATGAAAATCAGAAATGGGAAGATTCACCAAATAATTCAATTTATGCCAAAACCAAGTATCGGGCTGAACTGGAAGTTTGGCGGGGTGTGGCAGAAGGACTAAACGCTGTAATGGTTAATCCATCGGTTGTGCTCGGTGCTGGCGATTGGCAACGTAGCAGCCTGCAATTGATTAAATATGTATATGACGAACGTCCTTTTTACCCGGCGGGGCTGGTTAACTACGTCGATGTACTCGACGTAACCGATTCGTTGGTTCGGCTGATGAAGTCCGACGTAGCGGCTCAACGGTTCATCTTAAATGGGGGCACCATTCCGTATCGTTCGTTGTTAGAACAGATAGCAGGTGTTCTGAAGAAGCGTCCGCCAACCATGCGGATACCGCCCTTGCTGACAAAATTGCTTTGGCCGTTAGAAGCCGTTCGCGCGTGGGCAATGGGAAAAAATCCTCTTATTACGCGGGAAACAGCCCGGTCGGCAAGTGCGTCATATCGGTATGATGGACACAAATTAGAGCAGGTACTTGATTTTCAATACCGACCACTAAGCGAAACATTACAACGGGTAGCGAGTGCCTTCGAATTGGCTCCACCAACGGCGTAAATTTTGCAAATGGGGTATTGGAAATTCAATATTTTGGTTTAAATTTCACTGCCAAAGGATAAACCGAGCCAATGGCTTCGGCCCCTATCCGCCCACATTTTTAAGGCAATAGTATGGAGCAAGAGTTCGAAGAACGAGAAGGCGATATTAAAGAATCTATCCGGCGTTTTGAGCAGATGCTGGACCAGCAACAAAGCCAGTTTTTCGATTTGGATGTCTATGAACAAATGGTTGAGCATTACCTCAATCAGGGCGATTTAGACAAGGCGTTCAAAGCCGCCGAATCCGGTCTGGAAAACTTCCCGTATGCGCTGGAATTAATGCTCGACAAAGCCCAGATTTTAGCTAATTATCAACGGTTCGACGAAGCGCTTGATTTACTGGAACGGGCTTCGTTGTTTAACCCCGGCGACCTCGATGTACCATTTATGCAAGGCTCTGTCCTGAATATGGCTGGCCGCTATGAAGAATCGATTCAGGTGTTGGAAGAGCTACTCGACCGGGCCGAAGATAAAGATGATATCCTATTTCAACTAGGGCAGAGTTATCAGAATTGGGGCAAATACGATGAAGCGATTACCCAGTATAAAAAATCGATAGCGCTAAACATTAATAACGAAAATGCCCTGTATGAACTGGCGTTCTGTCTCGACATAACAGGTGAACTGGAGAATAGCCTTTCGTATTACCAACAGCTAATTGACACTGATCCGTATTCATACAATGCGTGGTATAATATGGGCATAGCTAATAGCAAGCTTGCCCGTTATCCGGAAGCTGCTGAAGCCTATGATTACGCTGTACTGATTAAAGAAGATTTTGCGTCGGCGCATTTTAATCTGGGTAATACGTATATGAATCTCGGCCAGTTTGAGAAAGCGGAACAATGTTACCGTGAAACACTCAAATATGAGGAGCCCACTGCCGATACGTACTGCCATTTAGGAGCTAGTCTGGAAAAACAGGACAAAATATCCGAAGCTGTTAAAGAATACCGTGAGGCTATCCGTATGGATGCCATGTGGGATGAAGCGTGGTATGGGATTGGTGTTTGTCTGAGCGAGTCGGGAAAATGGTACGAATCTTTACCTTTCCTACAGAAAGCAGTTAAACTAAACGACCAGAACGGAGATTATTATATTGCACTGGCCGAAACGGAATACAAAGTCGGCAATGCGTTGGCGAGTGTCGAAGCGTTTGAGAAAGCGGCCGAAGTTGATGCCGAAAACCCAGATGTGTTTCTGACATGGTCGCTAGTGCCCTTCGATCAGGGCGATTTTCTAAAAGCGAACGATATTATTCAGTCGGCTATCGAGGATATGCCTACTGAAGCAGATTTGTATTATCGCTCAGCGATTTATCTGATTCATGCCGGTCATTATCGCGAAGCGCTGATTCAACTGGAAGCAGCACTCTCGCTCGATTATGATGCACATGTGCAGTTATTCGAGTTTTTCCCTGAGCTGGAAAAACAAAAAGCACTTTACAAAATTATTCAGCAGTATAAAAAAGACTAAGCTGAGATTTGATTTTAACAAAAAGCCCGTTTCTGAATCAGAAACGGGCTTTTTGCTTGTATAGCGTAATTGAATGAAATGGTATTCAATGGTGCTCCAAAATAACTTCTGGTTCACTAACTTCCATTAGGCCAGCCGCATTGATCGTGGTCATACGTACCGGCAGAATTTCGTTTATGAGCAAAGGGTCATATTTGGCAACTACGCGAACATAGTTTTCGGTAAAGCCCTGCATCAGACCATTTTCTACGTCTTCCTCAAACAGTACTGTTGCATCACGTCCTACCTGCGATTCGTAGAAAGCACGACGTTTTTTGTCTGACAGAATATGCAGCATTTTCGACCGTTCGGCCCTTACATTTGCAGGCACGATTGGTGTAATGTCGAGTGCCGTTGTGTTAGGCCGTTCGGAATAAGTAAACACGTGTAGATACGAAATAGGTAGCTCGTTCAGAAACTGATACGTCTCCTTAAACGCTACGTCGGTTTCGCCGGGATGCCCTACAATTACGTCGACACCAATACATGCGTGTGGCATTAACTCCTTGATTTTCTGGACGCGGTCAACATAAAGTTCACGTTTGTACCGACGACGCATTAGCCCAAGTACGCGATTACTGCCCGATTGAAGCGGTACGTGAAAATGCGGAACAAACCGTTTCGACTGGGCTACAAACTCGATAACCTCGTCGGTAAGCAAATTCGGTTCGATGCTCGAAATGCGAAACCGTTCGATGCCTTCTACTGAATCAAGTGCTTTGATTAAGTCGAGAAACGTCTCCTGCCGATGTCCATCGATCAACCCAAAATCACCGATATTAACACCTGTCAACACAATCTCTTTTACAGAACGTTCGGCAATTTCCTGGGCGGCACGTACTACGTTGGCGACCGTATCGGAACGGCTTTTGCCACGGGCAAGCGGTATGGTGCAATAAGCACAAGGATAATCGCAACCGTCCTGCACTTTTAGAAATGTGCGTGTACGGTCGTTAAGCGAGTACGAGGAATGATACTCAATGGCATTCTCAATCGGCGAGTTAAATACCTGAGCGGGTTGGCCCGTTGGCACTTTCTCGAATGTCGACATGAGTTCGTGCAGACGAAACTTTTCAGATGCGCCGAGTACGGCATCGACTCCCGGAATCTCCGAAATCTCCTTTGGTTTCAACTGTGCGTAACAGCCTAATACCGCTACGTAGCCATCGGGATTGATTTTCTGTGCTTCGCGAACAATTTTCCGGCATTTTTTGTCGGCATTGTCGGTCACGGAACACGTATTGATGATGAATATATCTGGTTGCTGATTAAACTCCACCCGCTCGTAACCGTACTGTTCCATCAGACGGCCTAGAGTTGATGTTTCGGAAAAGTTCAGTTTGCAACCGAGTGTATAGAAAGCAACTTTTTTCACAGTATAGACTTATATCTCACAAAATTACGAAAAAAACAGCGGCTGACCGGGACTTGTTCCTGCTACGCAGTAAATGGTATTCTTCCGTTGGAAGAAATTCAGGTAATGTTGAATAAAATACAAACGAACAGGCCTTTTACAAGCGATGTAAATCGACAATTACAACGTAGTATAAATAAAACCTGTTTTCTAGGAAAAGAACCTTTAAACGAGAGAATTACGCGTATTTTGAACGACTTATGGGGTATAGATACGATTTTATGAACAAAACCCACAAATCTGTATAGTTCTAATTTTTTTGGATAAAGTAGGGTTATTTACTGGACTGAACGAATTTTAATTATAATATTTCCATAAAAACAGTAAATAATACGGCTAAACCCCTTGGAGGCATTTATTTTTTATGGTGATGCCGCATTATATTTGTCGAAAGTATTGAGACAAAACCCCTATTTAAAACAATTCACTTGTACATCATGGCAAAGGCGAAGTTAGAATACATTTGGCTCGATGGTTATAAGCCCACCCAAAGCTTACGTTCAAAAACAAAAATTGAAGCTGATTTCTCTGGTAAGTTAGAAGATTGCCCAATGTGGTCGTTCGACGGTTCTTCGACCGAACAGGCTCCGGGTGGTTCGTCTGACTGTCTGTTAAAACCTGTTTTTATCTGCCCTGATCCACAGCGCAAAAACGGTTACCTCGTTATGTGCGAAGTACTGAACGCTGACGGAACGGCTCACGAGACAAATGGTCGCGCCACGATCCAAGATGATGACAATGATTTCTGGTTTGGTTTTGAACAAGAATACTTTCTTTGGGACGAATCAATCAATAAACCACTAGGATTCCCAGCAGAAGGTTTCCCAAAACGCGGGCAAGGTCCTTACTATTGCTCGGTAGGTGCTAATAACGCCTATGGTCGTTACGTTGTTGAAGAACATCTTGACGCTTGCCTTGATGCGGGTCTGAACGTAGAAGGTATCAACGCTGAAGTAGCTACAGGTCAGTGGGAATTCCAGATTTTCTCGAAAGGTGCTAAAGAAGCTGGCGATCAGATTTGGGTTGCCCGTTATATTCTGGAGCGTATCGGAGAAAAATACGGTCTTTCGATCAACTGGCATTGTAAGCCTCTTGGTGATACCGACTGGAATGGTTCGGGTATGCACGCGAACTTCTCGAACACCACGCTACGTACGGCTGGCAGCAAAGAAGTATACGAAAAAATCTGTAGCGGATTTGGTCGTACGCCCGAAATCATCAAAGAATGTATTGATGTCTACGGTGCTGATAACCACCTGCGCCTAACCGGTAAGCACGAAACCCAGTCGATCAGCCAGTTCTCGTTTGGTATCTCTGACCGGGGTGCTTCGATCCGTATCCCAATCGCTACGGTAGAACGCGGCTGGAAAGGCTGGTTAGAAGATCGTCGTCCAAACTCGGCCGCTGATCCATACAAAGTAGCTGCTGTTATTATTAAAACCGTTAAATCGGCTGAAGCTGTAGAAGCATAAATCGGTGAAACGAAATAGATAATGGAAAGCCGCTCCGACAATCGGAGCGGCTTTCTTATTTAGCAAAGAAACTTCACTGAATAAAAGAGTAAGAGCCCACCTCTGCTACGTTTATTATTTGCAGCAAAAGTTGCCGTAGACCTGTGAAACGAGCCTATAGGAAACGTAGCATACGGGCCGTTACGTTGGAATATCCACGAAGGCGTGTATGTTTGGTAAACTTTTGATCTTTAAACCGCGAAACCCACCAAATGAGCAATTTTCGTTTCAAAGCCCTTGAAATTGCGCAAAATCGGCAGGCCTTGCAGGTAGCCGCGCCTACAGAACGAGTCGGCGATTTTTTTGGCAGTTATACATTTAGTAACGAAGTGATGCGCGGGTTACTCTCGCCCGAAGCATATTTGAAAGTAACTGAAGCCATAAATACGAACGGTCAAATAGATCGTACTATTGCCGATGAAGTTGCCAGTGCACTCAAATCGTGGGCTACCTCAAAAGGAGCCACGCACTACACACACTGGTTCCAGCCGTTAACAGGCGAAACTGCCGAAAAACACGATGCCTTTTTCGACGTCGGGGCCGATGGTAAAGCCATGGAAAAGTTCAAAGGTAGCGCGCTGGTGCAGCAGGAACCTGATGCATCGTCGTTTCCGAACGGAGGCTTACGTAATACGTTCGAAGCGCGGGGTTATACTGGCTGGGACCCTAGTTCACCCGCGTTTCTGATGGATAATGGGGCCGGAGGCAAAACGCTTTGCATTCCATCGGTTTTTATTAGCTATACCGGCGAAGCGCTTGATTATAAAACGCCTTTACTCAAAGCATTAAATGCGTTGGATAAAGCAGCAACGGCCGTTTGCCAGTATTTCGACCGAAATATTACGAAAGTGACGCCTACACTCGGCCCTGAGCAGGAATACTTCGTGGTAGACCGGGCGTTGTTCTACGCCCGCCCTGATCTGGTGCTTGCTGGTCGGACTGTATTTGGGCATCAGCCAGCGCGCGGACAGCAGTTGGATGACCATTATTTCGGCTCTATTCCGCCCCGTGTCAATGCGTTTATGGTCGATTTTGAGTTTGAGTCGATGAAACTGGGTATGCCGGTACGTACTCGCCACAACGAAGTAGCTCCCGGCCAGTTTGAGGTAGCGCCAACGTTCGAAGAGGTGAACCTCGCCATCGACCACAACGCATTACTTATGGATTTGATGGAGAAAATTGCCGAGAAACATAATCTGAAGGTACTTTTCCATGAAAAACCATTTGCAGGTGTAAACGGATCGGGTAAACACAATAACTGGTCGATGGGAACCAATACGGGGGTTAACCTGCTGGCTCCCAGTACTCGGCCAAAAGAAAGTTTGCGCTTTCTGACATTTCTGGTCAACGTAATAAAAGCCGTTCATGACAATGCCGATCTGCTACGTGCCAGCATTGCTTCGGCTGGTAACGAACATAGATTGGGGGCTAATGAAGCACCACCGGCTATTGTATCCGTATTTTTAGGAGAAGCATTGACGCAGGCCCTTAACGACCTCGAAACCAAGTCGGAAGTGACGATCAACAAAGGTGATAATGTGTATTATAAACTTGGTCTGAATCGTATTCCGAGCCTGATGCGCGACAATACCGACCGGAACCGTACGTCGCCCTTTGCCTTCACAGGTAATAAATTTGAGTTCAGAGCTGTAGGTAGTTCCGCTAATTCGGCTTCAACCATGACGGTGTTGAATGCGATTGTGGCCGATCAACTAACGAAATTCAAAACTGATCTTGATGGCCGGTTAGCCAAAGGCGAAAAGAAGGAACTAGCCATTGTCGACATTCTGAAAGAGTATTATGCCAATTCCAAACGAATTCTATTTGAAGGAAACGGGTATTCAGACGAATGGGTACAGGAAGCCGCTGAACGCGGTTTGTCGAATATCAAGTCGACGCCCGATGCGCTGGGTATTTATATACAGCCCGAATCGCTGGCGTTATTCGAACGAACGGGCATTATGAATCATGCTGAGGTAGAATCGCGCTACGAAATCGAGCTTGAAAAATACATCAAAAACGTACAGATCGAGTCGCGGGTGATGGGCGATCTGGCCATGAACCATGTAGTATCGACGGCGCTCAAGTATCAGAACAAACTGGCTGAAACCGCCCGAAATCTGGTTGAGCTGGGCATGACCGCTGAAGCAGAACCGATAAAAGATATCCTTCGCGAAATCTCGACACGGGTAATGGTGATCAAAAAAGGCGTCGAAACGATGATTGAGTCACGTAAGAAGGCTAATAACGTAGAAGACACAACCGACCGTGCTCGTCTGTACGCTACCGAAATAAAAGACCATTTCGAAATTATCCGTTACGAAGTCGATAAACTCGAACAGATTGTGGACGATGAAGATTGGCCGCTCGTAAAATATAGAGAATTATTGTTTGTGAAGTAAACTGTCTGAATCTGGATTTCAACAAGATTGGAACGATTTACAAGATACATACATAGCTCAGGTAATTCTGTAAATCATTCCAATCTTGTTGAAATCCAGGTTCAGACTATTAGCTTTGTCTTATGGCAACTTACAAAAATGAGGGGTATGACCCTGAAGAAATAAACGCACTGATCGAAGAGTGCAGCCAGGAAGGCAAGTCGTTTGTCTATGTTGAAGACAACGATCTCGACGTATTGGAAGAGGGCGAATGTGCTCATATTCAGTTTCCTGGGAAATATCAGGGTGCAGAAGTGATTTTCGATACGTTGGTCTATACGCTCCGGCTTCATCATAGCAGTCTGGTTTATGAAATGGCTGTAGATCAGGTGCGTAAAACATATCCAGAATACGTTCCGCCCGAAGAGCGTGAAGAAAATTACAAAATTTCGTCCGATCTGGAAGAAGAAGCCGAAACGGCTCTGACTGAACTCATCGACGAACTTGAAGAAACAGAAGCGGTAAAAGTACAGGAGCACGTAGAGGTTGATTTGCAGTCGGACTACGGCATCGCACTCGACGTTTGTTTGAACGTGGAAGAAATCAACGACGAGGTTATCGAAAATTTCATTCGTAATTTCAAAAACAATACGTTGTCGCTAGACAACACGCTGTATTCGTTCACCAGCGAGGAAGAAAATTAATGAGTGAGAGAGCGAAAGGGTGAAAGAGCGATTAAATCTTTCGCTCTTTCACCCTTTCGCTCTCTCACTTTTTCCCCATCAACTCAGTACCTATGCAACAACCTGACTCATTAAATCAGGTCGCGGAATTTCACCGCACCTTTCATGCTCCTGTTTTAGAAACTCCCCAGATTCCATCCGAAGCCCGTTGTCAGCTGCGGGTTGCTCTGTTGGCTGAAGAACTCGACGAACTACGCGACGCGATTACCGAAGGCGATATTGTTGCCGTAGCCGATGCTTTATGCGATTTGCAATACGTATTATCGGGAGCCGTGCTCGAGTTCGGACTAGGGCATCAGTTTAAAACGCTGTTCGATGAAGTGCAGCGGTCAAATATGAGTAAGGCCTGCCTTACGGTCGCTGAAGCTGAAGAAACCGTAGCCGCTTATCAGGCCAAAGGTGTTCCCTGTCATTTTATTGAGTCGGAAGGGAAATATCTGGTATTTCGGGATGCCGATCACAAAACACTCAAAAGTGTTAACTACTCACCGGCCGATTTAGTAGGTGTTCTGGCAAAGAGCGCTTAAACGATTCGTTTCCCGCCTTTTGGTAGATGATTTTTAGAAAAGCAACCCGGCCCGACGTAGCGTCGATTGTTCAATTGTTGGCCAATGATAAACTCGGTCAACTACGCGAAAATTACGCCGAATCGTTGCCAGTTCACTATTATGACGCTTTCGATAAAATCAGCGCTGATGCGAATCAGGAACTGATCGTTGTGGAGAATGAAGCGGGTGAGGTGATCGGTAGGTTGCAGTTAAGCTTTATTCAGTGCCTGACGTATCGGGGCGGAATTCGGGCGCAAATCGAAGCCGTTCGTATTCGGGAAGACCAGCGCGGGGAAGGAATCGGACAAAAGATGATCGAATGGGCCATTCAACGCGCCCGCAAACGTAACGCCCATCTGCTTCAACTCACCACCGACAAACAACGCCCCGACGCGCTACGTTTCTACGAAAAACTTGGTTTCAAACCATCGCACGAGGGCATGAAAATGAACTTGTGACCGCCAAAATTGACTATGCAAAATTACCAATTCACCGCCGTTGACCGCTTTCTGCGCTACGTTCAGATTGATACGCAATCGGACCCGCAATCGACAACCAATCCAAGCACCGAAAAACAGAAAGACCTGAGTCGCGTGCTGGTGCAGGAGTTGCATGAGATGGGAATCAATGATGCCGAACTCGATGAGTGGGGCTACGTTTACGCAACCATTCCGGCCAATACCGATAAAACGAACGTACCGGTTATCTGTTTCTGCTCGCACGTCGATACATCGCCCGACGTAACGGGAGCTGGCGTAAAGCCGATCATTCACCAAAACTGGAACGGTTCTGATATTACACTGCCCGACGATGCTGCTCAGGTGATACGTATCGCCGATCATCCAGATCTGGCAAACCAGCTCGATAATGATATTATTACCGCCAGCGGCACTACGTTGCTCGGTGCCGATAACAAAGCGGGCGTGGCCGAAATTATGGACGCAGCGCATTATCTGTTAACCCATCCCGAAGTCAAACACGGCCGTATTCGACTGCTATTCACGCCCGATGAAGAAGTGGGTCGTGGCACCGAAAAAGTAGATATTCAGAAGCTGGGCGCCGATTTTGGCTATACGATCGATGGAGAAGCGCTGGGCACACTTGAAGACGAAACGTTTTCGGCCGATGGCGTTGCTATCACTATTCAGGGCGTTAGTACGCACCCCGGTTTTGGGAAAGGCAAGCTCGAAAATGCACTTAAAATTGCCGCTGATTTTTTGGCATCCTTACCAAAAGATACCCTTTCACCCGAAACGACTGAAGAAAAGGAAGGTTTCGTACATCCAACTCGCTTTGAAGGAAATCAGGATCAGGCCGTGCTTGAATTTATCATTCGCGATTTTTCGGAAGCCGGTTTGCACGAGAAAGAAACGTATCTGCAAAATCAACTGAACAACGTACTGGCTCATTATCCGGGCTCGTCAGCCAAACTTGTGGTTAAGGAGCAGTACCGGAATATGAAGGAAGTGCTGGATCAGTACCCGGCAGTTGTTGAGAATGCACTCGAAGCCATCCGGCGGGCGGGTTTACCAGCGGAGCAACGTAGCATTCGAGGTGGTACGGATGGGTCTCGACTGTCATTTATGGGATTGCCCTGCCCGAATATCTTTGCGGGTGAACACGCGTTTCATTCGCGGCTTGAATGGGTGTCGGTGCAGGATATGCAGAAGGCTGTTGAGGTCATTGTGAACGTAGCGCAAGTGTGGGAAGAGAAGAGTTGAAAGGTTTAGGACCATTCGCATAGTTTATAGAACAATGTTGTTAGTCAGTAGGTTGAGCAGCTACAAAACTCAACTTACATGGAAAACGAATTCGACCTTGATTGGCCAATCGACACTTCTAAAAAATCGCCCTACGACGTAACCGATGACGTAGCAGGATTGAAAACCCTGTTTGTCAATGTTTTTTTTATTGGTAAGCCCGGCTCTGGAAATAAATGGGTATTGGTCGACACTGGCTTTATGGGCTATGCCGATGCCATAAAAAAACGCGCTGAAGAGTTGTTTGGGCATGGCACAAAACCGGATGCCATAGTTCTGACGCACGGTCATGCCGACCATACCGGAACCCTGAAAAACCTGCTTGAAGAATGGAACGTACCAGTGTACGCACATCGGCTCGAACTGCCTTATTTACGGGGTAAATCGAGCTACCCACCGCCCGATCCGGCTATTGGTGGAGGAGCAATGGCGTATATGTCGTGGGTATTTCCAATTGGCCCAACCAATTTTGGTGGCCGGGTTCAGGCCATTGCCGAAGATGGTAAAATTCCAGAACTACCAGATTGGCAAGTGATACACACACCCGGTCACTCGCCCGGACATATTTCGCTTTTTCGGGAGAAAGACCGGACGCTGCTGGCTGGCGATGCCTTTGTGACGACCAATCAGAATGCCATTTCAGCCGTGGCTACGCAACGGGAAGAATTTCATGGCCCACCTGCCTATTTCACCTGTGATTGGGAAGCGGCTAAAAAATCGGTCTTGAAGCTCCACGAACTCAACCCATCGGCTGCCGGGACTGGGCATGGTGTAGCCGTCAGGGGGCATAATCTCGAACTGGGACTCTATCGATTATCGCAGGATTTTGAAGCGCGTTCTATTCCATCGCCCGATGGACGCTACGTTAAGCAACCGGTTGTAACGGACGAGGATGGCATTGTCGAAATGCCGCCACCAGTATCGTTTCATGTAGCGCGCATTCTCGGATTTGCTTTGTTAGGTGGAGTTGTAATTTATGCGTTACGTAACATTCGTCGGCATTCATAATTAGTAATACGTAGTGAAACAATTTTACACTTGAGACTAGGTGTGCGCCCTCGGAGAATCCTGTTTGTAGGACTTTTTCGGGGGTGTGTAGCAATAAGTCGACAAAGTTTCGTTGAAAGCTGGTCTGCTCGTATTTTTGCGGAAAAAGTACGTTTCATTATGGCCGAAAAAAAGCCTAAATACTACGTTGTCTGGCAAGGCCGAAAACCCGGCGTATACGATAGCTGGGACGAAGCCAAAGTGCAGACCGACGGCTTCGCCAAACCACTCTTCAAGTCGTTCGATAGCAAACCGGCTGCTCTGAAAGCGTTCAAGGAAAAACCTCATCTGCATATTGGGCAAACGCCTAAAACGGCCAAGCAAGGAAAACTCGACGGATTAGTTGGACTTCCCCGCCAGGATAGTCTGGTGGTTGATGCTGCTTGGAATACGGCTACGGGCGACATGGAGTATCAGGGAATCTATTTGGCAACCAAACAGCGCCTGTTTCTAATGGGCCCGTATGCCGACGGTACCAACAACATCGGTGAGTTTCTGGCTATAGTGCATGCGTTAGCGTTATTGCATCAGAAAGGCAGCAATATTCCGGTTTATTCCGATTCTCGAACCGCGATTGGTTGGGTGCAGAAGAAGAAAGCAAATACGAAGCTGGAAGAAACAGATCGTAATTCCGAACTTTTCGAGTTACTCGACCGGGCCGAAAACTGGCTTAAAACGCACAGATACGGTAATCCCGTACTCAAATGGGAAACTACCGTTTGGGGCGAAAACCCCGCCGATTTCGGGCGCAAATAGAGCCGAAGCGTCGGCCCGGCAGGATTCTAACAAGATTCAAATGATTAGCCAGATTTTGTTTTCGCTTCTTTGAAGCTGTCGGGGAAAGCAAAATCAACATAATTTTTTCAATCTTGATAAAATCTTGGTTCAAAATCCGTTTAATCCATCAATCAGCTAAATCCCGGTCGATGTTTCAGTTCAAGCAATTTACCATTCATCAGGAGCGGGCGGCTATGAAAGTCTGCACCGATGCCTGTGTGTTGGGAGCTTATGCTGATGTGGGCGTGGGAGGGCGGATACTCGATATCGGTACAGGAACGGGCCTATTGGCGCTTATGGCTGCCCAACGTAACGGATCGGCGCATATTGATGCCGTAGAAATCGATACGGATGCTACCGCTCAGGCGCGTGACAACGTAGCAGACAGCCCGTTTTCCAATCGGGTGAACGTAGCGCAGAAACGTATTCAGGATGTTGATGCTACGTTGCTTTATGACCGAATTCTGACCAATCCGCCGTTTTACACAAATCACTTGCGTTCGCCGGATGCGGCTATCAATCGGGCGTTGCATACGGGTGATTTGCCGTTTGGCGAACTGGTTGACGCCGTTAAGCGTTTGCTAAAGTCTGATGGAGAATGGTGGGTTTTGTTGCCACCCTACGAAATGAGCAAGCTGATCGAACTGGCAGAGATGCAAAACCTGTACCCGTTTCATCGGCTGGCGTTACGTCATCGGGCAACAAAGCCAGTTTTTCGAATGATTACTGGTTTTTCGGTCGGAAAACCAGTTCAACTGAGTGAATCTACACTTGATATTTACGGAACCAGCCCGCAAGATTGTTCTAAGGAAGCGTATACATCAGAATTTCGGGCGTTACTGCGCGATTTTTACCTGATTTTCTGAAAACTCTACGACCTTTGCGATACTATTTGCGCTAGTTGCCAATTTTCTGGTACGGTTTATTAAAATATATGTCCGAAGCACTTCAACTGACTGTTCTGATTCCGCTCTACAACGAAGAAGAATCGCTGCCCGAATTACATGACTGGATTGTACGGGTAGTGACAGAACGTCGGTATACCTACGAAATCCTGTTCATCGACGATGGTAGTACGGACGAATCGTGGCCGATTATTGAGCAATTGTCGGAACAGAATTCGCATGTGCGCGGTATTCGCTTCAACCGTAACTACGGCAAAACCTCAGCTTTGCAAACTGGCTTTCAGGCTGCTCGTGGTCAGGTGGTTATCACGATGGATGCTGATTTGCAGGATAGTCCCGATGAGATTCCAGAGCTGTATGATATGATTACGCAACAGAAGTTCGACCTTGTGTCGGGCTGGAAACAGAAACGGTACGACCCACTGACGAAAACACTGCCAACCAAACTTTTTAATGGCGTTTCGCGCTGGATTTCGGGTGTACAGCTTCACGATTTCAACTGTGGTCTGAAAGCGTATCGGCAGAACGTAGTGAAAACCATTGCACCAGCCCTTTACGGCGATATGCACCGAAACCTACCGATTCTTGCCAATTGGAATGGGTTCAAACGTATCGGCGAAAAGGTGGTTCAACACCGTGCGCGTAAATACGGAACCACCAAATTCGGGCTCGAACGGTTTGTGAACGGCTTTCTCGACGTACTGGTCATTGCCTTTGTTCATCGATTCAGTAAGCGGCCCATGCACTTTTTTGGTACGTTGGGTACGTTATCGTTTTTTGTGGGGTCTGTTATGGCGATCTGGCTCATTGTTGAAAAGCTAATTAATATTTCGAAGGGCATTCGGTTTCGCAACGTAACCGATAATCCCATGTTCTTTTTTGGTCTGGTGGCCATCATTCTGGGCGTTCAACTATTTCTGGCCGGTTTTCTGGGCGAAATGCTGGTACGACAGAATCAGCACCGTTCGGGCGAGCAATTGGTTGCCGAACGAGTCGGTTTCATCGATCACAAAGCGTCGGCCTAAGCCGATTAATTAATTGTAAAATGACGAGGTCACGAGCTTAACGTCCTAACGTAGCGGTTTACATTCGTCATTTTATTGAGTTCATTAAACAAATTTGTAATTATTACACAAAATCAATGAAGAGTAACTTTAAAGCTCATCCCTGGCATGGTATCCCCATTGGCGAATTAGCCCCGAAGCAGGTCACTGTTTTTATCGAGATCGTACCAACCGACACGGTTAAATACGAGATCGACAAAAACACCGGTTATCTGAAAATCGACCGGCCACAACAATACTCAAACGTATTGCCTGCGTTGTACGGGTTTATTCCGCAAACGTACTGTGGTGATCAGATTGCTAGACTAGCTACCGAAAAATCGGGTCGGCACGTAGAGATGGGCGACGGTGATCCGCTCGATATTTGCGTATTGACCGAGCGTGAAATTACCCACGGTGACCTGATTCTTCAGGCTATCCCGATTGGTGGTTTCCGGATGATCGACAAAGGGGAAGCCGACGATAAAATTATTGCGGTATTGAAAGGCGATGCCATGTACGGTCAATATACCGAGTTGGCTCAATTGCCCGAAGCGGTTGTAAAACGCCTGCGTCACTACTTCCTAACCTACAAAACTCTGCCCGACGAGCCAGTAGCAATGGAATTGGCCAATGTTTACGGCCAGTCCGAAGCCTGGGAAGTAATTCAGACGTCTGTCAACGATTATAAGTTGATGTAGAAACGGGTCTGTTTTTGTTCATAAACTTGGGGTGAGCACTACGTAGTGCTCACCCCAAGTTGTTTTATAGTCAGATAAAGTTAGGGTAGGTAGTTGTTCAATGAAATCCACTTTATCAGTCATTAAAAAGATTGAACTGTAGTAAAGGGATGAGAAAATTTCTGGTAATCAGTTGTTTATTTATTTTCTCTTTGAAGGTTTTGGCGCAACAGGCTGCAAACCGGCCAACGTTGGTAGCCGGTATTCCTGTTAATTATCAGGAGGATTCGGTTGGTACGTATACGCTACCCGATCTGCTGACAACTACAGACGGACAGCGGGTGACTAACTCGAAAATGTGGCTTCAGAAACGGCGTCCCGAACTACTTAAGCTGGTGGAAGAAATTCAGTTTGGGAAAGCGCCTTCGCGTCCACAGGCGTTACGTTTTCACGTTTTTGACAAGGGGACAGGCACTTTTAATGACAAGGCCATTCGAAAACAGGTCAGAATATACCTCACGAATGACACTACCACCCATCAGGTCAACGTAGTGATTTATCTGCCCAAAGCGGCAACGAAACCGGCTCCTGTCTTGCTTTCGATTTCGTTTGCGGCCTATAACCAGGTTATCGATGATAATGGTCTATTGGTAGGTAAAATTTGGTCACGGGAAGGAAAACTAGTTGCCGCTGACAAACCTAGCTCGTTTGGTAAGCTGAACGTAGAACAGTTTCTTGACGCCGGAATTGGCTTTGCTACGTTGTATTACGGTGATATCGAACCCGACTTTAAAGACGGTATCAAGTACGGCATCCGGTCGACGTATCTAAAGCCGGGTCAAACAGACGTAGCATCTGACGAGTGGGGCGCTATATCGGCCTGGGCGTGGGGACTTAGTCGAGTCATGGATTATTTTGAAACCGACAAACAGATTGATGATAAGCGGATTGCGTTGCAAGGCGCTTCTCGTTTGGGCAAAACTGTTCTCTGGGCAGGAATTCGGGATACACGTTTCAAGCTGGTTGTGGCTAGTATTTCGGGCGAAGGTGGTGCCGCACTGAGTCGGCGGAATTTTGGGGAAACAGTGGCGCATATCACCGATTCAACGCGTTATCAGTACCAGTTCGCCAGAAATTACCATAGCTATGCCAACAAGCTTGCGCAATTACCCTTCGATGGGCACGCGCTGGTGGCGTTAATGGCTCCCCGTCCGCTCTTGCTACAGACAGGTAGCACTGATTACTGGTCTGATCCTAAAGGAGAATTTCTATCGGCAGTGGCTGCTACGCCCGTCTATGCACTTTTCGGTGAAAAATGTCCGCAAACCACTACGTTGCTGAGTGCGGGTGATACGTCGCAACTGCTTAATTCGCTAGGTTATTTCATGCACGAAGGTGGTCATTCAGTGTTGCCAACCGACTGGCCGCACATTATTACTTATCTGAAGAAATACCTTTAACTGAACGACTTGCGCCAAAAAAATACAAAGGCAACTAGTAATCGTACGTATACGACTGGAATGAGTTACTGAACAGCTTTGTTAACAAATGGGTTGTAAATAAAGCGGAGGGATACTGATTTATTTTCCCGGGCTTTTTTTACCATTTATCCGTTGGGGAGTACACTCAACATTTTTTCCATACGATGCCTCGGTTGAGGTGTATTTTTGCGTATTGTGTGTAGCGACACACTAATTAGCTATCTAGTCATGCGACAGTTTCTGAAGTACGTACTGGCCACCATTGTAGGGCTTTTGCTGTTCTCTTTTGTTGGTTTTCTTTTATTTATCGGTGTAGTTACTGCCTTGTCGTCGAGCGATAGTAAGCCGACAGTAAGCGCAAACTCGGTGTTGAAAATCAAGTTAGACGAGCCAATCGAGGAGCGTAATCGGAATAATCCGTTTAATAGTTTAGGGCCAGTTTCGTCGGGTGGCGATGCAACCGGGCTAATCGAGCTGAAACAGGCATTAAAGGATGCCAAAGACGACGACAACATCAAAGGTATTTACCTTGACGTTGCCGAACCAATGGCAGGATGGGCCTCGCTCGAAGAAGTACGTAACGCGCTTATTGATTTCAAACAATCGAAAAAGTTTGTTTACGCGTATGCCGAGGGCATGAACGAAAAAGGATATTATCTGGCTTCGATTGCCGATAAAATATACCTCAATCCGGTTGGTGAGCTGGAATGGAATGGGCTGAACGTCGAAATGACCTTCTTCAAAGGCACGCTCGATAAACTGGGCGTGAAGCCCGAAATCTTCCGTGTTGGCGAGTTTAAAAGCGCTATCGAACCATTCGCACGGGAAAATATGAGCGATCCAAACAAGCTTCAGGTGTCATCGTTCCTGAACTCGGTAAACAACCACATGCTGGTGCGTGTAGCGCAAAGCCGGGGTCTTCAGGTAAATACGCTCAAGGATTTGGCGGATAAACTCAGCATTCAAACGCCCGAAGATGCGCTACGTGCCAAACTGATTACCAACATCGGCTATCAGGATGAAGTGGAAAGTGTAATACGTAAGCAGTTAGAGCTCGACGAAAAAAAGAAAATCAATTACATCACGCTACGTAAGTACGAAGATTCTGAGAAATCGACTGACGATGAAAGTGGTAGCGGCTCGAATCGGATTGCTGTTATTGTGGCCTCGGGAGATATAAGCACTGGTAAAAGTGGCGACGAAAGTATTGGTTCTGAGACTATTGTTGAAGAACTTCGCAAAGCGCGGCTGGACGATAAAGTGAAAGCGATTGTGCTACGTGTCAACTCAGGTGGTGGTAGTGCGCTGGCGTCAGATATTATGTATCGCGAAGTTGAGCTGGCTAAAAAAGCCAAACCCGTTATCGGTTCCATGTCTGATTATGCGGCTTCGGGCGGCTATTATATGCTGATGGGTTGCAACAAAATCGTGGCTCAACCCAATACCATAACGGGTTCGATTGGCGTATTTTCGGTGCTGTTCAACACCGAATCGTTCCTGAGGGAAAAACTCGGCATTACGCACGACCGCGTAAAAACAAACGAAAATGCTGATTTCCCAGCAGTAACACACGAAATGTCGCCGTTTCAGAAACAAACGCTCCAGCGCGCTACGGAACGTATTTACAGCCAGTTTACGGGTAAAGCTGCCGCTGGTCGTAAGCTTCCGGTCGATAGTGTACGGGCGATTGCCGGTGGTCGTGTCTGGACGGGCGTGCAAGGAAAATCCATCGGTCTGGTCGACCAGCTAGGCGGTCTTGACGATGCGATTAAACTGGCAGCTCAGTCGGCTAAATTGAAAGATGGTGACTATCGTATCCGCTACCAGCCTCGCAAAAAAGAGTTCTTCGAACAGTTGATGAAGTCGTTTAGTGGAGACGAAGAAAGTAAAATTCAGGCGCAGCTTGGCGATCTGGCTCCTTACGTGAAATACATTAAAAAAATTAAGACCTTCGAAGGTATGCAGATGCGTCTGCCATTTGAGGTAAATATTCGTTAAGACTGGATTCTATAAAAAATGAAAGGTGAATATGGGCTAGTACGTCCGTATTCACCTTTTTTGTTAATTTGGGAAAGGTAACCGGAATTCAATGCAATATCAGCCAATTCACTTCGATCTGTTTACGTTCATCATTCTGTTGGGTGTGGCTCAGGCTATTTTTCTGGGCTTCTTTTTTCTGACAGGGTCACGTAAATATAACGTAGCGAATCGTTGTCTGGGTTGGCTTATGCTCAGTCTGTCGGCGGTTATTGGCGAAATTTTCCTGTGCTACAGTAATTACATGTTTCGGATGCTGGCGCTGGTCGATTTTTCGGAACACCTGAATTTCCTGATGGCACCGCTGTTTTTCCTGTTTGTTGTTGCTCGCATTCAGGGAAAACTCCCGCGAGGCTGGGGCTGGCATTTTGTTCCAGCGGCTTTCTGGACGCTCTATGCCGTTACGTGGTTGTATCAGCCTATAGAAATAAAATACAACAATTACCTGAATGCCTTTCATCCTGAACTGCCATACGTAGCAGAACCAGCTCACTACGTACCCGAAGATTTTCTCCATATACGCCAATATATCAACCAGTTAACGCTGATTAGCTGCCTGTTATACAACGTAGCATCTTTGATTTATATCTATCGGGCTTATCGTCGTGCCGGGAAAACTATCTGGCAGAATTCGCCAGTACGTCTGGCGCAACTTCGCAATCAGACACTGCTGTTTTTAGTGCTGCCTATCCTGATTGTTATTATCAAGCCGCAGTTTCACGAAGATCTGGGCGATTACCTGCTGGCGAGTTACCTCACCCTTATCATTTACCTAACAAGCATTCGGGTGATGGCCGATTCTACTTATTTCACCGGCGAACCTGAGCCACTTCCAAAAGCACCGGAAGTTGTGATTGAAATCCGGAAGAAATACGAAAAATCGTCGCTGTCAGACGAACAGGAAGAAGCGTTGCTGGCTAAGCTGAATCGGATAATGGATGCTGAAAAGCCTTATCTCGAAAGTGATCTTTCGTTACCTAAACTGGCCCAGCGGCTCAATACGTCACCCCATCATCTCTCACAAATCCTGAATGATCGATTAGGACAAAACTTTTTTGATTGGCTGGCTACGCATCGAATTGCCGAAGCGCAAATTCTGTTGAACAATCCAGACATTCTGCACCTAAAAATCGATGAGATTGCCGAACGGGTTGGCTATAATTCGCCGTCAGCGTTTCATACCGCATTTAAGAGAATAACCGACCTGACCCCCGCGCAATTTCGAGCTGGTCGGCTAGCAAGAAAGGCTTATCGGAAATAAAATAACTTCGTCCCGGTCGGCATGAACTTCGTAATCATCGGGAAATAGGTTGTCTGAGGGCTGTGAGTGGCATTTTTGTGTTGTCAATTAAAACTGCTCTTTATGAAAACCAGTAACTTCCCACTACGTAACCCGGTTTGTGTGTTTATGGGTTTATCGCTCCTGTTGATGAACCCGGTTGCTACGTTACGTGCGCAGGGAACAGGCTCTGCAAAGCCGAGCAATGCTGTCGAATGGCCTGCGTACGGTAACGACGCTGGGGGTATGCGCTTCTCCCCGCTGAAGCAAATCAATGCCACAAACGTAAAGCAATTAACCGTAGCCTGGACGTTCCGAACGGGCGAACTGGAGCACTATAAAGGCACAAGTGCCGACGAAAAAGCGGCTTTCGAAACGACTCCCGTAATGGTCGATGGTACGTTGTTTTTCACCACACCAACTTCGCGAGTTTTTGCCATCGATGCCGCTACAGGTCAGAAAAAATGGGATTATGACCCCGACGTATATCTGCGTCAGGACTTGTCTGAAATTACATCACGTGGTGTGTCTGTCTGGCCAGCGGCTGGTGATAAAACCACATCAGTAGGAGCAAGTAAACGAATTTTTGTCGCAACGCTCGATGGCCGATTAATTGCGCTGGAGGCTACTACGGGCAAGCCTATTCCCTCGTTTGGTAAAGCGGGAAGCGTCGATTTACGGCAGGGCGTTGGCAATATCAGTATTACGTCGCCACCGGCAATTATTGGCAATACGATTGTGGTCGGGTCGTCGATGGGCGATAATAGCCGATTCAACTATGAACGGGGCGTAGTGCGCGCGTATGACGTACTTACGGGTGCACTACGCTGGAGTTGGGACCCTATTCCGCGCAAAGAAGGTGATTTAGGATTCGATACGTGGAAAGGCCCCGTAGCTACGCAAACGGGAGCGGCCAATGCCTGGTCTATTATTTCCGCCGATGCCGAACGTGATCTGGTATTTATTCCGACAACCAGCCCAAGCCCTGATTATTACGGTGGCGAACGGTTGGGTAAGAATCTGGGTGCCAGTTCGATTGTGGCAATTCGGGCATCAACGGGTAAAGTGGTCTGGCATTTCCAGACGGTTCATCACGATGTCTGGGATTACGACAATGCTGCTCAGCCGTTGCTGTTTATGTTTACCCAAAACGGTAAATCAGTCCCGGCGGTGGCCGTGGGAACGAAAATGGGGCACGTATTTATTCTGCATCGCGAAACCGGTGTACCGTTGCTGCCCATCGAAGAACGCCCCGTTCCCAAATCGAACGTACCGGGCGAGGAAACCTTTCCCACTCAACCATTTCCTGCTACGTTACCTTTACTCGGTTTGCAGAAACTAGATATATGGGGTTTAACGCCTGCTGACAAAGAAGCTGCTCAACGACGGATTGCTGGATTACGTTATGACGGCGTTTTTACACCTCCATCGCTCGAAGGCACTGTTGTTACGCCCGGAAACGTGGGCGGAATTCATTGGGGAGGCATGTGTTATGACCCGGAATCAGGTTTGCTTATCACCAATGTAAATCGGCTGGCGGCTGTGATTCGGCTGTTACCACGCGAGAAACTGGCGGCTACGGTAAAAAATGATCAGGATTTACTACGTGCCGAAACGGGCATGCAGAATGGTACGCCCTACGTACTGAAGCGGAGTTATATGTTTAGCAAAGACGAACGAGGCATTCTGATGCAGACACCACCACCCTGGGGAACATTGGTCGCTATAAATCTACAGAAAGGGGCGTTGGCTTGGGAGGTGCCGCTGGGCTTTATGATGGACCCGGCAAAATACCCAGAAGCCAAACAGTGGGGTTCTTTGAATTTTGGCGGAGCAATTGCCACCGCCGGAGGGCTAACGTTTGTTGCGGCCAGTTTAGACGGGCATCTGCGGGCGTTTAAAACACAGGACGGCAGTTTGCAATGGGAAGTACCACTTCCTGTTAGTGCGCAGGCCACACCTATGACGTATCAGATAAACGGTCAGCAGTACGTAGTGATAGCGGCTGGTGGACACGGAAAACTCGGCACAAAACTCGGCGATTACGTAGTGGCCTATCGGCTTCCTTAACTCATTTCCTCACAAACAACATACATCTCACTCATGGAAACTGTGAGCAAATCATCCATGCCCGCTGCCCTAAGCGCCCCGCCCTATGCTACCCCTAATCGCCGATACGACTTGGATTGGCTACGTGTTATCGCAATTATAACTCTGCTATTTTACCACACGGGCATGATTTACGTATCGTGGGGATGGCACATTCAGAGTGCGGAACATAGCAAACTGATGGAAACCGTTATGTCCTGGCTGCATCACTGGCGAATGCCGCTGTTGTTTTTTATTTCGGGAGCCGGTACGTTCTTCGCCCTGAAAAAGCGGACATTTGGCACGTATGCGGGAGAGCGAGTTCGACGGCTCTTTATTCCGCTGTTATTCGGTATGTTCGTTATTGTTCCGCCACAGATTTATATCGAATGGTTGTTTCGCGGAAGATTTAGTGGAAGTTACGCTGACTTCTATCCCGAAGTATTCAACTTTCAGCCGTACAGCGATGGCGGGAAAGGGGGAGCCTTTAGCTGGCATCACCTCTGGTTTGTATGTTATCTGTTTTTCTATTCCTTGCTCAGTATTCCGGTATTTCGCTGGCTCAAATCCGATTCTGGGCAACGGTTTACCGATCGGATCGGGCGATCGATTGCTCGTCGTGGAGGTGCTTTGTGGCTGGTAGGTTTCCTGATTCTGAACGACGTAGCATTAGGTGGTTTCTTTCCCAACGAAACCCACGCTCTGATTAACGACTGGGCGTATTTTATGAAAAACCTGATTCTGTTCTGGCTGGGTTATCTGCTCATCAGTCGGCAGGCTTTCTGGCAGATCATCGCAGATCAGCGACGTTATTTTCTGGCGGCTACGTTGGTCTGTACGGTTATTTTTTACAGCGTTCGTGGCTTTGTTGGTTATGAGGCAATTCACGCATCCCGATTAATCACTACGTTGTTTAGCTTCAATAACCTTGGCCTTACGTGGTTTTCGGTGTTAATGACTATTGGCTACGGTTATCGTTATCTCAATAAAAATCATCGAATTCTGCCTCAACTGAATGAAGCCGTTTATCCGTTCTATATTCTCCACCAAACGGTCATTGTGCTGATTGGGTACTACGTATTAACACACACAGAATTAGGTGTTTACGATGGGTTTCTGGCTATAAGTTTATCGTCGCTCGTTGTTTGTGTGTCTATTTACTTATTGCTGATACGTCCGTTTAAATTCACACGAATTGTATTTGGTTTGAAATAGAAGCAACTGATTGTACACAACAACTTTCCCTCAATGCTACGTATAAAAAAGGGACGCTACTTACTGTAGCGTCCCTTTTTTATACGTAGTAATAATCTAGATTACAAGTATTTAACGTACTCGTTATCAGCAATTTTCTCTATCAGAACTTCTGATAGAGTCTCTGCCTGATGTTTTTTCTCTTCGGCTTTCGCTTTCGATTCAACCGTTACGTTAATGATATGATTCTTGTACAAAACATGTAACTGGCCGGTCGTAGCATCCCATACGGCTTTGTCACCTACACCAGAAACAGGCTTATAATTTCCCGAACTAACGGCATGTTTAGCCGGCGAAGGTACAGCCGCCGTTACGCCTGAATGGGTGGGATGCTCATCAGCCGCAGCGGGGCTTTGATGGGTTGAATCCGAAGCTGATGTTTCAGAGTTAGTGCCTTCTGGCTCTGGTCCGCTGGTTGTTTCTTCGTTTGCTTCTTCAATAGGCTCTTCAACTACGGCAGCTGGTTTGCCCTGAAACATATGATCGAAATAGTAAGCGGCTGTTTCGAGTGAATTGTAAGGCTTTTTGCCGCCAAACGAAAGAACAACTTTATTACCTGCCCATTCAAACGCACAACCATCGTGCTCATGTCCTTCGGCAAGCTCAGTTTTTTCGTCTAAATGTAATGTCTCGCGAATCAACGCTTCTTCAAGAAGATGGCAGGGAGCATCATAGTTGAAGTCGCTTGCAAGTGAATTAACTCCCGCCACTTTCTTGGCCGTAAATGGGCTTGCTTCCATCTGGAGAGCTGGGTCAGAAACGTCGGTGCTGGAGCTACTGCAAGCGAAACAAAGTGCAGGCAAGGCCAGTAACAGCGATTTGATTTTCATAGTATGTTATCAGAAAAGCCAAAATTAGCGTTTTCTTCAATACCATCTTCGTCTGTCAGTTGTTTTTGAATTCGCTTACAATTTTACGAACTCTACACGCCGGTTGTTGGCTTTACCTTCGGCGGTGGTGTTAGGGCCTGAAGGTTGCGATTCACCCTTGCCATCGGTTTCCATACGACCGCCATCAATGCCGAACGTAGTACTCAATTCGGCTTTTACAGCGGCTGCCCTTTTTTTCGAGAGCGTCATGTTCGATGCATCGTCTCCATCGGAATCAGTATGACCAATGATACGTACTTTCACATCGGCGTTTTCGGTCAATACGTTGGCAATATCTTTCAGCGCACCGTAAGATTCGGGTTTGATCTTATCCGAATTGGTATCAAATAGAATTCCGTTGGTAACAAATTTTCCTTCGGTAATTAGTTTGTTACGTGTATCGGGCGCGCCAACGGCCAGCCTCAAATTTCCAACGTAGTAGCGATCCTGATCGTTATGCATATCGGCGGTTGAGAGCACTACCCCGTTATACGTAACGCCCGGCTGAAAAGCGCGGGGAATATCCCAGATTTTGGTTTCATCGACATAGACCCGTAGCCGCTGTCTCTGCCGCCAGATTGATACTTTCACTACGTTATGGTCTGCTGTGGTAAAGGCACGTTGGTCTGTTTCGTTTTTCATCATTTCCTCGCCTTTGGCGTAGGTAATAAGCTGTGTAATACCTGTCTTGCCCGTGCTACCGGCACCTTGTGGATGAAGACCAACCCGAACACCATCACTGGCTTGGGGAAAACGTCCCCATTTCGTGAATTCTTTAGCCGGATTTACCATAGCGACCATATTTACGAAAAGGTAGGTGGAATAGAAGCTGAACTTTTCGTTGGACGCTAAATCGAACTGAAGCGTAAAGTTTTCGGGAAGACTGTTGATAAACTCAGGCAGGTATTCGCCCTGTTTCGCTAACATGAGCCAGTGGCCAGTTTTTCCATCAATAGTAACCACTTCGCCGGAACCGCTTGAGTTCCATTTGGCCGGAAAATCGCCGATGGCGTCCTGCATAAAATCTTCGACAGCAATGATTTTTTCGCCCGGAACAAAGTCAAACTTGCTATATGACTTTAACGTAGCGGGAGCATTACCCGAACCAGCTACGTTATCGTTGGCCGACGTATTACCAGAAGAACGATTAGCGCGCGAATTATCGGAGGAGGTGTTATCTGTATTCGAATTGGTATTTGTCTCGTTGCTCTCGTTCTTGTCACTCTGCTGATTCGTTGTCTTCGGCTTTTCCTTTTTCTTAAAAATACCCATCACTCCTTCCTCAACTTTATCGAGCCCCCGGTTGATTCCCTGGTCAATTTTACTGTTAGTCCGGGATTCAACGCTACGTTCCAGCGTACGGCCGGGATCATATACCCGTATCTGAGCCTGAAGAGAAGTTGCTGAAAGGGCAAAAACGAATAGAAGAGCGCAAATTGTTTTCATATGGAGTGGTCGATTATTGGGCTTTGCTAGCAGAACAAAGATGGTTTTTTTTCTGACAGTCAACGTGGTTGAATGAGTTAACGGTTATAAATGCGGTATGAACGCTAGTAGTAAACCCTATTCGTTACGTAGTTTTGCTATCGAATCACCTGTATGCATGTCTGCCATAGAAACCATTTCGCTTACCGCCGGCCAAAAAGCCTATTTTGCTTCTGATTTCCATCTGGGTACGCCAACGCCCGAACAAAGCCGCATCCGCGAACAGGCGGTGGTTAACTGGCTTGACTCCGTACGTACTGATGCCGCTGTGATTTTTCTGGTAGGCGATGTGTTCGATTTCTGGTTTGAATACAAACGTAGCATTCCCAAAGGCTTTATTCGATTGCAGGGAAAACTGGCCGAACTAACTGATGCCGGGTTGCCCATTATTCTGTTTACGGGCAATCACGATATGTGGATGAACGACTACTTTACACAGGAAATGGGTATTCCCGTATATCGGCAGCCGCGCCAATACGATATTGGTGGAAAGCGGTTTCTGATTGGACACGGTGATGGACTTGGCCCCGGCGATTTTGTTTATAAACGCCTTAAGACGCTATTTGAAAGTAGGTTGGCTCGACAATTATTTCGCTGGGTACACCCTGACATGGGTATCGGATTGGCGCATGCCTGGTCGCGACGGAGCCGAATTAGCAATCAGAAGAAGGGGGAGGAGCAGTTTCTGGGCGAAGATCGGGAGTGGCTCATGCAATATTGCCGTGAAGTAGAAGCTACTGAACATCACGATTACTACGTGTTCGGGCACCGGCATTTACCGCTCGATCTGACCGTATCGCCAACGAGCCGCTACGTTAATCTGGGTGAATGGGTTTCAGTAAAAACATATGGCGTTTTCGATGGAGCAAAGTTGAGTCTGAATAAGTGGGAGAAGACGTATTAAACGCCTTTTAAAGTTAAATAAAAAATCCCTCCCAGTGTTCTCAGGAGGGATTTTTAGAAAAGAGCAACTGGTTAATAACCGGGATTTTGCTGTTTAGCTAACGTTGGGTTGTTGTTTAGCTCTTCGAGTGGAATTGGCCACACAAAACGGAAGTCGCTATAAGGCAGACCCGGCTGCAATGAGATTGTTGTTTTTGGGTCGTTTGTGTATAGCGGAGCAAAGTTGCTGATCGATATGTTTGCTTTAGCCGGAATGCCATCAGCCTGCTTGAAATCCGAATCTTGCGCCAACCGATGAATATCGAGCCAACGCAGCCCTTCTGCAACGAATTCAGGACGGCGCTCATTGATAATGGCACGGACTAGATCTTTGTTTGTTGTGAAGCTGGCCGTTGTATATTGATTGGCTGGCGTAGGCACCGAACGATTTCGAACCGCACTTAGCAACGCCAATGCCCGACTGTCGACGCTAGTATTAGTGCGGGCAATCGCTTCGGCCAGATTCAACAACACTTCAGCGTAGCGAATAATAGGAGCGTTTTCAGAACGGGCTGTTACGTCGGGATATTTTCGGCTGAAGTTGCCACCTTTACCGGCCGAACCAGCAGCATCCTTTGCAATAGCAGTGGCCGATTTACGCAAATCGTCGGCAGGAAAGAATGGTTGATTCCAGAGAACAGGACTGATCAACACAATACCTCGCCCATTTGTACCCACTGCCGAATACATGGCTGCCATTGCTCCGTTTGTTCCTGAGTTGTCGACATCGTTGTTTTCTATCGAAAAAATCGATTCGCTATTGCTCTTATTGTTTGAGCCGAAAGGACCGAGTGCTGTGCTGGTAAGTGCATATGCACCAATAGGGCTGCTAAAGGGAGATGCTATAGGTACCAGTTTGTTGGCTTCCTTAATCACTTCGGCCCAATTGTTCTGATGCAGACGAACGCGTGTTTTCAGCGCAATAGCTGCCCCTTTGGTGGCACGGGTAATTTTAAGGTTGCCACTACGTGTATCCGGAAGGGTTGATTCGGCATAATTCAGATCGGCGATGATCTTGTCATAACATTCGGCAACTGTGTTGCGCCCTTGTTTGATCGCTTCATCAACCGAGTTTCCTCCCGTAACAGCCACCTCGCGATACGGAATGCCACCGCCTGCTGCTGTAGGATTATCGCTAAACGGACGCGCGAAATTTACCAGTAAGTAATGATGGGCCATGGCACGTAGCAAACGGCATTCTCCTTCGTAGGCATCAATCTGAGCCTGGGTAAGTGTAGAAGAAGGTTGGGCTGTTTTTAAACCGGCAATCACAATGTTGGCCCGGTTAATCATGGCATAAGCGTTTTGCCAGTAATAGACGTTGTTGGCCGACGTAGCGTTGTAATTATTCTGATACGTAGCCGCGTAGAACGTAGCAGCCAACGCCATATCTTCTCCCCGCATATCACCTTGTTCAATATGGGCAGAGCCGAATACGTAGCCACGCACAGCTCCACTTGCATAAAAACCCGACTGGCCACCGTCGTATACGCCCGCTACTGCCAATGCAATACGTTCGGGCGTCTGGAAGGCCGTAGTTTCAGACAAGGCTGTTTGTGGGACCAGATCATTTACTTCGCAGGATGATAATACAAGCGAGCTACTGAGTGCAAGTACAATATATGATTTTCTAAGATTCATGACGTGTTCGTTTAAAGGCCGATAGTTACGCCGAAGGTCATTACGCGTAATTGAGGGTTTGTGTTATAGTCAATACCAGTCTGGCTGTTATTGTCAAAATCGCCGTTTACATTGGCGCTCAATTCCGGATCAAGCCCTTTGTATTTAGTGAACGTAAAGGCATTTTGGAGTTGCGCAAACAGACGTACTGAACTCACGGCAAAGGCGCCTTTAGGCAATACATTTTTGGGGATAGTGTAGCCCAGAATAATGTTTTGGATGCGAACGAAATCGCCATTTTCAACAAAGCGGCTAATTGCATTATTATTTTGGTTGATAATGCCACTTTTCGACAGCCAGATTTTCGGAACATCGGTAATGTCGCCTTCTTTTTGCCAGCGTTTCAGAATTTCACGGCCATTGTTATTGAAATCCTGATTCAATAAGGCTTCCTGACGTGTTACGTTCAGTACTTTGTTGCCACCCGAGAACCGAACGAATACCTCCAGATCAAGCCCTTTGTAGCTAAATGAGTTGGTTAAACCACCGTAGTATTTCGGATTGGTATTGCCAAGAATGGCTCGATCTGTAGATGCACTGAGTGTTGCCCCGTTGGTGTTGGTCAGGCTGTTTGGCGACGAAGCGTCGTAAAATGAATAGGTGTTTGTGTTAATATCATGCTGAACGGTCCGCCCGTCACCTTTATAATACATCGGATTACCATTCGACGAGTTTACGCCCGCATACCGATATCCATATAATGCAGCTACTGATTCACCAACGCGGTTGATGTTATAGGTGAACGTAATATCCTGATCTACACCTTCATTGTTTTTATTGAGCGACGTAATGCGATTGTTGAGTGTGGTGAAATTGGCACCTACGTTCCAGCGGAAACCATTTTTATTGATTGCTTCAAAATTGATACCTACCTCGAAGCCCCGGTTAATCATCGACCCGACGTTCTTGTTTATCGAGTTGTTGGGAACGCCAATGGAGCTTGGCGTTGGCGCGGCTAGAATCAGGCCATCTATATTGTTGCGGAAGTAATCGAAATTGGCGGTTAGGCGATTATTGAAGAAGCCCACATCGATACCATAATCTTCTTTCTGACTACGTTCCCAGCGTAAGTCCGGATTACCGGCCTGAGTATAGGCGATACCATTTTGCGAAGCGTACTGCGCTGCCCCAAACGTACCCACATACGGAAACGAACCAATATCGGTGTTACCCACTTCGGCATAGCTAGC
The DNA here is from genome assembly GCF_054776875.1 of Spirosoma daeguense. Lineage (NCBI taxonomy): Bacteria > Pseudomonadati > Bacteroidota > Cytophagia > Cytophagales > Cytophagaceae > Spirosoma > Spirosoma daeguense. The sequence continues at coordinate 895,807 of NZ_BAAHBF010000003.1, forward strand.
CCGGATTTTTAAGTCGTTCATGATTAGGCCAATAGGGGAGTTCTTGTAAAAATCCTCCTGCGAAAGCCGGTAACCAATCGATCCGCCTAAGAACGTACCACGACGGTTGGCCTGTGGAAGTGATGAAAGACCATCGTTACGTGCACTAAACGAAAGAAGGTATTTGTCGCGATACCCATATTGAATACGACCGAAGTAGGAATCAAAGCCGGTTGGTACAAATGTTCCTTCCGAAAATTGCGTACCGTATGTGCCCTCAATAAGGCCGTTTTCAAGGAAGAAATTATCAGAAAAATTCCGCCCCCGGGCATTGAAAGATGAGGTAGTTGTTTTCTGATACTCAGTACCTAAGGTCAGATTGATGTTATGAAATCCGAAATCGCGCTCAAAATTCAATACGTTTTGCCAGTTCCAGCGCAATACCTCACGAGAGGTCTGGCTTACTTCACCATTCGCGCTACGTCCATCACCATGACGCGGGTCATATTTTCGGTAACTACGCGTACCTGTGTAATCGCCACCAAGTTGGGTACGTAGCGATAGACCATCCAGAATATTTACTACCAGATAGCCTGTTGGCAAAACGCGCGTGGTGGTTGCATTGAACTTATTATTAGCCAGTATAAAAGCAATGTTTGTATAGTTATTGTCGATGTTACGTAGATTGGCTCCTCTTCCCAGAATAGAGTTATCAGGCGAGATATTGTAGCCGGTTGGGTGCGTAGCGTCATAGACTGGTACGTTCGGAAGTAAGCGCGCTACGTTTGTCATGTTTCCCGACAGCGAACTCTCCCCGGTATTTAACCCATTATTGATTGTGCGGGCTACCTGCACTTTCATGCCAATAGTAATAAACTTATTGATTGCATGATCGATATTAGTCAGGAACGAAAAACGGGTCTGGTCGTTTGGTTTGATTGCCCCTATTTGCTTATTGAATCCTAACGAATAATAGTAGGATGTTTTTTCTCCACCGCCTGTTACGCTCAGGTTATAGTTTTGAGAGCTGCCATTACGTAAGATTTCGTTTTGCCAGTCGGTGTTAGTATTATTAGCGTCCATAAACGCAACAGCCTGACCACCTGCATTAATGCTTTTCTCGTTCGAAATGGCTACAAATTCTTCCGCATTCAACAAGTCCAGCCGTTTAACCGTAGTTGACGTACCGCCCTGAATATCAAGGCTAACCTTAACTCCCGAATTCTTCTTCCCTTTTTTGGTTGTAATCAGAATCACACCGTTTGCTGCACGTGAGCCATAAATAGCCGTTGCTGCTCCGTCTTTCAGAATCTCATACGATTCGATATCCTGCGGATTAATGTCGCCCAGTGGGTTAGTTGGTGTAGCACTGCTTTGACTGCCCGTAATAACTGGCACGCCGTCAACAACGATCAGCGGATTGGAGCCCGATGAAATAGAATTTGTACCTCGAATACGTATGACTGGCGGTTGCCCCAGAATACCCGACGGTACGGTAACCTGAACGCCTGCTGCTCGACCTGCCAATTGTTGGTCGAAACTTGGAGTAGCCAAATTAGCCAATGCATTACCACTAACAGTCGAAATAGCGGATGTAACGCGCTGGCGTTGCTGTGTACCATAGCCAATTACGACAACTTCGCCCAGTTGCTTTGTGTCGTTAGCTAATACAACATTGATTGTCGAGCGATTGCCAATTGCTTCTTCTATTGACGAGTAGCCAATGTAGCTAAAGATTAGCGTGCTGTTGGCTGGAGCATTAAGGGTGTATTTGCCTTGCGCATCAGTGGTTGTACCGCGATTCGCTCCTTTAATATATACAGTTACACCGGGTAATGTAGCACCGTCATCAGAAGACGTAACGTGACCATTCACTGTTATATCCTGAGCCATAACAGGCAAACAGAATAGCAGTGAAAGCAGGTAAATGCCTAATAAAATTCTACTCATTTGTTTGTAAAGATTAATTTATTATGTGTTGCTTTACAAAGATAGAGTAAGAATTTAAATGTAATTTATCTTAGTAGGTATTTGTAATTTACATTGATTTGTAACTTTTATGTAAAAAAAACATATTATTTGTTAGCATTTATTGTGCTAAAGAATATACAGTTTTGTGAATATACCATTGGTAAACTTTATGTTTTTACTTTGGCTGAATTAGCTTGTCAGAAAGGTCAATTTTTTCGTGTTCAAAAGCCAAAAATTATTATCTACTCGCTTACTTCACGAAAAAAGGAACACTCTACCAGACTTTTAAACCAAAAGCTGGTTAGGAAATAGAGTATGAAGGGTATGTAAATAAACGTTACCAACCCAACGAAGTAAAGTTTAGGATGTAGGTTGGTACTTATGCTTTAAGCAGATGGAAAGTTGACCTTAATAAGAGGCCGATAAGATAGGCTATACTATAAAAATATCGTTATAAATCGAATCGATATTTCGACTACGTTGTAGGCTAGTCAGAAAAGTAAAAAAGAATACAGAGTTAATTGCCGTCCTGTAGCATATCCTTTCGGGATACGTTCTCACGGGGCGCTTTATTGAGCTCGCTACGCCACTCTTTGTTTTTTAGCTCACCCCGTTTCACCGAGCGAATGAAGTTGGCCCACGCAAACGGATTGGTAAAAGCAAACGTAGGCGTTGCGCTACGTCCAACCATAGATTCTCGTCCGAAGAACTGCTGATTCACAAAGTTCTGGTGGTTGGCGGCCGCACTCATCGGCATAGTTGCCGCCTGTCGCATAATAGCTTCCGGGCTGGTATTTCGAGCCAGGTTTTCGCGTTCTTTCTCGTCGGGAAGTTTCAGATTGACAAAAGCTTCCTTAAAGAGTTCTTCGGTTGCGTAGGGGTAAACCTTAACTTCGGCCAGTGTTTTTACATCTTCCTGCAACGCTACAACGGCTGAATACGTAAGGTCTGTTAACCGACTGGGAATGATGTGATACTGCGTTCGGAAACCAACGTAGCTGAAAATAACGCTATCGCCGGGGAAAACGGGGAGCGCAAAATAGCCATTCGGAGCTGCTAATACCCCGCGACCTGCTTTGGGAATATAGATATAAGCCCCTGGTAAGGCTTCGTTGGTTTTACCTCCAGTGATGAAGCCCGTGAACGTTACCTGACGGTCTTGCCCTTGTGCCCACGCGGCCGAGAATTGCCCCGCCAGCGCAAACAACACCAGAATGGACACCAATAACGTTAACGATTTCTTCATATCTCAGGAAAAACAATCTACAAAGTAAACGAGGAAAAGGCAGGATATGGTTTCGAATACCCGATTTTTAAGAAAATTAACAGAATTTAACCCGGTATTGTTGCCCTAAACGTATTACTTAAAATTAGGCAAACAACTTCAGAAAGGTGATAATAAAGGGAGCTGCCAATAACAAACCATCGAAACGGTCGAGGAAACCGCCATGCCCCGGAATGCTGCTGCCTGAGTCTTTAATAGCGATGCTACGTTTGAATAAAGACTCCACTAAATCGCCATACGTGCCCGTCACCACAATGATTCCGCCCACACAATACCATTGCCACGGACGTAGTTCATTGTCGAAATAAGCCAGCAAACCGGCAATGATGGCAGCGGCAGCGGCTCCGCCCATTGCGCCCTCCCACGACTTCTTGGGCGATACGCGCTCAAAAAGTTTCCGACGACCGAATTTGGTGCCGGCGAAATAAGCACCAATGTCGCTGGCCCACAGCAGTAATAGACACCCAGTAATAATCATCGGGTGGAACGTACCGCCACGTAGCGCCAGAATAATGAGCAGGGCGAATGGCATTGCTACGTAGATAATACCCAGAAAAGTGAAGCCAATGTTGGTAAATGGCTTCATGTCGCGTTTTTTATAGAGCTTGATCAGGAAAATCATCGACGACGCCGGGCAAATCAGAAAGTAGTTGCCCATACCGATCCGGTCGGTTTCGATGAAATAAGCGAGTATGCAGATTAAACAACCGACTACCGTGCCGTAGGCCGTTAAGGGCTCAAAACCATCCAGCCCTAATAATCGGTAAAATTCACGCTGGGTTAGAGCACTAATGACACAGAATAACAGCGCAAACGTCCAGTCTCTGTACCAAATCATGAATAAAATAAACGGAACCCCAATCAACGCAGCAATTACCCGTTGCTGGAGGTTCGACAGGCTAGCTAAACGTTGCTTCATTCTCTAAAATAACTTTGGCCAGCGTTGCGTCTTTGGCTGGTACATGAACCTCACTTTTGCCCCATCCAATAGACGGATAGCTACTACTTTGCGAATTAATAACCACTGCCGGAATATCATGTTCCAGCAATAAAGCCTTTGCTAATTCGGCCCGATGCGGAAGGGGAGTAGCGTAAATCGATTCCCAGGTTTCTGCCATAACTCTAAAAATTGGTTCATGTTCAAGCACTGGCGTTACCAGCATGGACTATGAAACCTGTAACTATACGTAATCCGATTGGTTCAATCGCCTAAAATAATAGAGCAACCCGGCTGTAACAAGCCCGGCAACCATCGAGCCTAAAAAAGGAACCGATTCCGTGCTTTCAATATCCATATTGGTCATTTTTTGCTGGTATAGATAAACCATCAGCACCGTAAACCCATTGTTGACAAAATGCGCCAGAATGGGTACCCATAAATTCCCCGACCACAGGTATAAATAACCAAATAAAGCACCCAGTAGCATACGTGGAAAAAAGCCCAGAAACTGAACGTGAATAGCACTAAATAAGGCTGCCGCCAGCCAGATGCCAACATGTCTATTTTTGGTCCAGATGATGAGATTACGCTGAAGAATGCCCCGAAACAGAACCTCTTCGCCGATGCCCGGAATAATGGCAATGACCAACACTGCCACTAATAATTGCCCGGTTGTCTGAAACGACGTAAGGTATCGCGTAATACTTTCAAGCCCCTTCTCCTTGTCACGAATCCATTGTTCGAGTGGGGCAAGGGTTTCCGGCAAATGCAGGCTGCGGTTCCATTCGATAATTAGCCCGTCGAAGGGCATAAAGGCGATGACAATCAACGTAACGAGACTAAAACCTGCCACGGCTGATACTGGCCGAGCATTGAATTGATTCCATGGACGACGTTCAACAAGGTACCAGTAGGCCAGTGCAGGAAGCAAAAACGTACCGAGGTGATTGATAGCCTGAAGAAGCATTAATACGTACCAATTATCGGGTGACGTATCGGGATTAGTAGCGAGTTGAGTCAGGTAACGCTGTGCTTCTTCGAAACCCATGCCTTTGCTGGCGACCAGAATCACAAAGAGTATCAACGTACTCAAAACACCTCCTATTAATACAAAACCAATCAGGATCATCAAGCCGCTTACTGTTGGCGGACGAGAAGTAGAATTTTCAGTGGGCGTGTAGACTTCCATATTCCCGGTAAATATACATCAGAACATGGCTGATTAACGTAGTATGCGTTACGTTTTAACGGTTGTCTGACACGAGAGGGAACCAAACAGCCGCTTGAATCGTAATTTGAGTGCTACGTTTGTCTGGGCAATTCAACTCATAAATCCGTATTCACTTGGTTACTATTGGTACTATACAACTCCCTGATTTTCCGTTATTACTGGCTCCGATGGAAGATGTTAGCGATCCGCCTTTCCGGGCGGTTTGTAAAGCCAACGGCGCTGATTTGATGTATACAGAATTCATCTCATCGGAAGGATTGATTCGGGATGCTGCCAAGAGTGTACAAAAGCTCGATATTTTCGAGTATGAGCGCCCAATTGGTATTCAGCTATTCGGCTCCGACGTAGAAACGATGGGCGAATGTGCCCGTATTGCCAGCCGAGTGGAGCCAGATTTGATTGATATTAACTACGGTTGTCCGGTCAAGAACGTAGCGTGTCGGGGCGCGGGGGCCGCTTTGCTTCAGGATATTCCGAAGATGGTTCGGATGACGGAAGCGGTTGTAAAAGCTACCCATTTGCCTGTTACGGTAAAAACCCGGCTAGGTTGGGACGATCACACCAAAAATATCGGCGAGGTAGCCGAACGCTTGCAGGATATTGGCATCAAAGCCCTTACGGTACACGGACGCACGCGCGTACAGATGTACAAAGGCGAAGCTGACTGGACGCTTATTGGCAAGATCAAGGAAAACTCGCGTATTCAGATTCCTATCTTTGGTAACGGCGACATCGATTCGCCCGAAAAAGCATTGGAATATAAGAACCGTTACGGTGTCGATGGTGTAATGATTGGCCGGGCAAGTATTGGTTATCCCTGGATTTTCAACGAGATCAAACATTTCGTACGTACCGGCGAAACCCTGGCTCCACCCACTATTGCCGACCGGGTAGCCGTATGTCGTCAGCACCTCGATTTTTCGATACGTTGGAAAGGTGAAATTGTCGGTTTGTTTGAAATGCGCCGTCACTACGCCAATTATTTCAAAGGGTTATATGATTTCAAGCCTTACCGGATGCGTCTGGTAACATCCGATTCCTATAACGAAGTAAGCGCTATTCTATCTGAGATTCAGGAGAGCTATAGCACTTTCGCGGAAGCAGTAGCTTAATCAATATCTTTTTCCGATAACAAGCAATGTCGATACGTAACGAATCGACATGACAATAGCAACGTAGTAAAGCCAAATGTAGTAGCAGGTAACGTAGCAGAAATGCCCGTCGTTTTGTAGTTTAGCTACGTCGCCTTTTGTTCTGCTTTTATGATTGCTGAAGAACCTGTTGTGTTGCCTCAGAAACGCCCGCTCTTAGCCTGGTTACTGCTTTGTTGTCTGGCACTTGTCTGGGGAAGTTCGTTTATTCTGATCAAGCGTAGTCTGGAGGCTTTTCCGCCCCAACAGGTAGCCGCCGGTCGATTGTTATTTGCCTTTTTATTCTTTATTCCCTTTTTGGCAGGACAAAGTCGTCAGTCCGAAATTCGGGTCGCCGTGCGACATCGTTGGGTAGCATTGCTGGCGTCTGGGCTGGTTGGTTTTGTGATTCCGGCGTTCATTTTTGCCGAAGCTGGTGCGCATCTAAACAGCTCTTTGTCTGGTGCATTGAATTCGCTAAGCCCGTTGTTTACTCTTATTCTGGGTGGGCTTTTTTTCGGTCAGCCGCTTAGAATTCGTCAGGTAAGCGGTATTCTGCTCGGGCTGCTCGGTTCGATGCTTTTAGTCTTTTTTAGTGCTACAGGCTCGTTTCAGATAAACGAATATGCGTTGCTGGTTGTGGGTGCTACGTTATGTTACGGGCTGAATGTCAACTTGGTAGGGCGTTATTTGAAACATTTGCCCGCGTTGGTCTCTACGGCTTGGTTATTTGCGTTTGCTGGCCCAATTGCGCTGCTGACACTGATGCCAACCGATTTTCTGGATCGGGTTCTGGAGATAAAAAATAACTGGTCGTTGGGAGCCCTTGTAATACTCGGAATTTTTGGATCGGGGTTAATGTCTATTTTCTTCAACCGGGTCATGCAACTGGCCTCCCCACTTTTTGCTGCTTCTGTTACGTATCTGATTCCGATTGTTGCCCTGATGTGGGGATTTCTGGATGGCGAAACCATTTATACAGTTCAATTTATCGGTATGGGCATTTGTTTGCTGGGTGTTTGGTTAGTGAATAAGTCGTAAAGATTGCTGTATATTACACCACCACAGGTGATGTACTATGAAGAAGTTGCTGCTATTACTGGCCTTGTATACCGTTGGTGTGTCCTATTTATTTGGACAATCAGGTTCGCCCAGAAAAATGGAACCCCACCGCCCTCGGTTTCATTTTACGCCTAAAGCCCATTGGATGAACGATCCTAATGGCATGGTCTATTACAAAGGCACGTATCATTTATTTTTCCAGTATTATCCAAAAGCCTCCGTTTGGGGGCCTATGCATTGGGGTCATGCCACCAGTAAGGATATGGTTAATTGGCAGGAACAACCCATTGCGCTTTATCCAGATAGTTTAGGCTGGATTTTTTCGGGCAGCGCCGTTGTAGACGTGAATAACACGAGTGGTTTCGGTAAAAATGGACAGTCGCCATTAGTGGCAATTTTCACGCATCACAACGATAAACTGGAGAAACAGAAATCTACCAAGTTTCAGTACCAAAGCATCGCGTATAGTCTGGACGAAGGAAAAACCTGGATGAAGTACAAGGGAAATCCCGTGGTAAAAAATCCGGGTATCGTTGATTTTCGCGATCCTAAAGTTCGCTGGTATGAGCCGAAGAAGAAGTGGATTATGACAATAGCGGCTAAAGATCGTGTTACGTTCTATTCCTCGCCTGACCTGAAATCGTGGTCGAAAGAAAGTGATTTTGGAAGCGATCTGGGTGCGCATGGTGGCGTGTGGGAATGTCCGGATTTGTTCCCGTTAACACATAATGGCAAGCAGGCATGGGTACTTCTGGTCAGTATCAACCCCGGAGGACCGAATGGTGGCTCGGCTACCCAATATTTTGTGGGTGATTTCAACGGTAAACACTTTAAGCCATACACCAAAAAAACGAAGTGGATGGATTTCGGTACCGATAACTATGCTGGCGTTACGTTCGCCAATACGGGGAATCGGGTTGTGCTGATGGGCTGGATGAGCAACTGGCAATACGCTCAGAAAGTGCCTACGCCGACCTGGCGTAGTGCCACGACCGTACCCCGTGAACTTGGTTTACAGGAGGTAAATGGCGAATTATTGCTCACATCAACACCCGTAAAAGAACTGAACGTACTGGAAGGCAAAGCGACATCTCAGAACCAGTTGAACGTAAAAGGTACCTATGATCTGACCGCGAAAATCGGCAACAGAAATGATACGTATAAACTTATTCTGACAGCACTAGCAACGCGCGACTTTTCGATTGTCTTAGCGAATGATCGGGGAGAAGAAGTTGTCGTTGGTTATGACAAAGGCGCAAATACGTATTACATCGACCGAACAAAGTCGGGTAAAATAGATTTTGAAAAAGGGTTTGCGAAACGCATTACGTCACCCCGACTGTCGACCGATAAAAATCTGTCACTCACAATCTTGGTCGACGTAGCGTCGGTTGAATTATTTGCTGATAAAGGACTTGGCGTGATGACAAGTATATTTTTCCCAAATCAGAACCTTAATAAAGTAGCTATAAAATCAACTGAAGGCATTACCATTTCAAACCTAACGTATTCACCAATAAAGGCTTCGGTAAAGTAACGTCCTATGTATGCTACGTAGTAACTTACTAAATACTACGTATGATAAAGATAAAGAGCGAACAAATAATTATGTACACAACGACCCTAAACGACCAGCCTTTTACGATTGATTTTACAACCGATGGCCCAACGCTCAACGGGCAACCGTTCGAATGGGATTTGGTGAAGCTCTCGGATCGAACGTTTCATATCCTCCATCAAAATCAGTCGTACACTGCCGAAATTATTGACTTGAATCTGACTGAAAAAACGGTTCGGTTGAAGATAAATGGTCATTTACACGAAATAAAGCTAAAAGACCGGTTTGACCTTTTGCTCGAAAAAATGGGCATGAGCAGTGCCGCCAACGCAAAAGTCAATGACCTGAAAGCGCCGATGCCGGGTCTTATTGTTGGTATCAGCATTGAGGCTGGCGATACGGTTGGAAAGGGTGATAGCTTACTGATACTTGAGGCTATGAAAATGGAGAACGTACTGAAATCGCCCGGCGATGGAACGATAAAAACAATCCGCGTAGCAAAAGGCGACCGGGTAGAAAAAGGGCAGGTACTGGTAGAATTTGCCTGAGAACTGGTTTTGTAAGCAACTCGTCTTACGGCCATGAAAAAAATCGTTTCCCGGCGTCAGTTTTTGAAACAGACAACGCAGACGGCGGCTGTGCTGCCTTTGCTTCCTGATACGTTCCCAACCGTAGCCGCTACTGTTGACGTACCGGTACCCGACATTCATATTTTTTCGAAACATCTTCAGTTTCTGAATTATGCCGATATGGCCGATGCGGCAGCTACGATGGGGTTTGCTGGCGTCGACCTAACCGTTCGTCCGGGCGGGCATGTGCTTCCCGAACGGGTAGAAGACGATTTGCCGAAAGCGGTTGAAGCGTTCCGAAAGGTGAAGCTGGCTCCTAAGCTGATGACTACGGCAGTAGGCGATGCCGCGAATCCGGTAGATAATCGCCTGCTGAAAACTGCGGCTGGATTGGGCTTTACGACGTATCGGATGAACTGGTATAAGTACGACGATAAACGGCCAATTCCAGAGTCAATTCAGGTGTTTGGCGAGAAAATACGTGGACTAGCCGATCTCAACAAAAGTCTCAAACTGACGGGCTGTTATCAGAACCATGCCGGTACGTCGGTGGGAGCGTCGGTTTGGGAAATCTGGGAAATTCTAAAAAACGCCGATCCCTCCTATATGGGTGTGCAATATGATATTCGTCATGCAACTGTTGAAGGTGGTCAATCGTGGCCAAATGGCCTTCGATTGCTGATGCCTCAGTTGAGGGCGATTACGGTCAAGGATTTTCATTGGGGGAAACAGAACTCTGGAAAATGGGTTGTGCAGGACGTACCGATGGGGCAGGGCATGATTGATTTTAAAACCTACTTTGCTACGTTGAAACGTAATAATATTCAGGTACCTATTACGCTACATATTGAATACCCAATGGGAGGAGCCGAACATGGTGCTACCAAATTGACTATACCTCAGAATGAGCTATTTACGGCTATGAAACGGGATATGGATCGAGTAAAAGAACTCTGGAAAGCGGCCTGAAAAGAGACCCCAAACGAGTACACATACTAACATCACCTGAACATACTTTATGCCTTTGGCTAGTTTCAACGTTCGACCTTCCTTTGTTTTTCCTTATCTTTGCGCGCAAATTTTCCCTCATGGCATCGCAAACAAAGTATAAACGTATCCTGCTCAAACTGAGTGGGGAGGCTCTTGCTGGGCCTAGTGGCTACAATATTGATCCGGCTGTACTCGAACAGTATAGTAAGGAAATCAAGGAGGTGGTCGATTTAGGGGTTCAGGTCGCTATTGTCATTGGTGGAGGAAATATCTTCCGGGGAGTATCTGGCGAACGGTCAGGTATCGACCGTGTGCAGGGTGATTACATGGGTATGCTGGCCACGGTAATCAATGCCATGGCTATCCAGAGTGCGCTCGAAAAACAGGGTTTGTATACCCGCGTTATGTCGGCGATTAAAATGGAGCAGGTTTGCGAACCTTATGTTCGTCGTCGGGCAGTACGTCACCTCGAAAAAGGCCGGGTGGTTATTTTTGGTGCAGGAACAGGTAACCCTTATTTTACGACGGATTCAACGGCGGCTCTGCGCGCTATTGAAGTAGAAGCCGACGTAGTGCTAAAAGGTACTAAAGTGGATGGCGTATATACGGCCGACCCCATGAAAGATAAAACGGCGGAGCGATACAAGACGATTACGTTCGAAGACGTTTATGAAAAGAAATTAAGCGTTATGGATTTGACCGCTTTTACTCTTTGCCAGGAAAACAATTTGCCGATTATCGTTTTTAATATGAACCAGCAAGGTAGTCTGTTGAAACTGATATTGGGCGACGATGATCAGGGAACGCTGATTACATCAAAAATTGAATAATTGAATGATTGAATATTTGGTGAATATACCTGATCAATCATTTAACCATTCAATTATTCAATCATTCAAACTCTAAGGAAACATGGAAGAGATCGAGTTGTTTCTCGACGATGCAAAAGACACGATGGAAAAAGCGCTCAAGCATTTAGCCATCGAACTTACTAAAATCCGGGCCGGACGTGCCAGTACGTCCATGCTCGACGGTATTCAGATTGAGTACTATGGAATGCTCTCGCCATTAAATACGGTTGCGTCTGTTACTACTCCTGATGCTCGTACCATTACGATCAGGCCGTTTGAGAAAAAAATCATTGGCGAAGTTGAGAAAGCCATCAGAAACTCAAACCTTGGCCTCTCGCCATCTAACGATGGTGAAAATATTCGGTTGAATATTCCTCCACTGACAGAAGAGCGTCGGCGCGACCTTGTCAAGAAAGTGAAACAGGAGGTAGAAACCGCCAAAGTTAATGTTCGGAACATTCGCAAAGACACCAACGACGACATCCGCAAACTGGTGAAGGATGGTGTATCGGAAGACGCGGTGAAGATTGGCGAAGAGCGCGTTCAGAAATTGACAGATGCCTTTATTGCCCGCATTGATGAAACGTTTGTAGCGAAAGAAAAAGATATTCTGGTGGTATAACCCCAATCCAGCCAACAAAAAGGCGGATACAGCTTTGTCTGTATCCGCCTTTTTGTTGGCTGGATTTCACTCATTTACTAGCGGATAAAAGCTGGATTATCCGGAATCTTCTTGCCTTTATATTTATAAACAAACTAGCTCCTTACCGATAGATAAGTAGATATCGTTTTGAACGATGCGATTTTTATATTTATCGTTTGATACTGAATAGATTGTATTTGATTCTGCTTAAGCATCCATACCATGGCATTTATCAATCCTAAAACGGGCTACAAAGTTGCTACCAACTGGACTATCAAAACCATTGGCGACGCTGTTCAACTACACATTATTATCATAACATCGGCCGCGCCCGATACGATTCCGGCTGGTACGCGGGGAGTTATCGACGCTATTCGAGACAATCGTGTGTACCTAACATTGAACCATGGGACCCACGGAACAATTTTTCTGAACATCGATCAACACTCGTTCGGGTCTTACTTCAATATCGAATCGGGAATTTAGTACGTTACGTTGGCAGGAACGTAGTAGTGTTAATTTCTGAATACTACGTAGTATAGACTGTAGCTACTACGTAACCAGCCGGCCAAACTCTTTTGTTGAGCAAACTTTCCTAAAATTACTACGTTGTTTGCCGAATGGCTGCTTTCAGATAATCGAGCGCAATTTTGCTGATAACTTCATCTGTTACATCCGCTACTTGTTCGCCCCTGTGTTCATAGAGTGTTACCTGATTGGTCAGCGCATCATAGGTGCCATAGGGCAGCAAATCATATTCTTCGTATCCCCAAAACAAAAAATCGATAGCCTCGGCGAAGTGATCGAAGCCGACAGCGTAACCGATTTCATTCTGAGCAAAAACAACAATATAGCGCATACAATATATACGCAAAGATTGTCGTGACGGTTGCGTTAGTGTTTGTGACTTAGTTGCTAAATATGGGTCAAATAGGTAGACGATTATGGCAAAAAGACACTGTAAGGCTGAAATAGAAGCCTGAAGCATGTACGGCAAAATTAATTAAGCGGTAGCCATGTTTTTAAATTGCCCGTTGTTCCTTCATCATGTCCATTATTTATATTCCCTATCTGATTTTCCTGAGTTTTATTCTACTGAACGTACTGTATTGGGCCGTATTTGCAGTTGCGGGCCGACTAGGGCGGGCCGACGACATCGATACGTCAGTAGAACCGGCAGTTTTTAGAAAAATTGGCGTACTAATTCCGGCTTACAAAGAAGATGCCGTCATTATTGACTCCGTAACCGAAAATCTGAAGCAAAACTATCCAGCCGACCGATTCGACCTTATCGTGATCGCGGATTCATTCCAATCAGAGACGCTTACCAAGCTCGCTACGTTACCAATTAAAGTGCTGGAAGTCTCGTTTGAGGTATCTACTGTAGCGAAAGCGATTAATTCGGCTCTATCGAGGATTCCGCTTAACGAATACGATATTCTGGTGGTTTCAGACGCTGATAATCACATGGCAACTGATTTTCTTGGTCGAATAAATCAAGCCTTCGAGCACGGATGGAAAGCAGTTCAGGGGCATCGGGTCGCTAAAAACATAAACACCAGCGTAGCCATTCTTGACGCTGTTAGTGAGGAAATCAACAATCATATATTTCGGAAAGGAACCCGCGTATTAGGGCTTTCGTCGGCTACTATTGGCTCAGGTATGGCATTTGAGCCGATGTTGATGAAGTCGGCTATGGCTACGCAGCGAACAATGGGTGGTTACGATAAAGAACTGGAAACCAACGTAGTGCTAAGCGGTCATCAAATTGGCTATCTGGAACATGCCTACATTTATGACGAAAAGGTAGCCAATCGGGCGGTGTTTCAGAACCAGCGCACACGCTGGATTGCAGCTCAGTGGCAGTTTGTACGATTGTATTTCGGGCAGGGCATTCGCGATATCCTGAGCGGACAGTTTGCCAAAGGCTTAAAAGTGATACAGGCGGTTGTATTACCCAAAATATTACTACTGGGTTTACTGCTGCTAGGTTTGTTTATTGGACTATTTACGGGCATACCTGCTCTTTGGCAAATACCATTCATGTTTCTTCTGGTGCTGAGCCTGAGTCTCATTATTTCGGTGCCAACTTATTTGTGGAAACGTATCAGTTTCCGGGAGTTGCTCCTTATTCCGATGTTACTGCTCAGCTTTGTTCGGGCATTATTGAATATTCGTAAAGCCTTCAAGCGGTTCATGCATACGCCCCATACCGGAACAACGAATCCACAAGGCTCATAAACTGATAAAACAAAGAACATTCTAATAAGCAGTTGCAGACGTATTGTGACAAACTGAGTAAGCCTACGTCATAAGTTTATAAACAATTAGCTTGCTTGAAGGAGATAATGTGGTGGTTGGTGAATAATAGCTTGCCTTGTTTTGTAAATCAGTAACTTAGTGCCTAGCAAAAGTTATTCTTAAAACGTGGGGCTCTGGTAAATTTATTAAGAATGGATTCGGGTTTTAATAAGTCGCATAGTGTAGTGCTTTTTCGATTCAGTTTCTTTATACTGTTCGGTTTATTATCGTTCACGGATTGTTTAGGGCAGCAGAAGCGAGGGGCTCGTGGACTGGTTTCGTTTGGGTCGGCATCAGGAATGGCCGAAGATACCATGTATCTCGATATCAATCAGGACATTGCCGTTCAGCTACTTCCCTTCGACGAAATTGTAAAAGTTGCCGTAACGCATTCTCCTTTAATCAAATATCAGAATGAAGTTGTGAACGGACTTGATGCGGCTCATGCTGTATCGAAGGTGCAGATTTTACAGAATGTATCTGGTTTTGTAAATGGATCGATAGGTAATCAATCGTTAACTTCATCATTGGCAACCGCCGGACCAGATATTCAGCTTAATAATGGCTATCGTGCTGGTGTTGATGTACGTTTGCCTCTGTATGAGTTATTTGGTCGCAAACATCAGATTCGGCAGGCTGCCTCAAATTATAAGGCGGCTGTTATCCAGAAAGATGTCATTGAATTACAGTTACGGCGTGAGCTGATTGCCATTTATCAGGATATGATAACAGCTCAACAATTGCTTAAAATCCGTTTGATGGACGAACAGGCTTCGTTAACGGCCCTACGGGTCGCGGAAGCTGAATTGCAGAAAGGGGCCGTATCGGCCGATGCTGTGTCTATTATCACCAGCCGATACGTACAGGCTAAAACTTCGTCTGAACAGTCAAAAGGTGATTTTCTGAAGAATGTTCATTATTTTGAAGCCTTAACGGGCTCTCCCATCCAACGATTGAAACGTAATAATTAAGTTTATGACTATTGAGGTATTTTTTCGTCTGCTGAAACAGCATCTGCTCTGGTTTATTCTGCTGCCCTGCGTAGCGGCTGGAGCGGCTTTTCTGGCAACTCGAAATGAAATCAAGGTCTATAAATCGCAGGCTACGCTTTATACTGGTTTGGTATCCAGATACTCGCTGTTGTCCGATAAACAAAGCATGTTTAACGACCGGTCGGCCAGCGCAGTCGATAATATTCTAACGACACTAAGTTCGCGAGAAACCGGAATTCAAATAGGAATTGAATTATTAACAGATCACCTTCGGTTACGTCAACCTGATACGTTAGTGTTGTCTGCACCGGGTTTTCAGAAACTTCATCAGGCTATTACGCCCGGCTGGGAGAATCTGTTCTACATTGCTGCCGATTCGGCCTTGCTACGTCGTACGATTGATAGTCTGGTAAAAGTGCCATCCGATAACCCAATTAAAACGCTACTATTGACCTCCGATTCGTATTACTCGGTGCAACAGTTAAGCGAAGGAATCAAAGCTACTCCTCGTAAGAATACGAACGATATTCTGATGATGGAATACGAGTCGGACGATCCGGCTGTGGCACAGAGTACACTACGTTATGCCATTGAAGTTTTGAATAAGCGCTATTCAAACCTGAAAACGTCAGAGACAAATTCGGTAATTGGGTATTACGAATCGAAACTGGAAAAGGCCAAGTCGAAACTAGCGCAGGCCGAAGCAAATCTACGCGCATTTGGGGCTCAACACCAAGTGCTTGATTACGATGAAGAGGCTCGAAATATGGCTACTTCGCGTGAAGCACTTAGCCACGAGTATAATCAGGAGTTATTACGTAAGAATGCGGCAAAAGCGGCTCTTGATGCGCTCAGTAAGCGTATGGGCCAGCAAAGCACAGTTCGTTCGGCTAACAACGATCTGAACGAAAAACAGAAAAAATTAACGGAAGCCGAAAATAAGCTGGCCAATGCACGAGCCTATGGTCAGTCCAGACAGGCAATCAGTCAATTGCAGGCTGCGGTTAACCAGGCATCGGAAGAACTGAAAATCAGCGCGCAAAAATATGATGCGGTTGTAAATACTGCCGATGCCGTTCCGAATCAGACCGTAGCAAACGACCGGCTGAATAAATCGCTGGAATACGAAGAATCGTCGGCGAGAGTGGAGTTGTATAAGAAACAGATGGATGATTATCAGGCCAAAACCGACCAATATGGTCCGTTGGGGTCGCAACTTCGCCAGCTGAATCGGGATATGGAAATTGCCGAAAAGGAATATCTGGATTTGCTACAGAACGTAGAACAGTCGCGTACGCGCCGTCAGGACGTATCGATTGGTGGAACGCTCGAAATTCTGGATGCGCCTGATTTTCCGTTGCTTCCAAAGCCTTCCAAGCGTTTTCAGTTGATAGCCATTGGTTTTGGTGTTGGTATATTTTTAGCCCTCCTATTAACAGCATTACGTTTCTGGCTCGACAAACGTATTAAATCGCCTGAGCAGGCCGAAGAAATGATTGGGATGCCTGTTACGGCCCTTTTTCCGACAGTACGTAAGCCACATGTTTATACGAAAGCGACGCGGGCGGCACGTAGCATGTTTGAACAGTTGTTCAACGCTATCAATATCGAAGTAACCCAAAATACGACGAAACCGTATCCGCCTATCATTACGCTTTTCAGCATTCGGTCGAAACAGGGAAAAACCTGGGTAGCTAATGGATTGATTGAATTATACGAAAAAGCTGACCAGCAGGTTGCTTACTGTTATCCGCGCTCAACCGGTAAAGAACAGTTGGAACGCCGAAATGGCATTACGTATTTCCCATATACTATTCGCCCCGATTTCATGAACGTAACGGGTGTGGATTATTTGATCGATTATAATCACGGTTTTGAAGCCTCTCAATTTGACCGGATTATTCTCGAACTACCAGCGCTGATTAACCATCAGATTCCTGTTTACCTGCTGAAAAGCAGTGCTTTGTCCCTATTCTTAATTGACGCTAACAGCCCCTGGTCGCGTACCGAAAAACAATTGTTGAGTATGTACGTGCGTGTAACCAACCAGCCAATACTAACGGTATTAAACCGGGTTGAAGGAAACTACGTTGACGTTCCAAGACGCGCTGATGCTATGCCGACAACGAGCGAGCAGGAGCGCGCATTGCAAGCGCAACGTAACGCATTATAGATACGCAAGTATGTAGTAATGCGTGTAAGTTAGCTGATCTGCAATTGGCTAATCGGATAATTTATAGTTTGGGTAATTGCTGACAATCAATCGATTACCTCTATGCAGGTTAATGGCATAAGTCGGGGAAACCTCACCCCGCAGTATCTTCATGAATGGGTAGCACAAATAGCTACTACGTATCCAGGCCAAACGGCTGTGATAGCGAGCGACCGTTCATTACGTTATGAGCAACTTAATCGGCTGGCGGATGAACTCTGTCAGGCTATTCTGCTGGTAGCTCCAACTACTACGGTAATTGGCGTCAGTACAACACGTAATCTGGAAATGGTTGTCGGTGTGCTGGCAATTCTAAAAGCAGGTAAGGCTTATTTGCCGCTTGATCCAGCTTACCCGGCGTCGCGGCTTGAACAAATTATTTCCGATTCAGGACTGACAACCTGTCTGGCAACAGAGCAGGATGAACCGCTTTTCGCTGAGCTTAACCTTCAGGTAATTCGCTCAGATCGTGAACACAAGTACGCTGCTCCAAAAATTCCGGAACAGACTGGCCTTGCTTACGTATTGTATACATCTGGATCTACCGGCAAACCCAAAGGTGTTTGCATGGGACAGGAGCCGCTAATGAATCTGCTACGTTGGCAGGAAAAGAATTCGGAAGCTGATAGTAACACGCGCACGCTTCAACTGGCCCCGCTTAGTTTCGATGTTTCGTTTCAGGAGATTTTTGCTACGTTCTGTACAGGCGGTACGTTGTTGCTGATCGATGAAACGTTGCGGCTCGATTTAAATGCATTACTGCGGTTTATTGATGAACAGGCTATCAATCGCCTGTTTTTGCCGTTCGTTGCGCTTCAGTATCTGGCCGAAGCGGCTGTAAGCACCAAGCGTTTCCCATTGTATTTGCGGGAAATTATGACGGCGGGGGAACAACTGAAAATTACCCCACAACTGGTCGAATTCTTCTCGAACCTGCCCGATTGTACATTATTTAATCAGTATGGCCCAACCGAATGCCACGTAGTAACTCAGTTGAAACTGGAAGGTGAACCGTCTAGTTGGCCCGCATTACCGAACATCGGTACGCCCATCGATAACGTAACACTTTTAGTTGTCGATGAGCAGTTAAATACGCTTCCCGATGGCGAAACGGGCGAACTGTGTTTTGCTGGAGCGTGTCTTGCCGAAGGATATCTGAATCAGCCAGCTTTAACCAGCGAGAAATTTATACAACTCCAGACTGCCGAAAATGGATCAATACGTGTCTATCGAACAGGCGACGTTGGTCGTTTGCTACCTGATGGAAATATTGAGTATTTAGGCCGTCGCGACGATCAGGTAAAGATTCGGGGGCACCGGGTTGAACTGGGCGAAGTTGAGGTTGTCATCAATCACACGGCTGGAATAAAGCAAGCCGTTGTTGTTGCTCGCGAAGGAGTTGGTGGACAAAAGCAGTTAGTTGCTTATCTGGTTTCAGCTACGGATCAAACTGATACGTCGGCACTACGTAAGGCGCTTGATCAGCGTTTGCCGGAATATATGATGCCATCGGCTTTTGTCTGGCTCGACGAACTTCCGAAAACAACCAGCGGAAAAGTTGATAAGAAACGCCTGCCCGAACCCGAACGAAAACGTCCCGAACTGGCTGTTGCTTTTCGGAAACCGAAAACAAAAATTGAGCAGAACGTTGCCGAACTATGGTGTAGCGTGCTTCAACTCGATAAGATCGGCCTAGACGATAATTTCTTTGAACTGGGCGGAAATTCGCTACTAGCTCAGAAAACAATAGCAATACTCGCGCAAAATCAATACGTAGTACCGGTAACCAAACTATACCAATTTCCGACCGTAGCGGGTGTGGCTCGTTATCTGCAACCTAAAGAAGATCGGTCAACCTCCGAAACACCTGTTTCTGCTACGTCTTTGTCAACGACTCAGGGCGACATTGCCGTGATCGGGATGGCAGGACGTTTTCCGGGAGCCAGCGATATCGCTACGTTGTGGAACATCCTGAAACAGAGTAAAGAGACAACTCGCTTTTTTACGGATGATGAACTGGATGAGTCGATTCCGGCTAGTCTCAAAAATGATCCGACCTACGTAAAAGCAAGAGGAGTTATCGATCACGCCAATCAGTTCGACGCTACGTTTTTCGGTTTGTCGCCGAAAGTGGCTCAACTGATGGACCCGCAACAACGGGTTTTTCTGGAAATAGCATGGGAAACTTTAGAGCAAACGGGCTATTTACCACAGCATTATAAAGGTCGGGTTGGGGTATTTGCCGGATGCGGAAATAATACGTATTACCTCAATAACGTACTGCAAAACACGGATTTAGTCAACCAGATAGGTGCGTTTCAGGTAATGACGCTCAATGAGAAAGACTACATTGCTTCGCGTACGGCCTACCAGCTAAATCTGAAAGGCCCTGCGGTAAGTGTTTATTCGGCCTGTTCTACGTCGCTATTAGCTATTACTCAGGCCGTTCAAAGCCTGCGTAACGGACAATGTGAAGTGGCATTGGCCGGTGGAGCCAGTATCACTACGCCTATCAACAGCGGCCATTTATACCAAGAAGAAGCCATGTTGAGCCAGGACGGCCATTGTCGCTCGTTCGATGCTGAGGCAAAGGGAACTGTTTTTAGTGATGGGGCTGGGGTTGTGTTGCTCAAAAATCTCGAAGCGGCTCGGCGTGATGGCGATACCATTTACGCGGTTATTAAAGGCATTGGCGTCAATAACGATGGAGCGGGCAAGGGCAGTTTTACCGCGCCAAGTGCTGAAGGTCAGGCGGGTGCCATTGCGATGGCTATTGCCGACGCCGGTATTTCGCCCCAAACCATCAGCTACGTTGAGGCTCACGGAACGGCTACGCCACTTGGCGATCCTATCGAGATTGACGGACTTATTCAGGCTTTCGGCGAACAGACCGAAAAACAATTCTGCGCCATAGGTTCCATTAAAAGCAATATGGGGCACCTGACGCAGGCTGCGGGAGTGGCGGGTTTCATCAAAACAACGCTGGCTTTATATTACCGACAACTTCCGGCCTCGTTGCACTATAATCGGGCGAACCCCGCCATTGATTTTGAGAATAGCCCGTTTTTTGTCAACACCCAGCTTACAGACTGGACACTACGTGGTGAGCGGGAAAATACGCTACGTAGAGCGGGCGTAAGTTCATTTGGCGTTGGCGGCACCAACGTTCACGTAGTACTGGAAGAAGTTGCCGATAGCGTAGCTGATACTTCTGCCACAGAAACACCTTCGCCACAGCTTATTACGTGGTCGGCGAAATCAGTACGTAGTGCCGACGAGTATGCAATGCAACTTGCTGAAACGCTACGTCAAAATCCATCGCAGAATCTGGCCGACGTAGCATTTACACTACAAACAACTCGTGCGGATTTTTCGCATCGACGCTACGTAGTGGCAACCACTGCATCGGAGTTGAGCGAAAAGTTAATCGCATCGGGTAGTGGAAGCGCCGTGAAGTCGGCCGAAACAACCGTTTTGCCCGACGAAATCGTTTTCTTATTTCCGGGGCAGGGTTCGCAATTCCTGAACATGGGATGCGGATTATACGAAAGCGAATCTGTATTTCGGGAAGCTGTTGATACCTGCGCCGAACTGTTGAAGGAACATCTTGATAAAGATATTCGCCAGATCATGTATCCGGAAACGGCTGATTCAGAAGCCGAACAGCGTCTGAAAAATACGCGATACACGCAGCCCGCGCTGTTTGTTACCGAATACGCATTGGCCCGTTTATGGATGAGTTGGGGAATTGAACCAAGCATTTTCTGCGGACATAGTATTGGTGAGTTTGTTGCGGCTCATCTGGCGGGTGTTTTCTCGCTGGCCGATGCATTGACATTGATTGCCGCCCGTGGGCGTATGGTGAGTGAATTACCACGGGGCAGTATGCTTTCGGTACGTATGGAAGCGCAGAAAGTGGAGGCCATATTGCCCGAAACCTTGTCGATGGCGGCTATCAATAGCCATCGGCTGTGTGTGGTTGCTGGCCCAGACGAAGATATTGCCGATTTTGCCCGTTTGCTTGATGAACAGGAAATAGCGAATCAGCCATTGGTAACCAGTCATGCGTTTCATTCGGCCATGATGGACCCAATTGTTGATACGTTCGCCCAAACAGTCGGTAAAATTTCGTTGGCTCGTCCCCAAAAACCGATTGTATCGACCGTAACAGGTACGTGGTTGACCGATTCTCAGTCCACAGATCCGCTTTACTGGGCAACTCACCTTCGGGCGACAGTACGTTTCGCCGATGCGCTCAACACAATCTTTACGCTCGATAATCCGCTCTTACTCGAATCCGGGCCTGGTTTAGTTGCGGCTACGTTGGCTCGCCAACAGGCTGGTAAAAAGTCAGTTACGATATTGGCTGGATTGCCGAATCAACCTGATTGGACTACTGCCCGACAATCGGTGCTTGCTACGTTAGGCCAACTCTATATAAACGGTCTGACTCCCAACTGGAAATCGGTTTACGCTGGTCATAAACGCCGGAAAGTAAACCTGCCAACCTACTCCTTTGATCGAAAACTCTGCTGGGTAAATCCGGTGAAAATGGATAGCACATTGTTGCTACGTAGCTCGCTGGAACTAGCCGATCAGATTGTAACTGATAACTCCGTAACACATCCTCAAAAAGGGGCTGACAAAGTCCCAAACTACCACTCCATGGCTGCGGGTGTGCCAACCCCGTCACTCGTTATGAGAAAAGATTCATTGATTAGCCGAATAAATAACCTGCTCGAAGATGCGTCGGGTATTGATATGCAGGGCGTATCTGCCGACAAAAGTTTTCTGGAAATCGGGCTGGATTCGTTGCTCCTTACACAGGTGGCATTGACGCTAAAAAAGGAATTCAACGTACCGATAACGTTTCGGCAATTAACAAATACTTATTCGTCGACGGCATTACTGGCTGATTATCTGGATCAGACCCTCCCTGCTGAAGTAAGCCAGCCGTCTGCTGTTGCAACTTCTCAGCCTGGTGCACCTGCTGCCCACGCGATGCCAGTTTTGCCAGTGGCTCCTGTAATTACGCCATCGGCAGGTGGTGACTCAGCGTTGAGTTTGATCGCCGAACAGCTTCAACTGCTGGCACGGCAGGTTGCTCTTTTGCAGGGTACAAGTACGCAGACGGCACCAGCACCCACACCTACAATTGCACCGGCTGTGCAAGCCAATGGCGTTTCATCTGCTAAACTGACGGTTTCGGTTAAGCCGCTAACTGATACGTCAGATTTATCGGCAGAAGAAAAAGCAGAACTCAAAAAGCCTTTCGGCGCAACCGCACGTATCGAACGTCAGGCGTCTGGATTGCCCGAAAAACAGCAACAGTTTATTGATCAACTGACCCAACGGTATAACCAAAAAACTGCCAGTAGTAAAGCGTATGCCCAGAAGCACCGATCACACATGGCCGACCCGCGTGTAGTAACGGGTTTCCGGCCACAAACCAAAGAACTCGTTTATCCACTTGTGGTCAATCGCTCAAAAGGGAGTCGCCTGTGGGACATTGATGGCAACGAATATATCGATGCGCTGAATGGCTTTGGTTCCAATATGTTTGGTTACCAGCCCGATTGGATTAAAGAAGCATTACATGCTCAGATTGAAGACGGTTACGAAGTAGGCCCACAGCATGAACTGGCTGGTGAGGTAAGCGAGCTGATTTGTGACCTAACTGGTGCCGAGCGTGCTGCACTTTGCAATACCGGTTCTGAAGCGGTGTTGGGAGCAATGCGCATTGCCCGTACTGTCACCGGTCGCTCGTTGATTGTAGCGTTTTCAGGTTCCTATCACGGCATTGTCGATGAGGTTCTGGTACGTGGAACCAAGAAATTAAAATCATTTCCAGCCGCGCCGGGTATCATGCCCGAATCGGTTCAGAACATGCTGATTCTGGATTATGGAACCGATGAGAGCTTGAAAATTATTCGCGAGCGGGCGCATGAACTGGCGGCTGTTCTGGTTGAACCGGTTCAGAGTCGGCGTCCGGAGTTTGTACCGATTGAGTTTTTGAAACGCTTACGAGCAATCACAGCCGAGTCGGGTACAGCTCTTATTTTCGACGAAGTCATTACGGGATTCCGTATGCATCCAGGTGGTACACAAGCGTTATTTGGCATCAAAGCCGACCTCGGAACTTACGGGAAAGTGGTGAGTGCTGGTATTCCAATTGGCGTTATTGCCGGAAAACGACAGTTCATGGATGCGCTTGATGGCGGTTTCTGGCAGTATGGCGATGAGTCTGTGCCTGAGATTGGCGTTACGTATTTTGCAGGTACGTTTGTGCGGCATCCGTTGGCGCTCGCTGCTGCTAAAGCATCGCTGACGTACATGAAAGAAGCCGGTGTTGAGCTACAACAACAGCTTACGAAAAAAACAAAACGACTAGCCGATGCGCTCAACGTAATATCAGAGCGGCATCATCTTCCTTTATTTATAGTCCAATTTGGCTCATTATGGAAAATAAAGTTTAAAGAAGATGTGATTTATGGTGAGTTGTTGTTTACTTTAATGCGTGAAAAGGGTATTCATATCTGGGATGGATTCCCGTGCTTTCTGACAGAGGTTCATACAAATTCAGAAATTGATGTAATCATTCAGTGTTTTACCGAAAGCGTTGAGCAACTGATAGATGCAGGCATTTTTAAAGGGACTTCTGGTCAGGAGAATACAGAGAAAGCAAATGGCGTAACTTTTGCAGATAATGTACCACCAGTTCCGGGAGCCAGACTAGGACGCGATCTATCAGGAAATCCTGCCTGGTTTATACCGAACCCCGATCAACCCGGTAAATATCTGCAAGTTGACTAACGTAGAGGACGGATGGTAAAAGATAGTACGGGCGTAAATCTTATAGCTGTTGATTTTGATCCCTTTGGTGGTCCTGAAATTGTGCGCCTGGCGGCATCGACTGAGCCACAAATTGAAATATGGACAACTTGTTTGTTTGGGGGCGATGATGCAAACCGAGGCTTTAACGAATCCGTTTCGCTGCGATTCAATGGCACATTAGACCGTCAGGCATTTGTCCGGGCCTGGCAATCTCTGCTACTTCGTCATGAAGCACTTCACTCGGCTTTTAGTGCCGATGGAAGGCAGATTTGTGTTTTCGAATCGCTTACTTCTGATCTAACTTATCTTGATTACTCGACAAAATCAGGTGCTGAGCAGGAAAAGCTTGTTCAGAAATACCTAACGGAAGATGCTCTTTTTCTATTCGATCTGGTAAATGGGCCTTTGATTCGGGGAGGCTTAATCAAACTGTCGGATTCAACGTATCATTTTACGCTGACCGGGCATCATATTGTTTGCGATGGCTGGTCGCTGGGGATTCTTTTGCAGGACTTGAGCAAACTCTATACCGCTTTTGTTCGGCAAATGACTCCCGACCTCCCAGATGCGCCTTTATATAGCCAGTATGCGGCTGAACAGCACGCATTTATTGGCAGTGAAGAATATCGGGACACTGAGAAATTCTGGCTTGAGCAGTATCAGGAATCGGTGCCCGTTCTTGATTTACCTACCGATTTTGCCCGACCAGCATTACGTACATACGACAGTCTCCGGAAAGATTATCCGCTTGAGGCTTCATTGGCACTGGCGGTAAAGCAGATGGGGTTAAAAGCAGGTTGTAGCTTTGTAACAACATTACTGGCCGCTTTTGAGGTGTTTTTGTATCGCCTGACGGGCCAGCAGGATATTGTGGTTGGATTGCCTACGTCTGGCCAGTCGGCCACGGGTTATTTAAATCTGGTGGGGCACTGCGTCAATCTATTACCGCTACGTAGCTTCCCACGGTCGGAACAGAGTTTTCTTCAATACCTTAAACAACGTAAAGAAGACGTATTGGATGCGTATGAGCATCAACGGCTGACATTCAGTACGTTACTTAATAAACTGGCTATTGCCCGCGACCCATCCCGAGTGCCACTTGTTCCAGTTATTTTTAACGTAGACATGGGACTGGACGATGGCGTTTATTTTGATGGGCTCACGTATTCGCTCATTAGCAATCCGCGTCAATTTAGTGCCGTTGATTTATTCGTTAATATTAGCGGAAGCGTACCTGCCAACGCATCGGGAGAGCCACTAGTGGTTGAGTGGGCCTACAATACGCATTTATTTAAGGAAGAGTCTATTGATCGGATGATGACCGAGTTCAAACATATTTTGAATGAACTGGTCATCAATCCCGCTGTGCTTGTTGAGCATATTCAGTTGACCGATCAGCGCGAACAGATACAGAAGTTAGCCGATTGGAATGCCACAGACGCTGACTATCCGAAAGATACCGCCTTGCCTGTGTTGTTAACGCAAACCGCAAAGCAGTATCCTGACAAAACCGCGCTGATTTTTACCGGAAATACACAACGGCCATCGCTAACGTATCGTGAGCTAAATGAACTGGCCAATCAGGTTGCCAATGCTATTCAGCAACAGGGGGTAGGAGCGGGTACAGAACGGCGCGTGGTTGGCGTTGTGCTCGACCGTTCGCCCGAAATGCTCATTACGTTACTGGCAGTCTTAAAAGCCGGTGCCGCCTACGTACCAATCGATCCGGAATACCCACACGACCGAATTGCGTTTATGTTAGCTGACTCATCGGCTAGCATGGTCGTTACGTCGGCCAAATACAATGCTGGCGGTGGTGCTACGTATCAGACAGGTAATCAGACCACTGTATTATTAATTGACGACGTACTACGTAACCTCGACAATTATTCGAAAGATGAACCTGCGTTGCCTGTTGCTCCCACTGATCTGGCGTATATTCTCTACACGTCCGGTTCAACGGGGCAGCCTAAAGGCGTACTGATTGAGCATCGGAATCTGGTGAATCTGTTATATGCCATGATTCCCTGGCCCGGTATCACCAAAGATGATGCTTTACTGGCCGTTACAACCATCTCGTTCGATATTGCTGGTCTGGAATTATACCTTCCGTTGCTGGTTGGTGCTACGTTGGTACTGGCTGATGCGGAAACAACCCGCGATGGACGGGCCTTGCTCGATATTTCGAAACAACAGGCTATTTCTATCATTCAGGCAACTCCGGCAACATATAAGATGATGCTGGCGGCTGGCTGGGAAGAGCCGTTACCGCTGAAGATTTTATGCTGTGGAGAGCCCATGTCGAAAGATTTGGCGCAGAAACTGACTGCCCGTTGCGATACGCTCTGGAACATGTATGGCCCAACCGAAACAACGATTTATTCGACGGGTAAACAGATTCTGGCGAGCGACGAAATCATTACTATTGGCCGTCCAATCCAAAACACGCAGGTTTATATCCTTGATGAACAGCTCAAACCTGTGCCGGAAGGGGTTGTCGGAGAAATCTATCTGGCGGGTGATGGCGTAGCACGAGGGTATCTGAATCGTCCTGAGCTGACAAAGGAAAAGTTTGTACCTAATCTATTCGATACGTCGAAAAAGACAAAAATGTATCGGACTGGCGACTTGGGTAAGTTTATGAGTAATGGCGAAATCCATTGTTTGGGACGTATCGATCAGCAGGTGAAAATCAGAGGGTATCGGGTTGAGCTTGGCGAAGTTGAACATGCGCTGGTTACACAGACGGGTATCAAAGATGCCGTTGTAATGGCTCGCGAAGATCGTCCTGGCGATCAGCGATTGGTGGCTTATCTGGTGACGGAGCCTTTTCTGAAGACCGACGCTTTTTTAGCACAGGTACCCGCCTGGCGAATAAAGCTTCAGGATTTGTTGCCGACCTACATGGTTCCGTCGGATTTTGTCAGTCTGGAGAAATTGCCGGTTACGCCCAATGGCAAAATCGACCGGAAAGCCCTGCCAAAACCAAGTTCATTTGCCGCCAACAAAGGTGTTAAAGCCGAACCGGTTACCGAGACGGAAAAGCTGATTGCACGTATTTGGGCAGAAGGACTGGGGTTAGATGAGGTTGGTATAGACAGTGATTTTTTTGAGTTGGGAGGGCATTCGATGATTGCCGTTCAGGTCATGACCCAGCTCGAAAAAGAAACAGGTCGGCGGTTACCGTTATCGACGTTGCTTACCTACCCAACTATTCGGAAACTGGCCCAATTGGTTCAAACCGAAGAGCCCCCAACTGCCTGGAAATCGTTGGTGCCGATTAAGCCGCAGGGAAGTAAAGTGCCCATTTATATTATTCATGGAATTGGACTTAATTTATTGAATTTCAGTAGTCTGGTTAATTATATGGACGCTGAGCAACCTATTTATGGCTTGCAGGCAAGAGGTTTGGATGGTGTTGAAGAACCGCTCGATAATATGGAAGCCATTGCGTCAACGTATCTGAGTGAAGTACTTGAACAAAACCCTGATGGACCATATGCCATAGCAGGTTATTCGTTCGGTGGATACGTAGCACTTGAAATGGCCCGTCAGTTAAAAGAAATGGGCAAGGAAGTGAAAATGTTGGCTATGTTCGACACCAACGCGCAGGAATCAGATAGTCGTCAGGATATGATTGGTTGGGTACGGAAAAAAATATTCCGACAGTTCCCTAAAATGCTATGGTTTGCAGAGTCATTGGTAAAACATCCAATATTGACAATTCGCTACCAACAGAACTACGTAGCGCGGCAGTTTCAAGCATTGTTGATGGCCACAGGTATTCAAAAACCGCCAGTAGTAGAAAAAGAATTTGATCAGTTAAATGCCATTATCGAAAAGCATGAGGTTGCGTTCTACAATTATAAAATGCGGCCTTACGACGGTATTGTCGATCTTTTCAAAGCGCAACTCCGGGTATATTTTGTTGATGATAGTAAGTTCTTAGGCTGGAAAAAATACGCACTACAAGGTGTACGAATTCATAGCGTTCCGGGCGATCATGAAATGATGTTGCTTCCTCCTAACGATAAAGCCTTCGCGCGTGCTTTACAAAAAGCACTGGACAATAGTTAGGGTTTTTTCTGTGACGTAGTGCTAATAAAAATCCCCGTAATTGTTCGTTACGGGGATTTTTATTAGCACTACGTTACAGAAACGATTCGCGGTAAGACTTAATTTGCGACAAGGGAAGTTTGTAAAGCAATGTCAGAATAGCATACGTAGCACCACCCAAGCACACCTCTGCTACCGTGTTCCATACACCCGTACTACCAAAAAACAGTTTGTATAGCGCAACGACACCAATCATTATAGCACAAAAAAGCAGCGGTTTGGCAAAGTTTTTCAGAAAAACGCCGATAAAATCACCAATCAATGAATGGGCTATGGCAAAATTGGCAACCATATTTAGAAAAGTAGACAACATAAATGCTATAGCAATACCTGTAACACCCCAATACGTACCAAAAATATACACCAAAGGAATCTTAACGACCAGCGTACCCAGATTCAAATAAAATAATAAGTTAGGTTTCCCTTTTGTAAAAGCCAAGGTGAATAGCGGATGGCTAAGACACGCGAAAACACTTATAAAGACAAAAATCTGGATCAGTTCAGTCGTTTTTTCCCAGCCCGGTCCGTAAATCAATGGCACTACGCTATCGGCAGTAATAAAAAGTCCGGCCAATAGGGGTAGATTACAATAGCTGAGAAAATCCAGAATTTTGAGATACGATTTCTTTAGTCCATCATTGTTATCCTTCATTTTAGCCAATATTGGGTAAGCTACCTGTAGAATAATTGGATTTAGTTTCGTGATCGGAAAAATGGCCAACTGGTAGGCAATTGTGTAATAACCGAGCATCTTCACGCCCAACATACCACCAATGAAGATATTGTCGGAGTTAAACTGGATAAAGCCCAGAATACCATCGCCCATGTTGTAAATACCAAACCGCAAATGTTCCTGAATAGCATTCAGCTTGAAGTAAAGCGCAGGTTTGAAAAGCGACCAGCCAAAGATGATTTGTAGAACCGATTTAATTGTTTGTGTCACCAACGTACCGATGATAAGCGATAACTCGTGAAATCCATTGTAGGCCAACGTAACGGTGGTAATTGTGCCAATAACACTCGCGCCAATTTCGATGCAGGCTACCGATTTAAACCGGAGTTCTTTTTCGAGCAGGTACATGTAAAGCTGCCCAAAATAACCGATCACAAAATAATAAGAAGAGATCTCGAGTACGTGAGCCAGCTTTGGTTCATGATAGAACGTAACAATTAGGGGACTACTTAGGTGAACCAGCGCATATAGAAAGACGCCAACCAGAATATTCAGAAAGTATAAAGTCGATAAAACGTTACGATTGCTTTCCTGCTTATAAATAATAGAGTTCGCAAACCCCATATTTGAAAAAAGCTGGAAAAACGAGATGATCAGATTACTGATGCTGACAATACCAAAATCAGCCGGATCGAGTACGCGGGCGAGTACGGCAACCTGTAAAAATTGAAATAAAGTCGAAATAACAGTAGACAGTGTTATCCACTTTCCACCGTCCATTGCTTTTTGGGTATTACTCATTTCGGTATGTTGTTGACGCCCCTTTTTTTCTGGTGCTTTATATGTAATGCCTAGCAATTTAGTATCGATTGATTCGTAGTTCTCAGCGTAAAAAGAGTAGTTAACGTATTAACTGGACGCGACCTCGCCGAACAAAATTTTGTTCGCCCTTAGTTGGATGCGCCGACTTATAACCTATAACCCAAGCATAATCGCCAGATGCGCAAGAATGGCCGTTAAATGTACCATCCCATTTATGCTCTGGCGCGTTGCTTACAAATAGTAGATTTCCCCATCGGTCGTATATTTTTAGGCTAAATGACGTAACATTCTGAAGAAAAATATCTAGATCATCATTCGTGCCATCATTGTTTGGAGTGAATGTGTCGGGCACATAAACTGGATCGGGCATACATGCACTGCACTGTCTGAGCTGAATATCGTCGATTGCCAGATCGTTTCCGCAACCGCCTTCCTGATTCAGAAGCTTGATCACAACACGCTGATCGGTTTCCGGAGCCGTAAAAACAGTTGAATACTGGTTCCAGATGGGCGTTGGTGTTTCGGCAATTGTTCCTAAATCAATTGATTTAAGAAGTTCTCCATTCTCTGTTTCGACGCGAATTGTGAGATTGGGTAACACTGAATTCTGGCAAACACCGGGTTTAATTAAATTGACCGCCCATAGTGATAATTCGTAACTTGAACCCGGACAAAGACCAGCAGCAATCGGTTGTTTGTAAAACTCGCCAGCCTCGAAAGCTCCATTTACAATCATAAGATTGCCGCCTACATCGCCGGGCGTATGATCTTCTGGTAAAGCATGCCAGAAGGAGCTAAAGCACGTACCGTCAACTGTATCTGAAATCGTATATTGCCCGTCTTCGGGGCATGCCGCTGCTACGTAGTCATAGGAGGTCAAACCTGTTAATGAAGGCGTCTGCTGCGTGGTGCCAAAAGATTGGTTAATGATTAAATCGCTGGATGGGGCATTGCATCGTTGGGCCAGAACCGAAAAGTGATTGCCTAGTAATAGGCAGACTGTCAGAGCGATAGCTACCCGCAAACTATCTGGCAACAGAAAATGGATCGTAAGAAATTTATGGGTAGTGCATCGCATGATTAGCATTTAGACGATTTAGACTTGTGAGGGTCACCGATGTAGAATTGGAATTGTCTAATTATCAATCATTTGCCTATCTGGTATATATTAAATTTATGTATTGTAATCGTTTGTAAATAAAAGAGTTGATGGAATTTTCAACCGTATCCTGTTCAACTGAAGAGAACGTTATATGGCAACCAATAACCGACTGTTTTTTTGATGATGACGTAGCTGTGTTTCGATTCTGTTTGCCTGACGCTACGTCTGATACGTTGCTGTGGGAGGGTTTTCTGGATACTGACGAACGTGGCCGGGCGAATCGTTTTCATCGCCAGGCCGACCGTTACCGATTTGTATTTGCCAGAGCTTTACTTCGATTATTGGCTGGGAAGCATATTAATCTGCCACCAGATGAGGTTCGCATTTCAGTTGGCAGATCGAAAAAACCCGAACTAAGTGGGCAAACGGGTTGGCACATAAACGTATCACACTCAGGGCAATGGGTAATGCTTGCCTTTGCCAAAGCGGAGGTAGGTGTTGATATAGAGGAAGTGAATTCAGATTTTAACTGGCGAGATGTTGCTGACTTTAGCTTTAGTCAACAGGAACAAAAAAGTTTGATAGAGAATGATGATACGTCTCAACAGTTTTACCGATTATGGACGCGAAAGGAAGCGTTACTGAAAGCAACGGGTAAAGGCGTTGATGAAGAGTTTTCTAAAGTTCCTGCGCTTGATGGGGTTCATTATGTCCATAGTGAGTTGTTAGGTATAGCTGGGAATTGGTTGGTAATAAGCTTTCCAACAGCGCGAGGCTATTTGTCGGCCTTGGCGGTTAATAAAGAATTAAAATTCCCAAAATTTTACACATTGGATAGTGGCTTCACTCGCAAATTTGAGTCATAACATTGATAAAATTTGATTACTTGTAGTATTTGTTTGTTTTCATAAGTTGAAAAGTAGTAAACTTATGATGACTCGATTCTTGAACTAGCCCAATTTTGGTTATGCAGCAGTTAATGCTGAAAGCTCTTTACGTTGTTGCTACGTTGAAATATCCCGGCCTTCGCCCTGATTTACGATATTTCATACGTGATAACTACTATTGCCGATTGAATCAGATTCAATTCTGGACGAAGGATTTTTTCTCAAAAAAACAGTATAAAGTTACTGATTTTCAGGGTGAATTTGATCAGGAGTTACGTTACGTTCTGCCGTTTGCATATTGGCATCATTTGAATGGTACGTTAGCAAAAACCATTTCTTGTGTAAACACAAAGCCGTTTTATTTCTTTAGCGAAAATCACGAAGAGAAATACGAAAAACGAATTTGGGAAAGAGGATATGGCTACTACGATGTGCCAAATATGACGCATAGCCCAACATTCAGCTTTACGAAATGGGCTCGTGTACCGTTAAAAAAACACTATAAAAATGACGTATTTGTTTATGATAAACCTATTCTGGTAATCGCCAACAAATACAATATTGAATGGGATAAACCGCCTGTTAACTTTCTGGATATTCCTTCGCTGGAACGGATTATATCGACGTATAAATCAACGTATCAGATTATCTATAACCGCCCTTTATCAAGCCAGATTGTGGTCGATAATAGCGAAATCATGGATCTGAATGAGCATAGCTGGTTGCGCGAAAATCATCCGGAAGTGCTGTTAATGAACGATTTGTATGATCAGCACAAGTCGAAGGCTAAGAATTTCAATCACTTGCAGTTGATGGTATACGCCAACTGTGATCGGTTTATTTCGATGCATGGCGGAACGGCGGCACTGGCTAGCTATTTTGAAGGCATGAATATTATCCTATCGCATCCGGGTGGAGGAATGGAGCACCACTTCAATGAATACGATACTATCTTCCCGGCTTTATCTGGCGCGAAAATTCTTCATGCCAGGAATAGAGAGGAAGTATTCAACTACCTGAATACGCATTATTAATAATACTGCGCTGGTTTGCATCGATTTCTGTAATTGATGCGTATAGATTTTACATCAACCACAGTTCACAAACTGATTGATACTGACAGAACATGTCGCTAAAAAAATACCTCGATGAGCGACCAGCAATCAAGCGGTTTGTTCATTGGATGCTGATTCCACCCCATCAGGCTCGCCCACGTCGTTGGGTGAACTGGTTTGTAAATCCGTTTATACATCAACGCCATCGTACGTCCATTGTTCGGTCAAGTGTTCGACTGGATGTGCTGCCTTTTAACCCCTTTAAGCTAGGGGTACGTAGCATTATCGATGACTTCAGCGTAGTGAATAATGGCGTAGGAAGCGTCGAGATCGGCGATAACACGTTAGTCGGTATTGGTGGTGTGGTGATTGGTCCGGTAACAATTGGCTCGAACGTAATACTGGCGCAACACGTAGTGCTGTCCGGTTTAAACCATGTTTACGAAGATGTTCGGATGCCTATTCGTGACCAGCCCGTAACCATGAACCGGATTATTGTTGAGGATGATTGCTGGATTGGTGCTAACGTAACGATTACGGCAGGCGTTACAATCGGTCGGCACGCCGTGGTAGCAGGAGGGAGTGTCGTTACACGTAATGTGTCTCCTTACACGATTGTAGGCGGAAATCCTGCGAAAGTGTTAAAATATTACGACGAACAGTCGGAACAATGGGTAAGCGCTAAAAAGCCTGTCGACTTACCTGTATAAAAATAAAGGCCTAAATCAGACCTTCTTACATTTTCTGGATTACGGCTTCAAATTCTTCTGCTCGCTTTCCCCAGGAATTCGCCTTAGCCATTTCGATACGTTCATTGATTCTGGCAGGGCTATTATCGGATAAGGCATGACGTAGCGCTTTCGCAAAATCAGTTGGATTGTCCGCTAGTTCAACAACGCCATCAAAATCATCGAGAATAGAGAATGGCGTTGACACAACTGATAAACCAGCCGCCAGATACTCATTGATTTTCAGGGGATAAATCGTATACGTATGCTCATTGCATACGAACGGAATGATGGCTGCCTGCATACGGGCCAGCAAAGCAGGTAATTCTGCCGGTTGATGTGGTGGAATAAATTCGACGTTTGAATAAGCGGACAGAACCTGTTTTAAGCTAACCGATTTTATCTCGCCAACGAACTGGAAAACCACGTCAGGCATTGTTCGTACGCAAAATTCGACCAGTTCCAGATCGATCCGATTGTCGGCAGTACCAAGGTAACCGACAACGGGTTTTGTAGGCGTTTCCTGTTTGGAAAGATGATAGGCCTGATTGAACAAGTCGAAATTTACTCCGTTTTTTACGCAATACGCATTCGGCTGCAACACAGACTTAGAGCGACGTAGCGCTTCCGACGTAGTAATAACAGCATCGACACGAGGCAGATAAAGCGATTCATAGCGATGCCCATGACGACTGATCCAACTGGCGGCTGTTATTTCATCGAAGCAGTAATAAACGGTAGCGCACTCGTTGAGTTTCCCCAGCATAGGTAAGCCAAAAACTGGATTGAAGGCGTTAATAATCAGCGGCCTTTTCATGTTCAACTGGCGCATCACCCGCCGAAGACCCCTCACCATCCGCCCGACGTTTTGGCGAAGTAGAGTATCATGCGGCTTATTCGGTAACCAGTTAACCGGAAGCATCAGCGGAGGAGCCCACACATAGGCCTCGTTACCACCTTCGAGCGTTTTTTTGACTAATGGGTTTGTCAGCCGTATTGGTGCCTTAATAGGTACAGGTTGACGACCTGCAATACCCATAGCCCAGTCTTTCAGAGTATATTGATAATCGACGTAAAGCACTCGGTGGCGCGCGGCTAATTCACTCATCAGTTGCACCACAGCTTTCTGATAATCACCCTCCCAGGTGGTCTGACCAACACAAATTATACTGTCGAAATCGTTCATGCAGAAAGTAAAACGTCAATTATAGACAGAAACTGATTCGCGCTGCAACTAGTGCAACGACTCTGTATATACGTCGAGTAAGTGGTTGGCTGTTGCATGCCACGAAAATAAATCGGCTCGTTTTAGTCCCTTCTCGCGTAAATCGGCACGTAGCGTTTCGTCGGTGAGGAGTTTTTGTAGCTGAGTTGCCATATCTTCTGGCGATGTCGGATCGGCCAATAGAGCTGCATCACCGGCTACTTCAGGCATCGACGACGTAGTAGAGGTTAAAACCGGAATGCCACAGGCCATCGCTTCAAGAATGGGTAAGCCAAAACTTTCACGTAGTGAGGGGCACAGAAAAACAGTGGCTGCATTATAAACCAGCGGCAATATGTTGTTCGGAATGTAGCCGCACAAAACAATGTCGTTGGCTAATGACTGACCACCAATTTCCGTCAGTAATTCATTGAGCGAGGCTGCCGGTAAATTAGAAATAACGATGGGTAGCGAAAGCTGGCCCCGTTGTTTAAGCAGTAAAAGTGATTTCAGGACACCTCCCACATTTTTTTTGGGATCAGTATTGCCCAGAAAAAAGATAAATTCGTCAGGAAGGTTGTATTGTTTACGAACGCTGGCCAGTTGTACTTCGTCATCGATTACCCGAAACTGTTTGCTAACGGCATTCCAGATGGCCACTACCTGAGCCGGATCGAGGTGCATATGGTCGATGATACGTTGACGCTCGAAATTAGATACTGTAATGATCCGTTGGCTGGTTTTAACAACTCGCGGTACGTTCCAGCGTCGATACTGATTACCAAATCGTTGGTACCAGCTTCCACGTAGCAAGGGTTGATTTTCCAGAAAAATAATATCATGAAGAGTCAGCACTACCGGAACCGAGCAACGTAACGGAGCGGTATTGGCCGTGCAGTGTAACAAATCGACACCATATTGTTTTACCGCCTTGGGTAATGCGTATTGTTCCCAAACGGGATATGGGCCGCCATCCAGCTCAACAACCTGAATATTTGCTACGTTTGGAATTCCATCTCGATTGGTGTCGGGTTTTACGAA
This sequence comes from Spirosoma daeguense, assembly GCF_054776875.1. Classification (NCBI taxonomy): domain Bacteria; kingdom Pseudomonadati; phylum Bacteroidota; class Cytophagia; order Cytophagales; family Cytophagaceae; genus Spirosoma; species Spirosoma daeguense. The sequence goes on from NZ_BAAHBF010000003.1 coordinate 931,983, forward strand.
AACCACAAATTCGTGTTCCGGAAAATCGACCAGAGCCCGAATGGTTTCCAGAGCCACAATATCCATTCCATGCCGATGAGGTCGTAGGAGTCGCTGTGCTTCAATGCCAATTCTCATGCCGCTTGCTTTTGGGTGTCCCAGCGTTCGCAGGTTGTAAACAAAATAGACGTAATAAAAAGCAGCGTACTGGTCGGAAACTGCCCTAATATTGGGTTCGTATAACTTACCACACAAATGCCTGCGAACTCAGCCAGAAGCGCAATCATCATAACAGAAATCCAGGGATCTTTCAGTTGCCAGACTTTATACGTTCCGAGTAGCATTATACTGGCCAGATAAATCAAATAGATAGTCAGTCCAACAATTCCCGTCTCAATCCATATCTGAACGTACCAGCTATCAGTAGGAATCTGAGACGCGAAATGGTTCGGTGAAAAACGCTGTCCCGCCCCCGATGATGTACCAATGCCGGCACCAAATGGCTTGTCTTTCAGGTAGTTGCGGAGTTTTTGTTGGTTATCCAAGCGAACCTGAAACGAAGCATCTTCGGTTGGTCGTAACGCAGTACGAATCCGAAAAATCTGGTAATTGGAATTACCAATATTGGTAAACATCAATATGGCCAGAAAGGGTATTACAACGGCAATTCCGCGCAAAATATGCACTGGGTTTCGTTTCAACACCAGATAAAATGGATACCCGGCGATAATAACGAAAAGGGCTCCCCGTGTACCAGAAAGGGCAAATCCCCAGAAAAGAATAGCCGCAAGTACAATATAAATGGCTTTGTTCAGCCAGGATTTCGTTTCGAAAAAGAAAATAATAGCAAGGAGTGTCACGCCAGCCATTTCGGAGCCAAACTGACCAGCGTCGGAATAAAACGAGAAGCTGCGAAGCTGTCCCCATAAAATATGTTGCCGATCAGCTCCTTCGGCAAGCCATCGGAGTTCGGCCGATTCGAGCCCGATGTACTGTTGTTTAAATCCCCATAGCGCACCAAAAAATGACCAGACAAGCCAAGTGCCACAGAACAGCCGAATATCTGATTTCGTTATTGGATTCACCAGCATGATAATCGCAATCACAAACCAGCTCAGCGAAAACGAACGAGCGTGATAAAACCAGGCTGTAGGGTGGGGGTGCTCTGGGTTGAAATATTCCAGAATGTTGAATGAAAACCAAACAATTATGAGCCAGAATATCGGTTCGCGGAGCCGTTTCCAGTTCATCCGTTTCCCGTTCAGGAACGTACTGAGTAGCGTCAATACCAGAATTCCATCGAGCGCCAGACCCGGCGACAGGCTAGGTGGCATAAACCGAGTGAAGCCGATGATAAAGCTAAGGTGAAGGTAAATGTACAGCCCGATGCGTGGCTCAATTAAAACGCCAATTACAACAATGAGTCCAACCGGTAACCCTACTGTGGCCAACGCGCCTAATATCCCCCAAGCCCCAATTAGCCAGCCAGCCAGTAAAGCCAATAGCACGCCCAGTACCGTAAAGAACCAAGGCTTATCGCGCCACTGTTCGGTAAAGGAAACGGGATGGTCTACCTGAAGCATAACAAACGTAACGAAATAGGTGACTTGAAGTTAATAAAATAAGAAATAGATAAATGCAGGTGATTGCTTTAATTTTAATTTGCCCAACCACTGGCTGTTATCATTAAGCGGCTCGTTTTGCTTTCTCCCAGACTCCCGACAGATTCCCGTTCCGGTATCGAACAAAACCTGCCAGAACGCACCAATTCATAAATACAAAGTAGAATGGAACAAAGGTAAGTTTAAAACGTGTTTGCCGATTTTCCAATACGTAGCCAACAAAGGCCGCAATGTAGAAAACGAGTTGCCCCATCATCAATGTCCACCAAAAGATAGACGTTAGAAAACTGTCTGGTTCGTTAGGCTGTGTAAGCATAATCAGATTGATTAGGAAGAGCAGGGGCAGGCAGAAAGGAGTAACGGCCCAACGTAGTACGCGGTGTGATACGTATTGAAAGCTAAGCCAGCCGTACTTTACTACATTTAGCAGGTAAGCCAGCCGATGTATCGATTGGAATCCTCCGGTAGCAATCCTGATTTTACGTTTCATTTCCTCGCTCACGGAATGAGAAGGACGCTCAAGCGCATACGCATCGGGTGCATAATCCACACGGTAACCCCGACCGGCGATACGTAGCGAAATCATAAAGTCATCCAGCAACGTATCGGTTTCAACCGGTTCATATAAGTTGGTACGTATCGCAAACAACTCACCGGCAGCGCCAACAATTGTGTGAAGTTGCGCATCCAGCTTTTTCAGAAATGACTCATAACGCCAGTAAAGTCCTTCGCCACTACCTGCGGCTGCTTCTGTTCCTTCCAGACTAATTCGCTTTTCGCCCGTTACGGCACCAATATCGGTTGGTTCAAATCGTTTCACAATTCGGCTAACCGCTTCCCGGTTCAACTGTGTATTCGCATCCGTAAAAACGGTAATAGGGGTTGAAACCTGCTGCATGGCACGGTTCATCGCCACTATTTTGCCCAATCGCTGAGTGCCCGAAATGATGGTTAGGTTTGGGATATCTCCCTGACGTTGCGCTAGATATGCGGCCGAATCGTCGGTAGAGCCTTCAATAACAAAAAGAAAATGAAGATGCTCAGAAGGGTAATCCTGATCCAAACAGTTTTGCAGTTTTGCTGGGAGGTAATCGCGCTCGTTATAGGCGGGCACAATCATTGTTACGTCGGGCGGTGTGGTTTGAAAAGTAGTACGGGTTGGAGTGCTGTCTCGTTTACCTCGTAGTTTAACCAGTATCCAGGCTACAAGACCATACCCCAGATAGGTATAGAAAACCATGAAGGCAAGGAGGAAAAAGGCCCACCCGGCCAGATGATAGAAAAGCGTCATTATAGAGGTGCTTAATAGACTAGACTGGCGATACACTGGTGGATCGGAGATTCCAGAGCGTACCTTGAATAAAGGCGTTGGCGTGTTTAAGTTTTCCTTTCACAAGATACGAAATCATGTGCTTGGGAAATACACATAAGGTGAAGAACGAATAAAAGGCTAACCGCTGAAAACGCGAGCAATGGCGTCGCATAAACAAAATCCGGTTACGTGTCAGATAATACGTTTTTAGGGTGCTATGTTGTCCAACCGATGCAGATTCTTTATGGAGAATAGATGCAGTTGGTTGATAATAAATCAGGTAGCCTGCATTTCGAATACGTTGCGACCAGTCGAGTTCTTCGTAATAGAGAAAAAAACGTTCGGCAAACCGCCCCACTTTTTCCACCACCGACCGACGTATCATCATGGCGCAACCATGCGCAAAGTACGTCTGATGGGGCTGGTCATACTGTCCTTCGTCGTGCTGATTATAGCCAATTGCGGTTGCCGTGCCGGTAAGCATATTCATTGCATTATAACCCGCGAACTGCAATACTTCAGGACTATCGAAAAACTTGATCTTAGGGCACGTAACGCCAATTTGCTCATTATCGGCGAACGGTTTCAGAAGCTCATCAAGCAGAGTGGGAGGTACTTCTGTATCGTTATTTACAATAAAAAAGTATTCGCCCCGAGCCTCGCTCATCCCCAGATTGTTACCACCAGTAAACCCCAGATTGGTTTCACTACGTAGCAACCGGACATGTTCATACTGGCTTAAATCGATACGGGTGCTAAGCGCTTCCGTAGAGGCATTATCAACAATAATAATCTCGTAGCTCGGATACGACAATTGCTTTGTCGATTCTAGAAACTGACGGGTTATTTCAGCCTGATTATAATTTATCGTAATTATAGATACCAGACCCGGAATCCCGCTGCGGCTTATACGTTCTCCTTTTGCCATAAGCTGAAAAGCGTTCGCCACATTATATAGATATCCGTCTTGAATGAGAACGTATTGGCATATTCAATGTCGAGGAATGTCCGTTCCCGATCCGACATGGCCGTTTGTCCTTTTGCCCGTTTTTTCACCTGCCATAAGCCCGTAAGTCCGGCCGGGCCAGCAAAACGGCGGGCAAATTCATCCGACGTAAGTTTCTCGGCTTCATAAAGTGGTAAAGGTCTGTTCCCAACCAGCGACATGTCGCCCAGTAAAATATTCAGTAATTGCGGTAGTTCATCGATGCTGCTATTCCGTAAAAATGTACCCAAACGAGTGATACGTGGGTCATTTCTGAATTTCATGAACTTTGCCGACTTTTCATTGTCTAATAAATATTGTTTCTCACAGATGGGCTGTTCTTTATCAAAAAGCAGACTCTGGCAGGATACACCCTGAGCCCGACAGGCGCTGCATAAAAATTCGTTAGTTTGATGAATTGGAGCTACCTTTTCTTCGGTGGCATAGATATTATGTGATGCCATATTGCTAATAAGCTTATCGGCAGAGGCACTCATTGTCCGGAACTTATACATATTAAATACGTAGTAGTTGGCACCGGCTCGCTTCGATTTATAAAATACAGGGCCTCTTGAATCCAGCTTGATTAAAATAGCAACAAGCAGTAATACTGGTGATAGAATAAGTAGAATTAGGAAGGAAACAAGAATATCGATTGTCCGCTTCCACCAGGGTAGGCGAAAACGGTTGACCGTATAGATATAATTGTTGGCTCCATAAGCCTGCATTCGATTGGTCAACTTTAAATAGTAACTTATCTTCGATTGTATTGCGTAATTATCTTCGTTAATAACCAGCATATCTGTAACTCCATCCATGATTGTCGTTTTGGGTATTTGGGTTTCTTTAGAACGACAGGTAATCAAAATTGGAGTGAGTCCATAATCGACATTCCTCCTTACCATCGTTACTATATGATGTTCGTTGCGTTTGTCAGCAATCACTAAACTTATTCTTGGACTTTCGACAAACCAGGCTTCAGCTTCCGCTGAGTTGCTAAACCGCATTACTGAACAGGCCGTACCGACCAGGGTAGAAATTCGGTTTGCAATTAATTCATCTTCGACCACCAGTAAAACACATAACCCAGGCATTGTCATGTTAGAATTGTAGTTGCCGATACGCTCGTTGGAACTACGTATTACGTCGATACTGATTGTTGATGCTTAACTAAGCAGTTATTGATAGGCTGCGTCAACGTATACTGCCTAGCTAAACACCAATGACTTACAAATTCCTGTTATTCAGGAAAGCCAGCCGGGAGCATCCGGCATTTACTTACCTGAATCAGGACGATAGTATCCGGGTAACTGTTGGTAAAATCGTGTTAGATATGGAAACAACTAACTCAGAATACTATGCGCTTTGCGAGAGCGAATAGTCGCCTAAGAGCATCGAAAGAATACGTGAACGTTGTTGCCAAAGCGGTTTATTAACCGATTTCGTTTGCAGAGAAATGGGTTGCTTTTGGCTACCCTCTTCTGAAGATGTAGCTGTCCGACGTAGTAATGCGTTCAACTTGGCCTTTACTTCCAGCGGGTTGAATGGTTTCGATATAAAATCATCGACACCCTGCTCAAGACATTCGATACGAGTACTACTGTCGGGAGCATTGGACAGAATAACAACCGGAAGATGGTTTAGTAAACGACTCGTGCGGATAAGTTTGGTTAATTCAATACCTGTGAAAAAAGGTAAATTAAGTTCGGTGAGTACGCAATCAAATCGATTTCCCTGAATTAATAATCGGGCTGCTTCCTGGCCTGTAGTTGCTACTGTAATACTAAAATCTTTTCGTAGGTTTTGCGCAAGGATGTCAACCACGTAGGGATTTTCATCCACTATGAGTAGGTTGTGTTTGGTATTCATGATGCCTGTTTAAAATCATTTATGGGTTAGATTCTGAAATTTTAGACTATGGCATCAATACTAGGTTACAGTTGGCCTAAAAAAAACGTATAGATTGATAGATGATATTTCTTTGATTTGTAGTGTTGATGATTAGATTATTTGTTAGTTAATCTTATTTTAATTCTTTTTAAGTTATTGATAATTAGGTGTTTATCTGGAATTTTTGAGGGGTTGATTCATTTTTGTCAAAAAAACGTAGTGCCAGAGGGGTGTAACTAGGTAAAATGCAAAATTGATTAAGCGGTAGGTAGATAAAATGGGTATTTGAAGGGGGGAGAATTTCAAAATGGATTTAAAACTTGGCGCAAACCTGTCCTTTTTATCCTTGAATAGATTCAACAAATGAAACTATTTATGTGATATTATATTAGCTTTCGTGTAGACTATATTTTTAATAAAAACCATTATTGGTAACTATAAAAAGGGCGTTTTTTCGTTTTGGGAACTGATTTTGCAAACTTTGAGGAGTGACATTATAGTGAAATACATAAAAAAAATGGTACTTTGTCTAGGTGATTTTTTTTATAAATCGCTGCTTGTCATTTTAAAATAATGACAACAGAATGGAGGTAAGTGTAAAATCAATTAGTTATAGAGACTAACAGATTTTTGAGTAAATCTCGGAAAAGTACAGAAAATGCATCTTCTGTCAAGCTCAGTCATATCAGGTTAACCTACTGGCAATACGGTATTAACGAAGTTTTCCAATAGGTTAAATTGGATGTTGATTCCGCCTTTTTAACAATCCTTCACTTAGTCTATCCGTTTCAGCACAAAGCCGTATCTTTGGGCACGCTGTTATTAACTTTCTATGAACCAACCAACCTTTTTTCAGCGCCTGCGCCCGCATTTGTTTGCTGTGTTGGGGCTTTTTATTCTAGCTGTTGTTTATTTTTTACCTGTGCTGTCGGGAAAAACCCTATCGATGCACGACGTACAGGAAGCCATGGCTGCAGCCCGTGAAATTCGGGAAATTGCCCAGGAATCAGGAGAAAAACCTCTTTGGACAGATGCCGTTTTTAGTGGCATGCCAGGTTATATGATTGACTTCCATTACCCATATATTCTGGTCTACAAAGCTGTTATGGGTGTGGTAAACATATTGCCAAATACCGCCAGTATTATGTTTGTGGTTATGCTGAGCATGTACGTACTCTTAGTCGTACTCGGTTGCAATTCCTGGCTTTCAGCACTTGGCGCTTTTGCTTATGCCTTCGGTACATTTAGTGTGGTTAGTCTTGAAGCAGGCCACGTTTCCAAAATTTTTGCTCTTGGTTATGGGGCTGGTCTGCTGGCTGGCGTTATTCTCGCTCTGCGAGGGCGATATTGGTTAGGAGCGGCTCTAACCGGTTTCTTTTTATGCATGGAACTAGGGGCCAATCATATCCAAATTACTTATTACCTGTTTATGGCGGCCGGTTTATACGTATTGATTGAAGCTGTAACGTTGATACGTGCAGGTAAAGGCCGACAATTGGCATTAGGCCTTACTACGTTGCTAGTGGCGGGAGCATTGGCAGCCGGAAGTTTCGGCAAACGACTTCTGGTACTGAATCAATACACAAAGGAATCGATCCGGGGTAAATCGGAGTTGACCGCTAAAACAACAAACCCCGATGGTAAAACACCAAGTAGCGAATCGAAAGGCGGATTGGATAAGGACTATGCGTTTTTATATAGCTATGGCAAAGCGGAAACATTGACCTTATTAATCCCTAACGTATATGGAGGAGGGTCAATAGGAGGACTGGGTACTGATTCCGAATTCTACAAAGCATTGGTAAATCGAGGTATCGACCCTGGCGCAGCGAAACAATTTGCCGAAATGGGGGCACCAACGTATTGGGGTGATCAGCCAATTCTGGGTGGACCTGCCTATGCTGGAGCTGCACTTTTGTTCCTGTTCGTGCTGGGACTTTTCGTAATTCGAGGGTCAATACGTTGGTGGCTTTTAGGGGCTGCCGTGTTGATGATTATGCTTGCATGGGGCAAAAACTTCATGTTCTTTAATGAGCTTTTGTTCGATTACCTCCCTTATCTAAATAAGTTTAGAGCCATGACAATGGCACTCTGTCTGGCGCAGCTATTTCTAGCGGCTGGGGCTGTCATGGGAATTCAGGCTATTGTCGATCAGAAGCTAACGTTTAGCCAATTACGGCAACCGCTGCTTATTAGCCTTGCCGCAACGGCAGGCGTTGCGTTAGTGCTGGCAATTATGGGAAGTGCATTTCTGTCATTCCAGAAACCGGGCGATGTTGATATTCTGGCTCGTTCGGGCCTTGGTGAAGCGGCTAAAGATTTTGTTGCACCGCTTATCAGTGACCGGCAGAGCATTATGCGGGCGGATGCTTTCCGGTCAATAATATTGATTCTGCTGACGGCAGGAGCGCTTTATTTGTTTGTTACGAATAAAATCAAATCACTGGTTTTTTACCCGGTTGTGTTTGCGATTGTGGTGTTCGATTTGTTTGCTGTTGATAAACGTTTTCTGAATAACGCTGATTTTGTTCCTAAGTCGCAGGTGACGACCATTTTTGAACCGACTCCAGCCGACGACCAGATTCGTCAGGATAAATCACTTGGGTATAGGGTATTCGATCAGACGGGGTCATTTATGGAGAGCAACCGCGCTTCCTATTTTCACCGCTCCATTGGCGGATATAACACAACACGCTTGCGCCGTTACAATGAGCTGGTTACCAATGCCTTCTCAAGTAATACATTGAATATTCTGAATATGCTGAATGCAAAATATGTGCTTCAGCCTGGACAGCCTGACCCGAATAATCCGCAACAGGAAGCGGGGCCAGTGGTTATTCCAAATCCCGAAGCATTAGGAGTTGCCTGGTTTGTCAGTTCGATTCAGCAGGTTGCTGATGCTGATGCAGAAATGGCGGCTATGAAAACCTTAAATCCGCGCGATTCGGTAGTGGTCGATAAACGGTATGCGGCTGACTTGGGAAACTTGCCTGCTCAACTCGATCATACGGGCAGTACAATTCGCATGACCAGTTACCGCCCCGATAAGCTTATTTATGAAGCTAATGCAACTAAAGATGGGCTGGCTGTTTTTTCTGAAATTTACTACCGTGGTCATGAAGATTGGCAAGCGTTCATCGATGGCAAACCGGCTCCGCACCTGCGTGCCAACTACGTATTGCGGGCGCTACGTATACCCGCAGGTAAACACACTGTCGAGTTCCGCTTCGATCCGCCTTTAGCCCGAACAGGCGATGTCATTGACTTGGTTTGCAACGTATTGTTGATTGCGTTGATAGGGTTCGTATTTTTCCGGGAAGGACGTAGCAGAAATACACAACCTGTAGTTGAAACAGAACCTATTGTTCCACTTGTGCCGGAAGATGTGAAACCATCGAAATCTACCAAAGTGAAAACACGATAGGAGAAGAACGTAGCAATTCTATGTAACAGTAAAAGCCGGTGCTCAAACAGACACCGGCTTTTTTTGCATATTGTAATTGTTAAACATAAACCACCGCATATTTTTTTCCGGGCAATGAACGTACAAATCCACGAAATTCCAGATTGAGCAGGAGGGAGGCCAAACGGCCCATTGGAATCTGACTTTTCCAGCTTAAATCATCAATATGAAGATCCGTAATCTGACGTAGTAGCGATAAAATCTGAGTTTCCTCATCCGTGATATCTGTTGGAAGAACAAATATTCCAGACGGTTGATTTTTAGCGGTTGCTGTGTTTTTTTCGGAACTATCCCAATTAAGTGCTTCAACAATATCGCCCGGTTTTGTGTAAATATGGGCTTTGTTTTCCCGAATAAGTTTGTTGCAACCAGCCGAAAAAGCCTGCGTCAATTGACCCGGAACGGCAAATACGTCGCGGTGATAATTATTGGCGTACTCGGCTGTGATTAATGCACCACCTTTGGCCGCTGCTTCAACCACAATCACTACGTCGCTTAAGCCTGCAATAATTCGATTTCGAGCTGGGAACAGATGGGCGTCGGGTTTTGTACCGGGTGGACTCTCAGTTAGCAAACCTCCCTGAATGAGCATATCCTGCGCTGTTTTCTGATGAACGTTTGGATAAACAATATCTAAGCCACTGGCCATTATCCCAATCGTAGGTAAGTTGTTCATTAAACTGGCTCTATGCGCAGCAATGTCTATACCATAGGCCAGACCACTAATGATGGTTACGTTGAACGGCACAAGTGCTTCAATAATTTCATTGGTAATACGTCGACCATATTCAGTGGCTTGTCGGGTACCAACTACTCCCAGTGAACGAGTCATATTCAGGTCGCTGGAGCCGCGAAAATATAGAAGCGCTGGTGCATCGTATAAGGTTTTTAGCCGACTAGGATAGGTCTTCTCGGTATAGAAAAGTGAACGGGCACCTAGTTTATCGAGTTGTATGCCAATACGTTCTGCATCGACTAACGTAGCGGCTTTAAGAATAGATCGGGCTGTTACCTCTCCAATTCCCGGAATTTTCAGCAATCGGGATAAAGGTGATTTAAACACATCTGTAGCGGAGCCACAATAACTGATTAGTTGACGAACGAGAATACTACCAACACCGGGAACGAGCGTCAGCGCAATTTGATGGTGAGAATCGGTAGACACAAAAGTATGTTTAGAGACGAAAGGCTAATCAATTAAGTAAAAAATAGACGACAAATAGTATAATAGGTTACATGCTAATTACAGTATAATCAGTATATCGCTATCGCTTCTTATTAGTCTGTTAACGTAGCGGTCATATTCAGGTAATGGGTAAGCGGTTGTTTTGCAGAATAAATACCGCTACTAACTGAAAATTATGATTATCCGTGAAAACCTTTACGTTGCCAGTGCTCTAACCGCACTACTGGCACTAGCATCTTGTAATGACCAGACAAATCCTACTGTTGGTCAAACTGATGTTGTGCTGAAGGCACATTCAACAAATCCGTCTCTGGTTAAAGCGCTCGATGGCTTCAGTAATCTGGAAATTATGCCCCTGATTAGTTCTGACGATAAGCTCGAACAGTCGCCGAATTTTGTGTATGGTGGGCAACCCGACGGTGCTGGGCTGATGAAAAATCCGACGGGCGATGGTTATGTCTTTATTACCAACCATGAGTTCATGCGTTCGGTATCGCGCGTAACGCTCGATAAAACGTTTAAGCCCGTAAAAGGAGAATACGTAGTAGATTATGACGGCGGTACGTGGCGACTTTGTTCTGCTACGTTGGCTACGCCCGAAGAACATGGCTTTGGTCCGGTTTTTCTGACAGCGGGCGAAAGTGGAGCCGAATCGATGGTGCACGCCATCAACCCAACGGGTGCCGCCGAAAAAAAGAATAAGGATCGGGTACTTCCTGCTTTAGGGAAAGCATCGATGGAAAATGCCGTGCCGCTTCCTAAAGATGCCTTCCCCGGCAAGTCGGTTATTATCATTGGCGAAGACGATAGTAATGGACAACTACTAGCTTATGTATCGAATACAGTAGGCGATCTCTCGAATGGCAAACTTTATTTCCTACGAGCGAAGAGTCAGGACCCGGTTGAAACAAACATGAAAGTAGGACAAACCTACGACGTAGAGTTTGTTGAAGTAGACAATGCGAAAGCCTCAACGGGAGCACAAATTGCCGATCAGTCGGTAACCAAAAAAGCCATTCAATTTGCCCGGGTTGAAGACATTGATTATCGTAAAGGCGGCAATGGCCGAGGGCGCGAATTGTATTTCACAGCTACTGGCGTAAGTCAGGCCGATAAAAAAACGCCTGTTGCTGGAAAAACCATGTGGGGCCGGGTTTATAAGCTGGTTCTCGATGCCAGCAATCCGCTGGTGGGCAAACTGACGCCTGTTATCGACGGTGAGGTGAATCCGGGTAATTCAATCGTAAATCCTGATAATCTTTGTGTTACCGACAACTACGTTTACATTCAGGAAGACGGTGACTCGTTTTATCTCGACAATAAACACGACGGACGTATCTGGCAATACAACATGGCAACGGGCGAAAATAAGGCCATGCTGGAGCTGAACCACCGTCGTACTGAAGCTACGTTCAATTCAAAATACAACACAACCAATACGCAACTGCTGAGTTCGTGGGAGTATGGCGCAATGCTCGACATCTCGGATATTGTGGGCGTTCCGAATACGTTCATGGTCAATCTACATCCGCATACCTGGCGCGATATGAAATACAGCAACGCCGACGGTAGTGATGTGTCGAAAGCGGTGAGTATTACCGACGGTAACACCGGTTCGTTTGCCGAAGGTGGCCAGACTGTCATTGTGCGAGGTATCGCTCGCTAATCTTTTCCAGCTTACAATCCTCCCAGCTTCACAGACGATTTCTTTCGTTTGTGAAGCTGGGTATTGCTTTATTTTGCTATGACACAGCACCCTGTTCGTTTATTTCTTTTTATCCTAATAACCACGGGTTTACTGGTCGGATTGGTCAGTATGATCAGTCGGCTAAATCAACCTGTTTTGTTGCCGGTCGAACAGAATAAACAGCAATTTCACCACAATGTAAGTCAGCTTATCGAAGAGGTTGATAAGCTAGTGGTTTTGGCAAGTACCAGCTCGTCTACCGATTCGTTACAACGGACGTTTGTGTCCTGTCGACTGGCTTATAAGCGTATCGAACCAATGGCCGAGTACTTTTTTTCGGCTACTACACGGCTTGTCAACGGGCCACCATTGCCCGAAATAGAAGTGGAAGAAACGAAACAGTTTCAACCCGAAGGATTGCAGGTGATCGAAGAATATCTGTACCCCACCTTCGACAAAACCCAACGGTCGGCTCTGGTCGATGAAGTGCGTCGATTGAGCCATGAACTAAAACGGTATCATACGCTTTGGGAAGCAACCGAACTAACCGATGCGCATGTATTTGATGCTCTCCGACTAGCGATTTTTCGTGTGTTGTCGCTCGGAATTAGTGGCTTCGATACGCCACTTTGCCAGAACGCTATGCCCGAAGCGGCTGAAGTGCTGACCTCGATATGTAGTTATCTAATGCCCTATGAAACTACCGAACCCGAATCGGCAGCGCTGGTAAAACTGCTACGTGAAGCCGAAACGTATCTGAAAAAAAACGCAGCTTTCGATACGTTCGACCGGGCTTTTTTTATCATAAACTACGCTAACCCAATTTCGGCTGGTTTGCTAACGTATCAAAAACGGCTTGGTATTCAGGTATTTGATGAGAAGCGGCCGTTGCGTTCTGACGCCGAAACGCTCTTTGCCGCCAACGTGTTCGATCCGGATGCCTATGCGTCGACGGTAGATGCTCGGATGAATAAGGCGAAAATCGAACTTGGTAAACGACTTTTCAATGATCCGATTCTGTCAAGTAATGGAGCACGTTCGTGTGCTGGATGCCATCAGGCCGATAAAGCGTTTACCGACGGAATGCCCAGAAATGTAACCCTGAACGGACAGAAATCCATTGGACGTAACACGCCCACTTTACTCAACGTAGCACTTCAGGCTGGTCATTTTTATGATTTACGTAGTGCCTCGTTAGAAGACCAGTCGTTCGATGTGATTCATAATACCGATGAGATGCATGGTTCGCTGGCAAATGCGGCCAAAAAAATACAGCAAAATGATGACTACGTAGCACTCGTTAAAAAAGCGTTTCCACTCTATGAAGGAACTGTAGAACCAATTCATCTTCAGAATGCACTGGCAGCTTACGAACGCACATTAGTTTCGCTTGACTCTCGTTTCGATAAGTATATGCGGGGTAAAAAAACAGCGTTGTCGGCCGAAGAGATTCATGGTTTCAACCTGTTTATGGGGAAGGCTAAATGCGGTATTTGCCATTTTGTGCCGCTGTTCAATGGAACCGTACCGCCAAACTACCGGGATACCGAATCAGAAGTAATCGGTACGCCCGCTACATCTGTTGGGCAACGTATTGACCCGGATATGGGGCGTTACGTTCACACAAAACTCGACGTATTGAAATATGCGTTCAAGACGCCGACGATACGTAACATTGCTTATACCGCACCATACATGCACAATGGCGTATACGCTACGTTAGAACAGGTGGTCGATTTTTACGATAAAGGCGGTGGAAACGGCTTAGGTTTCGGCCTCGACAATCAGACGCTTCCTGAAGATAAACTGAATCTCTCCGCCGTTGAAAAAAAAGCGTTGGTTGCATTCATGAAAGCGTTGTAAATGCGGTTTTGATTCAGGGAAGTGACACGAAACAGTCACTTCCCTGAATTCCAAAGGAGTGTCTTATAAATTCTGGCGTTTCAGTTCGCTCACCGCAAAATTGGCAGCTCGTGCCGTAAGTGCCATAAACGTAAGCGATGGATTCTGACAGGCTACCGATGCAAACGAAGCTCCGTCCGTCACAAATACGTTTTTAGCTGTCCAGAGCTGGTTGTAGGCGTTGAGCATAGACGTTTTCGGATCGCGGCCCATCCGCACGCCACCCGTTTCATGTACAGCCATACCCGGAATCGAGTTGTTGTTATACGTACTGATATTTTTTAATCCGGCAGCTTCGAGCATTTCGGCGGCATCGTTCATCATATCCTTCTGCATAAGATGCTCGTTTTCGCGGAATTTTACGTCGAATGTCAATGTAGGTAAGCCCCATTTATCACGTCGTTCCCGGTTGAGAGTGACTTTGTTATCTTCGTAGGGCAGGCATTCCGCGAAACCCATAATGCCCATATTCCAGGGGCCGGGCTGGGTCGCTTTTTCTTTAAATTCAGCACCAAAACCAGCTTCGGCAATGAGCCGTTGCCAACCCGACCGCGACGCACCGCCCTGATAACCAAAGCCGCGCAGATACTCTCGCTTGTCGTTGCCGATATTTCGATAGCGGGGAATATAAATGCCATTGGCCCGTCGACCGTAGTAATATTTATCGTCGAACCCCATTCCATCGGCTTGCGCATTGGCTCCAGCCTGAAAATGGTGGTCCATAATATACTTACCCAACGTACCGCTATCATTGCCAAAACCCGTCGGAAACCGATTCGAAATCGAGTTCATCAGAATGAAATTCGTAGCCATTGCCGACGCGTTCAGGAAAATAATCCGGGCGTAGTATTCCGTAGTCTGATGCGTTTTGGAATCAATAACCCGAACGCCTGTTGCCCGTTTTGTTTTCTCATCATACAACAGCTCCGACACAATACTATCCGTCCGAACGGTGAGCCGATTGGTTTTACGAGCCGCTGGTAACGTAGTAGCCAACGTACTGAAATAGCCGCCATACGGACAACCCTGATGACATTTATTCCGGTACTGACAAGCCGACCTTCCCAGGGCCGTATGAACCGGGTTCGCTTTCGACAGATTTGCCGTTCGGCCAATGGTCAGCACGCGATTCATTTTGGTTTTCAACTGTTCCCGAACGTGTTGTTCCACGCAATTCAAATCCATTGGCGGCAAAAACTCACTGTCGGGCAATTGCGCCAGCCCTTCTTTGTTGCCCGAAATCCCGGCAAACCGTTCGACGTAACTATACCAGGGCGCCATATCTTTGTAACGTATCGGCCAGTCGGTACCGAAACCGTCGCGGGCATTGGCCTCAAAATCCATCTCACTAAACCGATAACTCTGGCGGCCCCACATAATGGATTTACCACCCAATACATCGGGCCGATACCACATAAACGGTTGAACCTCTTTATAGGGCGCATCGCGGTCGTTTAACAGAAAATGGCCATTCTGCTCGTTGTTCGGGCGAACTCGGAACGTAGTAGGTTCTTTATCGGTCGATAGAACGGTTTTGCCGCGATGCTCGAATTCCCAGGGTGCTTTCAGGGTGGTGTCGTAGCCAGTAATGTGTTCGAGATTTCGGCCCCGTTCGAGCATTAAAACACGTAGCCCTTTTTCGGTGAGTTCTTTAGCGGCCCATCCGCCACTCACGCCCGAACCAACCACAATGGCATCGAACGTGTTATTGGCCTGCGCTTTCAGATTGAGGTTCATACGATTTAGGAATAACCATCCGGCAAACGTATTGGCTTAAAAGCACAATCGTTTGCAAACCAGATAACAATAAAGGTTTAGGATAACGGGTTGTATACCCTAAAAAGACGTTATCCGCGAATTTTACCTAACCTTAAAAAGACGTAATGAAAACTTTTCGGAAGTTGACGAATAATAAGGTCTCAGTAGAGCGATGGGATTGTCTGAGACAGCATCTTGCTGTCTGGGGCATCACGTAGTAATAGCAACAACCGCGTTTAAAAACTAATTTTCAGAGAGTTTCTCAGCTTCTGTATCCTGCGGCTTGTCGAGATCGGCACGGAGTTGCTCCATAAATGCCTTTATTTTTTGAAGCTTATGAATGTATCGGGCATTTTCCTGCCGACGAGCTTCCCGTTGTTTCAGAAAATCGCGGGCGCCGGGTAAAGTATATTTCTGCCGATCAATTAAATCCAGAATTTCGGTTAGATGGTCGATGTCGGCTTGGGTATAGATACGGTCGCCCCCCCGGTTTTTTTTCGGCTGGAGGGTAGGAAATTCTTTCTCATAATACCGAAGTTTAGACGCATTGATGCCAAACTTCTCGGCCACTTCTTTGATACCGTAATACAACTTACCCGAACCTTCCATGTCACAAACTTCTTTCGTGTCGGGCAAACCTGCAAGTTTTGACGTAATTTTGCAAGACTAGTTCATAGTCAATGGTCATTAGCCTGTTAGGAGAGGTTCGTGGCCATCGACTGGCAGCTATCGACTAACGACTAATAACAATGACTTCTTCCGAAATACGTCGGCATTTTCTTGAATTTTTTCGCTCCAAACAACACCTGATTGTAGCTTCAGCGCCGTTGGTTGCCAAAAACGACCCGACCCTGATGTTCAACAATTCGGGTATGGCGCAGTTTAAAGATTTTTTTCTGGGCAATGGTACGCCCCCGGCCAAACGGGTGGCCGATACGCAGAAATGCCTGCGTGTGTCGGGTAAACACAATGACCTTGAAGACGTAGGTTTCGATACGTATCACCACACCATGTTCGAGATGTTGGGCAACTGGTCGTTTGGCGATTATTTCAAGAAAGAAGCGTTACACTGGTCGTGGGAGTTGTTGACAGAAGTCTATAAACTACCGAAAGACCGGATCTACGTATCGGTTTTTCAGGGCGACGAAAAAGACAACGTACCCTTCGATCAGGAGTCGTGGGATCTCTGGAAAGAAATCATTGGCGATGAGTCTCGGATTATTCTCGGAAACAAAAAAGATAACTTCTGGGAAATGGGCGATACCGGTCCGTGCGGTCCTTGTTCCGAAATCCATATTGATTTGCGTTCGGCAGACGAAGTTGCGCTGAAGTCGGGTAAAGAACTCGTTAACGCCGACCACCCGCAGGTTGTCGAAATCTGGAACAACGTATTCATGCAGTTCAACCGGAAAGCCGATGGTTCGCTCGAAGAACTGCCTGCGCGTCACGTTGATACGGGAATGGGTTTTGAGCGGTTGTGCATGGCTATTCAGGGCAAGCAATCGAACTACGATACCGACGTTTTCTCGGGCACGATTCACGTAATCGAAGAGCTTTCGGGTAAAAAGTATGAAGCGGGAACGGGAATGTCGGACGTAGCAATGCGCGTAATTGCCGACCACATCCGGGCCGTTTCGTTTGCCATTGCCGATGGACTGGTGCCGAGCAACGCCAAAGCAGGCTACGTTATCCGGCGGATTCTGCGTCGGGCTATTCGCTACGGTTATTCGTATCTGAACCTGACTGAGCCGTTCATGACGAAACTCGTGCCAACGTTGGCTATGCAGTTTGCCGAGGTTTTCCCCGAACTCAACGCCCAGCGCGACTTTGTAGCTACGGTTATCCGGGAAGAGGAAATTGCGTTCCTGCGCACATTAGGAACCGGGCTTGGCCGTCTCGATCAGATTATCGGTCAGGTAACAACCGATGGTAAAACGGAAATTCCCGGTGAAACCGTTTTTGAACTCAACGATACGTTCGGATTCCCGGCTGATTTAACCGCGTTGATTGCACGTGAAAAAGGCTTAAGCATCGATGAAGCTGGTTTCCAGAAATCGCTTCAGGAACAAAAAGCACGTTCACGCAAAGATGCACAGGCATCGGCGGGCGACTGGATTGAACTGGCTGAACTCGATAACAAAGTTGAGTTTGTTGGTTACGACCAGCCAGAAGCGTATGCCCAGATTGTGAAGTACCGCAAGATTCAGAATAAGCAGGGTACGCAAGTACAGGTGGTTTTGGATAAGACACCATTCTACGCCGAGTCAGGCGGTCAGATTGGTGACACGGGTGTACTCGAATTGTTTGTGGGTTCAGACAAGATTGGTACCTTGACCGTACTCGACACGAAGAAAGAAAACGACCTTTCCATTCACATTGTGGAGAACGTAGCGGGAATCGATGATTTACTAGCGCAGGCCGAAACAGTTTACGCTGTCATTAATACGTCGCGCCGTGGTCTGACGTCGAGCAATCACTCGGCTACGCACCTGCTTCATTCGGCACTACGTGAAGTGCTTGGTACACACGTAGCACAAAAAGGTTCATACGTTGGTCCTGACGCACTACGTTTCGATTTCTCCCATTTCAGCAAAGTAACCGACGAGCAATTGGCTGAAGTGGAACGTATCGTAAACGAGAAAATCCGCGAAGACATCAAACTCGACGAAAAAAGGAACGTACCGATTGAGGAAGCCAAAGCGTTAGGTGCAACCGCATTGTTTGGCGAGAAATATGGCGATTTCGTTCGGGTTATTACGTTCGATCCGGGCTATTCGGTTGAACTGTGTGGCGGCACGCACGTACCCGCAACGGGGCATATCGGTTTGTTTAAATTCACAGGCGAAGGTTCCGTTTCGACGGGTGTTCGTCGGATAGAAGCCAAAACATCGGCTGGAGCAGAAGCGTTGGTGAATGAGCAAATGGCCGTTGTTACCGAACTCAAAGAATTGCTGAAAGCGCCGAAGGATGTAGTGAAAGCGGTTCAGGCATTGCTGGAAGAACGTAGCACTTTGCAGAAACAGGTCGAAGCGCTTCAGAATGAGAAAGTTCAGCAGATAAAAAATCAGCTGCTCGATAAAGTTGAGGTTGTAAACGGGCACAGTCGCTTGGTTGAGAAAGTAGACGTACCATCGGCGGATGCGTTGAAACAACTGGCCTATGATCTGAAAGCGAAAGTCGACAATCTGGCGGTTGTATTGGGTGCCGATATTAACGGTAAACCGCAACTGGCTGTCATGTTGCCTGATTCGCTGATTCAGAACAAAAATCTGAATGCTGGTCAGGTCGTGAAAGAACTTGCCAAAAACATCAAAGGCGGTGGGGGTGGTCAACCGTTCTTCGCAACGGCCGGTGGTTCTGATTCATCGGGACTGGATGCCGCTCTGGCACAGGGGAAAGCACTGCTGAGCTAGCAAACATGTCTGGATCAAGCTCCAGCTTGGCTCGTGTATGTGGCCCCGACAGGCTCCGGCTGTCGGAGTCGCGTCAGCGACTAACTATAAACCATCCGGCAAATCCGACAGCCGGAGCCTGTCGGGGCCACATACAATTCGCTTGGCCTAAAGTCGACATATCATGCGACACGTATTTGCCTGTCTGTTTCTTTCATTTCTGATCCATGATACATTCGCCCAAAAGCAGTCAGTCGACGTACTGATCAAATCAGGCAGTTTGATTGACGTTCGTTCTGGTAAAATTCTGACGAATAAGCTCATTGCCATACAGGGAAAAACGATTGCCAGTGTGTTCGATGCGTCACAGGAGAAGAATTTTCGGGCGAAACAGACAATCGATGCTACGGGTAAATACATCATTCCGGGGTTGTGGGATATGCACGTTCATTTTGGCGGTGGCGATACGTTGATTCAGGAAAATAAAAACCTGTTACCACTCTATATCGCTCATGGCATCACGGCCATTCGGGATGCGGCTGCCGACTTGAGTCCATCGGTGCTGCAATGGCGTGAGCAAATTGCTAAAGGCGAGCTTGCAGGCCCTACGTTATTTACATCAGGGCCAAAGCTGGAAGGGTACAAATCGAGTTGGGTGGGTGATATTGAGGTAAGTACGCCCGCTGAAGTCGATAAAATGCTCGATTCGTTACAGGGTCTGAAGGTAGATTTTGTAAAGATTACCGACAACACCATTAAGCCGGATATTTACCTATACATTTTGCAGGAAGCAAAGAAACGGGGAATGAAAACGTCGGGGCACGTACCGTTTGCGCTTACGATGGATGAAGTTTCTGCGGCTGGCTTGGGTTCTGTCGAACACATGAGCTACGTAGTGAAGGCAGGATCAACGCGTGATAAAGAAGTGGCCGATAAGGTAAGAACGGGCCAGCTAACTGCCCGAGTTGCTTTGCCAATGATTGCACAAAGTTTTGATGAAGCTACAGCGTTGGCCGTTTACAAACGTATGGCGAAAAACGGTACGTTCGTCGTTCCCACATTGACCATCAGTCGGACAGTTGCATTTCTGGATCAGGATAATCATCAGGCTGATACGTATCTGCAATACATTGGTCAAGGTTTGAAAAATACGTATGCCTGGCGCGTAAATCGGGTGGCTAAAGATAGCCCAGACGCTATTGCTGAGCGTCATTCGGTTTATGAAAAATCGGCTTCACTGCTCCCTCTTTTGAACAAGGCTGGCGTAACCATAATGGCCGGAACCGACGCTGGTTTTCTGAACTCCTACGTGTATCCGGGCCTAGGCTTACACAACGAGCTTGAGTTGTTTGTGAAGTCGGGCCTGACGCCGTTGCAGGCTTTGCAATCGGCTATTTTGCCAGGGCCAAAATTCCTGAAAAGAGAAGCAATGTTTGGCGATATAACCGCCGGTAAAAGTGCTGATATTGTATTGCTTGATAAAAATCCGTTGCAGGATATTCAGGCTACGCAGGCAATCAATACAGTTATTTTGCGGGGTACGGTTTACGACCGAAAAGCGCTGGATGCGATGCTGGACGATGCAAAGAAGAAGGCTGGTAAGTGATACGTAATTATGACTACACAACCCATCGGCGTATTTGACTCAGGTTACGGCGGCCTGACCATTTTACGCGAAATAGTTAAAAAATTACCCCAATACGATTACGTCTATCTTGGTGATAACGCTCGAACGCCCTACGGAACCCGCTCGTTTGATACCGTTTACCAGTACACGCTCGAATGCGTGAAGCATCTGTTCGATCAGGGCTGTCGGCTCGTTATTCTGGCTTGTAACACGGCTTCGGCTAAAGCGCTACGTAACATTCAGCAGTTGGATTTGCCCTTAATTGCGCCTGATCGGCGTGTTTTGGGCGTGATACGTCCAACGGCAGAAATCATCGGAAACTATTCCAAAACGAAGCATGTGGGGGTTCTGGCAACAAAAGGAACTGTTACGTCGGAATCGTATCTGATTGAAATAGAGAAGTTTTTTCCGGACGTAGCGGTGTTTCAAGAAGCTTGCCCGATGTGGGTGCCATTAGTCGAAAATGGCGAATACAACCATCCGGGAGCCGATTATTTTGTGAAGCAACATATTGACCACCTGATGACTAATTCGCCACAAATCGATACGTTGCTGCTGGCCTGTACGCATTACCCATTATTGATCGACAAAATCCGACAGGTGGCTCCGACCAACACAACTATTCTGAGTCAGGGACGTATCGTAGCTGATAGTCTGTTCGATTATCTGCTACGTCATCCCGAAATTGAAGCGCAGTGCAGTAAACACGGTCAGCGCACTTTTCTGACTACCGATTCAACGGAAACATTTGACCGACAGGCTTCTATTTTTTATGAAGAAACTGTGCATTCGCAACATCTCGCTTTGTGACGAATCTATGTACGCAAAAACGTAAAATCTCCAGCATCGAGCGCTTTCGCTACTCGATGCTGGAGATTTTACGTTTTTCTGGCTCCTGAAGAAATTAGTGTGACTGCTGATCCTGCGTTTGTTGATTCAGGATTTTCAGCGTTTGGTCGATGGTGGTGAATTCGGTGAGGTGATCTGCCGATAGTTCGATTGAAAAATCACGGGCTATTAATCCGATCAATTCACGAATGTCGCCGGTTTTGTAACCCAGATTTCCCCGCAAATCAGACTCTGGATGAATATGTTCTTTTGTAACGATACCTGTATTGGCCGCTAACCCAGCCGAGTTTACATGAAAAGCACCGATGCTAGCTAGCATCGGTGCTTTTCATGTAAAAAATAAATTTATGGTAGGTCTTCTTCATGCCAACGGCAAGCTTTAATCTCTTTAATCATGCAATCATTAAATGGCGGGCTACTCTACTACAATGCGTGTCGACTCGATTTGCTTGTCGGTTGTCTGGCGGGGATTTATCACCTGTAAATAATAGACACCACGTGGTAATTCCTTCACAGAAATCTCTATCTTATTACCGTCTTTAAACGCCTTTTTAGTGTACACTTCCTAAACATTAATAGATCGGACAGGCAGAGTCGATTTCTCACTTACTAATTTTATTTCATCTGGTAGCGCA
The DNA here is from genome assembly GCF_054776875.1 of Spirosoma daeguense. NCBI lineage: Bacteria > Pseudomonadati > Bacteroidota > Cytophagia > Cytophagales > Cytophagaceae > Spirosoma > Spirosoma daeguense. The sequence continues at coordinate 954,270 of NZ_BAAHBF010000003.1, forward strand.
TCCGCATTTTTCGTTTCGTCAAACTGAACCATTACTATATCCGAAGCTGGATTTGGATACACACTAAGCCTGTAGAAACAATTATTGACACAGATGGTAAATCCACCCGCATTAACAGTGCCGCAACTGTTTGTTAAATTTAATTGTAAACCATAACAATCAGATACATAACTATTAAACGTAGCATTTCCATTCCCGTAGTCGTTCAAATAGGCGTTACTGCTGTTTCCACTAGTGATAACCCAACTGTATCCGCTTGCTGCTGTTGACGTTGATTGAATATATACCCCATTTCCCAGGCACATTTCCGTTGCAGCATTGATATTATTTACTTGAGGTGTCCCAGACTAAACGGATAGGTTACGATTTACAGTTGCATTGCATCCACTTATAGTAGCCGTAATCGTGCCACTTCCATTCCCATTGTAACTTACATTAGCCAGCGTGGCTGACTGGCTTGAAATTGAGACGTTTCCACTAGCAGACCAAGATACAGAAGAACCCGACGGAACATTATGGGCTAAATAAGATCGTGTTTGTCCTACACAGGCTGCTAAATCTCCCGAAACAAATGTACTACCCAAATTAGGTCTTACAATATCTATAGTTGTTGTCTGAGTTACTTCAGGAGCATCACTTCTAACGGACGTAACACGCACGGTTCCTCCGCTTGCAGCATCTGTATAAGCAGTAACAGACGTGCCACTTCCCGAATAAGTCCAACCGGACAAATTAGAAAAATCCCAGATATAACCAGTCGCATTAGCAGAAGCACCTACTGAAAAATTGAGCGTTTGGTTGCCGCAATCAGCTCCTTGAGGATTTGTGGAATTACTGTTAACCGCTATGTTGCCAAGTGGACCCAAATGACGAATGGGAACAGACAACGTGGCCGTTTTCCATTTGTGCTTGACGTGTTACAATCCTTAAAGGTACCCTTTAGGGATGCATTGCCCGAAACATTCTTCCACTTAAACGTGTAGGTAATACCGGGACCTGGTATGGTTACACCGTCTGACCAATCCACACAATTAATCGTTTCCCAGTCAACATTACAACCGGTAACATTCAAGCTAGGGGCGTACAAGAGATACGAGATACCAGTCAGTGGGGGTACATCGGAAAGATAATCACCATTTGCATCTCGGACGGAAACGGTCTGAGCGTATGAGTAAAAGCTTGACAGAATGCATAAAAATGCGACGTTGAACAAATTAATCATAGAAGTTTTCATGGTGTTATATGATTAAAGGTTAACTGTTAAAAATGATAACTTAGATACAAGGCATGGATTGGATTAATAAAAACTTGGTTGTAATCGCCCGAATATCGAACAGTACCTGACTCACCTTCGGTAGACCTATATTGGTATACCAGATGGGTTTCTATGGTAGCTGATAGATGATTATTGATATAATATCGGCCACCAATGAACCCGTCTAGCCCTACTTTTGTATCTGTTTGCTGAAGGGTTAGTGCCCCATTTGAAACTTGTTTAATCTTGACAATACTGTATTGAAAAAAGGGCTCAATCCCGTAGAGTACCGAGAACCGCCCAACTAATTTTTGACGTTCATATCCCATCGCTACAAAAAATGATGAGTTATTTTCATTGAGTGTTGCGCCGGGAGAATAAAGCGTTCGAGGAAGTACTTTAAAGCGGATAGCTTTGCGCCCATTATTGGCATTAAAATTTCGCTTGACAACAAACCCAAATGCGTCTTTTGATTTATCGATTAAGGATAATAGGTCAATACCAATTTCCCATTTATTGGCTAGTAATTCAGAACGATTCGTTTTGGTCGAATCTTGGCCAAAAACCATACTTGGCTTCAGGCAAATCAGGCTTACTAAAAGGAGAAAAGCTTTCATAGTAGTTGTCATGATTAACTTGCGATAAGTGTATATAATTCTTTATATGGTGCAATATATTGATACAAAAAATTTTATATAATATATATAAAGCCGTTATAAATGAGAATTTGCAACTCTTTTTCAGACAAATGGCCTATTTCACAATGGCCACTTGACTTACTGTATTATAAGTTCGAATAGATACGCTGCTAAGACCGGTTAAAATCACACTATTGAAAGTAACTAGGGGAGTGATGCCTAAAAGGACATAATCCTATAGTATTGGTATTTCTGGTGAAATTGACCACCGCTAGGGCGCTCCCGCTAATATTCCCCGCGACTGACCAGTTGATTTAGAAAGTGACTGACCGCTGTATTTTTCCGTTTCGCCGGAGCGATTTATCTTCATTCCTCTATGATAGGGAGATGCCCACCGTGGCGCGGTCAATTGGTAGTAGAACCGGCGGGGCCGCCCAGCGGTGGTCTGTGGTCGCGAAATCAACTGGTATAGAAAAATGGGTTAAACCAGTTTTAGAATTTTAGCCCGCTCACGAGTGAAAAATGTTGGGTATGGATGGGAACTAAAATCGGTTGTTGAACAATTGCGATTGAGTTGATTAACAGGGGAAATCATTGAAAGTCTTTTCTCTTTAATTTATTAAGAGCCTTATATACAATTAATTATAATGGTTTTATGGATTTCTTACCATGAGTTTTGATAAACAGTATACACCGACTCTCCTAGAACAGGAGTTTAGTATCCTGCTCCTTTACTAACCTTGACCAGATCAACTACCCGTGTCGTGTAACACCACGAGGCCCATTCTTTTCGGGCGTGCCAATCGGTACGAAATCCCTGATTGGCAAAGCGCCATATTTGAGGTTGATCTGGTCGATGAGCAAACTCAGCCTGCGCAGCCGGACCGAACTGGGTGGAACAAACAGACGTTGACGAATAACGTCCTGAAGTTGATGAAATGTAATCTCGTGACTCATGACTCAAGTACCATTTCGCTAGCAAGATAGTTTTTCAATTGCCCGAATGTTTGGAGTTTGGCCCCGTCTTCGTCGGGAATTCGGATGCCAAAACGAGTTTCAACTTGCATTATAAGATCCGTCACGTCGAGTGAGTCGAGACCCAGATCCCGCATAAAATGTACGTTATCTGTCAGAGCAGTTGGGCGGATTCCCATACTGGAAAGAATATCTTCTAAAGATGTATTAATTTCAGAGTATATCATTGTGAATGTTAGCATTAGTAAAATAATTCATTGCTTATAGTCTGTGAATTATAATTGCTACGTTATCGCAGGGAATCATAAATCACAGACCATAAATCGCTATACAGCTTCTTCAACCAGCAGCTCGCTTTCTTTTTTCTTAGCGAAACGTTTGCTAAACTGTTCCTGAATCCGGTCGACAACGTAGTAAACCACAGGCACCAGGAAGATCGTCAGGACCATTGAACTGGTCAGTCCACCAATTAGCACCCAGGCCAGCGAGTTTTTCCACTCTGCACCAGCGCCACTCGCTGTTGCAATCGGAATCATACCGATTACCATGGCAATGGTCGTCATCAGAATCGGACGTAAACGTTCTTCGCCAGCGTGTAGAATCGCTTTACGGTAGGGGACGCCCTGCGCTTTCTGCTGATTCGCAAAGTCGACAATCAGGATGGCGTTTTTCACTACAAGTCCGATCAGCATCAGCATACCCAGCATGGCGAAAATACCGATGTTCGACGAGGTAAGTGCCAGTGCCAGCAAGGCACCAATCACGGCTACGGGTACGGAGAACAAGACCACCAATGGGTACACAAAGCTGTCGTAGAGCAACACCATGATGAAGTAAACCAGCATCAGAGCGGCCAGCATGGCAATACCCAGCGATCCAAATCCTTCACTCTGATTTTTGGCATCGCCACCCCAGCTAACTGTTACGTCAGATGGTAGCGGATTTTTAGCCAGATCAGCCTGAATAACAGCGATCAACGTACCAGAACCTGTTCCTAACGTATTGGCCGTTACGGTAACCGACGAACGACGGTTTTTCCGTTCGAGCAACGATGGTCCATTGCTCAGTGATACGTTCGCAAATTCGGCCAGACGTACTGAACGATTGGCGGTTGGGCTAAAGAAGTTGATGTTTTTAACGTCGTTTGGATCTTTACGGTCGAACGCATCCAGCATCACACGAATGTCGTATTCCTCGCCACCATCCCGGAATTTAGAATCGTCGTTACCGGCAAATGCGTTTTGCAACGTACCGCCCACCGTTTGAATGTTCAGCCCTAATTTGGCCATTTTCTCCCGGTCGATTTCAACTTTTACTTCTGGATTTCCAGACTCAACCGATACGTTAACGTCGTTGGCTCCGGGTGTTTTACGAATTCGATTGGCTAACTCATGCGCGGCATCCATGATCTGATTCACGTCGTTGCCACTCAGGAAAATCTCAATTGGAGACGCCCCCGAATTGACCATGCCAATGATAGACGATTTAAACTCGATAGCCGGAAACTGTTCGGCCAGCTCCTGCCGAACGTCGATCATGTATTTCTCCGTTGGGGTATGATTAGGACGTTCCGATGCGTCGGCCAGTTGAACGGTTAACTCTGTTCGGTTGGTTTCGCCCTGACCAGTACTTTGCATCCCCGTACTAGCTCCTGCTACGTTGGCAAAAATACTTTGTACTTCAGGTTTTTTGCGGAGGTAGTTCTCGATGGCTCTGGATGTCAGGTTGTTTTGTTGAAGCGATGCGCTTTTATCCAGCTTCAGCGTCAATAAAAACTTACCCTGATCGCCCTGTGCTACGAATTCCGAACCGATGATTCCCAGACTCATTACCCAGCCGGTGAAAACGAATAACGCAATCAACATACCGCTAAAGATTAGCTTGTGGCTCAACACCCATTCGAGACTGCTGTGATACCAATTGGTTAGTGCCGTCAATCCTTTTTCAAACCAGAGCAGAAATGCCTGAAATGGATTTTTTGGGTTAAGGTGTTCGAGCTTGGCCAGCATGGAAGTCAGCCAGGGTGTTAGCGTAAAGCTGACCAGCAAGCTGACCAACGTAGCAAACGCTACGGTTAACGAAAACTGACGTAGCAAATCGGCGATAACCGAATTCACCAACGTAATTGGCACGAACACAACCACGATCACCAACGTAATAGCAACAGCCGCAAACCCGATTTCACTAACCCCGTCGATAGTGGCCCGCCAGCGATTTTTGCCCATTTCGAGATGTCGCTGAATGTTTTCGAGTACCACAATCGAGTCATCGACCAAAATACCGATTACCAGCGATAGTGCTAGCAGTGTCATCAGGTTGAGCGAGTAACCCATCACGAACATGAACAGGAACGCCGACACCAGCGAGGCCGGTACGGATACCATCACAATGAACGCATTTCGGAAGCTGTGCAGGAACAGCAGCATAACGGCGGCCACCAGTATGACGGCCAGAACCAGATCGTGCGTAACGGCTTCTACCGACGCCAGCGTAAACACGCTACTGTCGTAGGCTACGGCGAAATTGACTTTGTCTTTCGCGTTCTCTTTTTCAATTAGAGCCAGTTTGGCCAGTACTTCCTCGCTAATATCGACCGCGTTGGCGTCCGACTGCTTTTTGATGAACAAACCGATACCATCGCGTCCGTTATACCGGCTGATGCTGGTTGGGTCGGTCAGACCATCCGTTACCGTTGCTACGTCGCCAACCCGAATCGGGCTACCGTTTGGAGGAGTGGCGACAACCAGATTCCGAATGTCGTTCAGCGAGCTGAATTTACCGGCCAGACGTAGCGTCATGTTCTCCTTCGTATTTTTCACTTTCCCGGTCGGGAAATCCAGATTGGCCTGATTAATGGCCTGCGTGACCTGAAGCAATGATAAACCGTAGTAATTCAGTTTATCGTCGTTGACATTGATGCGGATTTCGCGCTTATCGCCACCCACCATCGTAATATCGGCCACGCCTTTAATTTGCTGAAGCTGTGGAAGATACTTGTCTTCAATCTGTTCGTAGAACACTTCGGTTGGTAAATCCGACGTAGCGAGCAACTGCATAATCGGCTGATCGCTGGGCGAAATTTTCGATAGCGAAGGCTGTTCGGCATCGTCGGGTAAATCGCTGACCATTTTGTCAATTTCGCGCTGGGCATTTTCCAGTGCTAAATCAACGTCGGTACCGGGTTTAAACTGAACGATAATAACCGATGCGTTCTCCATCGACATCGCCTTTACGTCGTCGAGGTTATCCAGCCCTGAAATAGCGTCTTCGATACGTTTACTAACTTCCGTTTCAACCTCCGATGGTGCAGCACCCGGATAAACCGTTGTAATGGTTACGACGGGTACCGAAAACTCTGGCATCAGCTCGTAACTGAGCATTTTGTAGGAAAACAGACCACCAATTGTCAGAATCGCGAACAGCACGATAATGACCGAGGGGCGTTTTATGAGGGATTCAACAAATTTCATTTTTCAAAGAGTGAAAGTGTGAATGAGCGAAAAGTGACCGAGGGAAAGTTGCACTATCATTTCGCACTTTCGCTCATTCACCGCAACGGCGGCCCGGTCTTTCGCTCTTTAACTTATTGCGCCATTACGGCTGTGCCATTTTGCAGGTTGATTTGTCCGCTCGTAACCACACGGTCGCCCGTGTTCAAGCCTTTCGTGATCTCGTAGTAATCGTTGGTGGTTGCGCCAATCGCTACCGATTTCAACACAGCTTTTCCGTTTTCCACTACGTATACCTGTGGCTGTTTTTCTGAACCGACAATGGCCTGACGAGGAATCGCCAGCGTTTGGCCTTTTAGGTTGTTCGTGTTGGCGATGGTACCATACATACCGGCACGTAGCATATTTTTACCTGAGTTCTGCACCGTGATTTCGACGGGATAGTTATGCGCGGCATTACCTTCGGCACCGATTAATGTAACGCGACCCGAGAATTGTGTTTGGGGATACACTTCCGTGCTAACCGAGATATTCTGGCCCATGTGGAACTGGTTAATGGCTTTTTCAGGAACATCGACAACAAGTTTCAGCGACGAAATATCCGTCACTTTGGCGAGCGGTGAACCAGCCGATACAACTGATCCTTTTTCAACCATTTTCTGAGTCACGATACCCGAAAACGGAGCTGAAACGGTTGTTTGGGCGATTTGCTTTTGAAGCTGTTTGATCTGGGCCTGTGTGGAGCGAATGCTTAACTGGGTACGTTCCAGATTAACGGCAGGCGTAGCGTCGCCTTTTACCAGATTCTCATAACGTTTCAGATCGTTCTGATAACCTTCCAGTGTTACCTGTGCGGCTTCAACCTGATAACGTAGTTGTTCATCATCAATTTTGGCAATCAGTTTGCCGGTACCAACGTACTGACCTTCTTCGATTGGCAACGACGTAATCTGACCGCTGGCCATCGGACGGACTTCAATTTCCCGGTTCGGTGAGAATGAACCCAGAAACGATGACTCCTGCGACATGCTACGTAGTTCCGCTACAGCGGTCCGAACACCGACTTTCTGATCGGGATTGGGTTTGTAAACTTTTGCCTCAACTTCTTTTTTATTGCTGATGAGGGTCCAGGCGGTAAGACCCAGCGTGCCAACTAAGGCGAGCAATATGACGATTCGTTTCATAACTTTTGACAGAATAGAATTGCGGTTGTATTGTGTAGTGCTACGTGGTTGGTAGCGAACAACAGGTTGAGTTATCGATTGATCAGGCTGCCGGTTGCTTTTTTCCAGTTCAGTTCGGCAGTCCGTAAGTTGACAAGGGTAGTGAGGTAATTATTCTGCGCTTCACGTTGCGCGTTTTCGGCCTGAACAACTTCGGTTATATCGACCGTGCCTTCCTTAAACTGAAGCTGCGTTTGGGTGTATACTTTTTCGGCTAGTTGAACCTGACTGCGGGTAGTGGATAAGTTCTGCTGTTCGACCAGAAATTTATTGCGTGAATTCGCTACGTCCATCGAAATCGATTCGCGAACCTGTCTAAGTTGAACGTCTAATTTTTGATCATCAATCCGGTTTTGGCTCAATTTGGCCTTACGGGCTAATCCGTCGAAAATGCTCCAGTTTAGTTGTAAACCAAGCCAATAGCCGGGAATGTTCTTGATGTATGAGTCATTGCCGCCAATGGCATATACCGAGCTATTGGCTACACCGTAAGCCGAAACCGTCGGTACAAAACCAGCCTTGATGTTACGTAGCTGAAGTTCATTGATGGCACGTTGTTGCTCCACCAGTTGCAGATCGGTGCGGTTGATTGTGTATTCGTTGCTTGGCGCAACCGGAACTGTTTCTACGATAGCGGTAGGAACCGACAGTGAATCCGTTTGGGCGGTTCCCGTCAGGAATTTAAGTGCATTCAGCAACTGATTATACGTAGCCTGAAGCGACTCGATTTGCGTTTGGGAAGAGGTTTGGCTAAGCTGTAACCGGTCAACATCGATGCCTTGAGCCAGTTGATTTTGCCGGCGTAAATCGGTTATGCGAATCAGCCGTTCGGTAGCAGATAGGTTATTACGTAGGAAGGCAATTTGCTGAGCTGTGGTCTGGAGATTGTAATACGTTGCCGATACGTCATACGCTACGTCCTCTTTGGTTTTCTGCGTTTGCAGCGCCGAAAGATCGCGACTGGCTTTGGCAGCTTTGGTAGCAATCATCAACGACTGATTGAATAACTGCTGGTTGGCCTGAAGACTCGTCGATAAATTATAGGGCAAGCCAAAAGCAAGGGCGGTATAGGTGCCTTCAGGGCCTCCGAATGCCGATGCAGGAACTACCTGTCCCGGAATTTTTATATATCGTTTGTAGTCGCCAGCCAGATTGACTTGAGGACGAGCGTTGGCTTTTACTTCGGCAATCTGAGCCTCTGTTTTCATCTCGTCCAACTTGGCTGATTGAACATTGAAATTGTTGGTAAGTGCTTTACTTATCAACTGTTCCAGTGTTTGGTCCTGTGCCTTAACTACTGGACTAGCCAATAATAGTGCGGCAGAAAGGTACCAGTGAGCATTTTTCATTATTTCTGGAAATAGTTGTTTTAAATGGTTGTACTAATCAAAAATTTTAAATATTTGTTTAAAATAGGGACAAAAAAATTTAGGTCACCTTTTCGTGCTCGTACAGATAGGTCAAAACCAGTTCTTTAACCAGTTCTTTGTGTGCATTGGCGAATGTATCGAAGCCTGTTTCATCTACCTGCCACATTTTCATATGCATTGATTTGCCAATAAACAGAAACTGGATGTTGCAGAATATCAAGGGCATCAGATGCATAGCGGTGATCGGGCGCACAGCACCACGATCTATTTCCTGCTGAAGCTGGGTTTCAAATTGAGACTGATGAATTTTTTTTACCACCTCAATGCTACTAGCCATCCGGTTAGGATTGCGATGAATTTCGTTCATCACGAAAATGGCCAGACTAGGATTTTTCTTCAGAAGCTCGAAATCATGATCGATCAATTCCGAAATTTTCTCCCGAAAGCCGATGGGCTTGTTCATGATCTCAGCAATTCCGGTAAAGAATAACTGAAACATTTCTTCGAAAATGCTCATGAACAACTTCTCCTTACTGCGGAAATAGTAGTTTGTCAACGCAATGTTGATACCTGCCGCATCGGCTATATCGCGTGACGTAGCACCATCGAACCCCTTCTCCAGAAAGACCCGTTTTGCGGCTTCCCGGATTTTCTCTTCAGTCGATTTGAAAGGGGTACAATTCATGTTGGTTTTCATTGAACGCTCAAAAGTATGTTGTCCTACTTTAACAGACAAAACAATTGAATAGTTTTTTTAAACAAATGTTTAAATTCTATAAAAAGTACAATTTTATGTTTGTGACGTAATGGAAGAAGTAGATTATGATACTTTATATGAGTCTATTTACCACCCCCAACCAGAACGCTGGCCCGGCCCCTCCTGATTCAGGAGGGGCCGGGCCAGCGTTCTGGTTGGGGGTGGTAAACCTCTGCCTAAATAGTCTATATCACCAATCTAAACACCACGTTAAAAATAATTTCTCCACAGCGTAGGGGTAAAGCCTTGCTGAATTGTCCTGTTGATAAGCAAGCGGATGTTCAGCGAAAATGATAGCTTTGCAACTTCCTACCATTTACTCTACTCAACTCGTGCCTCCAACCGAGCATGACGTCATTGACGCTATCCGGGCGGGTAGCGAACGCGACTTTGAAGCTGTATTTCGGCAGCACTATGCGTCGTTGTGCCGCTATGCCCGGCAGCTTTTGGCAGACCCCGACGATGCCGAAGAAGAAGTGCAGGCCATGTTTCTGGCACTTTGGGAAAAACGTAGCGGACTGATTATTACCGTTTCGCTAAAGTCGTACCTGTTCAGAGCCGTACACAACCGTTGCCTTAATCGAATTAAACATGCATCTGTTCGAAACGAGCATCGCGAATATGTGCAGTATGCCGGGGAAACGGTGGCCGATTCACCCGCACAGGCCGTGATAAGCGATGAACTGTCCGATCAATTACAGAGGGCAATTCAGAAACTGCCGGAGCAATGTCGGTTGGCGTTTACCTTAAGCCGATTCGAAGAATTGAAGTATGGCGAAATTGCTGATAGACTGGGGATTTCCATTAAAACAGTTGAAAATCAGATTGGTAAAGCATTACGTATCTTACGTACTGAATTGAGCGACTATTTGCCGGTTATACTACTAATGAATAATGTAGAATGGATAATGGACAATGTAACCAAGTTACTTCCACTATTCTTCATTATTCATTTTATATCATTCATTAACTAAATGGCCGAACAAAAACCCATAGACGATGCCTTGCTGGGCAAGTTTCTGGCGGGCGAAACCGACCCGGCCGAATCGGCTAGGGTGCGGCAATGGCTTATTAGTCAGAATGCTGGTTTACAGGAGCCAACACACGACGATTTCGCCAAATTTGAACAGATCTGGCAAGCATCCCGACCTGACACGAAGCCTGTAGATACCGATGCTGCCTGGAAAAAAGTACAGCGAAAAATGCACAGTGGGGGAGAAGAAATGACTGATTCTCCATCAGTTGTAAAACCTTTGCCTATAACGACTGTTCAACAGATACCGGACTGGCGTCGAAACATAATGCGAATTGCCGCTGTGCTGGTTCTTCTACTAAGTTTAGGCTGGATGGCGTACCGGATTCAGTTTATGAGTCAGCGATACGCAGCCGAGAAAGTAATGACACTGGTTGCCGCCGACCAGAAAATCAGTAAAACCTTACCCGATGGAACAACAATTGTACTAAATCGTCACTCTACGTTACGTTACCCAACCAGCTTTACCGACGACGTGCGCGAGGTCACGTTAACCGGCGAGGCTTTCTTCGACGTAGCGCCCGATGTTGAACACCCGTTTCGGATTCAGGCACAATCGACGGTGGTGCAGGTTTTGGGAACTTCATTTAACGTGCGAGCCTATGATGCCAATGTGAACGTAGCGGTCAGGACAGGCAAAGTACGTTTTTCGAGTCCTAAAAAAGCGGTTTTGCTGACGCCCAACCAGCAGGCAACTTTCGACGCTAAAGCCGATACGTTACGTCGGGTTGCACCAGTGACGCCCAATACGTTTGCCTACAAAACAGGGCAACTCGTGTTTACGAATGAGCCACTTCGCGACGTAGTGCAGACGATCAATGCTTTCTATAAAGCTGATGTTCGATTGGCTAATGCTCGTTTGGGAAATTGCCTGCTGAACACCCGTTTCGATAATATGCCGCTGAATGAGGTGGTTAACGTAACGGCTGAAACGCTCACATTACGAGTTCGTTACGTGGGGAAACAAATTATTTTAGAGGGCGACGGGTGCCAGTAAATAGGGGGAACGTAGCAGATGACTGTCTACTATAAAAACCATCTGCTAATGACATTCATGCGCTACTTCATTTTAGTTCTTTCGCTTTTCCTGAGTACTACGTTGCTGGCCCAATCGGTACCTCCGCTCGACCGGGTTATTTCGGTCGACATCCGTAATGAAAAACTGGAGAGTGCTCTTCGCCAGATCAGCCAGGCTGGTCGTTTTGAGTTTTCGTATAATCCGGCCCGTATTGATGGTAATACGTCGGTGACGTTGCGGTTGGTAAACTCACCTGTTCGGGAAGTGTTGAACCGGATTTTCCAGAATAAAGTCGTGTTCAAATCACGGGGGAATCACATCATTCTGGTACGTGCCGATATTCCTGACGAAGCGCCAAAAAACTTCATGCTAGATGGCTACATTCTCGATGAACAAACCGGCCAACGTATTGCTCAGGTTAGTATTTTCGAGAAAAATACACTGGCTTCTACTGTCAGCAACCCCTTCGGTTATTATCGTCTTCGGCTGCCGACCAACCAGTCCTCAATACGTCTGGATGTGCGGAAACAGGATTATTTAGGCGAAACGGTCATTATTCGGTCGCGGTTAACCCATTCGGTGAGTATTCGAATGAAACCACAGCCAATGCCACTGTCGATTGTAGAGCCATTGCCGGTTCGGGTAACAGAAGATACGATCCGAAGCGTAGAATCGTCGCTGGCCACAGTGCCCGTTGAATTACCGACACCCGTGGGCGATACCATTACCCAACCGACTGAATCGATTGTTGACCGGGGTATGGCTGGCGTTACCAAACTGTTCGTATCAGCACAGCAGGCAGTTCACGACATAAACCTGAGTCGGGATACGCTTTACCGCGATTGGCAAGTGTCGTTTCTACCAACCATCGGCACCAATCTCCGGCTGAGCGGACGTATCAGCAATCGATATTCATTAAATGCGCTGATTGGTTATTCGTTCGGTACCCGCGCTTTCGAACTCGGCGGATTGATGAATATTGTTCGAACGAACGTAACAGGTTTTCAGGCGGCTGGGCTTGCTAACGTAGTGGGGGGAAGAGTTGATGGCGTACAGCTCGGCGGATTGTTTAACCACGTTAATCAATCGGTTCAGGGTGTTCAGGTTGGCGGGTTGCTTAACACAGTTGGCGATTCGGTCAATGGCGTTCAGATGGGCGGATTGGTAAATTTTGTTCGTGATGAAGTGGTGGGAACACAAATTGCGGGTTTGGTGAACGTAGCAGCAAAGTCCGTTAAAGGTGTTCAATTGGCTGGACTGGTGAATTATACGCATCAGGACGTAGCGGGTTGGCAAATTGCTGGTATTCTGAACCGCGCCCGAACTGTTACCAAAGGCAGCCAGATTGGCCTGATCAACGTAGCAGATTCGTTAAGTGCCGTGCCGATTGGCTTGATTAGCTACGTTCGGAAAGGTGGATTTTTTCGGGTAGAAGTCGGTACTGACGAACTGAATCTGCTCAACGTATCCGTACGTAGTGGCGTCCGGCGGTTTTACAATATTCTAACCGCAGGCTACAGCTTCGAACGCGAAGGCAGCCCACGCATGACGGCGGGTTATGGACTTGGCACGGCCTTTTCCTTATCGCCAAGAACCATGCTGGGTCTGGAAGCAACGTATCATCACCTGTTTTACTTCGACCGACCATCTGAAGAGTGGAATAGTCAATTACGATTCAGTCCGATCATCGAAACCAAACTCACGCAACACGTAGCACTGACGTTTGGGCCATCGGTCAACTGGTATTTCTCTACCGACGATTATACGCGGCCAACGCTTCGGCCTGCAATTCCTATCATGTCGGCACGTAACGACGTATTCGGGAACCGTTATTGGGGCTGGTTTGGCTTCCATGTCGGATTGCGTTACGGTAAATAAGAAAAAAAGTTTCTGACGGCGTAGGGGGGAACCAACAATGGGTTGTCATTGGTGTAAATAGCGTAGTACGTACTACGCCCAACCATAAACAACACATACACATGACACACACAAACGCTTTTTTTCGGAGCCTGATTGCTTTATTTCTCTTGCTTTCAGTTGCTGGATGTTCGCTTGAACGTGAAGATGTTGGTCCTTATCAGGCCGACGACCAAACGTATTCGTTCTCCAATTTTGACCGACTCGAAATGGGAAGCGCCTTTAAGGTTACCGTGCAGCAGGGCGCTACCTTCAGCATTTCTGCCGAAGGTGACCGACGCAATCTGGACGATCTGGATGTTTACGTGCGGAATGGAACGCTTCATGCCGAGTACCGTAATTCTCGAAACCGGAAATACCAGACCAATTTCGCGATTACTATGCCGACGCTACGTGGAGTTGATTTTTCGGGAGCCGTCCGCTCAACCGTAACCGGATTTACAGGGCTGAATAATCTGGACGTAAAATTTTCCGGTGCTTCGGAAGGGACATTTACTGTTCAGGCAACTCAATTGACTATGGATTTGTCGGGTGCTTCCTCGCTACGTGCATCGGGCAGTGGAAAAAACATAGCGGCTGAATTATCGGGAGCTTCGGTTTATAACGGATTTGGCTACCCAACCAGCAACGGTACCATTAATGTAAGCGGAGCCAGCAAAGCGCATGTCAACGTAACAGATAATCTAGTGATCGATGCCAGTGGCGCGAGTAAAGTTCGGTATATGGGCTCACCATCACTACGTCAGAACACAAGCGGAGCCAGCACCGTCGAGCGGGAGTAATTTCTTTATCGTAAAAGCACAGGGGCTTGTAGCGATGTCTCTGTGCTCTTTGCGGTTAGAAACACCTTACCGTTCTTTTTCAGGGTAGCCTTTCCCGCCAAAATTTCGTATCTTTGTGGTTCATTCTGAACGAAAAAGCAACGTATGGTATCGGTTCAAAACGTCTCTCTCCGTTATGGTAAACGGGTTCTTTTTGATGACGTTAATATAAAATTTACTCCCGGCAACTGTTACGGCGTCATTGGCGCGAACGGAGCGGGTAAATCAACATTTCTAAAAATTTTATCGGGCGAAATCGAAGCGCAAACGGGTAGTGTGACTATGTCTCCCGGTGAGCGGATGTCGGTACTGAACCAGAATCAGTCGGCCTACGACGAATTTCCTGTATTACAGACTGTTATTATAGGTAATAAACGGTTGTATGACATCTCTCAGGAAAAAGAAGAGTTATACGCAAAGACTGATTTTACCGATGCCGATGGCGAACGTGCGGCTGAACTGGAAGCTGAGTTTGCTGAAATGAACGGCTGGGATGCCGAGTCTGATGCGGCTACGTTGCTCTCAGGTTTGGGTATCAAAGAAAGCATGCACTACGCACAGATGGCTGATCTGAACGGTTCAGAGAAAGTACGGGTGCTGCTGGCGCAGGCATTGTTCGGTAACCCAGACGTACTGCTGCTTGACGAGCCAACCAATAACCTCGACGTTGAATCGAGTATATGGCTCGAAAACTTCCTGGCCAATTTCGATAATACAGTGATTGTGGTATCACACGACCGCCACTTCCTCGATCAGGTTTGTACGCAGATTGTCGATATCGATTTCAGTAAAGTGAAATTGTTTGCCGGTAACTACACCTTCTGGTATGAGTCGAGCCAACTGGCACTGAAACAACGGCAGGATCAGAACAAGAAAACGGAAGATAAACGGAAAGAACTGGAAGAGTTCATTCGCCGTTTTTCGGCCAATGCGTCGAAGTCGAAGCAGGCTACCAGCCGCGCTAAATTGCTCGAAAAACTCACGATTGATGATATTCAGCCATCATCGCGTAAATATCCGTACGTCAATTTCAAACCCGAACGTGAGCCCGGCGATCAGATTCTGACGGTTGAAAATCTGACGTATACATCGGAAGATGGTACGAAACTGTTTGAAAACCTATCGTTTACGGTAAATCGGAAAGATAAAATTTTCCTGTATAGCCGCGACGGACTGGCGGTTTCGGCACTGATGGATATTCTGGCGGGCGAACGGAAAGCTGATTCCGGTACGTTCAAATGGGGCATCACGATTACGATGTCGTATTTCCCAACGGACGCCGAAAAAGATAAATTCTTTAAGGCCGACCTGAGTCTGGTTGACTGGCTACGTCAATATTCGGTAGAAAAAGACGAAAGCTTTATCCGTGGTTTCCTGGGCCGGATGCTTTTCTCGGGCGAAGAATCGCTCAAAAAAGCGACTGTGTTGAGTGGGGGAGAGAAAGTACGTTGTATGCTTTCGAAAATGATGTTGTCGGGGGCAAACGTATTGTTGCTCGATGAGCCAACCAACCACCTTGACCTCGAATCGATTGAATCGCTCAACAACGGTCTGATCGATTTCAAAGGTCCGATTCTGTTTACGTCACATGACCACCAGTTCGTGCAGACTATTGCCAATCGGATTATCGAAATCACCCCGGCTGGTATTATCGATAAACTCATGACCTACGATGAGTTTATTTCCGATGATCGGGTAAAAGCGCAGCGTGAAGGCTTATACGAAGCTGTGGCGTAATCGAGTTCTAGTTAAGCCGGAAATTGATTAATATGATGATGAAATTTGTGCTACGTAGTGGTGTCGGATTTGAGAACCCGACACCACTACGTAGCACAATCAAAAAGGGTAGCCAAAACTGATTCTGGCTACCCTTTTTGATTGTGCTACGTATTTACACGGCAGACAGAATGTCCGCGTTACGTTTGGTTATGTTAACCGGAGTAACATTGATGATCGTGCTGCTACGTTGATGGTTTTTCCTCCCTGTGTTGCCGATGAATCGGGGTTAACCTGACCGCTGGCTGTGTCGACGAGTACCTCCCAGCTTGATTTTTTTCGCCCGATTTTGGGTAATAGAAATGGAATATCTTCCCAATACGCGTTCAGAATCCAGAGCAACTGTTCGTCGCCAACATCCTGACCATCTTCCGTTTGCTCGGTTACCCGAAGTCCGTCGATGAACAGAGCCAGACAATGCGTGTGTGGATTCTGTAAATCATGTTCCGTCATTTCTCCTCCATCGGGAAGTAAATAAGCTACCTGCTCACTACCAAAGAATCGACGACGGCTAAGCAACGGAATCTCCTGACGTAATGCGGTTAGCTGACTGGTAAACTCGAACAGTGCTTGTTCACGCTCGCTCCATTGCCAGTTCATCCAACTGATTTCGCTGTCCTGATTATAGCCGTTGTTGTTTCCGCCTTGGGTTCTGCCGTATTCGTCACCCATCACAATCATCGGCGTTCCCTGGCTGAGAAGTAAAGTGGTCAGGAAGTTTCGTTTCTGACGTTCGCGCAGGTCAATAATAGCCGGATCGTCGGTTGGACCTTCGGCTCCGCAGTTCCAGCTTATGTTATCGTTCGAACCGTCACGATTGTCTTCACCGTTGGCTTCGTTATGCTTTTCGTTATAACTCACTAAGTCGTTGAGTGTAAACCCATCGTGAGCCGTAATGAGGTTAATGCTATTGGCTGGCGAACGACCATCGTTTGCATAAAGATCGGGGCTGCCCAATAGACGTAGTGCCGTTTCAGCAGCTTTGCCTTCTTCGCTCTTCCAGAATGAACGTAGCGTGTCGCGGTATTTGCCGTTCCACTCCGACCAGCCTACTGGGAAACCACCAACGTGATAAGACTGAATGTCCCAAGGTTCGGCAATAAGTTTTACCTGCTGCAGAATCGGGTCTTGTAAAATAGTGTCGAGGAAAGAAGATACTCGGCCAACTTCTTCATCGGTACGTATCAACGCCGATGCCAGATCGAAGCGGAAACCATCGACGTGCATATCGGTAACCCAGTAACGAAGGCTGTCCATAACTACCTGTAATACACGCGGATGGCTCAGGTTGAACGTATTTCCCGTTCCGGTATAATCCATGTAATATTCTGGATTATCGCCAACCTGATGATAATAAATCCGGTTATCGATACCCTTGAACGAAAGCAGTGGACCGAGTTGATTTCCCTCGGCGGTATGGTTATACACTACGTCGAGAATAACCTCAATGCCTGCCTTATGCAGGTTTTTGACCATCTGTTTGAACTCCACAACCTGCTCACCGTTCATGCCCGATGAAGAGTAGGTATTTTGTGGTGCAAAAAAGCCGATGCTGTTATAACCCCAATAACTTTCGTCGGTAAACTGATGAACGGGCAATAACTCAATAGCTGTAATGCCTAGTTTTTTGAGATAGTCGATTCCTTCTTGTGTACCGATACCAGCGTAAGTGCCTCGGATTTTCTTATCGATGGTCGTGTGTAGATGCGAAAAACCTTTCACATGCATCTCGTAAATGACCGAGCGATGAAGCGGTGTATTCGGTGCTACGTCATCTTCCCAGTCAAACTCAGTATCGATAACCACACTTTTAGGCATCGACGGCCCACTGTCTTCCTGGCTCATTTCCGGAAATTCGTTGGTGCCGTTTTCATTCGTTACAGGCTTCGTATGGTCATAAGCGAGCCACGCATCATTGTGATTTACGGGGGCGTTGATGGCGCGGGCGTAAGGGTCGAGCAAGAGTTTATTGGGATTGAAAAACTGCCCGCCTTTTGGATCGTATGGCCCATCGACACGGTAACCGTATAATTGGCCCGGCTGAAGGCCTTCAAGATAGATGTGCCAAATGAAATCAGTACGTTCCTCAATTGGAAATTGGGCTATTTGCTGGCTCGGATCGTTGGAGTCGAAAAGGCATAACGTAACGGCGGTAGCATTTTCGCTAAATAATGCGAAGTTGACACCTTCGCCGTCATACGTAGCACCCCGAGGGTAGGGCTTGCCTTGTTTGGTTTGAATGGATTGCGATGAAAGTGTTGAGTTAGATACTTTAGTCATTGTATATTGGTTTGCGACCATTTCGTGGTCGAATACGTTTTAGTCAAATTAGCCAGTTTGTCGGCCAAGTCTTATTTATAAAAGCAGAATTTGTAGTGTATTGTTTTGGATTGATGATGCACAAAAAAGCCTGCCCCCACTGGAGACAGGCTTTCCAATCCCACCATTCACTACACTACCAAGGCCAGACGGCCCATTGTCGAGTTGGCCGTATCAATGCTTTGTTTATGCCGAAGTAAGAGCTCGCGGGTGCTAGCGGTGAGGTCTGTTTCCTGAAGCACACGGTTGTACGTATTCATTGCTTCTTTGTCGCCCCGATGACACTCCTGCACGGTTGCTTTATCATCGTCGCTGGTAAATGCTGTTTTTATCGAAATCCAGGCCCGATGCAGATCAGCAGCAATGCTGGTATGCTCATCGGGTTCGCCACCCAGCGCACGTATCTCTCCTTCTAATTCCTGTGCAAACTCGTTTCGGTGACCCGATTGCGCCAGAAATAAACTTTTTAGCTCACTATCCTTAACGCTCTCTGCTGCTTTAGCATAACCTTCTGTGGCATCTCGGTTAATAATGAGCAGACTATTTAGCTGATCAAGAATTTCAGTTCGTGTTTCTTTAACATCCATAACGTTTAACCTTAGTAATTAGGAACAATCTGGATAACCAAAATTGTTTTCGTTTTTATTGAGTAAATCAGAAAGTTGTTGTTGAGTAAATCAGAAAGCTGCCTGAAAAAGACTAATTGATAGGTCGTCAAACTTTTGTAAGGCGATTTTATTTTTCGGGATCGTGTCCCCAATTTTTCAGTGAGTAAGTCCAGTTCGAATCTGCAACGTGTTCTGGTCTTTGCGCGCTGTGCCGCTTCACGTAGCCAATTACCCGGTTCATGTGCTCATAATCATCGTCAGTTAGCTCTCTCACATTCTTTTTAAGAATCGTAATAATGTGTCTACCCGACTGATGACCAATAGATTCACGTTCTCCATCCTTGCGCTGCCCCACCGATTTTGACTCTTCGGTTTTGAGCCATCTTTCCAGTTGAGTCACCGACATATTCACCAGTGTCGTAAACTCATCGCGGATCGCCTTTTTTTCTTTGCCATCAAGTACTGCCGTTTCCATATTGCTGTCATTTTTTCGTGACTTCACTGGCTGACTTTATAATCTTCTTATCATTCTGTTTGAGCACAAGGGCCGGTTCCTCATCAGTTCCTTTCCGTTTCACCGTAGCTCCCTGTACTTTTCGTGAAATGGTTTTGTGATGTATTTCAGCTACGTTTCCTTCTCCTTTTCCTCGTCCGTAGTTCCACTGAACCGTATCGCCTTTTTTTATCTTATCCATTTCTACAATCAATTACGAATGAACGTTAATCAACCTGCGAAACGTATTTGCTACGTTTCGCAGGTTGACAAATTAGTCTCCAAGCTTGCCATCTTTGGCATCGCGTTTCATTTTATCGTTTGCGAAAATGGCGATATCAACCCGGCGGTTTTTACGGCGACCAGCCTCGGTTGCATTGTCAGCAACAGGTTGTAATTCACCAAAACCTTTTTCCGCAATCCGGGATGTTTTTATGCCCTGTCCTTCTAAAAATGCAGCGACAGAATTAGCTCTATTTTTTGAAAGAGTCATGTTAAGATCTTCTGATCCAGTAGCATCAGCGTGACCTTCAATACGGATTTCGGTATCTTTTTCTTTATTGAGCGTCGAGGCAAAGCTGGTTAACTGCTGTTTTGTCTCCGGCTTCAGCGCATAGGAATTTACATCAAACAGGATATCAGAACCTAATGTAACTTTGATACCTTCACCGACGCGTTCTACCTCAGCGTTGGGCATTTGACGACGCATTTCTTCTGCGCGTTTATCCATCCGGCGGCCAATAACGGCTCCTGCAGCACCACCAACAGTTGCACCAATAATAGCACCCATAGCAGTTTTACCTTTCGATTTGCCTAGCATACCGCCAACAACGGCTCCACCACTGGCTCCCACTATAGCTCCTTTCTGGGTTTTATTTAATTTGCTGTTTTTTTCCTGCGCAGAGACGTCATAATTTGTAAGAAGACCTACCGACAGCATGACTGCCATTGTCTTCGTTCCGACTGATTTCCACGTACTTTTCATTGTTTTGTGAGTGTTTGGTAATACCCCATTAAGTCCAAACCTTATACCAGAATAGCATAATTTAAAAAAAGAGAGGTATCGCTTGTATGGTAATTGTTTGATAAACAGTGGTTTGATGTTTTTTGAGTTTATTTGGTGGGAAGTGCCATTCAGACGTAGTGGAAGCAATTTTATAGGGTAAGCGGGAAATCGAATCCCTAATCTGTGGAATAGACTCCACAAAGCAAGTAGACTTTTCTTGTTACGTATAGATATACCGTTTCGATTAGATTGGTATAAAATGTGTGTAGACTACAGATTGCGTATAGAAATTATTAGATTTTAGAGTAAGTGTCTATAAGTCAGAATATTTTGAGAGTTTAATAAGCCATTTGCAACTAAACGAAAAAGGCCTGTTTAACGTTAGTACTATACCTGTTTTATAGATAATCCCTCTACATGTTGACTCTTAAATCAAGCATTCTTCTGTTTTTTATTGGTGTTACGTTGCTTGTTACGCCAACAGGTTGCCAGACATCAGCTAAGAGTGAGACTATTGAGCCTGTTCGTACATTGGTCAATAGTACACTCATTGGCGAATACACAACCGCCCAACTGAAATCCCGGTTTACAGGCGCTTATGCTGCTTTGCAGATTTTTGTCCGGTATGGTGTAAAAGCGTATCGGCTGGAATACACCACGACCAACAATGATGGTAAACCTATTAAGGCGTCGGGAGCCATTATTGTGCCTAACATCACGACACCAGCGGCAATGATTTCGATGCAGCACGGCACGATTCAGAGCGATAATGATGCACCATCTAACTTTTTAAGCGGGAGCGAAGCATACTCATATGGGTCTGTGTTTGCCTCGCAAGGTTATATTATTGTTGCACCAGACTACATCGGTTATGGTGCATCGAAAGATATACCACATACCTATATTCAGCAGAAAGGACTGGCCACGGCATCACTCGATATGCTACGTGCCGCCCGCAACTTTCTGGACGACAAAAACTTGAATTGGGATAAACGACTCTATATTACTGGTTATTCGGAAGGCGGTTATGCTACGTTGGCACTACAAAAGAAAATTGAAGAAGAAACGGGCAGTGAGTTTAATCTGGTAGCGTCGAGCTGTGGCGCTGGCCCGTATGACCAGACGGCGTTTGTGAGCCAGATTCTGAATCAGCCCACTACCAACGTAGCGTATATTAACCAGCTTTACATTTGGGTATTGCTCACTTATGACCGCATGTACGGTTTAAACCGACCCATGAGCGCTTACTTCAAAGAGCCATACGCATCGCAGGTTGCATCGTCAGGAAAAGATGCCCGAATCAGTGTAAGTCTGAATCAGGCATTTACCGACGCATTTAAGAAAGGAATCAATGACGGAACGGATAAAGAATTTCTGGCGGCCATAAAGGATAACGACATTCACGACTGGAAGCCCCGTACGCCAACCCAGCTCTATCACGGCGATGCTGATGAGATTGTTGCCTATATGAACTCGAAAAATACGTACGATGCCATGATCAAGCGGGGTGCTACGCGAGTTGAGCTTAAAACAATGAAAGGGGCAACCCATGCTACCGGCATTCTGGAATACGTTACTGGTACGTACGCTTTTTTCGGAGCAGTCCAATAGTATTTTCCTCTGCTAAACCAAAAAGCCCGAAAGCGAACAACTTTCGGGCTTTTTGGTTTAGCAGATTCCTAATTAAGGCTAAGAATCGTGTAAGCAGCCTGATTCATTTGTCGGGTTTTACCATTTACCGTTGTGCGAACGCGGTCGTCGTCATTGATAAGCAGGAGCCGATTCCCGTCTAAAGGTGTTACATCTTCAGCTTTATGACCGGGTGTGTGTATAGGTTGCCCCTGCGTGTTACGTATGAGTGTAAATGGTCGACCTGAGTATAAGTCAGCAGGCGAAATAGTCCACAAATAAGCATCGAGCTGGCCGTTAGATTCGAGAGAAGTCAGCATCCAGAAACAATTTCGCTGCCCGTCATATTCAAGACTCGATAAGGCAAGTGGTTTGGGCAACGTAGAATCAGCTTGTGCAATGTCAAAATCGTTGATGATTTTCCAGTCATTTTCCAGTCTGATACGTTCGATATCACCAGATTTCTCAATACGGTACGATACGCTGATGATCTTTGCCCGATATGTAAAGCTTTCGTATGATTTCCCTTCTTCCCGAATGCCAAATAGCAACTGTCGGTCGGTAGCAGCCAGTCCTTCAATTTTGAAATAAGGCATTGCATTTGGAAATTCGCTGGTTGCCAGTAACGTAGCAATACGTTGCCGATAAGCAATCGATGTACGGCTGGAATCTTCAGGAGCTAATACGTGTGGATGCTGTTCATCGCCCGTGCGCCAGTAGAGAATCGTATTATAACCATCCCAATCATGACTGCCGGGTTTCACCCGATCAAAAGCGGTGGTCAGGAAAACATAACGACGGTCAGGTGTTTGCGCAAAATCTTCGTATTTCCGGGCCGCCGAAAAGACGGGAGAAATCAGCATGGTAGGTAGTTGACTCGTATCGGCCAAAGTTTGGGGCGTTTTCATAAACACCGGACTCTGGCCCGTAGGCATGTCTTTGTCGTTGGCGAAAAATAGATTTTTACCATCGAACAAAACAGCGGAGGCTTCACACCATACTGGTTGTCCGTTCAACGATGTGCCTGTGGCAAAGCAATTTAAAAAACCTTCTTCGGTAACACTGGCTGTAGTGGGTTTGGCGCTGGTTGGTAGTTTGGCGGTTTTACAGCCGAAAAAAAATAGCGCGATAACGAACGTAATGGCAGGTAATCGAAATGTCATGGAGTTGCAGATTTCAAGGTCAATTGCGTGCTGTTCGATTCTGGAAACGGCTAACTACGTAGCGTTCTATTGCGAATCGGAGCAATACAGACCGCAAAATTCGTTGATTAGATTCGTAAAATGAATCCTACACCATGCACATTTTCTATACGGATGTCGGGCTGGTCAACGAGCCGTTTACGAAGACGGGAAATAAACACATCCAGACTACGTCCCATAAAATAATCATCATCTCCCCAAACGGCACGTAGCAATTCGTCACGACGAATAAGCGTATTGGGTCGTTCGAGCAGATAGGCCAGTACGTCGGCTTCGCGATGAGTTAGCAGTTGAGTGTGGTTATTTACCCGAAGCGTCAGGTTCTGCCGATCGAGCAGAGGAATTATATGCGATTGTTTATTAATAACCGCTGGCGTTGTACGGCGAAGGAAAACGTTGATTTTCAGGATAAGTTCTTCAATACTGAATGGTTTCGTCAGATAATCGTCGGCACCCAGACGTAGCCCCTGAAGACGGTCGTCTTTGTTAGCCAGAGCACTTAAAAACAGAATCGGCACCTGCGTATCGACAGACCGAATCTGTCGGGCCAACGTAAAACCGTCGCTTTGGGGTAACATCACATCTAGCAGACACACATCAAAACGCCCACCTTGAAACGCCGTCCAGGCATCAAAACCGTTGGTGCAGTGTGTAACAGTAAACGGCACATTTTCGAGCGTATCGCGAATGACAAAGCCCAGATTAACATCGTCTTCAACGAAAAGAATGTGGGCTGGGGTCATGAGCGAAAGAGCGAAA
The DNA here is from genome assembly GCF_054776875.1 of Spirosoma daeguense. Classification (NCBI taxonomy): domain Bacteria; kingdom Pseudomonadati; phylum Bacteroidota; class Cytophagia; order Cytophagales; family Cytophagaceae; genus Spirosoma; species Spirosoma daeguense. Next base: position 978,518 of record NZ_BAAHBF010000003.1, read on the forward strand.
GAGCGGACAAAAGAGCGAAAGAAGGAAAGAGCGAATGAGTGAAAGTTGACCGAAGGCTGGCAACAGTACGCTCTTTCACACTTTCGCTCTTTCTCTCATTAGTACTGCTACGTATTTCAAACGTACTGCCTTGTCCAATGGCACTGGTGAGCTTGAGTTGCCATCCGTGCGCCCGAATCACCTGCCGAACGTAGTATAGCCCTAAACCGAATCCTTTTACGGTATGTGCATGGCCCGACGATACGCGGAAAAATTGTTGGAAAACAGCTTTTTGATGCTCAGGAGCAATGCCGATTCCATTGTCACGTACTGACCAGATTAGCTGACCGTTTTCGTTACGTGTGTGGAGTGTTACGCAAGGATTCTGCGAACAGTATTTCAGACCATTATCGATTAAATTATTGAGTACTGTTTCGAGGTGGTAACGGTCGGCCTGAATGCGGGCAGTTGTTGCCATAAGATCGAGCTGTACCGATTGCCCGAACGTAGCAGCTACCAGCGTCATCAGTTCGTGCAAGTCGACATCTGTCAGGTCGAGTTCAAAACCGGTACGTTCGGATTTGGCGAGTTGTAATACGTTGCTCACCTGTTTCTGCAACCGTCGACTTTCTTCCTGAAGAACCCGAACGTATTGTTTCAATCGTTCAGGCTGTTGAATAATTCCATCCGATTGAAGCACATCGGCAGCCACCCGTATGGTCGAAACGGGAGTTTGAAGTTCATGGGTAATGTTGTTAATAAAATCGCGTTGAACCTCGGTTAGCCGACGCTGTTTCAGAACAACGCTAAGCGTATAGCCAAAGAAAATCACAACCAGTAATACAGCAATTGTAGACCAGAGTAAACCGCTTAACTGGCCCGTAACGAACGCTGCCTGATTCGGGAATCGGATGCCAAAATAGTACGTATAGCGCGGGAATTTGGGTAAATTTTTTCTGGGCTGAACACTTGTTTTAGCTAAGGAAGAATGGCTTGTACTCACATAGGCTCCATAAACCATGCGGTCGGTTTCGCAATTGTAGATGCCATATTCATAATCGGTAATGAGGTTATGCGCTTCCAGTGATTTCTGGATAAATGACTCCAGCGCAGCCGGATTAATTGGGGCATCTGTATTAACGATAAAGTAGTCGGCCGAAAGTTGAGTGACAGCATAATTGTTCAACGTACACTGATTCAGATGGGCCACTTCGCTGGCTACGTCCTGTAGGGCAATGAAAGCCGACTGCCGGAACTGCCGCTCACGTAGCGCATAGGCGTTACGTACCCAGACCGCCTGTACAGCCAGAATTCCCACGATAGACAGGACCGATAAAGCAACTAATACGCGCAGACGTATCATTTTAATTTTGAATGATAGAATGATTGAATGCCAGAATAAGTATATCATTCTATCATTCAAAATAGAATATCAAAAGTAGCTTTTCGGGGGGCATACGCAAATCGTTAACAACTCATTAACAAACGTTAGGAGGTGCTTAACAAAGCCATACTGATTACGAAAGTACGTTTGCATTGTCGTTCGGGTGAACGATAGCATAAACCTTACCAAATCAACACATTTATGAAACGGATTTTATTCTTCGGCTCACTGGTTGTACTAGCTATTTCAATGGCAATGACTGTTCCGACTGCTCTTTTCAACTGGCGTAATGCGACGCACGATTTCGGGCGTATTCCTCAGGGCAAACCCGTAACAGTTGAATTTGCTTTCACCAACAAAGGAGAAATGCCACTGATTATCAATCGGGCACAGGGTTCCTGTGGTTGCACAGGCGTCGATTACCCGAAAGGAGCTGTATTACCCGGACAGGCTGGTACAATTAAAGCAACCTATAATGCGGCAGCCATGGGGGCTTTCAATAAAACCGTTACGGTTGAGTCAAATGCTGAAGGCGGTTCTGTCGTTCTGCATTTCAAAGGTGAAGTAGTAAAAGATGCTGCCGCTGCACAGTAAACAATACAAAAAAGAATCGCCACGAGCGCAAACTAACTGCGTACTCGTGGCGATTCGTATAAACGCAACGTTACTTTTAGATCAGTTGCATCTTGGCTACTTTAGGATCTACATGAACCGTATCGTGCTCAAAATCGAGTTTTATACGCCATTTCTGCATAGTAGCAGCGCCAATTATAGCTTCTTCACTCAAACCCGGTACAACCAAAAATTCATCAGATAGCAATACGTCGTTCAGATAAAAATCTAGTCTGACGACATGTTTTATCTCGATATAGTGGCCTTCAGCAGCAGTTGCTACGCGCCGGGTTCTTCCTAAATTAACAGGTATCTCTAAATCAGAGACGTGTTCAGGATTGATGCACGAAAGATTGGCTCCGCTGTCAAAGAGGCTGTATAGATGCTTCTCTCCCTGAGAGCCGGCGTATAGTAAGGGTTTTTTAATGATGGACATGTCGGCGTTTATTTTAACAAAGTTACAAATAAAGCAAAACCTCCTCAATATTTCATTTCACCCCGGTCTTTCTCAACGGCGCTACGTCCTTCTTTCATCCAGATAGGCATAGGCGCATCTTTCAGATAGTAATCAAAGTACTGATACAGTCTAATACTCAAATCTTTGGCATTGTGGCGTTGGGTAAGATTATGGCCTTCGCCATTGTAGACCAACATCCAGACCGGTTTGTTCAGCCGACGTAGCGCTGAGAATAACTCAATACCCTGATACCAGGGAACGGCACCATCGGCATCATTATGCGTCATCATGAGGGGCGTTTCAATTCGATTAGCGAAGAAAAGGGGCGAGTTTTCAATATAATTCATCGGTTTCTCCCATAACGTACCACCAATACGGCTCTGAGTTTTTTCATACTGAAACTGACGTACCAGACCGGTTTCCCAACGAATACCGCCGTAAGCCGACGTCATGTTAGCCACCGGAGCACCCGCTTCGGCTGCGCGGAACAGATTGGTTCGGGTAATAATATAAGCCGTCTGATAGCCGCCCCAGCTTTGTCCCTGAATACCAAGACGGTCGCGATCAACGAAACCCCGATCAAGCAAACTCAATACGCCCGGAACAATACAGTCGTACGCATTTGGTCCCGGCTGGCCCGTGTTGTAAACGATGTCTGGAATGAAGACAAGATACCCATTCGAAACACAGTACGAAATGTTGATAGTTGACCGGCTGGGTGCCGGAGCCCGGTAATCATTCAGCGTTTCGGCGTTACGTTCGTAGAAGTATGTGAGCATGGGGTACTTCTTCTTCGGGTCGAAACCTTCCGGTTTGAACAGAAGACCTTCCAGCCTGATGCCGTTTGTACCCGTCCACTTCACCAGTTCAACACTACCCCAGCGAATACTATCCTGTTGCGGATTGGTTCGGGTGAGCTGAATTGGTTTAGCCAGCGTTGTGTCGGTTTTATACAGATTGATTGGCTCTTGAAAATTGCCTTTGTAGTACGTTAATGTTCCGGCATTTTTCGCTTTGCTCAGCCCGAAATAGCGGTGGTTGCTACGTGTCAATACAACGGGTTCGGTTGCCAGAAGCCCGTTTTTACTTTTCAGAATACCTGTCGATTTATCACTCTCCCAAATACCCGTCAGAAAAATTTCCTCCTTCGGATCAATGGCTTTTTCGGCCGCCAATCTTGATGGCGATTCGTCGTCGGTAAGTTCAGCGCGTCGTAGTCGAACATTGTTCTTGCGTCCCCAGCCTGCCGTTACAGTCGTTGGTTTTTCGCGGCCTGTTGGGTCAATCTGCCAGATATCGTAGCGGTCGTAGAGCCATACGTAGCGGTCGCCCGTGGTCCAGCCCGCCGAGCCATACGAACCCGGTAAATTAGGGGTGTCATGCTCTTCATCAAAGAATTTGCTAGGCAAACCGCGAGTTAGATCAAGGCGTTTTCCATCAGCAATCGACCATGCCCGCCACAGCGAATCCCGTTCATCGAACCAGTACGCATATTTTCCGCCCGGTGATAATTTTGGTTGCGAAGCCATTACGTCATTGGCAATCCGTTTCTTTTCGCCCGTTTGCGCATCAACCAGATAAAGGTCGGTGTGGCCGGGGTCCCACGAAGCCTGAACCTGATACGGCAGGTCGCTTAATCCCAGCAAATGCCGTGTATTGGATTTGTCATCAAAGGCAACCGTCGGTACCTCACGAGTAGCTAGTGGAATTACCTTGCCCGAAGCCGGATCGTAAAGAGTGAGGAAACCGCGTTCTTTTTCTTCTTTTAATCGCTTTTGCTGCATCGGCTGCAAACGCTTGTCGGTCCAGGTCCAGATATCCATTTTCACCTTTTCCTCGTCGGGTGTCAGCGTATCTTTGGTCGGCTTGGGCGGAATGGGGGAGGTAGAAAAGTAAAGTCGTTTACTATCGTCAGAAAATTTGGGTTCGCGATATTCGTTAACCGACCATCCTTTGGGTAAAGCGGCCGTAAGCGTATCGGCGATAACGCGAAAAGGAGCTTCAGACGTAACGGTTTTTGTTCGCTTGCCTTTGGCTGGAACAGACGGAGCTAGATTTTTATAGTAGAGCGAAAAAACTTTCACGTCAGAGCCAACACTATCGGCCGAAGCCATCCAGGCCAGTTGCTGCCCTGTTTTATCGATAGCCAATCCTTTGTAGATTTTCCGTTTTGCGCTCGTATCAACAAGCATCGTCTGGCCAGTTGTGGTATTGAACAGGAACACACCGGACACAGCATTTTCGCCTGTTTTTAACGTATCGTTGGCTGATTCTTTGCTGTAAAATATGTTCTGCCCGTTGGCCGATACCACTACGTTCGATACGTAGCGGAACGTTTTTCGGGTGCCGTCGGCCATGTTGACCAAAGTTAAATCGTCACCTTTTGGTTTTTTCGATGGGCCTTTTCGGGTGGCGACGGTTGTTGTCGAAACGGGTTGGGTGGGCAGCAACGTATCACTTTTGGCCTGCGTTGCTGGGCGGGATGTAGGCTTCTCCCGATCGTCTTTACGATCCTGCAAAACGGCCAGCCATGAACCAGCCTCCTTTCCAATCGAAAATGATTTTACGTTCGGCAGTTTGATCGTTTTTCCCGTAGCCAGATTCAACGCCAGCAAACTGTCTTTCGGCATTTCATCCGATTTCTTCTTTTTTAATTTGGCCTTACGATTATCCGCAATGGGCACCTTCAGCCGCATAATCAAATACTTGCTATCAGGTGTAAACTGCGCCATATAGCCGCGCGGAAAAACATAGCGGGGAGCAGATGAGTTGTTTTCGCTGGAGGCTACTTCCAGACGTCCATCTCCTTCCTGAAGGTCAATCTGGTAAGCAATCCATCGGCCATCGTCCGAGATTTTTTCGGCTCGAACGCTTTGCCATCGGTCATAATCAGCCGCCGTAAGCGACCGTTTCTGAACCTGAGCCAGCAAGGGAGTTGAAATAAATAGAAAAGTTAGAAGTCGAATGAAGCAGGTCATGTTAGAGGAAAATTTAAGACCTACTAAAATACCAAAAAGACAGCAATTGTAAGACTATCAGTCCGTAGAAGCATGGATACTATGAGATTTGTACTATTTATACTTGGTTTACTGCCGTTTCTCGCATCTGGACAGTCGAACATCCAACTCAAACGTGAATTAGACAGTATGTACGTACTGGATCAGCGCAATCGGGAGTGGTTGACAAAACTGGGAAACAACCAGCCATTCACCGATAGCTTAAGTACGGTCTATAAAGTTGAGCGTCAGCGTCTTTCGGGTGTTCTGTGGGCTGAGCAGTCAAAAATCGATTCCAGCAATTTAGTCCGGGCCGAAGCTATTCTGAAACAGCACGGTTATCCCGGTAAAACGATGGTAGGAACGCCGTCGAACGAGACGATTTTCTACATCATTCAGCACTCCAATAAAATTCCAACCTATTTGCCAGTCATCAAAAAAGCGGCCGATCAGGAAGAGTTGCCTTTCTCGCTCTATGCCATGATGGTCGACCGCTCCTTGATGTATGATGGTAAACCGCAAGTTTACGGTACGCAAGTATCTTGCCGACAACTTATTACAACAAAACAGTCACGTTGTTTTGTGTGGCCAATTACCGATGCGAAGGCAGTAAATGAACGACGTAAACAAGCCGGATTTTCGTTGACTGTTGAGGAAAACGCTAACCGCCTGAATGCCGCTTATGAGCCATCGCTTACCATGGATACGTTGCGAAAAACGTACGTAATGAAATAATTTTGGTTACCCGCAAATCAGTTACGTACTAATTCGGCCAAACCAACGCCCGAGTCGGCGGCACCGTAATACACCCAGATTTGTCCTGCTTTATCGGAGCCTTCGGGCCACTGAACCCAGCCGTTCGAAAACACTACGTTCGGAAAGAAACCTTCCCGTTCCCACGATAGCTCTGGCGATAGGAGGGGCAGTTCCGAACGATCGAGAATAACGGATGGGTCGTTTTTGTCGAGTAGTGCTAACGCAAGTGAGTAAGCATGTGTTTCGTCGGCACCGTGATAACAAATCAGCCAACCCTCATCGGTAAGAATAGGCTCAGGACCACCGCCAATTTTGCCGCCTTCCCAGCCAAATTTGGGATTGCTACGTCCTCGTCCACCAAACAGAAACTGGTGATTTCCCCAATGCGTTAAATCCGTCGATTCGGCCAGCCAGATAGACGGTTTGCCAATATCAGACACCATTGGACGATGGAATAGCACGTACTTTCCTTTAATTTTTTCGGGAAACAACGCTACGTCTTTGTTGGGTGGTGGCAAAATCATGCCGATACGTTCGACATTTACAAAATCTGTAGTTACAGCGAGACCAACACCGGGACCATGCTCTGATACGGCTGTATATGTAATCCAGTATTTGCCTTCCAGAAACGTAATGCGCGCATCTTCTATGCCATACGATTCATCCATTCGGGCCGGAAAGAGAAACGGCTGCTCATCGATAGTAAAGTGAATACCATCACGACTACGGGCAAGTCGGAGGTGGCTGAGCGATGTTAAATAAACTTTATCGTCAATCGTAACAACACGAGGGTCGAAATCTTCTTCTGGCTCAGCAAAACGCTTGATAGTCAATTTCGGTACGCCATTCTCTTCTTCAAGCAATGGTACGTTTATAAAACCGGCTTCTGCTTTTGGAGCTTCAGCCACACGCAAAAGAAGGATAACTTCGTCGTTGAAGATACAGGCTGCCGGGTTGAATGCTCCCAATACCTCAAATCCGTTGATGCTAGGCTTTACGTCGCTTGTTTGCAGAATAGGTAGATCTGACAAACGTTTGAGTTGGTAATTCTTCATGAATGATAATTTTGAGACTGAACGCTCGCTAATTTTGACTTGAAATGGCCTCTAAACGATTTGTTTACCTGTTTATCTCAAGATTGTAACACACAAAGTTTGTAAGGGTTTGCTGTTTTAATGCATTTATTGAATAAGTTTGGGGCAGGCAAAACCTTCGGGTAAAGTGCCGCGTTATGAGAAGTGAATCAACTTTTATCCTTTATTTATAACCATGATTTACCAGCCAACGTTTGATCAGGATGAAGACGTGCTGATGTTGAACCCTGATCCAGAATCAGCCGCTTTTGACGATGACGAAGATGACTTCGATGAAGATGCCGAATTTGATGAGCTAGGCTCCGGAGCGGGCAGTGGCTACGGCGCTGACGATCTGGACGACATCGAAGAAGAGTTTACTGAAGATGACCTGGAAGATGAAGACGATCTAGACGATATCGAAGACGATCTGGACGACGACAGCATGGAATAATAGATTCTTGTATGTCGCCTATTCAACAAAAAACTGGCGGTCGGTAGTGTGAGCTACCGACCTGTTTTCAACGTTATTTTTGACATGCCATGACAAATCCCAACGAACATAACCCGGTAGAAGAACCGCTGGTAACAACCGAACACGCAGAAAATGGCGGAACTGCCCCTGACGCTGATACGCAATCATCGGCCGCTAGTGAAGCAGGAGGACGCACTGATGAAGAAGGGTCTCGAGCTCCAAACGATCCTGCCGAAGGCGCTTAATCAATGGTTAATAACGTAGTACCGGGTTAGTCCTGTAACTACTTTTATTGGTATTATTCATTCTTCATTACCTGAAGTAAGGTTTGGCATTTCATTTCGGTTTCCTGCCATTCTCGTTCAGGGTCCGAGTCTTCAGTAATGCCAGCTCCAGCGTAAAGTGTTGCTAGTTTTCCTTCGAGTTTCATGCAGCGAATGTGCACGAAAATATGGCTCGATGCTCCTTCTTGTGCCATATCGATATTAACTGGTCCTAGAAAACCGCTGTAGAATTCACGGTCATGGCTCTCGTGCTGGCGAATAAAATCAAAGGCAATATCGCGCGGAGTGCCGCAAACGGCCGACGTTGGATGCAATAGACGTAGCATAACCGTACCAAGCTGCGGATAACGTACCGCCTGCGTATCGATTGTGAACGTAGTGCCGAGGTGCATCAAATTACCTGCAATAACGCTTTTGGGACCTTCCTCTACGTATTCACGTAGTCTGATTTTCTTAAAACATTCAATAATATACCGGCACACAATAGCCTGTTCCTCAATCTCCTTTTGCGACCACATGGCTTCGGGTGGCCGTTTGGCTGTACCATCTGGATTAAATGCCGATTGAGTTCCGGCTAGTGCCGCTGTCCGGAAAATTCCATTGGCATCCACACTCACCAGCCGTTCGGGTGTGGCACTTATCCAGATTTGTCCTTTTTCGGGAATCGAAACCGCCGATACGAAAGCTGTTGGGTATTTATCACACAGCTTTTCAAACAAAGCAATAGCATTGGGAGCATCTGAAAATGCGATCTGCTTTGTTCGTGACAACACTACTTTGCGAAATTCGCCCCGTTGCATAGCTTCTACAGCTTCTGTTACGTTACGAACGTAGTGTTCCTGTGTGTCGGGCTCATCAATAGAAAGGCAGCTAATTAATGAAGTGGTCTGCGTTGTTTCGCTACGTTTCGCTACTTCCTCCCAGAAACGTAGTGCTTTTTCCGATTGGTTATTGCCGGCCAGATTCTGCTCAGAAAGTAACGTAGTACTAGTTGAAAAGGTTGCCTGTATATCAGCGCGTAAAAATAAGGCTTGCGGCACGTAGCCAGTAGTGTCCAGCTGTTCCGACAGTTGAGCTTCTACCGGAGAGTTCTTAGCCAGATTATCGAACGGACTAATGATAAATCCAGCAGGTAATTCATCTAAATCGGCCGACACACGTGGTAAAACATCATCGAACGATACAATCAGATGTTTATCGTGTTGATTGGGGAGCCGCCAGAGTGCAGCCGGAAATCCTATTGTAAGTGAAGCTTCCCATAGGTCGGAAGGATTCGGTTGATGATGAAGTGATTGACTAACGGCAGGAAAACTTCTTAACGTATCAGATTGCATAGCACATACTCGCCCGGATTAGGACTATTGTACTGATAACATATTTTGCCATGAATTTGTGCGTGAACAAGAAAAAACACAAGATAGTGTTGGGAAACGTAACGCCGGAAATGATTGAATGGTACATGGCAGTCCGATCGTTTTCTACGAACTTGCGGCCGGAAAATCCAGTCCCGTGCTTGCTTATGATTCGCATCTTTCAGGAGGACGAAGCCGCCGTCCGTAAAATTCGTGATATTGATTCTTTCTCCGACACCGAACGCACGCTTTGGGTCGATTTGCAAAATGCGAGCCCGTCTGAAATTAAAAGTGTTGAAGAGAAGTTTGACGTCGATTTTCTAAGTCAGCAGGAGCAACTGGAAATTGAAAGCTCATCGCGTTACATTGAAGAAGACGATTATCTGATTGCAAACTCCAATTTTCTGATTCCTGACTCGGAACATCGCTACATAACAGTACCGGTGAGTTTTATACTGAAAGACGAAACTCTATTTACGTATCGAAATGCCGATCTGAAATCCTTTGCAGACACAGTAAAAAGGATCAAATCGCGTCGGGCATTATTTAGTGATGGCGCACAGATTCTGATTTCGATTTTTGAGTCGCGAATTGATTACGATGCTGATTTAATAGAGATGGTATCGAGCGAAATTCAGGCCATAAACCGGATGCTTGATCTTGATGCCAACCTCGACCGGGAAATGCTGCTCAATATTAACGATTATCAGGAATTAACGATGTCGATTCGGGAGAATGTGGTTGATAAACAGCGGGTTATTTCGGCAATGATACGTTCCGATGGTTGGTTTAATGAACTGGAGCAGCAACGGCTTCGCACGCTTATTAAAGACATAAACTCCCTCATCGATCATACCAATTTTATATTTGAACGGCTGGAGTTTCTGCAAAATACGTACCTCGGTTTGATTGATCTGGAACAGAACCGGATCGTGAAAATCTTCACTGTTGTTTCCATAATTCTCTTACCGCCAACGCTCATTGCCAGCATTTATGGCATGAACTTCGAAGCCATGCCGGAGCTTCACTGGAAGTATGGCTATTTGATGGCCTTGGGTATGATGGTATTGTCGGTAATGGGTACACTTTGGTATTTCCGAAGGAAAAAATGGCTGTAATTCAGGGCTGAACGTAATGTACTTATTAGGTTACTTTTCTGTTTTTTGCCGTCTGATGACAAACAAATAGTTCATCTAATTCCATTATGGAACAGGCACAAACCAGACTTGAAACGCTTTATACCCAGGTTGCTACCTTTGTTATGTTGTATGGAGGCCGCGTATTGTTGGCCGCAGTAACGCTTATTGTTGGTCTTTGGATTATCGGCTGGATTACGAAATTACTAGCTTCGGCCATGTCTAAACGGCACGTTGATCGTGATGTGCAGCCGTTTTTGTTATCGTTGGTAAACGGATTATTACGTGTTCTATTATTGCTGAGTATTGCCAGTACATTAGGCGTACAAACTACTTCGTTCGTTGCTATTATTGGTGCGGCCGGTTTGGCGGTTGGGTTGGCGCTTCAGGGAAGCTTGTCAAACTTTGCGGGTGGTGTTTTGATCCTGATTTTCAAGCCATTTCGCGTTGGCGATTTGGTTACGGCACAAGGATATACAGGTAATGTAGAAGCGATTCGGATCTTCGATACTACGTTGGTGACGCTGGATAATAAAACCATTATTTTGCCAAATGGTGCTTTGTCTACCTCGCCAATAATGAATATATCGACAAAAGGCATTATTCGTGTCGATCAGGTTTATAACGTTGGTAGTCAGAATGATTTAGATGCCACAAAGGCTGCTATTCAGAAAGTGATTGATGGTTGCCCATACGCTCTAAGAGATCGGCAACACGACGTATTGATTACGAAATTGAATGCCAATTCGCGCGATTACGACGTACGGGTCTGGACGAAGAGTGATACGTACTGGGAAACATATTACTATATGCTCGAAAATATTGCCCGGCAGTTTCCCAAAGATGGAATTGAGGCCCCAAAGCCGAAAATGTTCATCACCACCGAAGATTAATTCTGGTTGTATTATTTCTTGATTTGCTACGTATCAAGCGCTCGGCTGAAAAGTCGGGCGATTTTTTTTATAAAAAGCTGAGATTTAAGCAAGTCTGGTTAAACCTTCGAGAGGTTTTAAAATCAAACAGGCGCTGAGGGAGCTACTTCAGCGTAATTTTCGAAGCGTCATGACTATCCTGAAAACAATAAAACTGCTTGGATTAGCTGCTTTGCTCACTTTTGGAGCTGCTGTTTCCCATGTTGCGGTGGCTCAACCGGGTGTTACGGTGCCTGTTGAGTCGTTTTATGACGAGCTGTCTCCATACGGGCAATGGATGCAACATCCGGGCTACGGAAATGTGTGGTTACCTAACGCAGGGCCTGATTTTCAGCCTTATGCTTCAGGTGGTCATTGGGTGGTTACCGAGTTTGGGAATACGTGGGTATCGGACTATGCGTGGGGCTGGGCACCGTTTCACTACGGTCGCTGGATATATGATCCGGCTTATGGCGGATGGCTCTGGATTCCCGGAAGCGACTGGGGGCCGGCCTGGGTTTCGTGGCGTTCGGGCGGTGGCTACTACGGGTGGGCACCCTTGGGCCCAGGCTGGGATATCAATGTGAATATCAATATACCTGCGCCTTACTGGACATTTGTTCCTCAGGTTTACATTACCAGTCCACGTTTGTATAGCTACTGCGTACCTCGTCCGCACGTAACGAATATCTATTATAACACCACCATCATCAATAATTACTACCGGACCAATAACCGGGCGTATGTATATGGCCCTCCAAGAGGAGACATTGAACGGGTAACACGCCGTTCGGTGCCAGTTTATCGCGTTGACCAGATGGATCGTCCTGGTCGCTCAGTTGTTGGTAATGGCTCGGTAGGATTTTATCGGCCAGGTTCTGCAACGGCTTATAATCGGGATTACGGACGTAATGATCGATCTAATAACGTACCACGCTCATCATTTGATGGTAATTCTGTTTACAATCGAGGTGGTTATGGCGATAATAATGGGTCTGGTCGGGCGTATGACCGTTCATCGATTAGCCCAAATCGTACATACTCCAGAGATGGCTCCAGCCGTACGTATGGACAACCGTTTTCTGGTGAATCGAATAGTACGAGAGATGGCAATCTGAATAGTAATGTAACGCCTGATGCCGGAAATTCTCCCACACCCGTGCCAAACCGGTTTGAGTCGAACCGTGGACAGTTTTCGCGGGGGAACTTCCCGCAAAACGATAATAGTTCACGTCAGATAGAGCCAGGAAATAATTCGCCCCGTTCGTTTCAACAGGGTGGTTTTTCGCGAAACCGTTCGTTCGAACGTAGCGAAAGTCAGCCACAAATGAACAGCCAGCCGAGTCAGTCCATGTCTGGAGGACGTAGCGAAGCCATTCAGCAACGTACGCAGGAAGGGCAGGGACAAGGACAACGTTTTCAACAAAGGTCACAAGATCAGGGGCAACGGTCGGGCGAAGGATTCAATCCGGGTGGTCGTCGTGGCCCTCGCTAGGTAACAGTTTTTAGTGTGCACAGTACTACACCACACACCACTTTTGCGTGTGTGGTGTTTGTTTTGGTGGTACTTTTACCCGATGGTGCGTTATTTTATTGAATTGTCGTATCGGGGAACGGCTTATCACGGTTGGCAAACGCAAGCCAATGGAACAAGTGTACAGTCAACACTCGAGGCTACGCTGACACAACGGTTGGGAAAGCCTATCTATATAGTAGGAAGTGGGCGTACAGATGCCGGTGTTCATGCCAAACAGCAGTTCGCTCATTTCGATAGTGAAGAACCGCTCAATTTGTCTGAATCACTGATTCATTCATTGAATTGCCTGCTGCCCGAAGATATTGCCATTCACACTATTTTTCTGGTTCAACCGAATCATCACGCTCGTTTCTCTGCCACTTTCCGCTATTATCAGTATCATATCAGCCGCCAAAAAGATGCGTTTCAGAATGGCCTTACGTATCATTTTCGTCCGCATCTAAATCACGATGTTATGAATGAAGCCTGTGGGGTGTTGCTACGTTATACCGATTTTCAGAGCTTTAGTAAGGCACGGGCGAATGTGAACCATTTTCATTGTCGGCTCGATTTTGCCAATTGGGAACGCATAAATGACGACTCACTAACGTTCCATATCAAAGCCAACCGCTTTCTTTGGGGAATGGTACGTACTATTGTTGGTACGTTACTCGAAATAGGGCAGGGGCGAATGAGTCTCGATCAATTTGAACGTATCATACTCGCCAGAGATAGAAACGCGGCTGGTCGGGCAGCACCGGCAAACGGATTATATTTGGTAGAAGTAAGCTATCCAGCAGAGGTACTTTTAAGTAGAGGAAAACAAGAATTGTACGGGCAATCTGATTTGCCAGAATAGCACAGAAGCGAATGAGAACCAAGCCAATCCTGCTCTTCCAGCGATCCCAGTCATTCAGTGATTTGCTAAAATTTCTTAAATTAGACCGTTCACTGGCGGAAACCATTATTTTTGTCTCATAACACGAACCCTAAATGGCTCGTACGAAAAAGAAAGTAGGTACGTATCCCAGCGGCATGATTTTATTTAGTCTGACGCTGGCTTTGTTTTTGATTGGTTTTTGTGCAGTACTGGCGCTTCACTCCAAGAAGCTTGTTACGTATATCCGCGAAAACTATGAAGTGAGAGCCTTTCTTGATAAAGATTTGAGCGAGCGGAAAATGACGGAATTGCAGAAAACGGTTGCCAGTCGGCCGTATATTTTGCAAACCAACGGCGAACCTCAAATTCAGTTAGTTACGAAAGAAGAAGCCGCTAAAGAGTTTATCGCCGAAACTAAAGAAGATTTTTCGAAATTTTTGGGCGAAAATCCGTTGCACGATAGTTTCCGACTTAAGCTGAATGAAGGTTATTTTGAAGAAGCTAAACTGCAGGAAGTAAAACAGGATTTGGAGCAGATTGACGGCGTATTTGAAGTGGTTTATCAGGAAAATTTGGTAGACAGCATCAACCGGAACATTACCAAGATTTATGTGGTCATGTCGGCTTTTGCCATTATTCTACTCATCATTATTGTTGTGCTGATGAACAATACCATTCGGCTGGCGCTTCACTCGCAGCGGATGCTGATTCGCAGTATGCAATTGGTAGGTGCTACTAACAGCTTCATAACCCGTCCTTTTTTGGTACGTGGTATGTGGCAAGGGTTTCTGGCTGGTGTTATTGCCGTAGCAATGTTACTTGTAGGATTACAACTTGCTACAACTAATTTACCCGAGCTAGCGATGTTTCAGGATTTCGAAAAAATGGCCATTCTGATGGCAAGTATTGTTGGGTTGGGCGTACTGATTGGCTTTCTCAGTACGTTTCAGGCCGTGAATCGATACCTGGGCCTGACGCTGGATGAATTGTATTAAACTTAAACCGTTACGTTGGTTTCGTTAAACTACAGACCAATGTTGCGAGTTAATTAAAGAGTATAACTGACGAAGAACATGGCAAAAGATAAGCAATACGGCTCGGCCACGCTGACACGTGAAGAACCCGCCAAAAAAACGACGGCTACGGTGCCAAAAACGGCCCCTGTTCGGTCTGTGGCTGAACCTGCTCGTTCAACCGCAATAGCAGCACTCCCTTTTGATCGACAGAATTACGTATTGATGCTAATTGGTATCGGTGTAGTTCTGGCTGGTTTCTTTATTATGAGTCTCGACAAAGAAGAGTTTGGTTTTGGTTTTCTAGGTCTTACTCTCGGGCCGATTGTGGTGATGGCAGGATTCGTTCTTGAGTTCTTTGCTATACTCGCCCGCCCTAAAAGCGCATAAAGAGTTATAAAATTGTGAAGTTATAGGGTTGTAAAGAGTTGGACAAACTAACTTTACAACCCTATAACTTTATAACTTCTTAATGGAGCTGATTCACGCAATAGCGCTGGCCATCATTGAAGGGCTGACGGAGTTTCTGCCGATTTCTTCAACTGGTCACATGATTATCTACTCATCGCTGGCAGGTATTGCTGGTAACGAATTCACCAAACTATACACAGTCGACGTTCAGTTTGGGTGTATTCTGTCGGTACTGGTTTTATATCATCGCCGTTTTCTAACCAAGCCCACGGGCGATTTCGTGGCTCCTTCTTACTTAAAATCGGTGCCGCGCAATCTGCAACCAATGGCCGATTTTTATAGCAAAATCCTTATTGCTTTCCTGCCTGCTGCGGTTATTGGGTTTCTGCTCAACGATTTTATCGATTCGCTTCTGGAAAATATAGTGGTTGTTGCCATTATGCTTCTGGTTGGCGGCATTATACTAGTGTTCATCGATCAGATTGTGAACCGTCAGCCGAAAGATGGCGACGTAACAGTTCCGGATGCACTACGTATTGGCTTTTTTCAGTGTATTGCCATGATTCCTGGCGTATCAAGATCGGCGGCAACTATTATTGGCGGTATGTTTCAGGGACTTACCCGGTCGCAGGCGGCTGAGTTTTCGTTTTTTCTGGCCGTACCTACTATGGCTGCAGCATCGGGTTATAAACTTCTTAAAACCTATAAGCTCTTACAACCTGCCGATTATCAGATACTTCTGATCGGCAATGCTATTGCTTTTGTAGTTGGCATGCTGGCCATACGTGGTTTCGTTGGATTCCTGAATCGTTATGGTTTCAAAGTATTCGGCTATTACCGAATTGCTATGGGCCTTTTACTCTTAAGTCTAATGGCCGCTGGCGTAAAACTGGATGTACTGTAACGTAGTACACCTGATTGCATAAAATAAATTAAGAAAATGAAAATCGCTTTCAAGTCCGATCTGGATAGATTGAGTTTTGGAAGCTGAATCTATATTTTGGAACAGAAAACAGATCCTGGTCAAGTTATTCTGATTGATAAACCACTCACCTGGACGTCGTTCGACGTAGCGAATAAGCTGAAGTATGCCTGTAAGTTCAAAAAAATCGGCCATGCCGGAACGTTAGACCCGTTGGCAACAGGCTTGTTGATTCTCTGCACAGGCAAGATGACTAAACAGATCGACCAATATCAGGCGCAGGAAAAAGAGTATACTGGAACCCTCGTACTTGGTAAAACAACGCCTTCTGTTGATCTGGAAACGGAGTTCGATGCTGAATTTGATACGTCGGATATAATGGTCGGACAAATTCAGGAAGCTGCCCAGAAACTAACGGGCGACATTTTACAGGTACCACCCATTTATTCGGCGGTTCGGGTAAATGGTGAACGACTTTACGAAAAAGCACGTCGGGGCGAAACCGCCGACCGAGTTGAAGGTGGTATTAAAGCCCGACAGGTCACTGTGTCCGTGTTCGAGGTAAATACCGAACGATTCCCTGAGGTAGATTTTCGTATTGTGTGTTCGAAAGGCACCTATATTCGCAGTTTGGTACGTGATTTGGGTTTATTACTCAATAATGGAGCCTACATGAGTTGCTTGAGACGGACACGTATCGGCGATTTTCGGGTGGAAAATGCACATACCATCGACGAATTTATTTTAACATGCCGGGAGAGTAATCGTCAATCACAAGCCGATAGTCAGCTTGAATAAAAAGTGCTACGTAGTAGCGAAGTGACTATTGGTAAATGCTTTTCGAACCCTGGCTGTCGACTAAGAAATGATAATTTACAGAGGTCTGAACGATATTCTGCCGTTGACAAATGCCGTAGTAACAAGCGGTACGTTCGACGGGGTTCATTTAGGGCACCAAACCATCTTGGCCCGATTAACAGAGATTTCCAAAGCCAGTGACGGCGAATCGGTGCTTATAACGTATTGGCCACATCCGCGTACTGTTGTATCGAACGACAGCCAGAATCTGAAATTGCTGACCACGCTCGATGAAAAAATCGCACTGCTCGATCAGGCGGGTGTCGACCATTTGGTTATTATTCCATTTACGCGCTCCTTCTCACAACTCACCTCGGAGGAGTATATTCGGCAGATTCTGCTGGAGAAAATTGGCACAAAGAAGCTTGTTATTGGATACGATCATCGTTTCGGGCGCGATCGGGAGGGTGGGTTCGACTACATTAAGGCGCATCAGAGTGAATACGGCTTTGAAGTTGAGGAAATTCCCCGTCAGGATGTCGAAGCCGTCGGTGTAAGCTCGTCTAAAATCCGTGCGTCGTTGAATCAGGGAAACGTACAGACAGCCAATCGCTTTCTGGGACGACCGTATTCATTAACCGGCACCATTGTAAAAGGTCGCCAGCTCGGGCGTACCATTGGTTTCCCGACGGCTAATTTGCAGGTCGATGATCCGGCCAAGCTTATTCCGGCTAATGGAGTTTACGCTGTTGAGGTTGAATACGCAGGCCAAACGCTACGTGGTATGCTCAATATTGGTTTCCGGCCAACTGTAGCGGGTACAAACCAAACCATCGAAACGTATATTTTTGATTTCGATAAAGACATCTACGGTGAGCACATGACGTTGAAATTTAAAGAGTTCCTACGTCCCGAACAGAAATTCGATGGGCTTCCTGCGCTGGTTGCTCAACTAAAACGTGATGAAGAAACAGCACGGGAGGTATTAATAAATTGACGAGCAAACTCACTCATTATCTGTTTAAATACTCGTATCCAATCTCGATAAACGACTTTTTTCGGTCATTGTATTGATTCACCTCCGCCGTTTGCTGTGAAGGAAAGATCTGAGCATTTAGTGTCGGAAAGAAGCTTTTGGGGAGTAAATTTTTGCGTTATTCTGATGGTATTTTATATTCTGTACAGAGTTGAAAAATGCTATTAGAACGGTCGATGGAGGTCAATTCGAAATTTTTCAGAATGAACTCAGGCAACAGAAACTGGATGATGAGCAAGAAAATCTCCAAAATGGCTAGGTTTGATTAAGCGCACAAACCTAGAAAAATACAAAGCCCCCCACAACGGATCAAGGTCAAAAGTTGTGGAGCATCTTGGATTAAGCATATAACTGAGTCAGCCGGTAGAGGAAAAACTCCACAT